>JAYSZI010000019.1:0-110149 GCA_043738095.1 Lysobacter sp.
CCGAAGTCGATGGGGCACGAGTCATCGTGATCGACAGCCTCAACGGCTACCTCAACGCGATGCCCGAGGAACGCTTCATGATCGTGCAGATGCACGAGCTGCTCGCCTACCTGGGGCAGCTGGGCGTGGTGACATTGCTGGTCAGCGCCCAGCAGGGCCTCATCGGCGAGATGTCCAGCACCATCGATGTCAGCTACCTCGCCGATGGCGTGATCCTGTTCCGCTACTTCGAGGCCTGCGGTGAAGTGCGCCAGGCGATTTCCGTCCTCAAGAAGCGGACCGGCGCCCATGAGCGCACGATCCGCGAGCTGTCGATGGGCAGCCACGGGATCACCATTGGCCAGCCACTGCGGGAGTTTCGGGGCGTCCTGACCGGTGTGCCGCACGAACGCACCGAGACCCCACGCGTGTCATTGCCGTGAACCACCCCCCCGAGCTGGCGCCGTATCCCAGCCGCGTCCTGCTGTTACTGCCCACCCAGCGCGATGCCGCGCTGACTGCGGACATCCTCCAGAAAAACGGAATTACCGCCGTGATCTGCGACGGCCCGCCAATGCTGGCGGCCGAGTTGGCGCTCGGCGCGGCCGCCGTACTGGTAGCCGAGGAATCGCTCGCCCACGGCGCGCAGGCAACGCTGATCCAGGCTGTGGAGCTGCAACCGCGCTGGTCCGACTTGCCAGTACTCGTGCTTACGCGCAGTGGCGCCGACTCGCAACAAGTCGGCGACGCGATCGCCCAGTTGGGCAACGTTACCGTGCTTGAGCGTCCCCTTCGGCTGGCGGCGCTCGTGAGTACCGTTCGCAGCGCGCTGCGTGCGCGCGAACGTCAGTACCAGATCCGCACCCATCTGGAAGACCTCGAGCGCGCGCGCGACGCGCTGTCCGAAACCGCACGTCGCAAAGACGAATTTCTGGCGATGCTTGGCCACGAGTTGCGCAACCCGCTCGCGCCGATTCGCAACGCGCTGCACCTGCTCGGCACCGCCCGCGAAATTCCGGGCCAGGAGGAAAACCTGCGCGCGATGATGAAGCGCCAAGTCGATCACATGGTGCGGCTGGTGGACGACCTGGTCGAAGTATCGCGATTGTCGCGCGGCACGATCGAGTTGCGCCGCGAGCGCGTGGAGATTGCCACGGTGCTGCGTAACGCTGTCGATCTCAGCAGGCCCCTGATCGAGGCCGGCCAGCATCGCCTGGAGCTGCAGCTGGCGGACCGGCCACTCATCGTGCACGCGGACCCTGTGCGGATTGCCCAGGTCTTCGGCAACCTGCTCAACAACGCCGCCAAGTACGCGACCCCCAACGGGCAGATCACCCTCGCCACCCGCCATGACGGCGACGAAGTCGTGCTGTCGGTGCGCGACCGCGGCATCGGCATCGAGCCGGAGATGTTGCCGCACGTGTTCGAGCTGTTCACGCAAGGGCGGCGAGAGGCGCATCGGGCGCAGGACGGGCTCGGCATCGGCCTCACGCTGGTGCGCAGCTTGGTCGAGATGCACGGCGGCACAGTGACCGCCCGCAGCGACGGCTTCGGCAAAGGCTCCGAGTTCGTGGTGCGCCTGCCGCTGGCGACCGCGGTGACGCAGGGACAGTCCGTTTCCATGGCGCGTTTGGATGCGGACAGGGTGCCAGCTCCATCAGCTGGCCTGCGCGTGCTCGTGGTGGACGACAACGTGGACGCTGCCAAGTCCATGGGAATGGTGCTGGAGCTGCTCGGCATCGAGCACGAGGTCGAATTCAGCGGCCAGGGCGCGCTCGAAGCCGCGGCCCGGTTCCAGCCCGATGCGGTATTGCTCGACATCGGCATGTCCGGAATGGACGGCTACGAAGTAGCGCGGCGGCTGCGCCAGGACCCACGCAACCGCGAGACCACGCTGGTCGCCGTCACTGGCTGGAGCCAAGCACAGGACCAGCAGCGCACGCGGGCGGCCGGCTTCAACCATCACTTCAGCAAACCCGCCGACATCGGTGCACTGCAACAGCTGCTGGGTACGTTGTCGCCATCAGCGGCTGGCAGGGCGCAGGCAGCGGGCCCCACGTAGGAGAGCCTCCCTATCGGAGCACCTACGTACGCAATTGCCGCTGGCCGGGTGGTTTCTAGCAACGTTGCTTGAACAGCCGCATGCAGTGGTGGAGGGGTCGCTGCCAGCCTCGACATTGCGCCATCGACGAGTCGTCCTTAGGACAACAACCGCAGCCAGCGATTCAGCAGCAAGGTTGCGCACCAGGACACGCAGGAAAGCCCTACGCTTGCCGAATCTCATGCCGCACCCCGGAACCACCATGCATCACTGGATCTTGCGTCTCGCCACAGCGACCCTGGGATTAGCACTATTGGCTGCATGCGCCGACCCAGGACCGCCGCCGGGTGGCCGCGTCGCCGAGCTGCTGCGTATTGATGAGCGCAACGGCGACGGCGCGGTAGCCTCTGCGGGCTCCGACGTGACCGTGCACTACACGGGCTGGCTGTACGACGAGAAAGCGCCGAAGCAGCGCGGAACGAAATTCGACAGTTCGGTCGACCGGGGCGAACCGCTGACCTTCCTGCTCGGCGCCGGCCGCGTTATCCGCGGCTGGGACGAAGGCGTCGCCGGTATGCGTGTCGGCGGCAAGCGCGTGCTGATGATCCCGCCCGAGTACGGCTATGGTCGCCAGGGGGCGGGCGGTGTGATTCCGCCGCACGGCTCGCTGGTGTTCGAGGTGGAGTTGCTGGCCGTCAAGCCGCACTAAGCGAGGCCAAAATACCGTTGCGCGGAGCGTTTGATCCGAATGCGGCCCGCTGCGGTCGCGAGTCGTTACCTGGCCCGGGCTGGTCGTCGGTCTACAAACTCAGATCGGGCGGCTCGCAGCCCGGCATTTGCACGCCCGCCGCGCGCACCAAGCGATAGTCGGCGCTGGTCGTGCGCGAAACGGCACTCACCGCTGGTGGCACGAGACTTCCGTTACGACGCCGCGTCGACCAGCGGCTCCAGCTGCGCATCGAGCGCGATGCGTTCATCGAACACGAAGCAACGGCCCTCATAGCCAAAACCGCCGACATGCTCGAAGTAGCCCAGGATGCCGCCGTCGAGCTGCAGCACGTTGTCCATGCCGTCGGCCTGCATCCACAACGCGGCCTTTTCGCAGCGGATGCCGCCGGTGCAGAAACTGACCACGGTGGCGTCGGCGAGCGAATCGCGGTGCGGCGCGAGTGCGTCTGGCAGCTCGGTGAAGTTGTCGATCGGCAAGACCAACGCGCCAGCAAATGTGCCGTGCCCCACTTCCTCGCGGTTGCGCGTGTCCAACAGCACCAGCCGGCGGCCGCTGTCGTCGACGCCTTGGGCGATCCAACGCGCCAGCACGTCCGGCGGCACCGCCGGTGCACGCCGGGCCAACGGCGCGGTGTCATCGCGGCGGAACGCAATAATCTCCGGTTTGACCTTGACCTTGAGCCGCGCAAACGGCTGAGTGCGGCTGCGGCTGGTCTTGACCGCGATCGCGGCAAAGCGCGCATCGCCGCGCAGGGCATCGAGGAACGCGTGCACCACCGCGTCGCCACCGGCCAGGAACAGGTTGATGCCCTCGCCCGCCACCAGCACCGTGCCGCGCAAATCGCCAGCCTCGGCCCACTCGCGCAGGCGCGCCGCCACGGTGTCGGGGTCGTCGATTTCGACGAACTGGTAGGCGGCGATATTAAGGATCAAGACGGGCAGGCTCATGCCACGCATTATCGGCTAGCGGCTCGGCGGTAGCGCGAAGTCGCACGGAGTGCGCAACCCAACCTGGGAGAGGCTCGCGCGATGGCCCCGGGCTCAATCAGCTTCGTTGCTGAAAGCCGACGTCGGTTCACCCCAGGCTAGGGTTAGAACGGCGCGGGCATCCCTAGATGCGGGGCGAGGAACCAGTACGCGCCAAACAGCACCAATGCCCACATCACGAGTTTCATCGCGACACCCGCGACCTTTAAGGCGAAAAAGATACCGACCACTACCAATACGATTCCCAACCAACTCATGGCGCACCTCCGTTCAGGACTGTGCCGAGCTTAGGGGGCTGCCTGCTCGAACGCCACCGGCCGGCAGTGCGGGCAACCGGGGCAAACCGCAGTACGCGAAGCAAGAACCGCCTCCGCAGCGGCGCCAGAACTGCGCGGCGCTACTTGAGTCACCGTACTTGGCTGGTCCTCGCTACGCTTCGTGCGCAGCGAACAGCAGGCTGCAGCAAGTCACGGCGCCCTCGGCCTTCTGCAACTCCGACACATCGACAGTCGTCACCTCAACGCCCGCATCGAGTAGGCGCTGGCGCGTGCGCGGGAAGCAGGCCGGCATCACCACGTGACGGCCGATGCGCACGACGTTGGCCGCGTGTTCTTCCTGTGGATCGACCTCGATGATGTGGAAACCGTCGAACGATGCGCGGTCGACCCAGGCCGGTTGTAGCAGCACGGTGTCGTCGCTGACGGCCGTCACCGCGGATTTGAGGTGCAGGCAGTCGCGGAGCGGCACCGTGCGCACTTCATAGCCAAATTCCCCAATCAACGCGCGCAGTTGCGCCACGCCGTCGGCATTGCTGCGCCCGGACTCGCCTACGTACAGCGTGCGGCCGATGCGCAGCACGTCGCCGCCGTCGAGCGTGCCGGGCGCCTGAATGGCGCGCAGTGAACGGTAACGGCCCAGCACTTCGGCGACCGAGGCGCCTTCGTCGCGGCGGGATACCGCGCCGGTGCGCGTCATCACCGCGACCTCGTCCAGCACCACCGCCACGTCCTCGACGAACACCGCATCGGGCAGCGCTGGCTCGGCCTCCAGCGTCAGCACGCGGCAGCCCAGCGCCGCAAGCGCGCGCTGGTATCCGCGGTGCTGGGTGGCGGCCAGCACCACATCGATCGGCGAGCGCACGACGTGGGTGAGTTCGCAGCCGGCGAGGCTCGGGCTTACGTCGCGGGTGAGGGCAATCAGCATGGACGTCGGCGCCAGTGCGACAGGGTCGCGAAGCCAGCATTGTCGCGCATCAAGCGCTGCGCCGAAGCCAAGCTCAATGCCACAACGCGAACGGCAACATCCCCCAGGCTGCCAGCACCGCGCACCACTGCAGCACCAGCAACGCGGCGACCAGATTCGCGCGCCCTGCCGCGAGGCCTTCTCGGCGACGCCAACTGCGCCACACCTGCCACAGCATCAGCGGCGCCAGCAGTGCGGTGGCGGCATACAGCGCCAGGCTGGCCACCGTGCGGTCGCCGAGCTGGGTGTAGGACTGCAACAGGAATAACGGCACCGGCAGCAACAACGTCGCCACCGCGATCACGCCTGGCACGCCGATGGGTTCGCGGCGCATCAACGCGCGCGTCGACACGACCAGCAGAAACCACAGCAGACCGAGCAGACCCAGTGCGAGACTTGCTGCCAGCAGCCAGTACTGCGCGGCGTGCACTTGGCGATAGGTGCGCAGACCGTCGCTGATCAGGCGTTCGCCACCCTCGCCTTGCAACAGCACGTGCGAGGCAGTGGTGCGCTCGTTGGCGCTGAAGTGCCTGCCGCCGGCCGGCGTCAGCGTGCGCACCGGACCTTGCACGGGCGAGAGCTGCAACGCCGCGCCGTCCCACGTCACCTGCGGGCTGTCGAACAGAAAATCGAGGTACTGAAACGATGCGAAGCGATTCGGCGCGGGCACGTAACGGCCCTGCCAATCGCCGACATCGCGCGACGCCTGCGCCGGTGGTGTCGGGGGCACCGGGGCGAGGGCGAGAGCACGCACCATGAGCGCATCCAGGCGGCCGCAGTTGAGCCCATCGCAGTCGGTATTGGTGACGATCACAAACGCCTTGCTCGGCAACGCGTCGGGCCGCTCGGGCACCAGGCACAGCATCGCGTGGAACCCGACCACGTCACCGCTGTGGCACAGCCCGACCGCGCCGTGGCGATCGCGACGCGCAAGACCCAACCCGTAACCGACCTGCAGGCCGGCGCGGGCGGCTTCTGTGGTGGTCGCACGCCCCATCGCCCGCAACAGTGCGGGCTGCACGAGCGTGCGGCCATCGATGCGGCCGTCGCCCAACAGGAACGTCGCGAACCGCCCCAGATCATGCGCGGTGGTGGTGAATTGTCCCGCGGGCCGCAGGTACACCGGCAGTGCCGGTGCCGGCGTGGTGGTGTCCAGATGCCCCCACGCCAGCCGCGCATCGGCCTGCGCGGCTTGCTGGGTGGTGAACGCGAACGTGCTGTCGCGCATCCCAAGTGGCTGCAGTAGTTCGCGGTCGAGCCAGGCCTCGTAGCGCTCGTGTGTAACCGCCTCGATCACCATCGCCGCCACGGTGTAGCTCATGTTCGAGTATGAGAAACGGCTGCCCGGGCGGCTGCGGATTTCAAGCACCGAGGGATCGCGACTGAAGGCCGCGAGCAACGGCGTGTCGGGCGTAGGCTGGGTGCTGAACAACTGCCACAGGCGCATATCGTCGAGCCCGGCCGTGTGGTCGAGCAGATGGCGCACGCGCACGGGCTGGGCTGGCCAACGGTTGGCGAACTTCAGCGCCGGCAGGTAGCGACCGACGGGCGCATCGAGGTCGACCCGCCCGGCGCTGACCAACTGCAGTACGCCTGTCGAGATCATCAATTTTGCGACCGAACCGACGTGCACCTTGTGTTCGGGCGTCATCGCTTCGCCGGTGGCGGCATTGCTCAGTCCCGCCGCGCCGGTGCGGATTGCGCCATCGCTGTCGACCGTTGCCCAGACGGCGCCGACCAAGCCTTCCTCCTGCAAGGCCAGTGCGATTTGTGGCTGCAGGACCGATGCACTCTGGGGCGGCGCGGCGGCTTCAACTGCCGGCACCCAGGCAGTCAAAACCAGGAGTGCCCCCGCCAGCAGCGAGCGCCAGTCAACCAATGTCATTGCATCACCCCGTCCGGCCATCCGGACCGCGCTGCATCACAGCAGCCGCGCTACGGCGGCAACAGGGTCGAAAGTCGGGGTGCGTAACGACCGAGCCGCAGAGTGCTCAGCGCGGACGTTCGGGTGTTGCACTGCGGTGCCCACTGTCGCTCTGCTGTGGTCACGCGCTTCGTCAGCGTCGTCTGTTCCGTGAGCGATCCCAGCGAGGATAGAGCCAACGGCGGCAGCCGACCATCCTCGCATCGGTGAGCGCACCGGCGTTGAGCTCGCGTCCGTTCCAGCGCACGATGCCCTCCCCGCACGCTGCCCCAAACCATGTTCGACACTGCTGAAAACCTTCCCGGGCTGGTCATCATCGGCGGCGGCCCCGCCGGCCTGATGGCGGCTGAAGTCGCGCGCGCCGCCGGCGTCGATGTCGATTTGTTTGAGGGCAAGGGCTCGGTCGGGCGCAAGTTCCTGATCGCCGGCAAGGGCGGACTGAATCTCACCCACAGCGAGCCCCGACCGGCATTCGACCGACGCTTTGGCGCGCGTGAGATCGAGGTAGGAAGCTGGCTCGACGCGTTCGATGCCGAGGCCCTGCGCGCATGGGCACGCGGTTTCGGCATCGAGACCTACGTCGGCACTTCAGGCCGCGTGTTCCCACTGGACCGCAAGGCAGCACCGCTATTGCGCGGCTGGGTGCGACGCTTGCGCGAGGATGGCGTGCGCTTCCACGTGCAGCATCGATGGCTCGGCTGGGACGACGACGGCGCACTGCGGTTTGCCACAGCCGAAGGCGAACGCCGTGTGCGCGCCGGCGCGGTCGTGCTTGCGCTCGGTGGCGGCAGTTGGCCACAACTTGGCTCCGACGGTGCATGGCAGCCGTGGCTGCGCTCACGCGGTGTCGAGTTGGCGCCGTTGGAACCGTCCAACTGCGGCTTCGACATCGGTTGGAGCGAACACTTCGCCAGCCGCCATGCCGGCGCACCGCTCAAGCCGGTGATTGCCCATTGGCGCGATGCCGCCGGCGTCGAACACGCGCTGCAGGGCGAATGCGTGGTCACCGCCACCGGCATCGAGGGCAGCCTGATGTATGCATTGTCGGCGACGCTGCGCGACGCGATCGCGCGCGACGGTGAAGTGCTGCTGGAACTCGACCTCGCCCCCGGTCGCGACCTTGATCGCCTGCACGAGGCGCTGGCCAAGCCGCGCGCCGGCCGCAGCCTCAGCGAGCACCTACGACGTCAGGCCAGCATTACCGGCGCCAAGGCCGCGCTGCTGTACGAAGTGCTCGACAAGGCCGAGCTTGGAGTTGCCGCGGTGCTCGCGTCGACAATCAAGCGTTTGCCACTCGTGCTTAAGCGCGCCCGTCCGCTGGCCGAAGCGATCAGCAGCGCTGGTGGAGTCAGACTGGAAGCCGTCGACGCAGCATTGATGTTGGACGCAGTGCCGGGGGTGTTTGTCGCCGGGGAGATGCTCGATTGGGAAGCGCCCACCGGTGGCTATCTATTGACCGCGTGCTACGCCAGCGGCCGCCGCGCCGGACTGGGCGCGGTGGCTTGGCTTCAGGCGCGTTCGGCTGGCTCGTGTCAGTAACTACAGCCAAGCCTGACCATCGGTCTTGAGGTCGTCATCCCGTGGGCGGGATCGAGCGCCTTGAGTTATTGCGAGCGAAGGCGCTGGATTCCTGCGTTCGCAGGAATGACGGGCGAACAGCTATGCCGTCCAACGTGCCATTTCGATCACAATGATC
This sequence comes from Lysobacter sp., assembly GCA_043738095.1. Lineage (GTDB taxonomy): Bacteria > Pseudomonadota > Gammaproteobacteria > Xanthomonadales > Xanthomonadaceae > Lysobacter_K. Next base: position 8,599 of record JAYSZI010000019.1, read on the forward strand.
AGAGCGCACACCATAGCGGATGCGTCCCGGCGAGTACCCCTCAGTACGCCCCCATGTAGTCCTTCTTGCCGATACCGACGCCGTTGTGGCGCAGCAGCGCGTAGGCGGTGGTGACGTGGAAGAAGAACTGCGGCAGGCCGTAGGCCAGCAAGTACGCCTGACCACCGATGCTGCGTTCCTTAGGGGTGCCCGGACGCAGCAGGATCGGCCGCGCTTCACTGCCATCGAAGCCGACCCGGTCGATACCTTCGATAAACGCCAGGGTCTTGGCAATGCGCGCCTGCAGTTCGGCGAACGTCTGCTCGCTGTCGTCGTACGCGGGCACGTCAACCCCAGCCAGACGCGAAGGGATGCTCTTGCCGAAGTCGCAGGCGATCTGCACCTGCCGCGTAAACGGGAACATGTCAGGCGACAGGCGTGCCTGCAACAGCGCATTGGGCTCGATCTTCTTCTCGACCGCATGGGCCTCGGCCTTGGCCAGAACGTCGGATAGGCCGGTCAGCATCTGCTTGATGACGGGGACGGAGGCGTCGTACATGGACAAGGTCATGTGATTTTCTCGGCAAGGGGGCGCGGCATGGTAACGCGCGGGTCAGGGCATGCTGCTAGCGCCGCATAGGACTCACCCTCGCTGATCGCCCGCTGGCGGTTGTCAAATGCAGCAGGCGTGCCCATGTTTTGTAGTCACCCACTGCCCACCCCTCCTGAGAGATCGAGATGAAACTAGAAAAAGTGCTGTACCAGGCCCAAGCCACCGCCACGGGCGGTCGCGCCGGCCAGGCCGTCTCCTCCGACAACGCGCTCGACGTCAAGCTGACCACACCGCAGTCGCTCGGCGGCGATGGCGCGGCCGGCACCAACCCCGAGCAGCTGTTCGCGGCGGGCTACGCCGCGTGCTTCATCGGCGCGATGAAGAGCGTCGCCGGCAAGGAAAAAATCGCGCTGCCCGCCGACGTGTCCGTCACCGGGCTGGTGGGTATTGGTCCAATCCCGAACGGCTTCGGCATCGAAGTCGAGCTCAAGATCGCGCTCCCCGGTATGGACGAAGCCCAGGCCCAGGCGCTGGTCGACAAGGCGCACGTGGTTTGTCCGTATTCCAACGCCACCCGCGGCAACGTCGACGTCACTCTGACGCTGGTCTGAGGCAGGCTTGAATCGGCACGTCCCGTTGCCGGTGACCGCGGCGGCGGGACGCACCGCTTTGGTTACAGCAACGAAGTGGGTGCGTTTGAATGAATGGTTAGGCAGCCCGCGCTGACTGTGTTCGCCGCCTGAACCGTCGAACGGCCTTGACGATTGCCGCGAAGATGCCAACAAGGGACAGAACCGCCCCGGTGCGATAGATCCACGATGCGACGGTTGCATGGGAATCATAACGGGCCGCCATTCCAGGCGCCGGGTCTTGATAAGGGATGCCTACGTACGCAAGGTCATACGCGAATCCTCCGAAGAAAATGATGAAGCCCGCGGCAACGAAGATCAGGGGCCAAAAGCGCTTCATAGGGATCGCGATCCGGGTTACTGAATTGAGCCGAGCCGCAGGCGGCGTCGGATTGATTGAATTTTCAAGCAGACGGCGCACGCACCATTTGCCAGTGGGTTGATGTCTCGCCGACCACCACAAAGCCTAGTCGCTGATACAGCGCTTTCGCCGGATTGATCTTCAGCACCTGCAGCCCAACGGGGTTGCAGGCCGCGTGCCCAATAACCCAAGAAATGATGGCCGATCCATGCCCTTTGTTTTGCTCCGCGGGCGAGATCTCGATCGAAAGGATCTTCACCGCTGCGCCGCTTTGATCCACGACCAGTCTGCCGATGGGCTGATCATCCGATTCGATGATCAGCGCACTGGAAGGATCGAAAGAGGCCTCAAATCTTTGCGCCTGATCTGCCTCGTTCCAGCCCCACGTCGCGTCTACGTAGTCCTGCATCGTTTGCCTGTGCAGCTGCCAGCAGAAGCCCCTGTCCTGATCCGTCGCTTGTCTCAAGGCCAGCATGGGTTTTCCGGGACTGTGTACGGTCTGAACAAGTCGAAAGCCCGATCGTCGAAGTGTCGCAGTCCGTTTGATTCCCACCATGGTTCGACAAGCTCACCACGAACGGACTCAACTTATTCAGACGCTCTCAAACTCGCTTCAACAGACGCCGCCCCACCAGGCCTCATGCGAGTCATCAATCGACTTCGGCCGCGGCCTCGCGCCCCTGCTGGCGGATCAAGGCTTCATCGCGCGCGTCGTTGATCGCTTCGCGGATGCTAGCGAGGTCGGCGGTGGATTCGTCGTGGACGAACTCGCCGGTCAACTCGCTGTCCGGATGCAGCGCGCCGACTTCGAACAGCGCCCACATCTCCTCGGCGTACCAGGTATCGAGCAGCTCCGGGGCCCAGCGGCCGAGGCTGGCTGTCAGGTTGTTGACGTCCCGCAGCAGCATCGCGCGCGCGGCGTTGTTGCCAGCGGCGCTGACCACTTGTGGCAGGTCGATGATGACCGGACCGTCGGGCGCGACCAGCACGTTGTATTCCGACAGGTCGCCGTGAATCAGGCCGACGCACAACATCTTGACCACCTGCCGCACCAGAAAACGGTGGAAACCGCGCGCCTGCTCCGGTGACAGCTCGACCTCGCCTAACCGTGGCGCGGAATGGCCGTCGGCATCGACCACCAGCTCCATCACCAACACGCCATGGAAGTAACCGTGCGGCTCGGGTACGCGCACGCCGGCGTCGCGCAGCTGGTACAGCGCGTCGACCTCGGTGTTCTTCCAGGCGCTCTCCTGTTGCTTGCGGCCGTACTTGGTCGCCTTGCCGATCGCGCGCGACTCGCGGCTACCCCGCACCTTGCGGCCTTCCTGGTACTGCACGCGCTGTTTGAAGCTGCGCTGCGCCATGTCCTTGTAGACCTTCGCGCAACGGATATCGTCGCCGGCGCGGACCACGTACACGGCCGCCTCCTTGCCGCTCTTGAGCGGGCGCATCACTTCGTCGATCACGCCTTCGTCGATCAGCGCTTGCAGGCCGTGGGGGGTCTTCATGGAGTCCTGTGCGTGGCGGTCGCGCCCGTGAATCCGGGGCGACGGGGTGGGTATCTTTACACTGTGCGCCCGCGTTCACATGTTTTGCCTGCCATGACCATTCAGCCCGACCCCGCCGCAGCCGAACCGATCCGCCTGTCCAAGCACGTGTCGGAGCTGGTCCGCTGCTCGCGCGCGGACGCCGAGCAGTACATCAGGGGCGGCTGGGTGGCGGTGGACGGGGTGGTGGTCGAAGAGCCGCAAACAATGATCACCACACAGCGCGTCGAGGTCGATCCCGACGCGCAGCTGGAGGCGACCGAGCCGGCGACGATGCTGCTGCACAAACCGGTCGACGTGGCATTCGAGGCGACCCCGGCGCTGGTTACGCCGGCCACGCGCGCCGAAGGCGACATCAGTGGCATCCGCCCGCTGCAGCGCCATTTCCAGCGCCTGACCGCGCTGATGCCGCTCGACACCGACGCCAGCGGCTTGGTGGTGCTGAGCCAGGACGGCCGCGTCTGGCGCCGATTAACCGAGGATTTCGCCAGCATCGAACAGGAATTCGTGGTCGAGATCAGCGGCGCGACCGGGCCGTACACGCTCAGCCGCCTTGCCCGCGGCCTGGAATACCAGGGTCGCATGCTGCCGGCGTGCAAGGTCAGCTGGCAGAACGAGGTGCGGCTGCGCTTCGCGATCAAGGCGGTCGAACCGGGCCAGCTGCGGCACATGTGCGCGCAGGTTGGCCTGGACGTGGTCGCGATCAAGCGCCTGCGCATCGGCCGGGTCTCGCTGAGCAAGATGCCGGCGCCGGAATGGCGCTACCTGCCGGTGAGCGAGCGGTTCTGAGCCATTACTTCGTCGCGCAGCCGTCGATCACCGCCCCAATCCCACCACACGACTCCATCTGGAGGGACACGCATGCTTCGCCGTCTGCTGCAGCTGTACCTGGGCCTGATCGCCTACGGCGTGTCGATGATGTTGATGCTGCAGTCGCAGCTGGGCTTGATGCCGTGGGACGTGCTGCACCAAGGCATCGCGCTGCAGGGCGGATGGCCGATGGGCCGGGTTGCGGTCGCGGTGAGCTTTGCGGTGCTGGTGGCGTGGATCCCGATCCGGCAACGCCCAGGACTGGGCACGATCAGCAACGCGCTGCTGATCGGCTTGACGTTCGACGCGTCGATGTCGCTGGTGGGCGATGGCTTGGCCGACCTGGACTTGGCTTCCAGGTGGGCGCTGCTCATTGCTGGGATCGGGCTCAATGGCCTGGCCACCGCTGCCTACATCGGCACGCAGTTCGGTCCCGGGCCGCGCGACGGACTGATGACTGGGCTGGCGCGGCGCACTGGCCGATCGGTGCGGCTGGTCCGCACGTTGATTGAAGGCAGCGTGCTGCTGGCCGGGTTTGGCCTCGGCGGCAAGCTCGGCTTAGGTACGGTGCTGTACGCGCTCGCTATCGGCCCGCTGATCCAGTGGATGCTGCCTTGGTTGGCGCCGCGCGCGCCACCTCCCACTGCGAGCTACCCGTCGGCGCTTTAGCCGCTAGCGCCGCAGCGTTGCGCCCCCCCCCCCTTGCCGCCGTCGCCATACAGCGCTTCAGCCGATCCGCCATCGTCCGCATGAACAGGCGGTCCGGACTGCCGAACGAAGCGATGTCGTCCTGTGGGCCCCGTCGCCACTACTGCGCTCCGGCCCTTTGTTGCGTCGTACATAGCCAGCCCGCCAGTCGACGTCCACGCTGAATGCGGCCGCCACCAGCTCCCCTCGCCGCCGAGCCATTGCCGTACCATGGCGGGGCCGCACGTCGTGCGGCGCGTCCCGCCCGGCTGTCCCTGTCGCCGCTTCGCTTCCTTCTTCGCGTCACCCCCGGTCTGCGCCGATCCGCCAGGCTGGCGACGCCCCACGGGAGCGCCCCATGCCGGGCTACACCACCCGCAATCTGACTGTCCGTCTCGGCGGCCACGACTACCGCATCCGCGCGCTCAGCGACAAGCAGCAATTCGCCGACCCGAATGGCGCCGCGGAACGCGCCGGTATTTCCTCGTCGTTGTGGAGCTTGTTCGGCCAGGTCTGGCCGGCCGGACGGGTGCTGGCCGAGGCAATGTGCACGTTCGACGTCGCCGGCAAACGCATCCTCGAACTCGGCTGCGGCCTGGGCCTGGCGAGTCTGGTGCTGCAACGCCGTGGCGCCGACATCGTCGCCAGCGATCACCACCCGCTGGCGCAGTCTTTCCTCGACCACAACGCCGCGCTCAACGACCTGCCCGCCGTGAAATACCACGACCTGCCGTGGGAGGTGCCGGACGCCAAGCTGGGCCGCTTCGACCTGATCATCGGCAGCGACATCCTGTACGAGCGAGACCACGCGACGCAGCTCGCGGCGCTGATGCTGCGCCACGCGAAGCCCCACGCCGAGGTGCTGATCACCGATCCCGGGCGCGGCAACAGCAACCCCTTCACCCGCGCGCTCACCGCGCAGGGCTATGACGTCACTGAGCAACGCAGCCGCTTCGACGAGACAGATGTCGCGCCCTTCCGCGGCCGCCTGCTCAGCTATAGCCGAGTCGCCGCCGCACCCGCGGCGCTGGAGATTCGCGCATGAGCTACCTCTACGACGACCCTAACGACCGCATCGTCGACTCGACCGTCTCGTGCACGGCCTGCGACGCCGTGTGCTGCCGCCTTACGGTGGTGGTGATGCCCGAGGACGCCGTACCGCGCCACCTGGTGGAGCGCAATCCGAAAGGCCTGGACGTGATGGCACGCGGCGAGGACGGCTGGTGCATCGCCCTCGACCATACGCGCATGTGCTGCAGCATCTACGACCAGCGCCCAGGCATCTGCCGCAAGTTCGCGATGGGCAGTGCCTATTGCCGCGATGAGCGCGAAACCTACCGTCAGACCACGCTCGCGATGGCCGAACTCGAGATGGCCGCGTCAACTTCGCGCCACGCGATCCCGTTGAAGTTGTACTGATTCGGCTCACGCCGGCATGCACGCGCCCGCTCGCCGTATCGTTGCCCCATGACGCCTCTCAAATACCTCAGCGGCTACAACGAGCAGGTGCAGACGCGCGTGCGCGATCTGATCGCGCAGGACCGCTTGGGCCAGGTACTGCTGGACCGCTACGGCGAGAGCCACGCGGTGCGCACCGACACGGCGTTGTACGAATACACCATGGCGCTGAAGCAGCGCCACATGCGTTCGGCCGACCCCCTCAACAAAGTCGTGTACGACAACAAGCTGCACGTGGTACGCCATGCATTGGGCACGCACACGACGGTCTCGCGGGTGCAGGGCAGCAAGCTCAAGGCCAGCCGTGAAATCCGCATCGCGACCGTGTTCCGCGACGCGCCGGCGGCGTTTCTGAAAATGATCGTGGTCCACGAACTGGCTCACCTGAAACAGCGCGAACACGACAAGCCGTTCTACCAGCTGTGCACGCACATGGAGGCGGACTACCACCAGCTGGAGTTCGACCTGCGCCTGTATCTGACACATCTGGAAAGCGCCAGGGCGTAGCGGGCGTTTCGACCAAGCGGCGAAAGGTCCACGCGGCTGCGAGTGCGGTGGAGCGCAGCTGTGCTCCTGCGTTTCAAGCATGGTGCAAGCAGCGCAAACAGACCGGAGCCAGGCGCTACGGTCCATCCCAGTTCGCCACGTGGCCGTCGGGTTGACGGATCGAGCCGCCCGGCCCGATCGCATCACGCGCGATTGGGCAAAGCTCGGCTCTGCGCCTTGGCGCGCGCCGTGAAGCGTAGCCCCGCTGCGCTTCAAGCCTCATGCACGCTGAGCAGCGAGCTGAGTTCGGCTCTATGGTCGATGACACTCCCACCACCGCCCTCGCATCGGCGGATTGAATGCCGACGTGCCCCTCGCATCACACGCGATTAGCGACCGCGTTGCTACCTTGCACGCCCCCGCACGGAGCGACCCATGAAAATCCTGATGGTGCTGACCTCGCATGATCGCCTAGGTGACACCGGCAAAAAGACCGGTTTCTGGCTGGAGGAGTTCGCCGCGCCGTATTTCGTGTTCAAAGACGCGGGTGCCGAAATCGTGCTGGCCTCGCCCCACGGTGGTCAGCCACCGCTGGATCCCAGTAGCGACGCGCCCGACGCGCAAACGGCAGCGACCGCACGCTTCCGCGCGGATACGGAGGCTAGCAAGGCGTTGGCAACCACCCATAAGCTCGCCGACGTGGTCTGCGATCCGTTCGATGCGCTGTTCTACCCGGGCGGTCACGGCCCGTTGTGGGACCTTGCTGAAAACCTCGACTCGATCGGCTTGATTGAAACCATGTACGCCGCCCGCAAGCCCGTCGCCGCGGTCTGCCACGCGCCTGCAGTGTTTCGCCACACGAAGAGCTCGCATGGCACACCGCTGGTGCAAGGCAAGTCGGTGACGGGTTTCAGCAACAGCGAAGAAGCCGCCGTCGGCTTGACCGAGATCGTGCCCTTCCTGGTCGAGGACATGCTCAAGGCGAATGGCGCGCGTTATTCCAAGCAGGACGACTGGCAGCGCTATGCGATCACCGACGACAACTTGGTGACCGGCCAGAACCCGGCCTCGTCCGAAGACGCCGCCCGCGCAGTGCTGGCGTTGCTGGGCCGGTAGCGCAGCTGCCCTCGCGAGAGGAAACGGGCCATTGTCACAGGCCGTCCACGCGAGCCCCTCAGTCGGACTACTTGCGTGCTAAAGGCTCGCCCTGCGGATTGACTAAGTACCAGTGACCCCACTGATCCTCGACGCCGTGGCCGGCAGTGCGGCCAGCGCCGGTGTCGGCGGCGTAACGGTGCAGCGGGTGCCGGTTGTACGCGACCTGGAGGGGACCGTCGGCGCGCTTGATCGTACCGAGCAGGGTCGGCTGGAGGTCCGCCCCCGCGCCCGGCATCCCATCGGTGGCCAGCACGGGGGGCCAGGCTTCGAGACAGGCGCCGGTGCATTTGCTGCCGTCGGTGTCGCCTTCAAGCATGTACAGGGCGTTGCCGGCCGCGTTGGCCAGATACGGGCTGGCCGCGCCAGCAGTGGCGACGATCAGCGCGCCCGGGGCTGATGCAGGGGCTGGTGTGATGGGCTGCGTAGTGGGCGCGGCCGGCGCCGTTACCGCGGTTGGCTCGGGCGCGGGGTCGTTGAGGGTGTCGTCGGTGCTGCGTTTGTTGCAGCCCGTCAAGCCGAGCGCCATCACCAAGGCACCGGTCAGCAAAAGTTCGGTCGTGCGCATTGCGATCTCCTGCATCGGACCGAATCCGACGCTGCGGTCATCCCAGCGGGACGTTCACCGCAGTCATAGCCGCAGGCTCGTTAACGCGGGGTCGTCGCGTCGGCGCGGGGTACTGCACTGCCGGCGCGGCTCCGGCTTTTGACCCTCAGCTCGCGGGTAGTTGCGCGCGCGCCCAGGCCACGATCTGTTCGGCAGGCAGCGCGCCTGACTGCCGCGCGAGCTCGCGCCCAGCCTGCATCAGCACCAGTGTGGGAATGCTGCGAATATCGAACCGAGCTGCAAGCGTGGGTTCGGCCTCCGTGTCGACCTTGGCCAAGCGCACCTGCGGTTCCAGCGCCGCGGCGGCGCGCTCGAACTGCGGCGCCATGGTTCGGCACGGCCCGCACCAGGGCGCCCAGAAATCCATCAGCAGCGGTAGCTCGCTGCGTAACGCATGCCGGTCGAAATCTGCCGACGCCAGCGCGATTGGCTTGCCGGCGAACACTGGCCGGTGACAGCGGCCGCAGGTTGGGCCCTGTCTGAGGCCCGCTCGCGGCAGGCGGTTCATCGCGTCGCAATGCGGGCAAGCGACCAGGATTTGCGGGTCGTCCATGGTGCAGGCCCTACTGCCGGAGCAACACAACAGGCAGCGCGACCAGTCCCAGCAGCACCAGGATCGCCAATGCCGTCAGCGCGACGCGACCCGGCTGCTCGCGCAACACGGTACCGAACGTCTCCGCCGTGCCATCGCGGCGCGCGGCCTCGGTTTCGGCGCGGACGCGGGCTTGACGCTGCCCCTGGTACTCGGCCATCAACCGCTTCGCCTCAGCGACATCGCCGTCGTCGCTGACCCAGATGCCGCCATAGGAGATGCCCCAGCGGCTGGGCTGGGTCTCGTAGAACTCGATGCGGTGCCTCTGCAACAGTGCACGCACGTCATCGGCTTCATCCTCGAGGACGTTGCGCAGGTTGAGCAGGAGTTTTGACATGGCGGAATCATAGACCGTGGGTGTGACGCCCAGGGTGGTCGACGCAGCAACGACGAGGAATAGGTTGGGAATGGCGAATCACGCCGGCGCTGCATCTCGCAGTAATTCCTACGCCGGCGGGCTCGGCTCTACTTTGGCGGAGCGCACAACCAGCGCCATCGATCTCGGCGGACCCTGTGTTGCTTGGTCTATTTTTTTGGCAACCTCAGGCGGGTTTCTGTGTCACGGACCGGCGCACGTTGGTGGGACTTCCGACAACCCACGGTACGACCGCTTCAGGAGCCCAGGCTCTCCGCGGCATCGCCCCCAAGCGACCCAGCCCCCCCTGGCGAGGCCCCACCACCGCGCGGCACGACATGCAACAGCGGTGCGCTTACCGGCTCGCCCGTGAACGCGAGCACGCGGTTGCGGCCGGAGCGCTTGGCGCGGTAGAGCATCTGGTCCGCATCCGACAACAGCTTGGCGAGGGTGTAACCGGACAATGCCGTCGCGGTGACGCCGAAGCTGGCCGTGACCACGAACGCATAACCGCTTTCGCGGGTGTCGATCTGGGCCAAACGCACGCGGCAGTCTTCGGCCAGACGCGTCGCGGCCTGCAGGTCGATGCCCTGCAGCAGGACCGCGAACTCTTCTCCGCCGAGGCGACCGAAGTAGTCAATCCGCCGGCAAAGGCCCTTGCACGTCTTTGCCACCTGCTGCAGCACCCAGTCGCCGGTGTCGTGGCCGTAACTGTCGTTGATCGTCTTGAAGTGATCGAGGTCGAACATGACCAGCGCGCACGCCTCGCCGCTCTGCGCGCTCTGCGCGAGCGCTTTGCCGGACTGCTGGGTGAAGTGGTGGCGGTTGCTGATACCGGTGAGCGAATCGGTTTCGGCAAAGCGACGCAACGACATCTGCACGCTCTTGACCTTGTAGGCCCAGTAGCTGATCCCCGCCACCAGTAGCCCAAGCAGCAGCATCAATAACCGCGTGTTCTGCGCGCCCTGCTGGTCGATCCGTTGTTGTAGTTGCAGTAGTTGGTTCTCGCCTTTTAGCAACTCGATCTGCTGGGTCTTTTGCAGGGTTTCGTGACGGACAATCTCGTAGGCGAGTTCGCGCGCTTTGACATCACTAAGATGCGCTTTGTCGGCCTCGGCGTAGCGGCGGTAAAGCTCCAAGGCGGCGACCAGATCACCCCGACGATTTGCAACCTCATGCAGAACTTTGTACGCAGTCACCAGCGAAAGCGAGCTCGCAACTTGCCGCGAGAGGGCGGTTGTACCTTCGGCGTGCGCCTTGGCGGCGTCCAGATCGCCCTTACCCAGCTTCAACTCCGCGAGCAATGAACGAACTTGTGCGATCAGGAAGTGGTAGCCGATAGCATCGACTTCGGCCAAGTGCTGTTCCAGCAATTCGATGGCCATGTCCGTCTCACCCCTTGCTGCCCATTTCTGGACCAACACCACACGAATGAAATTTGCAGCCATCGGCTCCCCAGCGGCAATGCATCGCTCGATGTCGCGATGGATAGGGGCGTCGTCCGCAGGAAGCATGTCCAGGTAGTGCTGGGATTCCGCTTGAAAAAGTCCGGCCAAACAACGGGCCCGCGGGTTCGGGTCGTCTGCAAGCGTCTCCTGCGCGTATTTCAGGCCCAGTTTGTACTGACCCATCTGGTTGTAGAGCACGGCGGCAGAGTCGATACCGTCGTGCCGGACATTCCTGTCGCGCACTCGATGGCGCATAGGCAACGTTTGATTGAGGTACCGCAACCCCTCTGTGAAATTGCGGTTTAACGCATAGCTATTGGCAAGCAACGATCCGGTGCGAAACTTGAGATCCGTGTCCGTCGTTTGCGTGTACAGAGCCTTGGCTTGCGCGATGCCCACGTCTACTTGGTTGCGGTAGACCACGGACTGGTACGCACGAAGGTACTGCAAGCCCTGCCGCTGCACCGGAGTGGCCTGCTGACTTGCCGACTCCAATTTGTCGAGCAGGATTGCGAACCGCTGCGGGTTGGAACTGCGAAGCCCATTAGCCTCCAGCAGCCGTTGCTCGAATGACGCAGACGCACCGGCTGCCGATGCTGCGCAAAACAGCATCAGAGCCAACAAGCATGAGCCAGAGTGCGTAGACACCATCAATCAGCCAATCCTAGCGTTCACTTCGGTTCGTACGGAGGAACTTCTTCGTCCGGGACGCCGTCGTCATCTTTGTCATCGTCCGGAAATATTTCGTGATCGTCCGGACTTGGAGTGTTGACGAAAAACAACATTCTTGGACGGCCATCGAGAAGCTGACTGAGTGCCGTACAGTCCCGATCCAACAGTGCCTGCCGTTGCTCCTCATCGATATCGAGCAATGCGACGGTCGCGGCGTACTCCGCAGCCGACGAGGTTGACTTTCCGCCTTGGATTTCAAGAAATCGGATCACGTTGGACATGCAGCTTCCTTTTTCCAAATGGTTAGGGGCAAAAAATCAGGCTGCCTGACACATCTTTTCGTTCTGCACCGAACCCACGTGTTCGTCACTGTGCTTCCAGTCGTCGTCATTCGGCGTGGCGACGTAGCCCATCACTGTCTCGCGCCCGCTGAGCAAAGCATTCAATTCCGCATGATCGCGCTCCATCAACGCGCGCCGCTGCGACTCATCGGCATCGAGCTTAGCTACCGCATCAGCGTATTCGGCGGCCGACAAGCGGCCGCGCGAGGCATCGGTGCCCATGGTTTCAAGAAACTGGATTGCATTCGACATCTTTTTCCCCCTGGTGATGATTGATGGACGGTGCTGCGGTGCGTGCGGCGACTTCGAGATCAATGACAGCAAGCCGGTCGAGCATGGCCTGGTTGCGCTGCATCGGGCGGGCCGGGGGGATCACCAGCGTGGTTTGCAGGTGCAGGTCAGCGTCGATGATTTGGGACAGCGGCATCGACTGCATGCGCGGTGTCGTGATGGGGAGCGTGGCCGCCTCGTAGGCGATCACCTCATGTTCCGGGTGGTAGTCGGCCATCAGCAGCTCGACCAGCAGGCGGCGGTAATCGGCGCCGGTGGCGAAGCGACTCAGCGAGCGGTCGCCGGCGATGCCGATCTGCCAGAGGATCAGGTACGCCGATGGGTCGATGCGGCGCTGGTAGAACATGAACTGGCTGGCTTCGTAATGCTGGCAGCCGAACGTGCCTGGGTCGATGCCGAGGTCGGCGTACAGACAATCCTCGGCGGAGATGCCCGGCTCCATCACCGCCTCGAAGCCCTCGGCGCGGGCGCGCTCGATGCTGCGGTGGGGCACCAATGCGAACACGCCCGGGTGGCCGTAGAACACGCCGCAGACGCGGCGGCCGGCGCGGACCTCGACCAGCATCGCCTCGACCATCTCGCGATAGGTCTCCGTGCGCTTTTTGCCCTCGGCGTAATACGGCTGAAGGCTGCGCATGTCAGGCCGCAGGTGCTGCAGCCACAGTTCGACCAGCGGATCGGACACCAGCGCGAACACAACGTCGGCTTGCTCGATATGGCTACGCGAGCGCGGGCTCAGGTGCGCGCCGAGCATCATGCCAAGGCCGACGCAGGCCAGGGTGCCCTGCGGGGTCATGTGACTGAGGCGTGAATGCGCATAGGTTCGCAATCTACCGGGACCTGGATCACATTGCTAGGCCAAAATCGCCCCCGCGTCGCGCCTGCCATTGTTCGCTGGTCATTTGCCAACGGACCTCTGGGTTAGCAGCCTCTCCGGACTCCACGCGGACGAAGCCCTGCTTGAGTTTCATGCCAATCACCGCGTCGTGGCCGGAGGCATGGCGGCACCAGACCCTGCGGACTTCGAGGCTGCTGAATAGCCAGTCCAGCAACGGCGCCTGCGCCTCGGCGGCCAGACCTCGCCCCTGCCCTGCGGCGAGCAGCATGGTCCCCGTTTCCACGGCGTCGGACATCTGCGCATCGCGTATCAATGCGGCGAAGCCTAGATCGACCGATGTCACGCTCTCCGTCAGCACCCACAACCGCATCGGCGCCGCGGGCTGGCGCATGAGCGCGATGACTTTATGGAACGCACGCTGTGCCGCCTCGGGCGCCAGCGGCGCGGCGATGTGGCGCATCACTCCAGCATCGGTGTAGAGCCGGCAGTACAGCGCCTCGTCGCCCTCGGCCAGCGGTCGCAGGTGTAGGCGCCGCGTGTCGAAGCTGGGCAAGGGATCCTTAGATGCCATCGGCGCGGGCTGCTCGTTCATGGGTTCCCCGGATTCGACCGCGCTAAGGGCGAGATCGTGGTGCTATCCCGACGCCGGGCGCGCGCCATCCCACCAGTCATAAGCGCGCAGATCAACCACCGGCGCGCACCGACAGCCAGGTATTGGGGTTTTCACGCCCCGCTTCGCCGGCGCGCGCCAACGTTCCCGATCCCAACCCTGACGGAGCAACCTTATGACCACGAGCGCGCAGCAGACCGTGCTGACCGAAGAAGAGCTCCGGTGCTTGCGATCGGTGGCCAAGGGCGCAGCACAGCCTTCCGACGAAACAACAATCGCAGCTTTGGCGGCCAAAGGCATGATCGATGGCTCCCAGACCAGCGCCGCACTCACCCCAGCCGGCCAACATGCGATTCACGTCAGTGAGCCCGGTCGCGTGCCTGGCATCGACACCTGATCCGACGTGCAACCGCCACCAACGCGTAGCACCGCTCCCCGTCGCCCCAACACCGCCGCCTTCGCGCCAAACCCATGCCCTCAGACGCAGCCAAGCTAGGAAAGCGCCCTTCGTGACTGGCCGTGCACAGACCCTCAAAGTTGCCACCTTCAACATCAACGGCGTGCGTTCCCGCCTGCCGTCATTGCTGGCCTGGTTGGACAAGGAGGCGCCCGATATCGCGTGCCTGCAGGAGCTCAAGGCCGATGACGCCGCGTTCCCGATCGATGCGATCCGCGCCGCCGGTTACGGCGCGATCTGGCACGGACAGAAGTCTTGGAACGGCGTGGCGATCCTGGCCCGCGGCATGGATCCGCTCGAAAGCCGCCGCGGCCTGCCCGGCGACGCCGCCGATATCCAGAGCCGCTATCTGGAAGCGGCGGCGCACGGGGTGATCGTCGGCTGCCTGTACCTGCCCAACGGAAACCCGCAGCCCGGGCCCAAGTTCGCCTACAAGCTGGCGTGGTTCGAGCGCCTGATCGTCCACGCTGCTTCGCTCTACGCAAGCGGGCATCCGGTGGTGCTGGCAGGCGATTACAACGTGGTGCCGACCGACTTCGACATCTACAACCCGCGCTCGTGGCTCAAGGACGCGCTGCTGCAACCCGAAACTCGCGCGTGCTACCAACGCTTGCTGGCGCAGGGATGGACGGACTCGATCCGCGCCGTACATCCGGACGAACCCATCTACACGTTCTGGGACTACTTCCGCCAACACTGGCCGCGCAACGCCGGACTGCGCATCGACCACCTGCTGCTCAATGCCGAGCTGACGCCGCGGCTCAGGGCCGCCGGAGTCGACAGCTGGGTGCGCGGCTTGCCGAGCCCGAGCGACCACGCTCCGACGTGGGTGACGCTGGACATGGGTAGCGGCGCAAATAAATCCGCCGTAGGGAAGCGGCGCGCGCCGAAGGTGCCATCGCCCAAGGCGTGATCACCGAGCGTCGGATTTGCGCTGGCGCGCATGGCTCGCTCGCGAGCGCCAAACGATACAAAGAACGCTTTTTTGACGGTGCTGAACAAATTGCAACGACCGCGGCCGATCGGAAAAAAAGCCGCTTGAAACTGCGCAGAACGCGTCCTATTTTTCGCCGTCGGATGGCATCGGGCCGTCCCTGATGAGCAAATTGGAGGCTTGCAATGAACAACCTGACTCGCAATCCGCAATGGTCGGGCCAAGGCCTGACCCAGGACCCGATCAAGCAGGTGTTCGATCGCCTGTTTGAGGGCAGCCTGTTCCAGAACGGAACCACGGACGAGTCGTCTGTCGTCACCAGCCAGTGGATACCGCGCGTCGACATCAAGGAGGAGGCCAACCGCTTCGTGCTGTTTGCCGATATCCCCGGTGTGGACCCGCAAGACATCGAAGTGCAGATGGATAAGGGCATGTTGACCATCAAGGGCGAACGCCGCGTCGAAGCGGTGCAGGAGAGCGAGAGCTTCTCGCGCATCGAGCGGCGTCACGGCAGCTTCCACCGGCGTTTTGCCTTGCCCGACAGCGCCGACCCCGAGGGGATTTCGGCAGCGGGCCACAACGGCGTGCTTCAGATCACGATCCCGAAACGCCCGGAAACCACCCCGCGACGCATCCAGGTCGGTTCGGTGCTGAACTCGTAACGCGATGTCGCCGCTGTAGTTTTGGTGTTGCGGCTGTCCGGCGCACGCAGACGCCGGGCAGCCGCTGGTTGATGACGTCGGGAGATGACGCATGGATCGGGAGACGGAAGAGGCGTTGTGTGGCATCCAAGCGCAGCTGTACGCCCAGCGCATCGCGCTGCGCGCCCTCGCCCGCACCCATCCCAACCCGGCGGCGCTCTTGACGGCTTGGCGCGAGGCTCTGACGGAGGCTGCAACCTGCAGTCCGGTGGCGCCGGCGCACTCGCGTGACAGCGCCTACCTCGCCGAGCAGGTGCGCGTCTTCGCCGAGGACTGGACCGCAGAATTGGTCGAGTTGGCGGTGCCGGCGCCGGGG
The DNA here is from genome assembly GCA_043738095.1 of Lysobacter sp. GTDB lineage: Bacteria > Pseudomonadota > Gammaproteobacteria > Xanthomonadales > Xanthomonadaceae > Lysobacter_K. Next base: position 24,426 of record JAYSZI010000019.1, read on the forward strand.
GTCTTGCCGATGTGATCGACGGTCGTCGGCAGCGACGTCCGGCAATTTTCGGACACGAATGTCGGCTGCATGACAGGCGTTGCTACTGACCGTTGCAGGCAAACCGCTTGGCGTAGGCCAACGAATTTCGCCCGATCGAATGGCCGAACCACGCAGGGCAGTCATTGCGACTCGATCGCTAGCGACACCCGCGCGCAGTCCGCCGCGCGGGTGAGCAGCAGCTCCCGTTCGCGCGCATTGCGCGTGAGCTTTGCGGCGCGCTCGAACTCCACCCTCGCCTCGTCGCGGCGACCCAACTTGACGAGCAGGTCGCCACGCACGGTGGGCAGCAGGTGGTAGTTCGCCAATGATGGTTCGGCGGTCAGCGTATCGACGAGTTCGAGCCCGGCCGCGGGACCGAACGCCATCGACAGCGCCACCGCGCGGTTCAACTCCACCACTGGCGATGGAGCGAGTTCGGCGAGCGCGTCGTACAGCGCGGCGATGCGTTCCCAGTCGGTCTCCGCCGCGGTGCGTGCGCGCGCATGGCAGGCGGCGATCGCGGCTTGCAGGGCGTAGGGGCCACGCGCGCCGCCCAGTTTCTCGGCGCGATCCAGCGCTGCGAACCCGCGTCCGATCAACAATCGATCCCAGCGCGCGCGGTCTTGATCGAGCAGCAGGATGGGTGCCCCCGAGGGTTGGACCCGCGCGTGCGAGCGCGACGCCTGAATCTCCATCAATGCGACCAGGCCATGCACCTCAGGCTGGCGCGGCGCCAGTTCGGCCAGGATGCGGCCCAAACGCAGCGCCTCGTCGCACAGTGCCGGGCGCATCCAGTCGTCGCCCGCGGTCGCGGCGTAGCCTTCGTTGAATACGAGGTAGATCACCTGCAGCACCGACGCCAGCCGCGCGGCGAATTCCGCGCCGCGCGGCACCTCGAACGGCACCCGCGCCTCGGCCAACGTGCGCTTGGCGCGGACGATGCGCTGGGCCACCGTGGCCTCCGGCACCAGGAACGCGCGCGCAATCTCGTCGGTGCTCAGCCCCCCGAGCAGCCGTAACGTCAACGCCAAGCGGGCGTCGGCGGACAGCACCGGGTGACAGGCAGTGAACATCAGGCGCAGCAGGTCGTCGCCGATGTCGTCGTCCACCGCCACCTCCAGCGCGGCAGCGGCTTTGTCGTGCTCGGACTCCAGTTCGTAGCCCAACTGCTCATGCTTGCGCTGGATCAGCTTGCGCCGACGCAGGCGATCGATTGCCCGGTGCTTGGCAGTGGCCATCAGCCAAGCGCCGGGGTTATCCGGCACGCCGCTGGTCGGCCAACGTTCGAGCGCGGCGACGAGCGCGTCCTGCGCAAGCTCCTCGGCCAAGCCGACATCGCGCACCATCCGCGCCAGCCCGGCGATGAGCCGCGGCGACTCGATCCGCCAGACGGCGTCGACGGCGCGATGGGTGTGGGCGTGATGATCGGCGGCGGTCATTGCGACCGATCACAGCATTGGCCGTCCGCCGGCGCAACGCCGGATTCGCACAGGGGCGTCATCTTGCCGCGATTTCCCCGGACGGCGCCGGTGTCTCGAATGGCGTGCCCAGCACCTGCTGCACGTCGCTGGGGAAGTCGGCGAACTCCTGCACCTGCCGAACCTCGATGACTTCGTTGTCGGAAGCTGGACAACGCGAGGCCCATTCGATGGCCTCGTCCCGTGAGCGCACGTCGATCATCCAATAGCCACCAAGCACCTCCTTGGCCTCCGCAAACGGCCCATCGCTGACCTTGGGCTTGCCTGCGGAAAACGACACGCGCGCGCCCATCGACGGCGGGTGCAGGCCGTCGGCCGTAATCAACACGCCAGCGCCCTGCAGCGATTCGTTGTATTTCATCATCGCCGCCACCGCTTCGGCCTCGGGCAATGTGCCCGGCGTGGCCTGTTCGTAGCCCTTTGGGATCATCAGCAGCATGAATCGCATCGTCATTCTCCTTGTTGGACCGTCTCGGCCCGTAGTCTGGATGGACGCCGTACCCTCCATGGGGAACCGTTAACCAGTCCGGCGCGAGCTTTGTGTTCTTCCTAGTGCGTCGAACCTAGGCGGCCCAAATCGACACGTCGGCGAAAGAAATTATGTGGCATGTGCGATACGTGCACGTGCAACCGATCGCAGTATCAGCTCAGCCCCTCACGTTGCTGGCGTCCGCCATGGACGCGCTAATACCCGCTCACGGCACGATGCCAGCGCAGCACCTCTTCGGGCAGTACCGGTTCCAGCGCGATGCCGAACGCCACGTACGCATCCAGTGCGTCGCGCACGACGCCTTGGCCTGGCGTGGAAATCGCGGGGGTGTCCAGCTCGGCGGGCGTAAGCATCGCCTGTGACCAGGAGTACAGCAGGTCGCGCCGTGCCAGCAGTGCCTGCTGCAACCACGGCCGCAACGACTGATGCAGCGTATGACCCTGCGCCTGCAACGTGAGCGCCGCCTGCGCCAACGGCGCGTAGGCGCCGCGATACCACTCGCCGTGCCCCGCCGCTTCGTGCCGCACAGTCAATGGTGCGGGTGCATTGTGCAGCTTGATCGACCGCGCTAGGGCCAGCTCGATGGCACGCGCATCGCGCACGGTCTCGGTCTCGATCAGGAACGCGCGATCGAGGTCGAATACTTCGAAATAACGCCGATGCAATGCCTGGAACCGGTCGAGCGGATCGCGCGAAAAACCAAGCTTGAGATGGTCTTCGACCGCACACGGCAGCACGTAGACAAAACAGCGCGCCCAACGGAGGGTGCGCTGGTGTGTGGGATCGCGCTCCACGCTCGTCCGGCGGCGCGCCGTTACGCGTCGACCATCAGCTTGAAGCCTCCCCAGAACATCCGCTTGCCATCGAACGGCATCGTCTTGGGATCCATCATTTCGGCCAAGCGCGGATCACTCATGACCTTGGCGTTGATCCGGTCACGCTGCGCGCGCGACTTGTAGACGATCCACGCGAACACCACGGTCTCGCCGGGCTTGAGTTTGACGCTCTGCGGGAACGAGGTGTGCTTTCCCGGCTTGACGTCGTCGGCTACGCACTCGCGGTACTCAAGCGCGCCGTACTCGCGCCAGATCGCACCGGCCTTGCGCGCTATCCGGCGGTAAGCCGCTAGGTTCTTGGTTGGTACAGGCACCACAAATCCATCGACATAGCTCACGGGTCTCTCCTGATAGGTTGAGTTCAAACGCAGATCGGCGTGATCGCCACGGTGAAACGCCTTTCAAAAGCGTGCGGCAAGCCACATACGCGATTGGATTTGCGCTTCTATTGGGACGACGAACGGACGACGGCGAATTCGACATGTGGACGCGAACTATTTGAAGGTGCGAAGCGCAAGCGAAAACACGGCCGACTCAACACGACCGGTTCTACACGACCAATTCAACACGACCGATTCAATCAGGCTCCTTCGGCCCGGAAGCTGCAACCACCTTCCGGTCACCTACCCGCGAGGGGCGCTACCGCAAGCGCCGTGATCTCTTGTCCTGGTACATCGCCGCATCGGCGGCGGCCAGCACCGAAGCGGCGTCGGCCTCACCGTCGTACGCGACCCAGCCTACGCTGGTCTGTATGCGCAGCCGCACGCCGTCGACCGTGCGCGGCTCGGCTAGCGCAGCCTGAATGTTAGCCGACACCACTTGGGTGTCGCGTTCGATATCGCGCACCGAAGGCAACAGCACCACGAACTCGTCGCCACCCAGCCGCGCGATGACATCCGAGTCGCGCAGGCACGACTTCAGCGCGGTCGCAGTCGCACGCAGCACGGCATCACCGGTGGCGTGGCCGTAGTCATCGTTGATCGCCTTGAACCGATCCAAGTCGAGGAACATCACCGCAAACCCATCGCGCGTGCCTTGGTGCGCTTCGCACACTTCTGTCAGGCGGGTGACGAAATGGGCGCGATTGGGCAGCCCCGTCAGGTCGTCGTACAGCGCCGCATCCTGGTACTTGCGGGCTTTGGCTCGCGTGGTTTTGAGCGATGCCTCCAGCCGCGTCAGGAGGCGCGCATGCTCGTCCAGAGCAATCTGCCTGCCGAGCGCGCCACCGAGCGCATTGCCGACCAGCGCCACGGCCTGCGCGTCGATGTCGTCGAAGGCGTGGGTGACGCTGGAACACACCTCCAACACGCCCAGCACGGCGTCGCCATAGCGCAGTGGCGTGGCAATTAGCGAGTGAAGGTGATGAGTCCTGCTGATGGTGCCGGCAACCCGCTCATCAGCATGGGTGGCATCACAGTGCAGCACTTGGTGCGAGCGCATGCAGGCACGGGCCAAGGTATGGCCGCAATCGAACGCCTCCACTGCCACGCCCGTCATCTGCCCGCGCGCCGAAGCGACCTTCAGCACGGGCGTATCGTTGGCCATCAACACCACCGCGCCAGTCGCGCGGGTGAGCTGCATGATCGTGTCGGTTGCCTCTTCGAGAAATGACGCGGTGCTGCCGGCGTGTTCGGCGATCCGGACCAGTGCGTCCACTACGGTGCGAAGGCGAACGTAATCGCTGGCACCCTGCGAACCGGAAACCCAAGGCAAAGTCCGAGAAGCCTGCCCCCTCGTAACGTCCATAGACAATCCACTGCCACTTCCTGAGTCACGATCGTACGAAGTCGAGGTCAAGCGCAGGTGAGTGGCGGGATGAACAGGGTCCGGCGCACAACCCCCGCTTCTCCCAACCCTTATCTCCGGCTCCTCGTAAACCCGAGCTCCGCACACTTCGGGCGGGCGCCTGCCTCGAGCGAGAATCCTTACCCCTTTCCCCGTTCCCCTCGCACCGCTGCAAATAACCTGCGCGCGAACTCGCCACGCCTACGCTGCACCTTCTGGGCAGCGGCCCTACCCTGAGTATGCTGAATGGGCCGCGGAAACCAGGCGCTTGTGGCTGGCGTGCGTGCATCGGGCGCGGTGTTTGGCCGATAAGTGGTCCGGGGCGTGCCCGCGGAAGCGATGATGTGGGCTGGTTCATCGATAGCTGCCCGTCACATAGGTCTTGCGGCTGCGGCCGCGTCGCGTTCCATGTCGCACTACACCAGCACTTGGCGCGTCCGCACCAGGAAAAGATCGATCTCGCGTTCGGTCTTTACGTCAATCATTCGCTCCGGCCGCATCCCGCGGGGGCAAGCCAGGCGCGGCGTGGTGCCGAGTAGCCGGCAGATCAACGGACGTTCGTCATACGCCTCGCAGCCGGGCGGCCCCAAATGCGGGCAACTCAAGTCGGCCAATGCAGCATCGCGCACCGCAGCGTCTTTTCGAGGCAGCCGCGCCATCTCTTCGGACGAAGCAGTGACCGGGCCGCAACAGTCGTGCAACCCGCCACGCAGACCAAGGTTGGAATGCGCTCCCGCAGGTTTCGCAGCTGTTGCAGGGTGTCCGTCATGCGCTCAGGTCAGCGCGGGAACGTGGACTGCGCGATACCCCCGGGACCTGCCGCCGATTCGTTCGCCCCCAGCCACTGCTGCAACTCCGCTGTCGGCATTGCCTTGCCCAGCAGGAATCCCTGCGCGGTGTCACAGCCCAGTCGCGTCAGTGCCTGCAAGGTCGCCTCGTCCTCCACACCTTCCGCCGCGACGCTCAAGCCGAAGCGGTGCGCAAGCTCAACGATCAGCTGGGTGATGTCGGCGCTGGCAGGGTCGGTGAGCAAGGTCGAGACGAACGAACGGTCGACCTTCAATTCATCAGCAGGCAGGTTGCGGAAGTACGCGAGGCACGAGTAGCCGGTGCCGAAATCGTCGATGGATACTCTGACGCCCAGCACGCGGATCCGCGCAAGCGCGGCGAACGCGCGCTCCGTGTCCATCAACGAGCTCTCGGTGACTTCCAGCACCAGCTTCACGCGTTCGCAGCCCCATAGCTGCAGTGCGTCCTCGACCAAATCTGCCAAGTCCGGCTGGGTGGCCACCGTGCCAGGCAGGTTGACGGACACAGTGAGCGGCTCATCGCCAGCGGGCCATTGGCTTGCCTGCCGCAGCGCAGTGTTGAGCGCCCACACCGTGAGTTTTTTGATTTGTCCTGTGCGTTCGGCCACCGGAATAAACAGATCTGGGGCCACCGTGCCACGCGACGGACTGTTCCAGCGCATCAAGGCTTCCGCGCCGATCGGGCGCAGATCGGTCGTGCGCACTTGTGGCTGATAGTGCATGACCATCTCGCCCCGCTCGATCGCGCCACCTAGCTGCATTTCCAAATCCCACAACGCAGAAATGTCCTGATCCCGGGCGGCGTCCGGGGCAAACGCGTGACGCAAACGTGCCTGGCGCGCGCCGATCACCGCCGCCTCGGCGCGGCGCAGTAGGAAGTCCGGATGGCTGGCGTGCATCGGACACAGCGCGGCACCAACCGTCACCGCCAGGCTCACGCGCGCCTCAGACGCCTGGAACGGCACGTCGAGCAGGCGGAACAGCTTTTGGATCGCCAGCTCCGCGTGACCCTTATTCATTACCTGGGTCAGCACCATCGCAAATCGGTTGTCGCCGATACGCGCCACGTAATCCGCAGGGCGTGCCACCGCCTTGAGCTGGTGCGTGAGGTGCAATAGCAACTGGTCGCCAACGTCATAACCAAACGCGCCGTTGATCTGCGCGAAGCCGTCGACATCGATGATCAGCAACGCGAGTGCCGTGTGCCGGTCATTGGCGCTCATCACGTACCGCGACAAGGCCGGCAGAAAGGCGCGGCGGTTGCTCAGACCCGTCAGGGCATCAAGATTCATCGTCTTTGGTGCTCAGTCGCAAAGGCGTTATGGGTGCGTATCTGCGGAGACTTGCAGATTCAATCGAGAAACAGCTCGGTTGGGTCGATCCCGTAGGCACCGCGCGTCAGGCTGCACTTGACGGTCAATGGTCGCTGCTGCTCGTCCTCGGGCACCTCGCTCAGGTCGATGGGGCGAAACTCGGACAAAGGTCTTTTCTCTGCGTCCAGCAGCAGCATCACGCACGGCCGCAGGCGCTTGAGGCTGTGCACCGACATCACCACGCCCACGGTGCCATCAGACAGTTCCACCAGCGAACCGGTGGGATAGATGCCGCAGGTGCGGATGAATTGCTCGACCAACTCGGCTTGAAACAAACGATCGCGGCACTCGTACAGCTCCATAACGGCTTGGTGCGGCGAGCGGCCAGCGGCATGCGGGCGGGTGCTGGTCATCGCGTCATAGCTATCGATCAAGCCAATGATGCGCGCGAAGATCGGGATCTCCGCGCCGCGCAAGCCGCGCGGGTAGCCGCTGCCGTCGTGACGCTCATGATGGTGGGCAACCATCTCCACCACGTTAGGTGACAAGCCCGGAGTGTGGTCTACGATCCCGCACCCCTCGGCGACGTGGCTGCGCAACAACCGCCAGTCGGCATCTGCCAGCACGCCCGGCTGCGCAAGCAGTTCGTTGGACAGGCGGATTTTGCCGATGTCGCATAGCAACCCGCCCATGGCGAGGTCGCGGAGATCCTGCCGCTCCAAGCCCAGGTGGCGCCCGAACGTGGCGGCCCACACGGCACATCCCAACGCGTGCTGATAGCTGTAGTCGCTCTTGCGCCGCAGCTCCATCACCCATGGCATCGCCGATGGATTGCGGGTGATTGACTCGACCAAGGTGTCGACGCCTTCAGCGAGCTTGTCGACGTCGAGCTTGTGGCCGTTGTGCAGATCGTCCATCACCGCGGTGATGCCCGCTTCCAGCAGGGCGTTCGCCCTCTTGGCATCGCCCAGCTCCGCATCGAAGCCGGAGGTGGGCTCCCAACGGGCGCGCCTTAGCGACTCAATTTCGTCCTCCACGCGCGCGTGACGGACCAACGGATCGTCGTCGAACGTTACGTAGCGCAGATCCGGCGAGCAGCCGCGACTGACGTCGACGTGGACAAAATTGCATAGGCGCTGGAGGTCGCGGATTTGTGCTTCGGTGGTGATTTTCACCCCCACCAGCGGAAACCCGGTGCCGCCCCACGGGCGGTCCAGGCGCGCTACAAACATGTCCAGCCGCAGGCCTTGCACGCTGATTCGGTACTCCTGACGATCTGCACTCATAGGCGCGAACTCTCGAAGTTGGTGCACCTTAGCAAGTAGTGGCACGCGGCCCCCGATGCGTCCCCAGGGCCCCGTTCGCTCGCGCCCGCAGCGGCGGTCGCCTCACGCCGTGTTTGCGCCTGGCAACACGTGCGAAATCAGCCATGTGCCGCGCCGGCTAACGCGCTGGGTCACGGCCGGTGCGGACAACCAAGCCCCTCGCGGCCGCAGCCCAATCGCATCATTGCAACATCACCGCGTTCCGCCCTGCTCGCTTGGCCTCGTACATTTCCTGATCGGCACGGGCGACTGTTTCGGTGACGCTTTCACCCGGGCGGTGCTCAGTGACACCGGCTGAGAACGACAAAGGCTGGCCGTTTGCGTGCTGCAGCGTACGCACTTGCGTCAGCAGACGCTGCACGCTCGCGTAAGCCTGCGGACCCTGGGTCTCGGGCAGCAACAATAAAAACTCATCACCGCCCCAACGCGCCATCAAATCGCTTGCTCTCAGCGTTGCCGTCGCCGCGGTAACGAACGCCCGCAGCATATCGTCGCCGCCGGCATGGCCGTAGGCGTCATTGACCCATTTGAAGTGATCCAGGTCGATGACAGCGATGCAGAACACATGACCCATGCGGGCGGAGCGGGCGTGCTCTTGCGCCAGCCGATCCAGCATGTGGCGGCGGTTGGCCAGCCCAGTCAGCTCATCGCGCGTAGCTAGCCGCTGCACTTCCTGCAAAGCCTCAGTAAGCGCCGCGCGTTGCGAGCGCAGCTTGTTTCGCAGCGAGGACAGTCGCGCCGCCACCAGCGACAGCGCCGGCAGCATGATGGTCACCATCATCACGTTGGTCAGGTCCACCCGCAGCTCGGCATTGCTGAGCGACCACGTCGGCCCACCCGGAGTGACGACGTGCAGCGCCACCACGCAGCCGAACAGGCTGGCCAACGCAAAAACCGTCAGGGCCGTGAGCCCGCGCCAGCTCAAGGAGAACGCGCCAAACGTGAAGATCAGCAACAGCGGCAACAGGGCGACGTGGCGCACCGGGCCGCAGATCAGATAGCCCCATGCCACCGCCAATACGCCCAGTACGATCTGCGCAGCCGTCAATGCCGGATCGGCGAAGCGCTCGCTCCAGCCGCTGCGCAGCGCCAGGTACACCGCGCTCAATCCCGCAATTAGGAATACGCACCAGCCGAGCAGCCGTTCTCCGTGCACCCAGCCCTGGCGGGTACCGAACCACATGACCAGGGCGCTGGCCGAATACACCAGGGCAGAGATCAACCATTGCGTAAGGCGTATGCGCCGGCGCGGATCGGTGCTCAGTACGGCATCGGCAATGCTCTCCCACGGCGAACGGTGAGCATCGGGAATCTTCGCCGCGACGGGCGCAGGCAGGTCCAGCGGCACCGGCGGGAGCGTGTCCATGGGCTCTCTTGCGTCAGCGGCTACCGGGCCATCCTACGACGCGATGACGGGCGCTTGCACGCGCGCAGCACCCGAAGCCCGACGATCGTCTCGATCACGGGTTTGAATGGCTCGACGCTGTGCAGGCGCTTCGCAGCGGCTTGGCTGCCCGCTATTAGCGATTGGCATAAAGGCTCGGCAACGTGGCCTTGAGTTTCCTGACCTTCGGGGCGTCGTGGACAACGATGTACGGGTGGTTGGGATTGAGTCGCGCAAAATCCTGGTGATAGCCCTCCGCCGGATAGAACGCCTGCAGTGGCACCACCTGGGTCACCACCGGCTTGGCGAACACCTTGGCACGCCCAAGCTGGGCGATATATGCCGAAGCCGCAGCCTTCTGCGAGGCGTTGCCGTAGAAAATCGCCGAGCGATATTGCGGGCCGGAATCGGGGCCTTGGCGGTTGAGCTGGGTGGGGTCGTGGGCGACCGAAAACAGCACGTTCAGCAGTTGACCGTAGCTGACTTCGGCCGGGTCATAGACGACTTTGACGGCCTCGGCGTGGCGGGTCTGGCCGGAGCTCACCAACGGGTAAAGCGCGGTCGACGCCGTGCCACCGGCGTAGCCCGAGGTCACCTGTTTGACGCCCTTCACATGTTCGAACACGGCCTCGATGCCCCAAAAGCAGCCGCCCGCAAAAACCGCGACCTGATCGCCGGCCCTCGTCGGCGCGTCGGCACTCAGGCTGCGAGACACCACGGGCTTTCCGCCCGCATGAACAAGTGAAGCCGCGCATGCCAGCGTCAACGCCAACATGGCGAGGGATCGGTTTGGGGTGGTCATGGCGCGCTCCAATGGTTTACGAGTGGTCACGCCGCGGGCGCGAACGTGAGAGCGACGGAATTCATGCAGTAGCGCAGCCCAGTCGGCTTGGGGCCATCATCGAACACGTGACCTAGATGCGCATCACAGCGAGCGCATGTGACCTCAGTGCGTACCATGCCGAGCGCGCGGTCGACGTGTTCCACCACGTTCTGGGCGGCGATCGGTTGCCAGAAACTCGGCCAACCCGTGCCGGATTCAAACTTCGTCTTGGAATCGAACAGTGCCGTGTTGCAACAGATGCAGCGGTACACACCCTTGCCGTGGTGGGTGGCGTACTTGCCGCTGTGTGGCCGTTCCGTTCCCGCGCGCCGGGTCACGTTGTAGGACGCCGGCGACAGCTGGCGGCGCCACGCCTGATCGGTCTTGACCACTTTACTCACAGTGACGGCTTTCAGGCGCTGGCCCTGGTTGGAGAACTCGACCAGGGTGACCTTGCCGGGCGCGGCCTTGGGCTTGGGCTTAGGGGTGGTCGCAGCGACGCCTTCGCGCGTGCAGCCGAGGGCGAGCGCGGCCAGCGCCAGCGTCGAGGACAGCAGAAAGCCGCGCCGCGATGCCAGCCGATCGCCGCGCGGAGATGGTTTGAGCTTGGATGCGTTCATGGGATTAGTTACGGCCTCCAGGGGCGGGGGGATGCAGCGCTGTTTATCCGCTCTCCTTTGCGTTCATCAAGTTCCATCAAGCGTTCCCCCGTTTGCGTCGCCGAGGTACGCATGGGCCTGACGCTGCGGGTGAATTTTCTCCATACCTCCAGTTAGAGACCGTCTTCGCCCCGAAGGGTTCTCAGGCGGCGGCGTGTGCCGTCTCCACCAAGTGCTGGGTTCAGGTTGTCGAAGTCAGCTGGAGCGCTGTTCTGGGCCTAGGCCCCACATTGGTATGCCGGATTCGAGCCGTAAACGCATGCGCTACCACCGCTGAGTACACCGCCTGGGTGATTCCCCCCATCGCCCAAGGGGGATCACCCCGATGGGAACCGGACGCCGGACGGGGGACAGTCGCGTAACCCCTCAATCAGGCCACAGCCATGACCACGACGCGCCTTTCCCGTACCACCTTGATGCTGGCAGTCGCCACCGGGCTCGCATGTTCGTTCGGCGCGCAGGCCGAGGCTCTGATCTCCAGCGATCTGAAGCTGCGCCTGGCAACGGCGCCCGTGCACGAGGTCATCGTTACCTTCAGCGACCGCAGCCAAATCGCTCGCCTCACCGCCATGGCTGCCACCACCCGGGCGATGCAGGAGCTGCCGATGGCCGGAGCCGTGCTGACGACCGCACAGGTAAACCAGGTCGCCCAATGGGATGGCGTAGAAAGCATCTACTTCAACGCCCCGCTGAAGTATCTCAACTACGAAGCCGGCGAAATCACCGGCGGTCATGTCGTGCACGACCAGATCGGCCTGCGTGGCGATGGCATCACCGTGGCCGTGCTCGACTCCGGTATCGACGCCAGGCACCCCGACCTGCAGTTCGGTAGCAAGACCATCCAGAACGTAAAGATCGTGGGCGACCTGGGCTTGGCAGGCACCACCGCCTACCTGGAAAACCAGATCAACACCGACACCAGCAGTGGCCACGGTACGCACGTCGCCGGTACTGTCGGCGGCGTGGGCTTCGCCTCCAAGGACGATGCGCGCCGCCCCTACTACTACGGCGGCATCGCCCCCCACGCGAGCCTGATCGGCTTGGGCGCTGGCGAGGGCATCAGCATCCTGTTTGCGCTCCAAGGGTTCGATTACGCCCTCGCCAATCAGCAGCGTTACAGCATCGACATCATCACCAATTCCTGGGGCAGCTCCAACAGCGTCTACGACCCCAACAATCCGATCAATAAAGCGAGCTACGAAGCCTATCGCCGCGGCATGGTGGTCGCTTTCGCCGCTGGCAACGACGGCCCCGATGAAAACACCCTGAACCCTTACGCAATCGTGCCGTGGGTGATCAATGTTGGCTCGGGCACCAAGGCCGGCGATCTGTCGGACTTCTCCAGTCGCGGCGTCGCCGGCGATCCGTACAAGCACATCGATGTGGTCGCACCAGGCTCGGGCATCTGCTCCACGCGCGCACCCGGCACCGCTATCGGCGCGCTCGGCCCCGTGGTCGATCCCGCGCATCCCACGTACACCGCCTACTACCACTGCATCAGCGGCACCAGCATGGCGACGCCGTTCGTGGCCGGAAGCGCGGCGCTGCTGCTGCAAGCCAACCCCGAACTGTCGCCGGATCAGATCGAACAGATCCTGATGCAGAGCGCCACCGCCATGCCGGCCTATGCCTACCACCAGGTCGGCGGTGGCTACATCAACGTGTTGAAAGCGGTGGATCTGGCCTCGCGAACCACCGGTAATCGCCAGGCCTTCCTCGGCGGTGCCACGGCATGGTCCAGCCAGGGCAATTGGAACACCGTGGCCGACAACGCAGCATTGCTGTCCTACAGCGGCGCCTGGCAGTCCGTCGCCAGCACCGGCAGCACCGATGGCACGTACAAGAAAGCTACCGTCACCAGGAAATCAGTGCCTCGCCTGAACTTTGCTTTCCAGGGCAAAGCGCTCCAGCTGCTCTATCCGCGCGACAGCAAAGGCGGTCTCGCCGACGTGTATGTCGATGGCGTCGCCCGCGGCCGCATCAGCTTCCACGACGCTGCGAACAGCAACGGCAAATTCGCCGTGGCCAACCTCGCCAGCGGCCTGCACCGCGTCGAGTTGCGCGGCGTGCAGGGGGCGGTCTACTTCGATGGCGCGCTGGTAGATGGCCCGCTGTTCCGCACCGACACCCAACTGGTCGAGGAGACCCAGACCTTTACCGGGACCATGGGCCCGTCCGTAGAGAACCTCGAAGTGGATGCATTCACAATCGAAGTGGGTAGCGATGTCACCACCATCAAGGCCAACCTGGGGTGGGACGGCGGTGTCGATATCGACTTCAGCCTGCTTGATCCCAGCGGTGTGGAAGTCGCGTCGGGCGCCACCCTGGCCAATCCGGAAACCCTGGAGTACGCCGTCACCGCGCCGGGAACCTACACCTACCAGGTCAAGGGCTTCGCCACGGTACTAGCTAACTACACGCTGAAAAGCACCACGGTGAAAGCGGTCGTGAGTGCCACTCCGTAATACAACAGCAGTTTGGCCTCGCGCGCGCCCGATCATTGCTCGGGCGCGCGTCTTTCAACCCGATGCGCTCAACAGATAGAACTTCAACCACAACAGTGCAAAAGAAAGGGGACGGCTAGCCGTCCCCTTTTACTGTGCTATCCACGTCACCCAAATGTCAGGGCATCAACACCGTATCAACCACATGGATCACGCCGTTGCTTTGATAGACATTGGCCGTGGTGACCTTGGCGACGTTGCCCTTGGCGTCAGTGATGGTTATCCCGGCGCCCGTTGAGCGCGCAGTAAGTGTCCCGCCCTGCACCGTAATGAAGTTCGCTTTGCCGCCGCCGGCCCTGATCCGGGAGGCGATCGCCGCGCCATCGAGTTGACCCGGCACCACGTGATAGGTCAGCACAGTGGTCAGCATCGACTTGTTCTGCGGCAGCAGCAGGGTGTCCACGGTGCCAGCCGGGAGGGCATCAAACGCGGCGTTGGTCGGGGCGAACACCGTGAACGGCCCCGGGCTCTTCAACGTCGCCACCAATCCTGCTGCTTTGACGGCAGCGACCAGCGTGGTGTGATCGGCGGAGTTGACGGCGTTGTCGATGATGTCCTTGCTTGCATACATCGCAGCGCCGCCGACCATGGGGTTGTTGGCCACGGACGCGGCACTGCGGGACATGCCGCTGGATCGCTCATCCATACCGGTGGTGGCACAGCCGGCGAGCGTGCAGGTGGCAGCAAGGGTGATGGCAAGTAGTTTCATTTGCATGATCGAACTCCTATGGGTGCGGTGCGCCGCCGCCAGTAACCCAAGGGTTCGGCATCGGCAAGGGAGACACAGCCACAGTTACGAGGCCGCGAGCGCCGCGGATGCATCTCCCGCGCTGGCGAAGCGAACTCCCTCCGACAGGACTGACTACGGCGCGCGCGTAGGTTGTGCCGCTGCCCAGCCCCGCTGGGTCCCGGCAGCTGGGGCGACGGCACCGCGTCACCGCTCGTTAACGCCTGGTCTCGGGCGATTCAGCCGGGCTCCATACCAAGCCGTGGAAATCGAACGCGGCTTCCAACCGCGGCTTGACGATGCGAAAGAACGGTGACACGTCGAAGTCGCGCGGCATGTACAGGCTGTGGTGACGGATGTGCAGAATTTCTGCGCGCGCCTGCTCGGCTCCCGGCATGCTCGGATCAATCAGTTCAATGGCAGGCAGGATCGGGTAATGGATCGACTCGAATGCCTGCGCGAGCAACGTCGAACAGATCGCCTTGGTCGGTTCGCCACTGCCCAGCGCAATGAAGCGTCGCTTCAGCGACGACGGGATGGGCGGCGTGCTGATCAGGTAGCGGGTCAGGTCGAAGACATTCTTGAGGTCGTAGCTGTAGCCGACGCGCGCCACCATGAATTCGACCAGCGCATCGATTTCGCTGTCGCTCAAACCGACGGGGCGGCAGATGCGTGTGTGCAGGCCGGAGAACTCGCGCATCGGGATCACGCGTACGCCCTCGTTGATGTCGACATCGCACAACACCTTAGCCTCGTGGCCAGCCAGCGGCGGCCCGAGGTGGTCGCCGATGTACAGCGCGGCATGTGACCAGGTCGACTGGCTGAGGTACTTGATTGCGGTAGCAAAGCGCGTATTGCCTTCGACCAGCAGCACGTCGCCCTTGCGCAGTGTGGCGACCACCAGGCTCGGTGGACTGGTCGGCAGTTGGGCTTGGCCCACCCGCGGTTTGGACAGGAAGCGCGCAAGGTGACGGCCTAGGAATCGCAACGGCGACAACATCCAAGGTTCTCCGGCGACGATGGCTTGAGCGTACGGGAAATACTCAGTGGGAACGGCACGACGGTCGCCGGCCTGCACTCGTACGTGTCGCAGCCAAGCGCGCGTTGCCGTGGCGCCCGCCGGGAAGCGGCCTGGCTAACGTAGCAACACCCGCGCCCGCCCTACGCCCCGCTCTCGTGCTCGACGGCGCCCTGCGCGACCAGCACCGCAAATCGCACCGCCGATGCTGCTTGCCCAAACATCAGCCCCTGCATGCCGGTGCACCCCAATTCCACCAGCGCATCGTGTTGGGCTTGCGTTTCCACGCCTTTGGCGACGATGCGATAGCCCATCGCCGCGCCGACGCCGAGCATAGCCACCACCACTGCGCGCGACGACGCATCCTCGGCGATGGTGCGGACGAACTCGCGGTCGATCTTGAGCGTGTCGAACGCGAACTGGCTCAGCGCGCCGAGGCTGGCCTGTCCGCTGCCGAAATCGTCCGCCGCCACGCGCACCCCCAGCGCCTTCAGGCCCGCGACCAGCGCTTGCGCGCGCGCGCCTTCAGCGAACAGTTGCGAACCTTTGAATTCGATTTCCAGGCAATCCGGCGCCATCCCGGTGTCGAGCAACACCGCGTTGACGTGCGCCAGCAGGCGCTCGCCATCGAAACGCGCAAGCGAGACGTTCACCGACACCGGCAGCACCGGCAGGCCCTGTGCTTGCCAGCGACAATTCTGCCGGCAGGCCTCGTGCAGTACCCATTCATCGATCTGCACGATCAGCCCGGTTTCCTCGGCCACGGGGATAAAGCTTTCAGGCGTCGCCACCACGCCATCGGCCTGGCGCCAACGGACCAGCGCCTCGACCCCGGCGATATGCCGTTCCGGCACCGTTACCTGCGGCTGCCAGACCAGTTGGAAGTCGTCGTTGCCCAGCGCGATGCGCAGATCGTGCTCGGTGCGCACGCGCTCTTCGGCACTGGCGCTCATCACGTCGGTGAAATAGCTGTAGCGCCCGCGGCCGGCCTGCTTGGCGTGGTACAGCGCGGCGTCGGCCTGCTTGGTCACCGAGCGGCTGTCGCGACCGTCCTGCGGGAACAGTGCGATGCCGATGCTCGCAGACACCGACAATTCATGTCCGTCGATGTGGATCGGTTGTTCGATCGCCGCGATCAGTTTTTCGGCCACGCGCGCGGCATCGCGCGGATCGGCCAGGCGCACCAGCAGCAGCACGAACTCGTCGCCGCCCTGGCGGCTGACGGTGTCGTCCTCGCGCACGCCGGCACGCAGGCGCGTGGCGACCTCCTGCAGTACGCGGTCGCCGACGGGATGGCCATGGGTGTCGTTGATCGGCTTGAAGTGGTCCAGATCCACGTACAGCAAGGCCCCCTTGTAACCGCGGTCCATCTGCGCGAGCGCCTGCGACAGACGGTCCTGCAGGAGCACCCGGTTGGGCAGGCCGGTGAGGTGGTCGTGCTGAGCTTGGTGAGCCAGGGTTTGCGTCTGCGCGTGCAGGCGGCTGACGTCGTGCAGCAGCAGCACCGCGCCACAGGCGTGACCGAAGCGGTCGCGAATGGGCGCGGCGGATTCGGCCACAGCGATGCGCTCGCCGTCGTGGCGCAGCAGCAGTCGGTCGTTCTGCTGGCGCACCACGGCATTGCGCCGGATGGCGTCGCGCGCGAGCGCCGACGCCAGCACAACATCATCGTCGGGTTCCACGAAGCGCAGCACCTCGCCGACATGTTTCCCCAGCGCCTCCTCCTCGACTAAGCCGCTCATGCGCACGGCCGCGGGGTTGAACACGGTGATGCGTTCCTGCAGGTCGCAGGCGACCACGGCATCGCTGATCGCATCGAGCGCGACTTCGGCTTTGCCGCGCGAACCCACCATCAGTTGTTCCCACGCCAGGCGTGGCCCGAGGTCGTGGATCGCGACCACCGCTTGCACCCCGCGTCCGCCTTCCATCGGCGCCAGATGCAGTTCGACCGGGAACGTCTTGTTGTCGGCGCGCCGGGCATGCAGATCGAGCCCGCGCGCCAATTGCTGCGGCTGCCGCTTTTCGCGCACCCGCGCGAGGGCATCGGAAAATGCGGCATCGGCGGGCGCTTCCAGCCACGCCGCGAGCCGCTGGCCAAGCAAGACCTCGCGCGGGGCGCCGAACAGCACTTCGACCTTGTCGTTCAGACGGACGATCACTCCGGCAAAGTCGAGCACCAGCGTCGGGTCGAACGCCGCGGCCAGCAACGCCGCGAGGCTGCGCTCATGCGCGGTTTGCCAACCGGCATCCTGGGCCAGCAGATACACGCCGTCGACCGGACCGTCGGCGGCGAAGCGCGGCTCGAAATGCGCGTCGAGCAGACGGCCGTCCGCGAGCGCGATCTGCACACGCTGCGATTGCCCGGCAAACGCGCGCCGAACCGACGCGGCAATGCTGCCGGCGGCGTCGCCATACACGTCCTGGACGGTCTGGCCCAGCACCTGCGCTGCCTCCTTGCCAAGCCACTGCAGGTAGCCGCGGTTGGCGAATTGATGGCGCAGGTCTTTGTCCAGCGTCGCCCCCAGGGTCGGGCCGCCCTCGGTCACCGCGCGCAGATGCTCCTGGGCGATGACCAACGACCGCGCGGTGCGGTCGCGCTGCGCCGCGAGAATGGCAATGGCGAGCGCGGCCAACAGGGCGGCGCAGGCCGGCAAGGCCGCCGATTCCGGCCGCGGCACCGCACCGGGATAGATGCTGGCTGCCGTAACCGCGAGCGCGGTCATCAAACTCAGCGCGGCCGTGGCACGCGGGCCAAGCCGCGCCGCGACCGCGACCAGCGGCAGCAAGCCGAGCATCAGTAGTTCCGGGCGCCAGAGCAGCACCACCGGCACCGGCAGCCAAGCCAACGCCGCCAGCAGCACGGGCTCACTCCCGCGCTCGGGCACGGGTTCTGCTCCGGGGAACTCAGCGCGGGGTTTGGGCCAGGCCAACACCAGCGGCAGCGTGGCGAGAGTGCCCAACACGCCGGCGAGCCCGACCCGCCAAAGCACGGGGACGTCGATCGCCGCGCCGGCAAGAGCGCCGCTCAGAAGTTGATCCAGCATCTGGACCAGCATCTGAATCAAAGGGATCAAGGCCAGGCTGATCGCAGCGGCCACGGCGAAAGGCGCCAAGTCTTGTAGACCCGCGGGTTGGACCCGTTTCGCACGCAGCACCGCGTAGGCAATCAACCCGCCGATCAGCCCGGCGGCGGTAGTCGCGGCGTGGATCGGTGCCGCACCCACCGCCAGCGCGCCCCCGCCGAAACCAGCCAAGGCACCCGCGCTGTACGCCCAACCGAGCCACACGGGTGGTTGTCGAACTAGCAGCACACCGAGCAGCACGCCCGCTGCCATGCCCGTGACGACATGGCTGACCCACGGCTCGCCCGCCCACGTCCCCGCCGCGCCCAGGATCACCATTACAGTGCCCAACGCGAGAATCGACGCCAGTTGCCGGGTCGGACCGGCAAGTGCCGCTGTAAAAGCCAAAGGGCTCTCCGGTTGCCGTTGCTTCGCCGTGCCGCGCTCCTTGGGTGTCATCGTTCGCATCCTGCCATCACCGCGTGCCCCCGCATCATGGGCGTCCACGACGATCTGCGTTGCTTGCATGGCCAGCCGCCCTCCGCCTCGCGAACGGATGACACCGCGTCGGCCCGAGCATTGTCAGTGCCCAGCAGAACAGAAACTGTGCGCGAGTCGCCAGTGCTGGGAGCGCCGCCGCAGACGGCCGCGACCAGGAGCGAGCGTTGCGCGAGGCCAAAGGGCTCCGCAGGCGCCCGCCGCCGCCCGGGGCGGCGTTCTACTGCCCGACCTGTCGTGCCTTTGGCGATAGATGGACAGCTTGGCCCACATACCTTGTCGAACTGCGTACCCACCCGTCTGTACGACCCCACCCAGCGGTGCGCACCCCCGGATGCTCGTCACTTCTTGCGGCAGCGGGAAGCCAATGCCTCCCGGTCAAGCGCCGGCGCCACCGGATCGATGCACTCGCGGTCGCCAGCCACGCCCGATTTCGCGCGCGGCCGCCCGGCTTCAGGCGGGCGATCGCAGTTCTGCCGCTAACCCGACACCGCCCGCACCGCCCGCACCGCGCGATCCACCTCGGCTGGCGTGTTGACCAGACTGGGGGCCAGACGCGCATAAGTAATCGCGTAGGGACTGGTGCTGGCGATGATGCGTTTTGCGAGCAACCGCTTGACCACGTCGGCGGGGCCACCCCGTCCACTTCGAACGCCACCAGTCCCGCCGACAGATCGCCCGACATCGGCGTGCGCACCCTCACCTTGGGATTGCCCGCTAGACCCGCTTTCAACTGATCGTTGAGGCTGCGGATGCGCGCGGCCACGCGGGCGCGGCCCATTTGCTGGTGCATGCGGAACGCCGCCGCCGTGGCCCATTGGTGCTCGAACGCGTGGAAGCCGCCGGGCGTCATTCGGCTGGCATTGTTGGCGGCCGCGGGCGCCCGGCCCTGCATCCATGCCTCGTAACTTTCCAGTTCGCTGAACGTCGGGATCGTCGGTCGCAGCCGGGCCCAATTCTCGGCATTGGCCCAGATCAGGCCAGTGCCACGCGGGCCAAACATCCATTTGTGCGTGCCCGCGCAAAAATAGTCGCAGCCCATGGTCGCGATCGTTTCGTCGACCGCGCCAATGCCGTGCACCCCGTCCACGACGAGCAACACCGGCGGACCACGGCGCGCGCGCAACGCAGCTGCCAGCTCGCGGATCGGCAAGCGGATGCCGCTGCTGGAATGCACCCAGGTCAGGCCGACCACGCGCGTACTCGGGCCAATGCCTGCGAGCAGTTTGGCGATGAGGCTGGCCGTGGTCGCGGTGGCGGCGTCGTCGAACAGCGCGATCTTGCGCAGGGTGGCGCCGGCGCGCTGGGTGGCGAGGCGGGCCGATTCGTGATGCGAGTAGTGGTCGTGAGTGGTGCACAGCACTTCATCGCCCGGCTGCAACGGCAGGCCGTGGTAAATCAGCGCGAGGCCTTCGGTGGTGCTGCGGGTCAGACAGATGTCCTCCGCGCGGCCGCCGAGGTACGCGGCGATCTCGCGTTGCACCTGCAATGGCACGTTGTGCTCGTCCCCCGCAAACATCCCCTCCTCGATCACGTGGAACGGATTGCGATCCATCGCCCGGCGGTAGCCATCGATCGCCGCGCGCACCGGCGCGGGATGGCTGCTGATGAAAAAACTGGCGAAGTGCAGATAGGACGGATCCAATGCAAACTGGGCGCGCACGCGCTCCCAGCTGGACAGATCGGGCAACGCTGGCGTTTCCGCAGCGACCGAGGCTAACAACCCGCCCGGGAGCATGGCGGTGGCGGCCAGCGCCGCCGGGGCGATCAGGAACTCCCGCCGGCTGACGGCCATGGCGTCTTCCTCGTGCTCGCCCCGCGGGGCATCAACTGAGTCAAACGTCGGCAATGCAAGCTGGCGGACACCTACCGCGTGCACCGGCCGCGGCCGAACCAAAGTGCCGCGGTGATCGACGAAGCAGAAACGCGCTCAGCCAAAGAGGTCGCTCCCTTGCAAGCTGCCTCGGCACCTACACAGCAGCGGGCCGGTAATCGAACGACTACGGCCGAGCAACGCCAGCGAGTGCGTCGATCGCGATCGGTGCAATCGAACCTACACGCTGAGCATCCAGAGCATCGACAAACGCGCGCGGCAACGGCAGCGTACCGAACCAGCCTTTCTGAATTCCGCTCAGCATCTGCAGCATCTGGCCGCGCCCGCCGGGCAAGCGCGACAGGGGATGGAACAGCAGGTCGCGAACCGCCGCGACGCGATCGCGTTCGGATTGGAACAACGGCGTCAGCCAGCGGCTCCAGAAATGGTAGATGCCGACGTGATCCCGCCGGCTGCGCTGATAGTGAGCGAGCGCCTCCGGCAGCGATTTCGCAGTGCGCAGGCCGTCGCGCAGCGCACGCGCGTCGAGCAGGGCCATGTTCACGCCCTGCCCGAGCTGCGGGCTCATCGCATGCGCCGCATCGCCGAGCAGCACCGCGCGGCCGCGATGCCAGTGGCGATGCACCGCATCGCGATACCGCGCCGTCGCCAGTCCGGCCGGCACGTCGATCGCGTTCAGGCGTGCGGCTGCTTCCGGCCAGACCGCAGCGACCCCGTCGCGCCAGCGCTGGGCGTCGATACCGGATGGGTCCAACGCCGCGGTTGGCAGGCTCCAGAAGAAGCTCAAGCGCGGTGTCGGGTCGCTGGGGCGGCTGCCGACCGGCAGCATTCCGACCATGCGCCGCGCGCCGACGTAGCGCTGCTGCAGTTCATCGATCCAAGGCCAATCCCCTTGATCGACCAAGCACCATTGCGCGCCCCACGGATACGGCCGGTCCAATTGCGACGGCGCTAGTTGGCTGCGCAGTTGCGAGGCCGCGCCATCGGCCACGATCACCAGGTCATAGCCACCGTGTTTGCGTCCGGACGCGTCTGTTAGCGCGCCCGCTTCGGTATCGACGTTGACGATGCGGCACCCGCGATGGATGTGGCGTCCGTGCTGCCACGCCGCATCGAGCAGCTCGAACAACGCGCCACGCTGCATGCCCAGCCCGCACAGGCGCGGGTCGAGTTCGCCGTAACGCATGTCCATAACCCCACGCCCACCCGCGGTCTCGCCGTACAGGCGCGTGACGCGCGCGCCGTGCGCAAACGCCGCATCCAGCAGCCCCAGCTCCCACAGCACCGCCAGCCCGGCCGGCTGCAGCAGGAACCCAGCGCCGACCGGACCGAGCACCGGGGCGCGCTCGAACACCTCGACCTCGTGACCATCGGCAGACAGCATCAACGCCGATGCCTGCCCGCCGGTGCCGTAACCCACAATCGCCACCCGCAACCGCGACGCCATCTCCACTCCCTTGGCGCCGGCGGATGCCGCGCGCAGTCGTACGTCTTGCTCAGTCGCCATTCGAGCCAAACCCGCTGGGCTGCACGTGATTCCGGATTGCGCAGACTGCCGCGCTGGCTGCGGGCGCTGGCGGGCGCCCTGCCCGCGCCCAATCAGCTTGCGGACGGCGCCGCCTTGAGCGAGCGCAGGAACAACCCCAACCCGCCGACCGCGAGCACCAGGATTACGATCAGGTCGAATGCGCTCATCGCGCGGAAGCCGAACGAGACCGAAGCCAGCACGCCGAAGATCATCGCCACCAGCGCAACCAACGCCAGCACCCACCCGGCAATGCTGCGCGCGTTATAGAAAATCAGACCGATGCCGAAGATGAGAGGAATCAACACCATGCCCGTGGTCAGACCGAAGCTACCCGGGCCCGAGCCTCCGAACAGCAACGTGCCCAACCCGAAGTTGGACCGCACCGCGATCGCATTCAGCAGCAGGTAGAAACCCCCACACATCATCACCAGCCCAAGAACGAACTGCCCCACTCCACCGTTGCTTCCGCCTGCACCGCGCATCGCTTCACTCCTGATAAGACTGATGTAGCCCCAATACGGATCTTGCTGAATCCCCGGATGCGATAAGCCATGACGTACCGCACCGTTTGTTGATAGCGCTCGCGCGCTGGCCCAACAGCAGAGCCTCGCCAGCACGCGATCGGTTTGCTGGCTCACCCATGTTGCTAATCATGCCTTCTTCAAGAAACAGATCTTCAACACGAGACCTTTGATTTTGTCCGAATGCCCTTCGACGCACTGGGCGTCGCCATCGGCCAAGCGAATATTCTTCATCACGGTGCCCTGTTTCAACGGGATCGACGAGCCCTTGACCTTCAGCACCACTGTGTCGCCGTCGTCCAGGACGTTGCCATTGCTGTCGTGGACTCTCAGAGCGCCGTCGCTTGGGCCTCGTCCGCCAGCGCCCACTCGTAGCTGCAGTCGGCGCAGACATGGCGATCGCCGTCGACATAAGTGTTCTTGAGCGTGCATTGCGGGCAGACGAGCAGACGAGCCGCATAACTATGGGGCCTCAGCTCGACGGGGCTCGGGTTGGGTACTGTAGGGGAGTTCGCCCGCGCCGGGCCCGGGACGACGCCTCGGCTCTAATCCGGTGCTGCTGCGATTGGTCGGTGGCACCGCTGCGCAGTCAGCCCGTCTTGCGCGCCTTGCCACCCGCCTTGACGCGCTCGTCGACCACCGCCGTAAGCAGCGCGCCTATGAACACGATCAATGCGGCGTAGTAGATCCATACCAGCGCCAGCATCAGCGTGCCCATCGAGCCATAGGCCGAACCGGGATCAGCGTGCTTCAAGTACCACGAGATCGCGGCGCGTCCGAGAACGAACAGCAACGCGGTCGCGGCCCCACCGCCCACCGCGCGGCGCCAGCCCACGGGGCGGTCGGGCAGGTAGTGGTACATCAGCGCAAAACCGACCACGTAAATCAGCCAGGCGGCGACTGTGGCCATCAGCGGCAGCATCCATTCCACACGGGCGAACGCCAGCTCCAACACCGTCGATACGGTCATCGACACCAGCAGCAAGAAGCCCAACGCAAACACCAGTCCCAGCGAAAACACCCGTTTGCGCAACCACGCCATCAGCCCCGGCAACCGCGTCGCGTCGGTGCGGAAAATCTTGTTGAGCACGTCCTGCAATTGCGCGAACACCGCGGTGGCACCCACGAACAGCAGCGCCAAGCTCCACCATCCCGCAAACGAGCCAGTATCTGGTCGCGCCCTCGCATTACTGACGATCGTGCGGGCGATCTCCTCAGCCTCCGTACCCACCAGCAGCGCGATCTGCTTCATCAACGCCTCCTGCGCGCCCGGAAGCATCGCGCTGGTCAGCCACACCAGGATCAGCAGCAACGGCGCCAGCGACAGCAGCGCGTACAGCGCCAACGCGGCCGCTTGCGACAGCAAGTCGACATCGATGAAGCGGCGCAGCAAAGCCGCCGGCAGGCTGCCCTGCGCGCGCCGGATTAACGCCACGATGGCGGGGCGCCGCAGCGACTTGCCACTATCGGCGCGCGTGGCTGACGGCTGGGTTGGATCGAGTTTGGCGATCAGCTTCGTCGCCGCCTTCTTGGCAGGCGCCAGCGTTCGCGTCATGGGCTTCCCGGCCGATGGTTTGGCGCGCGCGGGGCTCGAACTCGCTTTTTTCGACTTACCGCGGGGGACGGCAGCTGGGGGTTTTTTCGGAGACAAGCGCTTGGCCAGCGGCGGCTGTGGCAGCCAGCAATACCGAATCCAGCGTGAAGTCTTTGACCAGGAAGGCGGAAGCGGCGCATTCGACGCGGCGCAGCATGCGCGCGGGTGCGGGTTGAAGGATGCACCCGCGCCTTGCCCCACTGCTCGCCGATGCCAGCATCGCCCGCGACACCGACGATCGGCCGGGGCCTGAGCTGCGACCCCTCGAAGCGGATATCGTAGGGCGCGACCACTCCGAAGGAATACCCATTGCGCCGCATGATTAAGTGGATCGGCTTCGCGGGACTGGCACTGGCAGCGATCATCGCCAGCGGCCTGTTGCTCGCCGACCGCCTGACCCCACCTGCCACCGGCTTGCCCAGTCACGCGCTGGCGTTGCAGGCGGCGCACAGCGAGATCGACCGCGAACTGACCCCGATGCTTGCCGCCCATCCCGGGCAAACCGGTGTGCTGCTGTTGCCCGATGGACTCGATGCCTTCGCCGCACGCGCAATCGCCACCCGCAAGGCCGGCCGCAGCCTCGATCTGCAGTACTACATCTGGCACGACGACCTGATCGGTCACCTGCTGGCGCGCGAGGTGCATGCAGCCGCGCAGCGCGGCATACGCGTCCGCCTGCTGCTCGACGACATGAATGCCGAGGGACTCGATCCTCAACTGATGACGCTGGACGCGCATCCCAATATCGAGCTGCGCCTATACAACCCGTTCCGCAACCGCACCGGCATGGCACGCGTGTGGGAACTGGTGCAGCGCATCTCCAGCGTCAACCACCGCATGCACAACAAAGCCTGGATTGCCGACGGCCGCGTCGCCGTGGTGGGCGGGCGCAACATCGGTGAGGAATACTTCGGCGCCGACGCGCAAGTGAACTTCCGCGACCTCGATTTGTTGCTGTTTGGTCCGGCAGTGCAGCAGGCCAGTAGTATTTTCGACGCCTACTGGAATAGCGCCGCGGCGGTGCCGATCGCGGCGCTAAACCGCCAGCAACCCAAGGCGTTGCGCAAGATGGTGGCCGATGCCGACATCGAAGCCACTCTGGCGATCGCCAAACCGTACCTGGATCGTGTCAACCGCTCGCAGGGCGTGCGTGCCTACTACCAACGCGCGCTCACCCCGCACTGGACCACGAACGTGCAGGTCATCGCCGACCCGCCGTTTAAATGGCGCAATGACAATCGCGACGACTGGCTGGTCACCCGCCTCACGCAGACCCTGGCGACCACCCGCAGCAAGGCCCTGTTGATCTCGCCTTATTTCATCCCCGGCGAAGACGGCACCGCCGGATTTGCGGCCTTGGCCAAGCGCGGCGCGGAGGTCGGCATCGCCACCAATTCTCTGGCCGCAAACGACGTGCCGGCGGTGCACAGCGGTTATGCACGCTATCGCGGGCAACTGCTGGATCAGGGTGTGCACCTGTACGAAATAAAAGCATACGGGCCTACCGAATCGGCAGGCCTGTTTGGCAGCAGCGGCGCCAGCCTGCACACGAAAGCGTTTGTGGTGGACGACGCGCGCGGCTTCGTCGGCTCGTTCAACCTCGACCCACGCTCGATCGATCTCAACACCGAGATGGGCGTACTGTTCGACGACCCCGCGATCGCCATCGAACTGCGCAACGAGTACTTGCGGCTAACGCATCCGGCATTGAGCTATTGGGTGTATCGGCACGCCGACGGCGAACTACGCTGGCTCGACCGCGCCGGGCAACAGCCCGTCATGCTCCGCCACGAGCCCAACACCAGCGCCTGGCAACGTGGCGTGGTGCGGGTGATGGGTTGGCTGCCGATCGAATCGCAGCTATAGCGTGGCGGCTTAGTGCAGGGGTGGCGACCCACGACCAATGTCAACGCAGCTGGCTGTCCTTGCTGCCGCGGCGGTTGTAGCCGCTGAACCCTGCCTGCTCGGCATCGCGCGCCTCCTGGCATGCCACACACAGGCGCACGCCAGGCACCGCCTTGCGCCGCGCCTCGGGAATCGCCACGTCGCAGTCTTCGCAATGCTCCAGACCCGGGCCATGCGGCAGCTGGCTGCGCACGCGCTGGATTGCATCCTTGATGGTGGCGTCGATCTGGTCTTGAACGGCACCGTCGCCGGCCCAACCCGTTGCCATGGCGGCCTCTACTCTATTGTTCGGATGCGCAAAGGATAGAACGTAGCGCATGAAGTCAAGGCAATGAACATCGCCCCGGCGACCATGGCCCCGCACGCAGCGCACGGCGCTTAAGATGCTAGGGCTCGTTGACCCACACCCCGTAGCGCACGTCGCTGACCTCCAACGAGCCATCGGGAAATTCCTGGAACGTCATCACGCGCGCGGGGTACAACCCGGGCTGCCCAGCCTCGGGCGCTGGCGGGATCGGCAAGCCCAGCGCGGCGATGCGCGGATCGAACAGCCGCTTCGAGGTGTCGGTCGCCTTTGCGACGAGCCTGACGCTGACATAGGTGCTGCCGGCCATAGTCAGGGGCGACAAGGCGTCGGTGACGCGGTGGAACCGGGTCTGGCCGAAGCACATCCGCGGGCGGGCAAGTGCCGCCGCATCGACCTGGCGATCGGGGTCGCCCTGCTGGGCAAAGCGCGCACGCACGATGTCGAGGTATTCCTCGTCGGGTTCTTCCCGATACACCGCGGCACCCGCCCGGGTCAACGCATACCGGACGTATCCGCCCGCGGCATCGTCGACGATCTTGCGACTGAGCAAGCCGGCCTGGGCGAGATCCTGGCAGCGATCGCACGATCCCTTGACCGCACCGCTGCGGACCGGGAAGGGTCCGGCTTCTATGCATAGCGGGTCGCGTTCAATCATCCCCTCGTCGAACAACGCACGCATTTTTGCCAAGCGGGCGTCGGACACGGTGCCGCCGCCACAGCCACTGGCGTACAGAACCACGCAGGCCAGCAACGCGACCTGGCGCCATGCCGCGCCCACGCGATGGCCGCCTTTGCGCTGCTCAACGCGCGCCATTGGACCGTCCAAAACGGATGTCGGTAAGCACCGCCGCAGGCCGCCCATGGGACCGGGCAATACCGCCGTCGCCAAGCGCGCCGGTGGCGTTGCTGCCCCACGCATACAGCTCGCCCGCTGCGCTCAAGGCCACGCCGGCGCCGTAGGTCGTGGTCACCGCTACCCATGGGCGCGATCGATCGATCAGGGTGGGTGCGTGCGCAGACGTAGCGTCGCCGAGCCCAAGTTCCTGATCGAGGTTGCGGCCCCAGCCCCACAGTGACCCATCATCGGCAATGCCGAGCGAAACCTGCGGCCCAACCGCCAGCGCGATCCAGCGGCGCTCGGAAATCGGCACCAGTGTGGTGGCCTGCAGCGCGGCACGGCCGGCGTTGTAGTCGGGTGTGCCCACCCCCAACTCGCCAAACAAATTGAGCCCATAGCCAAACAGCCGCCCGTGATCGTCCAGCGCAAGCACGTGGCTGGCATTCTCGCGGCAATAGACCTGACGCACGTGCCCGTCGACCGATAGTGCTTCCAGCCCGGTGCGGTCGCCTTGCAGCGGACCGTCATCGCTGCCGCGCCGCTGGAGATCCTGGCTACGCCAGAGTTTGCCGCTCTCGTCGATCGCGTGCAGGCGGGCGCCTTGAATGCAGGCGTCGACAAAGCGTGTCCCGAGCATCAGCTGCCGCGGAGAGCGTAGCGGCGCATCGAATGCCGATCGGCCCTGCAAGTGGTCCTGCAGTTGCTCGTCCGACCAGTACCACAGCCCCCCAGTTCGCGTGATACCAAAGCCCATGCCCCAGGTCTCGCCGGCGAGCTTCCAGTTGCGATCAACAAACACGCCCGTGGGCGCTATCGGCGCGGCGGGGGATTTGCCCACGTCGGAAAGCCCCGCCCGCCACAGCTGGCCGCGCCCATTCAACGCATAAATCGCGCGATTGCCGGCACTGACCTGCGTGAACCACGAACCCTGCAGCAACTCGCGCGGCCGTTCTCCGCGGCTCAAGCGTTGCGTGCCCTCGGGGATGTCGGCGCTGCCCCAGCCGAACACCCGTCCCTGCTCGTCCAGCGCGACCACGTAACCAGCGCCCGCCGCGAGCACGCGATTCTGCGGCGTGACCACAGCAGAGGCGTGGCTCGGCACCACGACCGCTGGCCCGCGCAGGGCAAAAAAACCGAGCACGACGGCGACCACGATCAAACCAATCAGCAATTTCTGCACGCTGCTTCCGGATCCAGAATCATTCCCCGCGGCAATGGTAGCGCGGCCCGCAAACTCGCTCGCGACGATGATTCTGGCGACGTTGGATCCGCCTCGTCTCGACACCGGGTTTGCCTTCGCACAGCGGACAGCGTCGGCGCCGCATCGCAATGAATGCCGCTGGCGTGACACGATCGGCAGCGTCGCCATCGAAATGGGAGCCTCAACGGTGCCAGAGTCACTCGTATACGCCGCCCTGGTGCAGCCCTTCCGGCGGTTGGGCGCCGCGCACTTAAACGTGGATGCGCGCCCGCGCTGGCATAGCCGCGGCGCGGTGGCCCGCGCGAGCGTGATCGCCCTGGCGTTCACGCTGGTGGGTCTGCTCGCCGGATGCCTCGATCAGCAGAAGCCCAAGCCGCCCACGCCAGCGGAAGTGCGTGCGCAGATCGTGCGCCTGTTGCCCGTCACCACGGCCGACCGCAAAGGGTGGGCGACCGACATCTATGCGGCGTTCGCCGCGTTGCAGATCGAGCCCAGCATGCAGAACCTGTGCTCGGTGTTGGCGGTAACCGAACAGGAATCCACGTTTACTGCCGACCCCGCGGTCCCGGGCCTGGCGAAAATCGCGCGCACGGAAATAGACCGTCGCGCCGCGCGTCTGCACGTGCCGGCGCTGGTCGTGCATGGCGCGTTGCAGATTGAGTCGCCCAATGGCAAGACCTGGGACGAGCGCATCGCCGCGGTACGCACCGAGAAGGAACTGAACACGATTTTCGAGGAACTCATCGACGCCGTGCCCATGGGGCGGCGGCTGTTTGCGTCCGCCAACCCGGTGCGAACCGGCGGACCCATGCAGGTCAGCATCGCGTTTGCCGAGCAGCACGTGCGCGCCCAGCCTTACCCCTACCCCATCGATGGCTCGATCCGCCGTGAGGTGTTCACCCGTCATGGCGGCATGTACTTCGGCATCGCCCACCTGCTCGGCTATCCCGCGCCGTACGACCAGCCGCTGTATCGCTTCGCTGACTTCAACGCCGGGTGGTACGCGAGCCGCAACGCGGCGTTTCAGCAGGCGGTAACGATCGCATCGGGCATCCCGCTCACGCTCGATGGTGACCTGATCCGTTATGAGGCCGACAGCGATGGCAGCGAGGTCGGCACCACCGAAGTCGCCGTGCGATCGCTCGCGCGCCATCTGGACATGAGCGATGCCCAGATCCATCGCGCGCTCAAGCAAGCCGACAGCCACAAATTTGAACGCAGCGCGCTGTATGAAAAGGTGTTCGCTCTAGCCGAGCAGATGGAACGCCGGCCGCTGCCGCGCGCAGTGATGCCGCGCATCACCCTGGCCAGCCCGAAGATCACCCGCAAACTCACCACGCAGTGGTTTGCGACGCGGGTCGACAAGCGGTACCGGAGTTGCCTGGCGCGCGCAGGCGCGGGCTGACCCCTGCAGCTATCGACCCTCTACCGCGATCCACGCCATTGCCTCGGCGAGCGCAGCGATGGCCTCCGGGCGCACGCGCAAGCCGACCCAGGCGTGTTCGCGCCGGCCGGCGAATGCGTCGCGCATGGCACTTGGACGCCGATGGCCTTACCCGGCAAGGCTTGAATTTGGGAGTCGGCAAGTTTTGCCAAGTAGGCGTAAAAATAATTCAGGGTCTTACGCAGCTATCCGCACCAACGGCCCGCGCCATCACGCATTCAACCCAGTGACTAACCCATCAACCCTCCAGCACATCGATGCATCAGCAAAGCGTGCGATCGGTCACGGACGGGGGACTTAGCTGGACTTGTTGGGCCAGCCACGCGGTCATTTGTGGCGCGGGCAACGGTGGGCTGAAGAAGTACCCTTGGAGCAACCCGCATTGCGTTGCCTTCCTGAAAAAATCGGCTTGCCCGGCTGTTTCAACGCCCTCGACCACGATCTGGAGTTCCAGGCCACGCACCAGGTCGACCACCGCTCCCGCGACCGCGCGCGCCTGATCGCTGCCCGGGATGTCGCGCAGGAACGACTTGTCCAGCTTGACCGCATCCACCGGTAGATCGTTGAGGTAACTAAGGGAGGAGTACCCAGTGCCAAAATCGTCGATCGCGACGGAAACCCCGCTCGCCCGCAGCGCGTTGAGGATCGACAGGCCCCGTTCGCCACTGTCGAACAATTCGCGTTCGGTGATTTCTACTTCCAGGTCCTCGGGCTTCAAACCGGCCTTGCGCAACGTGGCATCGATCTTCTCCGGCAGCCTGGCATCGAGCATTTCGGCCGCGCACAGGTTCACACACAGCTTCATGTGCGGAAATCCCAGCCCTTCCCACTCGCCCAGCTGCGCGGCTGCTTCGGTCAGCAACCACAGGCTGATCTGCTCCATCAGGTTGGCTTCCATCGCCAGGGTGATCACCCGTTCGATCGGATATCCCGACAGCACAGGCTCGGTACACCGCAGCAGCGCCTCCATCGCCAGCACTCGTTTGCTCCGGACATCTACCTCCGGCTGGTAGTAAACCAAGAATCGGTTGTTGACTACGGCCCGATGGATCGCCTCGACGTCGCGCGCTCGTTGGTAGGACTTGTAATCGAGCTCGCGGGTGAAATAGTGGAAACCGTTGCGCTCGCCGTCCTTGACCGTGTACAGCGCTAGGTCGGCCTTGCGCAGCAGTTGGTCGCGGTCGGTCGCGTCTTGCGGATACACGCTGATGCCGATGCTGACCCCAATCCGCACATCCACGCCATCGACGTGGTACGGCTCGGACAACGCCGCTACCAGCTTCTGGGCCACGAGGGCGCCCACTTCGGCCGAGCGGGCGTCGGGCTGCAGTACGACAAACTCGTCGCCGCCCAACCGCGCCACCAAGTCGGTTTCGCGCACCTCGTTGCGCATGCGCTGGGCGGCATCGCGCAGCACCATGTCGCCGACGTGATGGCCGAAGCGGTCGTTCACCTCTTTGAAGTGGTCCAGGTCGACCAGTTGCAGGATCAACAGCTGGCCGTGGCGCGCGGCGGCCGCGGTCATATCCCGCAACCGGTCGTCGAACTCTGCGCGGTTGGCCAATCCCGTCAGCGAGTCCACGCGCGCCAGCCGGGCCACCTCCATTTCAGTCTGGCGTTGCTCGGTGGCGTCGCGCAGGATCTTGACGTAGCCGGCCAGCTCACCGGCAGCGCCCAGGATCGGGGTCATGACACCGTCGGCCCAAAACGATGTCCCGTCCTTGCGCCGATGCCAGCGGATGTCATCGGCCCGGCCTTTGCGACGCGCGGTGTCCAGTTCGCGTTCGGGAACGCCGTGGTTCCGATCGTCCATCGTGAATAGGGTGCTGATCGGCCGCCCGATGATTTCCTCGTTCGTGTACCCGAAGATGTTCTCCGCGCCGGAATTCCACGTCCGGATATTGCCGCGCCGATCCATTACGACGATCCCGTAGTGCTTGGCACTGCTCAGGATGGCATTCAGCAGCCCAGACCGGTCCTCCGGAGGAATGGTTCCGTTCGTTGAAAGGTTGTTGTCCAACACGGTGCTCCAGGGAACGCGTAGGGCTTCGATCCGGGTGATGCCCATTCAAGTGTCACGCTGACCCGGACGGGACTTTTCGCCCCGATGGTTAATCCAACGGAAAATTCCAGAATTGTGGCCTCGAAGCGGGGCGGGCGCGCTTTATCCCAGGCGGGGCCCAGTCGTCCCCAACCGCCGGCGATGTTGTCGGCTGCGATTGGATCGGGTGCGAGCGCGCGCCACCATCACGCCCCCACGCTCGCCAGAGGCAAAACGCCGTCGCCTACGGGCTGCTTGCTCTCGCCGTCCTAACGTTCCTGGCCCTAGCCTGCCCGCTCACCCACGCGAGGATCGACTCATGGCCGAAGCATTGACCGACGAGCTGTACACCCAACTGGAAGGCGCACCGATGCGGCAGATCTCGCAACAGCTTGGGATTGGCCCGGCACAGATGGCCGGGGCGTTGAGTGCCGCGCTGCCGATGCTGCTCGGGGCGCTCGGGCGCAACGCCCAGCAACCGCAAGGCGCGCAGTCACTGTATGGCGCGCTGTCCGAGGATCATCGTGGGCTCGATCTGGGCAGCGTGCTCGGTGGCCTGCTCGGGTCCGGTTCAACGGCAGCGGCGGGCGGGGGTGCCCAGGGCGAGAAGATCCTCGGCCATGTCTTCGGCGACCGCCAGCCCCGCGCCGAGCAATCCCTGGGCCAGGTCACCGGCCTGGGCTCCGATAAATCCAAGGCGCTGCTGGGTTTGCTGGCACCGATCGTCATGGCGTATCTGGCCAAGCGCATGTTCGAGCGACGGCAGGCCGGTACCGGCGATGGCGCCGAAGTATCGCCGCAAGTGCTGGGCCAGGTACTGGGCGAAGAACAGCAGCGCGTGCGACAACAGGGGGGCCTCGGCGGCGGCCTGCTGGGTCAGGTGTTCGACCAGGACGGCGATGGCCAACTTGGCTTAGGCGACCTGCTCAAGGCAGGCAGCGGCTTGTTGGGTGGACGGCGCTAGGTAAAGGCGACGACTTGGGGCGGGCCACTCTGTGCCCCGGGCCGTCCCTGCGGCGAGCAGCGCGCGATAGAGCCGCTGCTCTGCCGGGAGGGGGACGTGGCCATGAGACCCAGCCAGACTCGCAGTGCCGATTCAGCCTTGCATCAGTCCGCGGATCGCCCGTGCTTGGGATAGCGCCGGAAATACGACGCGGCAAGGTCGAGCCCGCTGTGCGGGATTAATGGAGGTCGAACGCGCAGCGGGCGTGGCCCGATCGCCTTATTCCATCGTGATGACGACGCTTCCCCGCTTACGCCGCGTGTCGACGTAGCGGTGCGCTTCGGCGATCTGCGCAAATGAATAATGCCTGTCGATGAATGGTTTGAACGCATCCGCCGCGGCGGGCTCGTGGTTGCACCTCAGCGCGCGCGCCGCGTTGTGACGTTTTCCCTCTTGCGCTCCCGCGCGCTTTTATCGCGCTGCGCGCGGAACTCCGAATTCGCGTTCCACGTCGGCCAAACGCCGGAGTCCGCGAGTCCATGCACCAGGTGGTACATCGTGGTGATGTCCGCTACCGGCCCGCGCATGTCCCACGCGTCAGAGAACTCATCGTCGGGCTGGTGGTAGCGTTTGGCGAAATACTCGGCGCGCGCGGCCGCGCCCCCGGCCTTGCCGCCGTCGATTTGGTCCATCCCCGGCCCGACCGTGATCCCGGGCACCCCCGCTTTGGCGAAGGCGAAGTGGTCCGCGCGAAAGAACAGGCCCGTCGACAGGTCCGGATCCGGCGAGGCGGTTCTGCCGTCGACCGCCGCGGCCCGCGCCAAATCCTGCTGCAACGACACCTTGCCGTCGCCCCACGCGGCGATGTCGCGCGTCGGTCCGTCCGGGCTCCACATTTCCATGTTGAGCACTGCCGCTGTTGTAGCCAGTGGACGCGTGGGATGTGCGGCGTAATGCATCGCGCCGAGCAGATTCTTTTCCTCCGAGGTCGTGGCCAGGAACAGCAGCGAACGCTGCAACGGCGCGCCGGCACGGAACACGCGGGCGAGCTCAATCATCGAAGCGATCGCTGTGGCGTTGTCGACCGCAGCGTTGTAGATGCCGTCGCCCTGGGGATTGGGCGTGGCGATGCCGTAGCCATCCCAGTGCCCCGACACGATGACGGTCTCAGCCGCGCGCGTGGTCCCCGGCAGCAGGCCAAGCACGTTACGGCTGCTGATCCGGTCGCGCCGAGTGGTGAAGTCCGCCGACAGCGTGGTGCCGCGCAACGCGATCGCCTTGAAGCCGCGCCGCTGCGCCTGGCGCTTGCTGGCCTCAAAATCGAGGCCGGCCTTCTTGAACAACGCCACCACCAGCTCGCGCTGGATCCAGCCGCGCAGCCGCACGTGCGCGCGTGCTGCGTCGCTTCGCACGATGTCGAACGGCGGCGTAAGGCCCGTATTGCGCACCGTGGTCCAGCCGTAGGAGGCTGCTGCCGTTTCGTGCACCAGTAGCACGCCACTGGCGCCCTGCCGCGCGGCCTCTTCGTACTTGTACGTCCAGCGACCGTAATAGCTGAGCGCGCGACCGCCGAACAGCCCGGGCGCCGTCTCGAAATCGGGATCGTTGACCAGCACCAGCGCGACCTTGCCTTTGAGATCAAGACCCGCGTAGTCGTTCCAGTGCAGCTCGGGCGCAACGATGCCGTAGCCGACGAACACCAGCGGCGCGTTCTGCAGGTGCACGCGGCCAGCCGGATGCAGGGTTTGCACGACAGCATCCGCTCCCTGCCGCAGCACACGCTTGCTGCCGGGGCTGGTGATCTCCACGGCAACGTCGCTGATGATCGTGGTGCGATCCATCGCCACGGTCTGAGTCCAGCCGCCGTTCTCGCCGCCTGGCTGCAGACCGGCCTTGCGGAACTGCTCGATCAGGTAGGCGACGGTCTTGTCCTCGCCCGCCGTGGCCGGCGCGCGGCCTTCAAATTCGTCCGATGCGAGCGTGCGCACGTGCGCGGCTACGTTGCCTGCCTGGATGCCGCCACCGGGCAACTCAGCGGCGTGCAGCGGCAGCGCCGCGCCTACGACGCAGCTGGCCAAGGCAAGGATGGCGGCATGTAGCATCTGGCAGGTCCTGGCGTGGCGTGGGATGGCAGGAGTATGCGGCAGACCCGCAGCGGCAAACCGCAACGGCTCCAGGGACGAAGCACCACGCGGCGAGCGGCCGTCGCGACCAGATGAGCCCTGCCCTGCAGCAATTCCCGACGCAACCTGTTAGTGACACGCCTGGTTACTCCGCCACGGCGCGACCATCAATCGACGGATTCCGCCATACCGAGGCGCACCCCATTGGCAACGCGGCGACGAATGGGTCCGATTTCAAATGGGCGCCGCCGCCCCGAAGACAGCCGGCGCACTCCACGGCAGTCACTTGCGTGCACACCTAACGGAGTTTGAGCTAGGTTGCGCCACAGTTGCGATGGCCGACGCTTTCACGCCAAAGGAGTTCCCATGAAGAATGACGTTGTGGGCTTCACGCGCTCAACCGCGGGCCTGGTCCCCTCGGCACCGATCGACGCGGCGCAACGGGCGCTGAGCCGCGTCAAGCTGGTCGGCGCTGCGATGACGCTCGCACTTATCGCCGTAGTGGCGGCCGCGTGCGACCACCAGGGTGGGGAGCGTGCGACCTCGTCAGTAGAAGGCACCCTCACGCGGCCAAAACCCACGACGCCTGCCCCATCTGTCGTCACCGCGCCCGTTGTAGACCCGACCGCGAACGGCACCGATGCGGCGGAGACCCCAAGGCCTGCGTTAGCGCTTTCGGCAGAAGGTCTTGAGCTGGTGGATCCCACGACCGGAGTAGCGCGCCATGTGCTGTTCGGCAGCGACCTCGCGCCGCTAATCACCGTCCTCAACCGCGTCCAGCGCGCCGCACCGGAGCGCGCGCATAACGACGAATGCGGCCCCGGCCCGCTCGAGTTCGCGATCTGGCCAGGTGGACTAAACGTGCTGTCGCAACAAGGCAAGTTCGTGGGCTGGTCCGTCAACCATGGCGAGCAAGGCCGCCCCAAACCGACGCTTGCGACCCTGAGCGGCATCGGCATCGGATCGACGCGCTCCGAACTCGAAGCGGCTTACACCGCGCAGGTGACAGAAACCACGCTCGGCACCGAGTTCGCAGCCGGGGAGCTGTACGGCGTCCTCGGCTCGGCCAAACCCGATGCCCGGATCACGGCCATGTGGGCGGGGGCAAGTTGCGTATTCCGGTGAGGGTTGTCGCGCGCGTCTGCGCGCGTGCGGGTGCGACGATGACGCCCAGCTCATCCGGCGTTTCGATTTTGTCGCCCCTGATCAATCCAGCAGGTGGCGGATCGCGGGCAGGTACTTCTCAGCCGACCCGGTGTTCACGACGACCACGCGCTCGCCACGCTTCAACAGCCCGCGATCCAGCAGCTGCGGCAGTGCCGCGAGGCAGGCCGCGCCTTCGGGGCTGATCCACCAGCGCGTCTGGCGCCAGACACGTGTCAGCTCGGCGGCGAGGTCGGCCTCGGACACGGCGACCGCGGCGCCGCCGGAGGCGCGAATGATCTGCAGCACGCGAAAATGCCCCACGCCTGCAGGGACGTTGAGGCCGAAGGCGAGCGTGCCAGGGCCGGGCTGCGCGGTGGTGTCGTCGAGGCCCGCGTCAAACGCGCGCACCACAGGCGCCATCGCGGCGCTCTGCACGCAAAGCATGCGCGGACGGCGGGCGTCGATCAGGCCGAGCGCCTCGAGTTCGTCCCAGGCCTTCCACATCCCGAGCATCCCGGTGCCGCCGCCGGTTGGATACACCACCGCGTCGGGCAGCGACCAGCGCGTGCTACCGGGCGCGGGCTCGGCCAGCTCCAGGCCAAGCGACTTCTTGCCCTCGATGCGCCAACCCGGCTCTTGAAATGTAGCGACGGAGAAGTAGCCCTGTGGCAGATACTTTTCTTTCAGCAGCGCACCGGCCTCGCGGATCGTCGGACCGACCAGCTCAAGCACGACACGATCAGGATGACGATGCGCCGCGGCAGCAACGCTGCCAAGGATCGGCGCGGGCGTGTCCCCGGGCATGGCGACAGCGACCGACAGACCCGCGGCGAGCGCGTAGTGCGCAAGCGAATCGCCGGCGTTGCCCTGGGTCGGCACCGCCAGTCGCGAGAGCCCGAGCCGGCGCGCCTGCGCAACGACCATGGCCATGCCGCGGTCCTTGAAGCTCTGGGTGGGATTGGCGCCAAAGCCCGGATGCGCTCTGCCCTCCTCCTTCAACGCCAAAGCGATTCCGGCGACCTTCGCGACCGGGTGATGCGTGTACTCAAGCAACGGCGTAAATCCCTCCCCCAAGGGCACGATGTGGCGCGCGTCTTCGGCATTCGTCACGTCCAGCGCCATCAACGCACCGAAGCGCCACATGTCGCGGCGACTGGGGTCGTACCAAGCCGCATGGGGCCGCTCGCGACCGAGACGCTCAAGGTCCAGGACCATCTCGACGGGCCGACCATCGACAGGGTCGAGGTTCATCGGCACGTCCACCGGATATTCCACGCCCGACGCAAGTCCGCGCAGACAACGGACGTGGCTCATTCCCCGTGGGCCAACGCGAAGTCGATGGCCGCGCACACGGCGGCCACCTGCGCCGCGTTGCACTGCTCAGGGGTCGCACGGGGGCTGTCGGGATAGACCTCCGTGGTGGTCGTGTAGCGCGCATTGGTGATGCCGGCGCACAGGCCCAGCTGCTTGAACGGATAGTGGATGATTCCCGTTGCAACCACGGGCGAGCCGATGATCTCGCCGTTCGCATCGGCGGGGGCGATGTGGGTGACCTTGGCCACGGCCTCGATCACCGCCTGCTGGAATTCAGGTTGCGGATTCTCGCTGTCATCGACCAGATAAAACCCGTCGGGGATTTCACCGGGGGTACCGGCATTGCCATCACGCGCAGCCAGCGCAGGCCGGAATTCGGACTCATCGCTATCGGTGGTCTCATGCAGGTCGATGTGCACCAGCACGCGATCGCGCAGCGGCGCGACCAGCTGCATGAGCGCTGCTGCCTCCTGCGCCGCGCCGCCATCGCGGAAAGAGCGGTTGGGGTCGACCGCGTGCGCGTTCCAGCGATGCACTCGCTCGTAACCCCACGGGCTGACGCACGGCACGATCATCAGATTGACCCGACCGGCGTAGCCCGCCGCGTGCCCCTCGACGAACTGCAGGGCCCCGTGCACGCCGCTGGTTTCGTAGCCGTGCACACCGCCGGTCACCAACGCGCAGGGAAGATCGTCGCGCCAGTCGCGGCTCTTGATCGCGAACAGCGGGTATGACTCGGGTGGGTAATCCAGGCACCCGTACTGCACTACTTCAAAGCGCGAACGCAGCTGCTCGATCACGCTCAGCACGTCGGCCTCGTAACTGCGCTTGCGGGTCTGTCGCGACCGCCAGGTGGCCACGTCTGCGGTGCCCCAGGGAAGTCCTGGCGTGCCGATTGGATACGGGGTCGGGTTAGTTATCATGTTGCCTGCTCCGGTGGCATCAAAAGAAGGGCGGAATGCCGTATCACCGCCATCAATTCTCAACGTTACTTGTCGCCCCGTGAAGCCTTGTGAGGTGGCTCGACGAGCCAGTGGTCGACGTGGCTGAGTACCGGTCGCTGTCGCTGCACTGCTGATGCGTGACTTGTGGTATTGGCTAATTGGGCAGCGATGCCGGCGCTCTACTACGGATGAAGCCATGAACCCAGGCGACCTCACTCACCTCATCTACGCCAGCACCGCGACGACGGCGCTCACCCCAGTGGACCTCGAGGCGATTCTGCTGAAGGCGCGGGTGAAGAATGCTGCGCGCTCGATCAGCGGCGTGCTCCTGTATACCGCAGGCAGTTTCTTTCAGGTTCTGGAAGGCCACGAATTGGCGTTAGCCAAGTTGTTCCCGCATATCGCAGCCGATCCCCGTCATAAAAACGTCACCAAGATCATCCATGAACCCATCGTCGGGCGCGCATTTGGAAGTTGGTCCATGGGCTACTACTCGGCGGTGGACCCGTCCCAGCTGGAGTCAATCGAAGGGTTCAGTGATTTCTTCGCCGAAGGCAATTCCCTGGTTGATTTGCGCCCAGGTCGCGCCAAGAAGTTGCTCACAGCCTTTGCTCAAGGTCGCTGGCGCGCGCGGATAGACGGGAGTCAACAATGAGGGTCGCCCCTTCGTTCAGTGCCGACGCCCATGACGGCGGACGCTTTGAATTTTCGTGCGCGTTTCAGCCGATCGTCGACATGTACACGCGAACCGTTTATTCCCACGAAGCACTGGTACGTGGCATCAACAACGAGCCCGCCTATCAGGTCATCCAGCGGTACTCGGCTGACCACATGGCCGCATTCGACGCGGCATCGCGGGCCAAAGCCATTGAGGTTGCGGCACGAATCGGGCTGAACACCCACCTCAATCTCAACTTCCTTCCAAGCGCCGCTTCGGATCCTGCGGATGGCTTGAACTCCACCATCGAGGCGGCACATCGGCACTGCTTTCCGCTCGATCGCATCATTGTCGAGGCCACTGAAGGCGAAGCGATTGGCGACCCTGCCCTGTTTGCGAAGGTCGTCAACGAATATCGCCGCGCCGGAATGCGACTGGCGATCGATGATTTCGGCGCCGGATACGCGGGCTTGAACCTGCTCGCTGAGTTTCAACCGGACATCGTCAAGATCGATATGGCCTTGGTAAGAAGCATTGAATCGCATGGGCCGAGGCAGGCCATCGTGCGGGCCATCGCCCAGGTCTGTACCGATCTTGGAATCGACCTCATCGCCGAGGGAGTGGAAACAGTGGACGAATATTCGTGGTTCCGCGACCTCGGAGTGACCTTGTATCAGGGCTACCTCTTTGCCAAACCCATGTTCGAGGCGATGCCGCCGTTCCATATTCCGGATCGGAAGTGATGTGACATCGATTTGCAGCTTGGCAAAGTGTCGCCCGACAACGCGTAGTCCGAGCACGTCCAAGGGGTGCCGGAACGCATCGAGAGCGAGCTTGGTGGGTTCGGCGCATCAGCCTCATCGCAGCATGTGCAAAGTCTGTCGAGGCCCCGCCTCCAGATCAGCAGGGACGGCCCATCTTCCCCTTCCCCTCACTTCGCCAGGAACGTGAGCACCGCTGCGTTGAACGCATCGGCGTGACTCACGTTGCAGCCGTGCGGTGCGTCGCGCAGCACAACGAGTTCGCTCCCGGCGATCGCCGCGTGCGTGCGCTTGCCTGAGCCCTCAAGCGGTACCGTCGCATCACTATCGCCGTGTATGACCAGCGTCGGCACTCGCACCCGCTTGAGGTCGTCACGGAAGTCGGTGGTGGCGAACGCCTGCATGCACCCTAAAGCAGCTGCCTGGTCCGACTGCAAGCACACGGCGAGCGATTCCTGACGTTGTGCCTCGGTCACCTTCAGCTCGCCCTTCGCGCTGAAGAAGTCCTTGGTGAACTGGTCGAAGAATTTCTCGCGGTCGGTCCTTAGAGCGGCTTCCTTCTCCTTGGCTTTTTCCTCCGTCAGTGGCCCCTCCGGATTGTCCTGCGTCTTCATCAGGTACGGCGGCACTGCGGCGGCGAACACCACGCTGCGCAGGCGGTTCTCGCCGTGCTGGGCAATGTAGCGCGCGACTTCGCCGCCTCCCATGGAAAAGCCGACGAGCGTTGCATCGCGCAGGTCGCGCTCTTCCATCAGACCGGCCAGGTCAGCGGTGAGACTGTCGTAGTCATAACCGCCCGTCGGCTTATCGGAGCGGCCGAAGCCGCGTCGATCGTAGGCGACGACGCGATAGCCGGCATCTCGCAGCGGACCGACCTGCGCCTGCCACGACGCGCCGGACAAGGGCCAGCCGTGGATCAGCACGACGGGGCGGCCGGTTCCGCCGCTATCTTCGACATGCAGACGCACGGAGGTGCGATCGGACGGAATGGGGGGCATGAGCTCGCTCCTGGTGGAACACGGCGCGTTTGCGCGGAGCCGCAAGGTTCGCCAATCCCCCATGGCAAACACGTGAAAGCTTGGTTTCTAACGCGGGTGGCATACGCGGTCCACCAGGTCCCTGTATCGGCCGCGGCGTGCCGACCAAGACTCCTCTGAGGCCGTGATTGCCGACGCTGGCCCCAACTCGACAACGCCGCGTACTCAAGGACCTTCGTGCCCCGCGAAAGTTTGCCGACTTCATTTCGATCAAACACTGTCCGCAGTACCGGGTCGACCAGGCCGCGTGCGTGCTACGTCACGGAATGTCTCGGCGCGCGTGTCTAGAATCCGGGTCCCGATGCCACCAGTGAGAGTGCCGTGTCCCTGCCCGCCCGCCTCCTCACCCCACCGTTGCGGCTGACCTCTGCGCTTGGGGTCCTACTGCTCGCGGCATGCGCCTCCACGGCCCCTACCGGGTCCGCACCGCCGTTACAGCAATCCGCGGCCGCCACCTCACACGCGGAGACGGTGGCCGACTTCTTCACTGCGTTCACCGACGAGTGGATGCGCCGGCAGCCCTCCGCGTCTACCGGCAGCCGCTACTTCGACGGCGCGCTGCAAGACCAGATGGACCGCCAGCTCACGCCGCAGAGCGCGCAGTTCGAAACGCAAACCGTTGCCCTGGCTCGTCGCGGCCTTGCCCGCCTGGCGACATTCAACCGCGCCGCGATGGGTGACGCCGAGCGCGTCTCCGCCGATCTCATGCAGTGGCAACTGCAGATCATCGTAGACGGCGAGCGCTTTGCCGACACGCAGTACCCGCTGCAGCAGATGAGCGGTGCGAACGTGAACCTGCCCAACCTGATGACGGTGATCCACCCCGTACGCAGCGCGCAGGATGCCGACAACTACCTCGCGCGCCTGCGCCTGTTCGACGAACGCATGGCCGAAGCCACGCAGGAGGCCCGCAACCAGGCCGCTAAGGGCATCCTGCCGCCACGCTTCATCCTGCAAGCCACCATCGCGCAGATGCGACAGTTCGTCGCGCCGGCACCTGCCGCCAATCCGCTGGTCACCACGCTGGCCGAAAAGTTGAGTGCCGTCGAAGGCGTTGACGCCGCCCGGCGCAAGGGCGTGCTCGACGAGGCTACGGCCATCGTCGGCGATGACGTGTACCCGGCATGGCGCGCGGCCATCGCAGTGCTCGAATCGCAACTGCCTAAGGCCACCGACGATGCGGGCTTGTGGCGGTTTGCCAACGGCCGCGAGATCTATGCGCACCGACTGCGTCAGTTCACGTCCACGGATCTCGATGCCGAGCAGATCCACGCGCTGGGCTTGCGCGAAGTCGCCCGCATCGAGGCCGAGATGGATACCGTCCTGCGCTCCATCGGCCGCAGCAAGGGCACGGTAAAAGCACGCGCGGACCAACTCGAGACCGACCTGGCGTACCCGGAGACCGACGCGGGCCGCGCGAAGATCATGGCGGACATCGACACCATGATCCGCGACGCGGAGAAGCGCGCCGATGCGCTGTTCGACATCCGCCCAAAGACGCCAGTCATTGCGAAACCCTACCCCGAATACCGCTGGGCCAGCGCCGCCGCCAGCTACACCGCGCCGCCGCTGGACGGCTCGCGCCCCGGCGTTTACCAGATGCCGCTGCGCAAGGATCGGCTGACACGCTTCGGGCTGCGCACGCTGGTCTATCACGAGACCGTCCCCGGCCATCATTTCCAGGGCGCGCTCGCCGTCGAAAACAAGGCGTTGCCGAAGTTCCGGCAGACGCGCGCGTTCGGCGGGATTTCTGCCTTCAGCGAAGGCTGGGCCCTGTATGCCGAGCGCTTGGCCAGGGAAGAAAACTGGTACGAAGGCGACCCACAGGGCCTGCTCGGCCAGATGGACGCAGAGCTGTTCCGCGCCCGACGCCTGGTGGTCGACACCGGCCTGCACGCCAAGCGCTGGACTCGCCAACAGGCGATCGACTACGGCATTCCCCCATCGGAAGTCGATCGGTACGTCGTCAATCCAGGTCAGGCCACCTCCTACAAGATCGGCCAGCTGGAAATGATCCGTTTGCGCGATAAGGCCCGTACGGCATTGGGCGAACGCTTCAATCCGCGCGAGTTCCACAACCGCGTGCTTCTAACCGGCACGGTGCCGCTCACACTGCTTGAGCAAGAAATAGACGCGTGGATTGCCGAGCAGCGCGGTAGCTGATTAGCCCAGGGTCTGAAGCACTGAGGCGTTGACGCCGCCGAGGCCACTCACGCTCCGGCTTGGCGCGACGCATGCGGATGGCGGGCAAGCGGGTGAGCAACGGGGCTAGAGACCGTTCTCTTTGTAACCCCGTTGCGAATCTGTCCTACAACGTTGGATCAATCGCGCATCGCGGACATGACCATGGTTTCAGAACGGAATCCAGGGCCTGGCCGGCCCTCCGGCCGCGGAAATGCCTGGTATGCAGTAATGCGTGATGTTTGCCACGGGTATGGAAGTTAGGAACGCAACTTCGACCCCCGGATCAACAGGACCTCCGCAAATTCCGAAGAGGTTCGAAATACCCAGGCTGGCGCCATCGAAAAACACATG
Source organism: Lysobacter sp. (assembly GCA_043738095.1). GTDB lineage: Bacteria > Pseudomonadota > Gammaproteobacteria > Xanthomonadales > Xanthomonadaceae > Lysobacter_K. The sequence continues at coordinate 67,832 of JAYSZI010000019.1, forward strand.
GGCCTTGGTCATTGAGGACAACTGGGCGGGATTGTTGACTGCCACGACCGGCCCTTGCCCAAGGGCCTGCATATTCAGATTGAACGCCATCTGATACACGTAACCGGTTGCATAGCCACCGGCTTCTATCGTGGTGTCAGTTGACAGATGCACGGTCCGGCGGGTCTTCTCGGCCTTGATGTTTCTGAGCACATCCAGCAGGTTGACGACAGCATTGCCGGCGAGAAGCGTTTGCAACTTGGTGTCGTCTGCAGGCGACGGCAAGACCACCGCAGGACCTTGCGGGCATCGCGTAATGATCGACCTCGCCGTCGGCAGAGGCAGGACAACCCACGGCTCAAACCCACCAGCTGCACGGATGCTGTTTTTAGCAGTCGGTGGGTCAAGCGGGTTGAGGGGATCGGGTGGCCTGGAATCGCCACGATATAGTGTGATCGGCACGGTGGTGCTCCCTTCTCATTGCTTTCGATTGGTTACTTCCGTCCCCTGTCAGTCCCTTTTTGGCCCGACGGGTTTCGGGCGCCAGGCCTCTAGCGTTTGCCTTCGTTTTGGTCATAGCCGGTGTATTGGCCGATCGCGGCCCAAACTTTCACGGCAAGTTTGTACATCTGTCCGATCACGACGTGGGATCGGATATCGAGTCCGAGTTGGAATGCGTGAACCAGCTCGCTACTTACCTTTCCATGGATGGTCTGGGCGTTGTCACTGACCATCCTCCAATCGTCTCCAACGTACTGCGGGTCCATCGCGTGCGGGGCGTTTGCGGGAGTGTTGCCGCGATCCCGCCTGCTCTTGCTTCCCATGCTGGCCGCGAGAGCTTGAGCCAACTGGTCGTTGGCAAGGTAGTTGCCCTGATGAGGGTGATTTGCCAGAAGATCCGCCGTTATCGCTTGGCACTTTTCTTTTAGCTTGGTAGCGTCGGCGAGCTTGAACTGCTTCGCGATCGCCGCTTCGACTTCTTGCTCGAATAGGTAGGGCATTTTCGTACTCCTTTGCGCACACTCCTCGACTGCCGAGTCAGTGCGTTTAATTGGGAATGAGAGAGTGCTCGCCGCCTCTCGGGAGACGGCTTCGGTCCCTGCGGACTGCTGCTTTCAGCCGCAGGGGTAGCGAAACTGTGCGGCGAGGTCCTATGCCAACCCTGCCTCCACATCCACCGCGCGCGTCTGGCCTGGCCACACGCCAAACAAGTCGATATGACGCACGCCGTTGACCCATTGCCCGCGCGGGCTGCTCCATTGCAGGCGATGGGTCTCGTCCGTTCTCACGCCACGGAATACAAGGACGAGCTCGAGGTTGCTGGCGTCAAGCGGGATGTCGGCAATCGTTGCCGTCAGACCGCCGGACACGCTGGCTTGATTCGTTTTGCGACCGCGCGGTGTGTCGTACTCCAGCGTGGCATCCACGATATATGTGCCGCCGTTGGTGTTGCGGATGACCAGCTGATAGGCACTGATGTGAGTGATCCAACGCGGCAGCAGCAGGCGGCCGTCGAATGAGGCGAAAGTGAATGCCAACGGCACCGAGCCGGTGGGCAGCACGCCGGCCTCGCTCGGCCACAAGTGCTTGTCAACGCTTTTGCTTGCGCTCGTGGAAGTGAAAGAGCCCTTGCCACTGGCCTCGCCAAGCAACTTCTGCACGCCCGACGCGGTGCCGGTGAGTGAGAACGTGTTGTCGGCTGCCATCGACCCGACGTTGAGGCCACTGCGCGCGTACAGCACGCTGGTGACGACACCGAACCCCTGCGCGATGCCGCCGCCCGAACCCATGCCCGACTGGCCCGCGCGCTCGGCCAGCCAGTCGATGTTCTGACTCAGCACCGCGTCGGGATTGTTGAGCACGGTTTCCGCATCCAGCGCGCATTTCGACACCATCGATCCCTCGCTGCCAAACTTCCACTGGATCTGCAAGCCCGCCTTGGCCGTGACTCCGGTATCCGGATCGGTGACTTCGCCCTTGAGGTCGACCTCGGTCTCGGTGCGCGAGACATCGCTGGTCATCGCATTCCAATCCGAACTGACCTGGTTGCGCAGGAAGTTTCCGTCACTGACGCCGGGGACCGATGACGCGATTAGCTTGAACAGACCGGTAGCCGGATCGACGATGCCGACTGCACCGGGTGTGATCTCACTGCTCAGAGACCAGTTACCCCAATAGGCCTGGTTGGTCTTGCGGATCATCTGAGTGAACTGCGTGTTCCAATTGATCATGTCGTGCTCCTTGGTGGGGGGACGCCTTGCGGATGAATCGAATGGGTGCTGCTGTGACGTTGCCGGGCATACCGGGCAGAGCGGACTTGGTGTCGTACGCTCTTGTTCAAACGCTGCAAGCGCAGGAACGTGAACCTTGTCGCGCTCGAGAGCTGCCATCAGCCGCCCGCGCAGCAACTGAACGCGTTTGCGTGCCAGCGGCTCGTTGATCCCCAGGCGCTCGGCGATTGCCGAGTACGGCAGCTCGTCGAGAAAACGCAGCACGAACAATCGTTGCTGCTCCCGTGGCATCGATTGCAAGGCTGCGGTTACGAGCTGCAACTCCTCGCGGCGTTCGTTCCATTGCTCTGTCACGTGATCGCTCCCCACATCGGCAATACGGCTATCACCGTCGTCAAGCTCGCCCATGCAGTCGAACAATCTGCTATCGCGTGTACGCCGCCGGACGCTGTCGAGAAACACGTGCCGCAGCACCACGAAAAGGAAAACCTCGGGATCGGTGAGCTTCTGCGGCGAACGCCGCATGAACTGAATCGCCTTGATGGCCGCACCAGCCAGTAGATCGTCGGTTCGATCAGGCTCCCCTCCGGCAAAGCGCTGCGCGCGCCTGCGTAAAGCTGGGTACGCCGCCCGCCATGTGCGTTCAAACAACTTGTCCGCGTGCGCCGTATCGGCCACCGCGCCGAACTTGCGGACGCGCGGCACCGTTTCTGATGAGTGCGTGGAACCGTCCAAGGCAACGATCCTTGTCGTGTTTCTTCCGGCAACAATTCCCCGAAGTCGGCGCACCAGCACGAGCCGACTTAAAAGGTTCCTTGACCCCGCGAGCCGTGTGTAACGGGCGCATCGCGGCTGTCCTTTGTTAGAACGCTGCAATTGCGCAAGCGTGAATCGCCCGGACTAACGGGCAGCTGGCCTGTTGGAGGTCTGACCTAGGGGTGCCGCTTAAGGGCTCTTGGCCCGCGGAAAACCACTGAAGAAGCTATGCCTTGCTCCACCTTGGAGTGGGCAAGCACAAACGGCCCGTCCGCGTTTGACCACCGCGTCTAACTTCAGCCGTATCGCTGCCTACTAACAGCAGTTAACAAGCGAGCCCCAATCGCGACCACGCGATGTCAGAGGTGCTGAGCCGGCGCGAGACTGCGACCTCTGTGACTGTGCCGGGCGAAGGCAGCCTATCCGAACGGGCTCCACCCTCGCTTAGCGCCGCGTTGGGTTGCGGACATCGGAAGTGCCGCAACACCGAGCCTCGATATTTGCTGCGATGCCTTAAATTTGGGGGCGTGGCGGGGCGTCACCGTCGTCCGGGCATTCACCATGGAGTTCGGACGGTGCCATCACTCGCATCCGAACACATGCAGGCTGGTTATCGCTAGCCGTGACGCTGGAGGTATCGCGGAGGAGATGGTTTGCTGAGATGGCTAGCTGAGGAATGCTTAGCTGGGAAATGGGTTCGGAGGTCTACACCGGCCGCTGCACGCCTTGACGATCGGTGCACCAAGCTGCCTTCTGAGCTGCTCATCCATGTCGAGCGACGCATGCCGTTCACTGGCCATCACCTACAGCCTCTTCTGAAAGCACATGGTCCCGGTGCTATGGGAACCAAGAACATCGCCGATTTAACCCAGCGCTTTCTTTGCCTAAGAAGGTGCCCGTGACCCGTCTGTATGAGTCGGGCCACTCCACGGTGGTCCTTATTTCTGCTGCGCTCGATGGCCAGCGTGGCCACCTGTGCGTGGTCAATCCGAACGGGTAATGCCGACGATCACCGACTGCCCCTACAACAAGCGCAGCACCAGCCACACCGGCACGCCGACGTAAAAGGCAAGTCGACCGATCCATTCCAGCGCGTCGCGGACGGCGGACGCACGCCCGGGTTGCAGCGCAAGCACGAGCGCGGAAACGATTTCGATGGCGATGCGTAACGCGGCGGCAAAGAGCATCAAACCGATCGACCATGACGCCCACCAGATCAGCAGCCCGGTGAAGTAGGCCGCAGGCCCGTACGTGTAGTACTCGCCAAAGGTCCCGCCAAAGGCGATGACCTGGTGCAGGCGAAACGCGACCAGCGCGGGCAACAGCGGGAACAGCCCGAACTTCACCAGCCCACTATCCAAACGCGGCCGCTTCGCCAGTGCGCGCGTCTCCGCGAGATCCGCCAGCAGCGTGTCGCGGCGGCCTGCGAGAAGCGCTGGCGCACCCCCGTCCGCGAGCTTGCGCCGCAACGCCTGTGGACGGGATACCGCAATGCCCTGCTCCCACCACTTCCCCGACGTCAGTTGCAGATCGACGCCGCTGCCCGGCAACGGTATGCGCCACGGCCGCAGTCCGGCGATTGACGCCAACGGAATCTCGATCCGTCGGCGGCGCTGGTCGAGCACCAGCATCGGGCTCTCGATGCGCGCCTGTGCCATGGACGCTCGCAGCACGGCCCACGCCGCAACCGCCGGCGCCACCACCGTGAGGGCGAACCCGCGTAGCTGCGATAGCGATTGCACTTGGAATCCGACGCGAAACCACATATCCAGCGCCAGCCAAAGCAGTCCCGCACCCGCGCACAGACGCAGTGCCGCAGCGATGGCCCGCCACACCGGCGACAGCACCGCGACATCGAACGTTACCGGTTCCTCTGTACCTCGCTGCGCGCGCGCTCGCAGTGCACGCCAGACGGCAAGCGCGGCCAGAGCGAGCAGGAACAGGGCAGCTGCACGGCCCACCCAATCGCCCCAACGCACCATCAGCGTGGTCGGCGGCGCCTGCGCCCTGATGAAAGCCGTCAGCACGGCCTGCTGTCCCATCGCAGTGCTGGCGACCACCTCACCCGTGTCGTCGATAATCGCGCTCAAGCCGTTGGTGGTGACGCGAACCTGCGGCAGCCTCGTCTCGATACTGCGGAACGCCGCGACCGCCAGATGCAGCCGCGCGCCTACCGGATGGGCGGTGAACCAGGAGTCGTTGGACATCCCCAGGATGGCCTGCGCCCCCAGCCGTGCTCCGTCGATGGCCAAGCCCGGGCGAACATCGTCTAGGCAGATCAGTGGCACCACGTTGACTTCGCGCCCGTCCGCGCTGCGTAGCGGCAGCACACGTGCGCCATCGCCGGGCCGCCAGGTGCCGGCCCACGGCAGCACCCGTCGCAGCAACGGGCCGTCCAGCCAGCGCGGCACATATTCGGTCAGGGGAAACGGATGGGTCTTGCGGTAGGTACCCAGCGGTCCGCGGCCCGGTTCCAGAAACGTCGCAGCGTTGTACTCACCGTCGGCATCGCGGTCGTAGGTGCCAAACACCAGTGGCACACGCGCGGCATCGACGAAGCCCTGGATCTCGCGGTCGAGCGCCGCGCCGTCGTCGCTGCGAGGGCTACCGAACGTGGTGGGGTAGACCGTTTCCGACCAGAGCAGCACGTCCGCGTCGTGGTCGCGGATTGCCGACCACGACAACGCGTAATGGGTATCGAGCACGTGCCGTACCACGGCGTAAGCGCCCCGCTCGCGGCGCAGGCGTTCGTAGTCGGTGATGCTGGCCTGGACCATCGCGACGCGCAGTGCCGGCACGTCGTCAGCGGGCGGCACCTGCAGTGTGGACAGCCGCGCCATGCCGTAAGCCGCCATGCCGACGACTATCGCGGCGCCTAGCGCGATCGGGCGCACATACGCACGCACGCCACTGCGGCGCTCGATGGCTACCGCCAACGCGTCGTTGACCAGCAGCAGCAGGAAGGTGAGGCCCGCCGCGCCACCGAGGTCGGCCGCCTGCCGCAGTACGGCCGAAGGAAACAGCCCGTGCCCCAGCGTGTCGCCGAGCAGCTTCGGCACCAGCCATTCGCAGCCCACCCATGCCGAGGCCGCTGCCAGCGCGCGCAGCACCGGCCCATAACGGCGCCCGACCAAGTGCCGCACCAGCGCGAAGGCCACGAGTTGTGGCTGCAGCAGCGGCGCCAGCACCACCAATACGATCGTAGCGGGCAGCGCCCCGACCCCGGTGTAGGCGCCGATCGCTGCGCCAAACCAACCGAACACCGCGGCGACAAAAGCCACGCTCATCAGCACGCCGCCCCACACCGCGGCGGAGGTGGAGCGCGCCGCATCGAGCGTCAGCATCCATGGCACCAGCGCAACGAAACCCAGCGCCCAGGCTTGCGGGACGCGGGCATAGATGGCAAGCAACAGGATTGAGGTGAGAAGGCCGGCGACGATACGCCGGCGGAAGAAGTACGACCGCTCCGTGGTCAATCAATAAACTCCATGCACAAGTTCAGGGCGAACCCACTCGGACCCTGCGCAGCGGTAGTCCAGGCGGTGCCAGTTCGGGTGGCACGACGCGGTTGGCGGGCATCGCCACTGGCCGGCCTTGGGCGTCGTACAAGGTGAAATCAGGTGAGAACATCAGGATCGGTTCGATCGGTACGCCTTCGTCGGTCACCTGGTGGTGGCGGACGTAGCCCTCTGGCAGTTTGAAACCTTCTGGTACGGCGAGGCCTTCCAGCGGCGGGCTGGTCCCGGGCGGGTTGAACGCGCCCAAGCCCTTGCGGACGCCGGCCTCATGGAGAGCCGTGATCACCTCGGCGCCGGTCGGTTCGGGGTCTCCCGGTTGAAAGTACGCAGCGAGGTCGTTGGGGTCGTTGCTGGGCATCGGTGAAGGCTCCTGCGCCGATCGGTTTGGTACAGCGCGTGCGGACCGCGGCAGACCGTCGGCCGTTGCGCCAATCTCGCCATCGACGGCTACTGGCGCGGCCGCCGTAACGGGCCCGGGGTCCTGCCCCGGGCCCTGCGCCAGCACGAACCATGCGACCACCGCCACCGTCGTGATCACCGCCGCAACCGCCCACGGACGCAGCTTCTGCCGGAGGTCGCGCGGCTTGGACACCACGCGTATACCGTCGTCGTCCGGAGCGGAGGGCGGGGTATGGGGCGGGCGGTGCTCAGCCATGGAAGATCAGTCTTTACCGGCCTGGCCCGTCATGGACTGACCGGGTTGTAGACGGACAGCGCCCAGCCCATGCGCTCGTGCCCGTACTGGTTCCAGATCGGGCTGCGGCCGTTGATGAAGCTCGCGAAGCGCGGTGCCCCACTGCCCGTGCTGCCACCCCAGATACCGGCGGTAACCGTACCGCCCGTGTAGGTCGGATGGGTGTCGTCGGACTGGATGTAGTCGAACGAACTCGAAGACGACACGAACTTGGCGTTGGCGTCGCGCAGCGTGGCGCGCAAAGTGACGGTCGTGCGGTTGAGATAGCTCGCCTCGCTCTCCCCGGCGACATAGCGCAATGCATCGGAATCGATCAGACCATCACCGTTGCTGTCGTAGTCCGCGCCCATGTACTGCGCGAAGCTGTCAGCGCATTGGAAGCCCTTCTGTCGCGCGTACTCGCACATCCAATAGTTCATCTTTGCGATTGCCGGCAGGAAACGGTCACGCAGATTGACCGTCTGCCCGGTGCTGGCGTCCCTGCACGAGCTCTGCACGTTGTCGGCGTTGTAACCCGGGTAATACAGGTTGGAGATCACCTTGAGCCGGGTGTTGGGGTGGGCGTTAGTGTTGATGTAATCCATCGACGCAGCCACATACGTCTTGCAGCTGTTGACTGCGCTATCCAGCACGCCAAAGTTGCAGGTGCCAGTTTGCTCCTTGAAGCTAGAACGTGCCTGCAGACCGTCGTTGCCGCACATCTCGAAGGTCACTACGCGGGTCGACGCGGCCTGCATATAAGAGCGCTCAGCCATGATCTTGTTCTGGAACACATCCTGTGCCACAGCACCGGACTTGGCGCGGCGGATGCTCTCGATGTCCGCGTTCCAACGTGCGGACAGGTACTCCGAGTCGACCGTGGGTGCCGCGTAGCGCGCAGCATTGCTAACCGAGCCGTTATAGCCGGCATAGATCGAATCGCCGTAAGCGACGACTCGGTACTTGGCGGTCGTCCCAGCGCGGTCGATAGTCCACGACACGTTCTGGTTGAGAGTGCTTGCCATTGCGGGCGCCGATAGCGCCAGTAGCGAAATCGCCGGCAGACATTGGCTGGCGACGCGACGGAACAGAGTATTCATCCTTAAACCCCTTCGAGATGTGCGCGCGGCGGGTGCATTCCCGCTCGCGTCCGACAAAAAGCTGGCGAAACACCTGCGCGATGCGGGCACCAGCAACCACCTACCGGCCTCCCTGCCATCACTCCGGACGCTAGCGTATGTTTGGGTGCGAGGCAATGTGCACTGCAGCAGCGCCCACGCTCCCGCCGTGTATCGCACCACACGCGCGTCTAGCTAGAACGAACGGTGCTCGCCCCGATCTCGCTCCCGTGCGTGCGCGATGCAACACGTGTGAAAAGGGACGCCACGACAACCCGCGTGACGAATGGCACCGGGCCTCACGGACTATTTACCGACCCCGGGTCAACCAAGGATCCTGCGCGCCAACCAAGAGCATGGAGCGCACATGAAGCAGGTCATCTGCGATCCACACGGATCACTGCGCAACGGCTGGTGGATCCTCACGTTTCTCGTGCTGTTCCTGGCGAGCCAGCCTGTTTACAAAGTGCTGTCCAAGGCGATGCAGCAACAGGGTTTGGATGGCCCATGGCTGGGGCCACTGCCGGTGGCTGTGCTGATGCTGGTGACCTACGCCTGCCTGCGGCTGCGCAGGCAGCCGCTGGCCGCAGTCGGGCTGCGACTGGACCTCGCGTGGGCGCGCGAACTTCTGTATGGCGCTGCCTTGGGCGTCGCATTGATCCTGCTGGTGACCAGCCTCATCGTCGCGACAGGCGGCGTTCGCTTCAGTCTCGAGCCCGCACGCAGTCTCGACGCGTTGGCCATGGGTGCGTGGGTGTTTGCGTGGGTGGTACTGCTGGAGGAACTACTCTTCCGTGGCTTCGTGTTTCAACGGCTAGTGGACGGGATCGGACCGTGGCCCGCACTCGTAACGATGGCGCTGTTGTTCGCGCTCGTGCATTGGGGCAATCCCGGCATGCAGGGGGCGACCGTGGTGTGGGCCACCATCGATACGGCGCTCGGCGCCATCCTGCTTGGATTGGCTTACCTTCGCACCCGGCAACTGGCCCTACCGATTGGCATTCACTTCGGCTGGAACTGGGCCCAAGGCGCGCTGCTTGGTTTCGATGTCAGCGGCGTCGACCAAGCCGGATGGCTGCTGCCGGAAATGCTCGGCAAACCGCAGTGGCTCACCGGGGGCACGTTCGGGCCGGAAGCGAGCATCTTCGCAGTGTTGGTCGATGCCGCAGCCGCGCTGCTGATGTGGCGCTGGAAAGGAAGCGCACAGCTGCGTCCGGTGATGCTTGGCGCCGCTGATGCGGGTATTGGAGAGGGGCATGCGCTAGGAAAGATCTGAACCTGTTGGTTCCTTTGCTGGATAGCTCGTCGAACTAGACGGGAATCAACGGCCTGCGGTGTTGCGCTCGCGGGGCGTTTGACTTGTTCAGCCCTACCCCAAGCGATCCGACCTCAAGCGTGCCACTAGCGCGTCTTAGCCGTAGTAATCCCCGCCGATGATCTTGCACACCTCGGCTTCGGTGAAACCATGGAAGCGGCGTCCCCCAGGCGTGTGCACTTTGGCGAATAGTTTGCCGCTGGCCGGCGTGCGTTCGCGCTGCTCGTGCAACAGCCACTTGGCGTAATCGTTGGAAAGGTTCCGCGCCCGGATCGGGTCGAGTTTCAATCGGGCCATGGCGTCGGTCCTGCGGGGAGTGGCACCCAAATTACCCGAGACCGCCGCAGTGCACAGCACGGGGCGAATTTGGGCGGACTTTTCAGGGTCGGAGGGCTGACCGATCGGAAGCCGCAGTTCGCTCGGCCAACGTCAGCACACGGGGTTCGGTGATCGGGCGCGGCGAACCGGCGATGAAGAACGGGTTGTCGCGATATCGGCCGCGCACGCGCGCGGACAGCACGCCGCGCATGATCCGCATCACGCCCACAAAGGTCCGAAGCGGCGTGGACGCAACTTGACCAAGCGCGGACTTCACGTTCAGGGCGATGCGCGACGGTCCGACCGAAGTTGTCAGCGCGCCAAGATCGGCTTGCATACCATGCGCCAGCATCCCCACGTAGGACATCTTCGGATCCCGCGGCGTATTTGCGATCGGCGTGTCGCAGCAGCGTGAGTACCAACGCAGCAACCCGTTAGGACTGAGGGACAAGCATGCAAGCTGCTCGCTCCCAGCGGTGAACCTGACGCCCGCGGGCAGCATCGGGACGATGTCGGTACCGCCTTGTGCGTCCAGCACGTCCTCGCGCCCAAGGGTGCGGGCGAAGGCTTGGCAGTCGCGGCAGTAGCACGTGGCGCGCGCGTAGACGCTGCCGGGTTCGATCTCGCCCCGCATGGCCCCGCATCGACAGTGGAAGGTGATACCCATCGCATAACGATACCCGAACGACTCCTGCGACGCCCCCCCCACAGCCGCCAGTCCAGCAAAGTGGTTTCTGACCGTGCCCCCGTCGGCAGGCTTTTTATCCCTGGCTTTACGTAGGTCGCAACCCCACTGCCCACTCCCCCACAGGTTCGCTAACGAGTCCTTGCTGCCAACGCGCAACTGTCCGCCTGACGACCACCCTCGCGTTTCCACAAAGGCATGGACGAGAAAATGAGGGCGGATCGGTACCGACGAGGTACTTGGGGTTTCCGTCCAAGTCAGCGCGCTGGTCTGCCATGGGCAGCCAGGCGATGCATCGACTGGAAAAGCCGGTTGCCGTTCACCCAACCAGGATGATCACGATGCACTTGGATCAGGACGCCGTGCGTCCAAGCGCGGCATTTTACTCGGCACCGCTTGCCTGCGAGCCATTGGGCGACCCGGCGGCAACTATCATCACGGTCATGATTGCCTCCAACCGCAATGCCCTGCATGCGGCTTGGGCTTCCATGCTCGCATGCGAACCCGGCATCGAAATCAGGGGCGGGCCGGTCATCGACGCGACCAGCCTGGCAACCTGCGCGGAGCACCGCCTGCCCAACGTCCTGATACTGGACAAGGCATTGCTCGACGGGCTCGATCCGCAGTCGCAGCAACGGATACACGCGCAGTGCCAACACGTGCGTGTACTCCTACTGTCGGACGAGATCTGCCATGGCCTGGTGGCCGACGTATTGCGCCATCGGTTCAACGGCTTCGTGCTGACGACATGCCTGCCCGAGGTCTGCATAAAGGCCATCCGGGCAGTCAGCAAAGGCGAGCTCTGGTTGTCGCGTGCGTCGCTGGCCATGGCCATCGCCGACCTACCTGTGCTGTCGGACGCTGGCGACGTCGGAGCATCGGCCGACGCGCTCCGCTGCTCCGGATCGGAGGCGCTTACTCCGCGAGAGCTGCAAGTCGTCGCGCTATTGCGCCGCGGATGCATCAACAAGGAAATCGCGCGGGAACTTGGGATCATGGAAGACACCGTCAAGAAGCACCTGCAAAGCGTCTTCGCGAAGCTGGGGGTGCACCGGCGCACCCTCGTTGCAATGCGCCGACTGCCGGCTTAGCCGTGACCCGGCCTCGGTACATCCACATGCAGACACGAAGCGCGAGCGAAACGGAGGCTTACTCCGCACAGCCTCCGCTGCGCCTGTGCAGGCCCAAGCGTTGGACGCCGGCTAGTTACCAGGTTCGTTCGGCTGGGGAATGACCCTCGTCGCAAGGCATTCCACGTTGGACGCACGATGTGGGCCTATCACCGACGCCAAGTGCAGCGCTGGTTCGAAAAGAAATTGGACGAAACCATCCCCATGGGCGAGGTGGGCTCCTACTGACTGATCACCCGCCCCAATCACGATGCCCAGAAACTGATTCTCGGAAAAGGTGAGAAGGGTCCCGTCGTCCAGCAAGACAGTGCAGTTGCCGGTGGCTTCACAGTCGGCGCCCAGATCTCGTGGCCCGCCGATGTTATGGCATACGGCGTCTTTCGGCGGCGGATACGGTCCCCCTGCGAAGGCGGAGCCGACCATCAAGATCGCGCTAACACTCAGCGCAGCCGTCAGCAGTGATTTATTAGTCTGCCTAATCATTTCAGTCTCCTTGTGGCAAGTTGGTTGAAGGTAGAGCCCGATGGGGGGCGCTCGTCATGCCCAGGCGTCTGCGCGTAACTTCGGACGCCACTGCAAGGTGTCAGAATCGAAATCCCTGAGCTATTCCACAAAAGTGGTAATACCCGACACAGCGGATCGCAATTGACCAGCGTTCGCACCGAGAGCCGAGTCCGCACCATCCACGGACGCACCCGCGCAAACAGCGCGCGCTCATGCGCGACGTGCTTCCAGTCGTGGAGCGCACGCTCCTCACATAAGCGCAGCTGCAGCGACCAGCCAAACTCGGCGTACGCCATCGTGCTTTCTTGGTCCTGCACGGTGCATTGGCTACCGCGTCACAGTGAACCCGTTGACCAGGACGCCGCCGCTGCCGACGCGCACGTTCCAGACCGGATCCCGGCCGATCTGCTTCTTGTAGGGCACCGTGACAGTCGCCGTGATCTGATCCATCGAGGCGGTGTTCGACGTTAGTTGCACGTTGCTGGCGACCGGCCGCGGCCCGTTGCCGCTATCAAAACTGACGCCCATGCCCTGGGTGAATCCGTAACCCGAGAGGGTGACCTGTACGCTGGTGCCCACACGCACCGAGTTCGGGGTGATCGAGGCCACCGTGGAGCACTGGCCGCTGCTATCCAGCACCATGACACTGCCTGGCCTCCTGACGTCGAGTAGCACACACGACAGATTGTCGTTCTCGTTGGACTCCACGAGCACTTTCTTAGGGTCTACCTCGATCGTCAGCTGATAGATGCCGTCGGCGTTGCCGGTGAAATCGATCTCCTGCCCCGCGAGATGGGCGCCGTAGGTGTCACCCCATCCGACCGACATGCCCTGCAGATCGCGTCCGCATCGGCTATAGAACGCCTGGCTCGACGCACCCGGCAACGCGGTGTTGATCGGCGTGGTATCCATCACGCAGAACGTGGTCTTGGCGCCCGTGCGCTCCGAACCGCCCGGCGCATTGATCGGCTGCAGCGAGTAGAGCGCGAAGTCGTTGAAATGCATGTGGTCGTGCAGCGGGTGGTATTCGAAGGCGCCGGCGAAGTGCAAGGTCGAGCTGCCGTCGCTCAGGTAAACCACCTGATACACGCGCAGCTTGCCTGACCCGGTTTCCACGTCGCCCGCAGCGAGCTCCAGCGGTCCGGCGCCGTTATTCCAGTTGGTGGTGCTGAAGCGCAATGTGGAACGGCCACCTGTGTCCGTCGACAAGGTCGTATTGAACGCTCCCAGCGGGATCAGGTTCGGTGGCAAGGACGTCTGCGCGGCGGCGGTGCCAGTCAACGTCAGCGCGCCGGCGACGGCCGATGCCAGCAAGGGCCTGCGCGTGCAAAGAAAACGGTGAGGCTTTGGTGCGTTGTTCATGAGTCTCTCCTCGTCTGGTGCAGGCCAGCCTTGTTCGGGAAAGTCGATGGCCGTTGGCGTGGTGCCGTCATGGCCGATGGATCAGGCAACCCACGCTGTTGCCCGGCGGCCAACGCGCCTACCGGCGGTTGGTCTACCCAAACTGTCAGGGTCGGTCGAGGCCGGCAATTCCACTAAAGGGGAGGTCCACGAAGACGAACGGCCCCACGTGACGTCATCGGAAAAGCGCGTGAGCCATCGATCCTGCGATGGCCCCTCCGCCACGGCCACAGCGTTGTCCGGATTGCCGACGACTAAAGCAACTTCCGCTTACCCGGAGAAACATCCTCATGAATCTCAAGCATGTCTTTCTTGCAGGCGTGGCCACGATCCTCGCGCTGGGTTTGACCGCAAGCCAAATCGCCTTAGCTAACAACGGCGCAGACACGACCGCGACGGTCACCTTTGGCGCATGGATGAGTTCGCCGCCGCTGGATCGCTTCCCCAATACCTCCAACACACGCTTCAGAAACGCGCACGTCATCTCGCCGAACGTGGTCAAGATCAAGACCGGCGGCACCGTCCGGTTCATCGTGTCCGGGCTGCACAGCATCATCGTCTATGACAACGAGACGCTGCCCGAGGACATCGACGTTACCCAACTCGTGAACACCACCGGCACGCCGACCGTTCCGATCATCAACGACCCGACCAACCGCATCTACCGCGGACTGGATCCGACACTGCAGGCCATCGACCGCGTCGAGGCCGTGCGCTTCGACAAACCCGGTACCTATCTGGTGATCTGTGGGCTGCTGCCGCACTTCAACGGCGGCATGTACGGATACGTGCAGGTGGTCCCCTGAGTAGCTGCGCGCACGCGGGAGCCCGGGTTGGGTAGGTTCCGACATACCCACGCCGGGCTCGCCTGCGATGGCAACTCGACGAAAGCCAATACGCGCCGGATGTAGATCTGTCGGAACGCGATGCGGCGCTTTGCACTTCGGGATTGCGCCATGCGAAGTCCGAAGCCGACAGTTGTGTTACGCGGGTTGCCCTACTCCGACGAGGTAGGCGCGCGCAGAGTCTTGCTGTATATCCCGGACCGGTCGAAGCAACAGGCGCGGCGCTTACCGGACCCGAGCATGTCGCAGGCATTGACGATGCGCCGTTCGCGCGTCTCGGCCTTCTTGCCAGACGTGATCCAGTGGATCCAGTCCCTGCGGGCCACGGGGGTGAGGCTTGACCACTGCGCCTTGACCGCGGGCGAGGACGCGAGCGCTTTTTTCAGGTCGATGGGGACACGGGGCTCGGGTTCGACTGCCACCGGCGCGATCTCAAGCGCGACCGTGTTGCCCACCACAGCGCCGGCGGCTTCCCGCAGCGCCTTGCCCACCTTCAGCCAATGGCTGCCTTGGCCATCAGGTTCCAGTGTGGCCTGGAAGCGATGGCCCTCGAGCGCGCCATCTACAGTCACCATGCTGCGCGTCGGCAGCTTTGCACTGGCGTCTGCAGGCAGCACTACGAAAGCCCAAGCGGCGCGCGCCGGACTGTCCGGCCGCAGCAATGTCGCCTTGAAGCGGATGGGGGGGATGGTCTTGGTCATGGCGGCAACGTATCAGCGGTACATCGCGGCGTCACTACCGGAGGACCGGGCCGTCGGGGGAGTCGAGTAATTGCGTGGCGCGATGCGCGAGAGAACTCCGATCAAAACGCAACTCCCTTCGGGCCGACTACTGCTCCCGCGCACGCGCCTTTCTGGTCCCGTGCGTTCCGGACATTGCTGCACTGCAACTTGCCCCATCGGCCAATGGGCCTGCGGACGTCCGTGTGGCTCACTCAGCACACTGCCACGCCCAAGGAACCAGCCATGCCAGCCACTGCCCGCCGACACTCTCCCGGTCCTCAGTGGTTGCGTATGGCTGGGGCCCTGCTCGTGTTGGCAGTGCCTATGTCGGCGATAGCCGCAGAAGTCACCGCCTTCGGTACCAACCCCGGCAACCTACGGATGTTCAAGTACGTACCCGCGGGTTTGCCGGCCAATGCGCCGCTGGTGGTGGCGATGCACGGTTGTGCGCAATCGGCTGCCAGCTACGACACGGAAACCGGCTGGCAGATGCTGGCGGAACGCTGGCAGTTCGCCCTGCTGCTGCCACAGCAACAGAGCGTCAACAATTCCAGTTCGTGCTTCAACTGGTTCGAGACGGGCGACACCACCCGCGGCCAAGGGGAGGCACTGTCGATCAAGCAGATGGTCGACAAGATGGTGACCGATCACGGCAGCGCGCGGAACCGCGTGTATGCCACTGGCCTGTCCGCCGGAGGTGCCATGACGGCAGTGATGCTCGCGACTTATCCGGACGTGTTTGCCGGTGGCGCCATCGTGGCCGGCATCCCGTACCGCTGCGCCAGCACGCAGAGCGCTGCGTTCGGATGCCTGAGTCCCGGTGTCGATCTGACCCCGGCGCAGTGGGGCGACAAGGTGCGCGCGGCGAGCAGTTGGACGGGGCCCTGGCCCATCGTTTCGGTGTGGCACGGCGATGCGGACTCCACCGTACGGCCGATCAATCTGGTCGAGAGCATGCAGCAATGGACCAATGTGCATGGGATCGATCAGGTGGCCGACGTCACGGACACCGTCGCCGGATATCCGCACAAGGCCTACAAGACCACCACGGGCGCCACGCGTGTTGAGACCTACACCATCGCGGGAATGGGCCACGGCACACCGGTCGATCCGGGCACGGGCGAAACCCAATGCGGCACCGCCGGCGCCTACATCCTCGACGCGAATATCTGCTCGAGTTACTACATTGCCCGAACGTGGGGCCTGGACAACCTAGACGGCTCGCCGCCGACCGTTTCGATTACGTCGCCGGCCAATGGCGCCACCGTTACCGGCAGTGTGACGGTCAGTGCCAACGCCAGCGACAACGTCGGCGTTGACCGGGTCGAGTTCCTGCTGGACGGAAACCTGCTTGGCAGCGATGCCAGCGCGCCCTATGCAATCACTTGGAATACGGCCACGTCCGCCAATGGTGCGCATACGCTGCAGGGGCGCGCGCTAGACCTGGCTGGCAACGTCGGCACCTCGTCGCAAGTGAGCGTGACCGTCAGCGGTGGCTCCAGCGGCGGCACCCCCGTCTCGGTTGTCTTCGGCAACGAGGACGCCTACGACGGTTACGTCAAGGCCGGCACCGGTGGCAGCTCGCCGACGATCGGTACATACGAGTCCACATATGGGCTTGCCATCGGCCGGGGCTCGGACGCGCGCTACAACCGCACCATCCTGTCCTTCGACACTTCGGGCATCCCCGACGCGGCCACGGTTACCTCGGCCACGTTGACTGTCGCCTATCGCAGTGCGTACGGCGACCCGTGGACCAATCCGGCAGGCAACGCACTGGTAATCGACGCCCACTCTGCGTGTATCGGCGCATGCACCATCGAAGCATCTGACTGGGCGTATGCGACGCACACCACGGGCGTTGCCCAGCTTCTTCCGTTCTCGGGTGGAAGCCAGACAAGCAACCTGTTTTCCACTGCTGGCCTCGGAGCTATCAACAAGGCCGGCCGCACGCAACTGCGCCTGCGCTTCCGCAGCGACCAGACAGCGACGCATTACCTGTGGATCGACCGCGGCGCGTCGGCCAAGCTAACGGTGACGTACCAGCCCTGAGCACCGATTCGCGTTGCGCCTAAGACGCCCGCTTTGCGCCGGCGGTTTTCTATGCGCTTTGCTCGGCGAGGACCTGTGCGTCTGGAACAATGCTCCGTCACCGGCGACCACACAATTACCAACAGAAAGCATTGATCGGAGACGCACCGGTCAACATACAATTGATCGCTGATCCTATTTCTAGAAAAACATCTCCGATCAATCGCTAAGGCCATTTCCGACTGACCACATCGGATCGGCGGTCCGTTGCCCCCACCACTCAAGTGATGGCCCTCGCGATTGCGTGTTACACCGTCGCAGAAGAGGCCAAGTGGCGATGGCATGCGGAAAAACCGAACTGATGCGAATGGCCCACGGGGCGACACTGATGGAATCTTCGGTCCCCGCGATTGTCAGGGTGGATCTCGACCCCTTGTGGCTGGTCGTTCGGGCTCGTCCAGGTAGCGCAGTGACACGTCGATCCAACGTCCTTGTTGCGGACCTGGGTCAGAGAGCCCTACCCATTCAGACATAGGACCTCAATCTCTTCACCTCTTCATGAGGGCTGCCAGGATGGATGCCTCGGGCGGAGCCAAGCAACCGTCATCTCGATGCCGTTCCGTGAGCCTGTCTAGCCCGCACGCGATCCCAAACGGAGTACGTCAGCGCATCATTTTGGGAAGATTCACCGTAAACGTAGCTACGCCCAGCCGAGAACGTCCTATATGTTCAACGAACGTGATTTCCACGTGCGTTTGCCACTTACGGAAAATTGGGGGTCAGCACAAATTAATTGTGGAGTACTCATCCTCCGTTTCGCCCTAACCGGCGCCACTCGCGGGTCACGGGCCTTCCCCCACGCAGGAGTTACACCATGAAAAAGAATTCCTTCGCAATTGCCTTCGCCGCGGTACTTGCTGCTGTGATCGCAATGCCAGCCACCGCAGGTAGCAAATCCAACAAGCAGGCCCAGGCCGGTGGCGCTGCGGGCCTCGTAGCCGCGGTGGTGCAGGTGGCTGCCAATGACGTCGTCGACGTCAGGGTCGTCGACAGCCTGAACAATTTGATCGCCGTCGAGAACGTGCTCAACAACAGCCCCATCCTGAGTCAGAACAATACCGATGTGACTGTGGGCGACGTCAGCCTGCTCAATGGGCTCAACATTGACATCAATGCCCTTGGCATCACCGTGGACCAGATCACGGGCGTAGTTCTGGCGAAGACTGGCACCGTCACGGATGTAATTATCCTGCGCTGAATGCGTGAGTTGCTTTAATGCAGAGGACGAGCAAAAAGGCCCGCGACTTAACCCGTCGCGGGCCTTTCAGAAAGCAAAGGGACACATCCAATGTATGTCCTTACACACCGAACAACATTTGAAATGTAACCGCAGATGATTCGCCTTGCTGGGCGCCGGAATCCCGACGCCCAGCATCGGAAAACTCATTGACGCGAGAGCGGTACCGACACGGTGACCGTAGATGTGCTGACGTTCCCTGAGGCGTCGCGAGCTTGGTAAGTCAGGGTATAAACGCGCCCCGTACCTTTACCGCTTCGCTCTGCCCGCAGCATTAGCTCGCGATCATCGGTGCCCAGCTCGACCTTTTGGATATCGTCTGCGAAATCACCATCGCCAAGGCCATTGTCAGCCTCATTCGATACCACCGAAACCAGCGTCACCACGGGCTTGGGGTCCAGGTTGTCGTGAACGTTCACCTGCACCTGCACTGGCACCATCCGATGGTTCGGTGGCCACATTTGCCCCGGATCCGCACTCAGCTCCAGAACTGGCGGAGTGGTATCGCGCACGTAACCTTCGAACTGGCTCGCGCGGAAAGGACTGGCAGCAAACGCATGCGCCGCGACCAGGCTGGTCCTGCCGCTATGCACCAGCAGATCTGTCACATCGTAAGGCCCATCTTCGCCATTCTTGCCAATAGCCTCACCTGCAAAAGTCATCCGAAGCACGGTCCGGCCAGCGTTGAGATATGCATTGCCCGCGTAGAAACCGATCTTTGCACCAGTACGGTCAGTAAGTTGCGCTGTCCACTGGTAGTAGCCGGCCTGCGCCAACTCCACATCAAGGGCGACGTCGAGACGGTCAAATAGACCATTTGCATTTTCGTCAACGCCTTTCGCTGTGCCTGTACCTACAAGCTCTATGCGCTCATGCTCAAACTGGGAATACGTATAGGGACGCGAAGTATGCGCATTGACCCGCTGGTCAGTCGGCAGCAAATCAATGTTTCCCTCTTGCGCAAGTCGAATCGAAGACAGCACATATGGACCGTCAGTGCGATCACGGTAGATGTCCTTACCGTCAAACACTAGTGGCACGGTGTTGCTGCCGGCGACCAACGTCTTGTTGACACTGACCAAATGCTCATGGCCAGCACTGTCAGCCAAAACCGCCAGGATGCGGTGAGGACCTTGCACGGTGGCATCGACGTCGGCTTCCACCACCAATTCGTCGTAGTAACCGTTGCCGTTGGTATCTTTTGCCATCTCCCGGAAAGCTGTGAAGCGAGAAGTACCAGCGCTAACGGTCGCAAGATTGAACGTCTCGCGGCTGAAGCTACGTCCAGCTGCGTTTGTCCCCTCTGCGACAAATACCACTCGGTAAAGCCCCGATTGCTGCGTAGCCCGATGCGTCGCTGAGTAGATGCCATCGCCAGCCGTGTCGTCGCCATCCAAGCCGTCGTCGTGCAGTGCCAGATCCAAGTTGGACCCATCTGGATGCCCAACCCGAGCCTTTGCGGATGCGCGGAGCACGGGGATGCCGCGGTCGCGGACCGTGGCTTGCACTATGAGGGCCTCACCTGTGGAGATTGACTGGCGAGCAAAGGCTCCCTCAAGCCTGACATCGGCCGGAGCAGACGCGGACGCGTCCATCCAAGCGCCGATTGCGTAGTCGATATTCGAGCCAGAAATGGCGCTGATTACGGTCTTCCATTCACCCAACTCGGCACTACTTAGAAGATACGCCGCCTGATTTCCTCCGAGGATGTCGCCTTCTGTGAATTCGATACTGGGGTCCGCAGCAGCCACGACGCGATCGATGCGGCGGCCCGAGGGCGAGATGAGAGTCAGATTGAGCCCGCCGCTCGGGTAAAGCATGGAGATCATCGCGGGGGCCACGTCCAGCATGATGGTTTTGGTTTGGACCTGTCCGGACGAAATGGTGCCGCCGCTTGTGGCCGATCGGGAACTTGCACCCGCGCTGTCGCTTGCAGATTTTGCCTGCGACAGGACGACTACCGTAGGGCTGACCGCGTTAAACACCGCAAGCGACTTTTCGATCTGGGTGTGCGTTGCATCCTCATCGTCACCCACAGATTCAAACGAGATATTCCTGGTGTAAGGCAAGGCAAATACGGAGGTTACCGGCACGATAGTGTCGCCAGGGCCAACGATTTTTTCCAATGCCTTGTTCACGCAGAAGAAGCAGTCGGGATAGTAGCGGCCCGCCAATGCGTTGTAGCTCACGTCCTCGTTAAAGTCATGATAAGCGTTATAAAGCGTCATGTATGGGGTGGTGAGCTGCACGCCCGCCGGCCCTGCAAGGGAGTTGATGAAATAGCTGCTGAGCGGGCCGACGGCGATAAGCACGGAGCCCTGAACAAAGTCAGCCAAAGGGCTGCCGCCGTTCGGGGTTCCCAACTGCACTAGCGTTTCGACGGAGTCCGCGGTCTCCACAAAGTGGCGCGCATCAAGGCCGCCTTTGCTGTGGGTTACGAGATTGACTTTGTCGACTCCCCATTGCGATTTTGCCGCTTCAACCGCGGCTGCAATCTTCCCAGCGTTGTTTTGGATGCTGTCGAGGTTGCCCATGCTGGGATTGATGGCGGCGTCTACCGGCACACCAAGATTGCTCAACTCCGGAACCCAAATACTATTCCAAACACTTGAGTCCGAGAGAATGCCGTGTGCGAATACCACCGGCCGCACGGCGCTGAACGAGAGCGCTGCCCAGTCGATAGAAGTGCACCAGACCTCCTCCGCATTCGCGGTGTCGATGTCGATCCGCACTTCATTGCGACCAGGCACAGTGGAACCGATCGAGCGGAAATTTACCCATTCGATGGGAACTTGGAAGGCATTGAGCTTCCAGACGCCGTTGGCGCCGCTTAGGAATTCCTCTGGCACCAGATTGCCGTTAAAGAACACTCGGTCGGCCTCGGGCGCGTAATCACTGCCGCCGTAATCAATGTCGACGTCGAACGCCGGCATACGCAGGGTGGCGTATTCGGAAATTAGCCCCTCCTCCTTGAGTCTCTGGACATCCTCCGACGCGAATGCACGGTCGACTTGAACCTGAAACACCAGCGGCCCGCCGCTACGGAAGGTGCAAGCCGTATCCAGCCCACTCCATCCTGTATCCACCACAAAGGTCGAGTCGCTTGCCTCGGGCGGATTAAACGGCGACCTTCCTATGTGACCCGATGACAATGCCTTGGCTGATGGGCCGATGGGCACATAGTCTGGCTCTCCTGGGCGCGGGTCGCGCGCGTACGCGGCGCTGCTGAGCAGCGCTACGCAAAAAAATACGATTGGTCTTGGCGTTGACATTCCTTTTCCTCGTGTAGTCCTTGTGGGTACAGCACATATCCGGCCTTGACGGGCGCGGGAAATCGGGGAGAGACCGGTTCAATCGCAGGGGATTCGGGACTGCTGTATTTCAGGGGGGGCATTGGCGTCGCCCGGCGCCTTGCGCACCCGGGCGCGACCGGCGCGGAGTACGAGCAACTCGCCCTCGCGTTGTGCGATCGCGACCCCCGTTGTCAACGATTCGGGTGGAGTCAATCGTCTAGGTTGAACAGCTACGCCTTTGAAGGCGGCCGCAGATGATTTGCCGGTAAGCACGAACAGGTCGTTGTTAATCCAATCCGGCGAGTCGGACCAAGGCCAACCCCCTAGGGGCTTCCACCAACGCCGATCAGTACCGCGATTCCGTTCATCAACCCAAGCAACAGCTACCGATTCACCGCATTGGGTAGCTGAGATCGAGAGGCCAGCTAACTGGTCGACCCGATGTTCCGAGAGCGCGATCGAGGGCCCCCAGGTGCTATTTTGCTCACGGCTGGCCAGCAACTTCGTTGCACCGTAAACGGCAATGGGTGCATCAAGTTGGCCGGCAACGGCTACGGCAGCTATGTTTCCAAAGGGCTTTGCGTTGACGGCGCTATAAGGCCGCCAACTGCGGCCTCCATCCGCGCTCCACGATGCATGGACTTGGCCCATCGAAGAGACCGCCTCGCTCCCTGTGCTTTCGTCCCAGCGCTTTCCTAGCGAATTGCTCGCCCAAACAGCGAGTAGCTGTTCGCCCTTGCCCCGAAGCAACCTCGGCTGAGGATTTACCGATGCCTGAGGCGCTAGCGGCGCAACGACTTGAGCGTCTTCGCCGGTACTCGTCCAGCGCAGGCTATAAACGTTCTGCACTGGACTGCGGCGATCAGCGGTCAGGAACAGCACGACGATAGCGTCGCCCACCGCGGTGGCGTCGAACGTGTCAGCAATGGCGGCATCCGACCCCAGGAGGTCGCCCTGGTCGTCGGCAGGGCCACCATTGGCAGGCAATATCCAATGATGCAGACGTGCACCTGCGATGACGTGCACGCCATTCTGGGACGCTACAACTTGCGGTTTGCCGATGCGGCCGTCGGCGACAACGATCGGTGGTCCCCACCGCAAAGGATTCCCATCGCCGCGCCGATAAAGGATGCGGCTATGCCGACGGCGACCACCATAGAGCCCAGTGGTTTCGCTCCAGACCAGATGTAGGCTGCCGTCGATCCCTGCGGCGAAATCGAACCCCCCGATTTCATCTTCACTTTTCAGGCCTGATTCGGCCGTCAATGAAATCGCTGAGGGCGAGGTAACCTCAAGCGCGGGACTCTGTCCACACCCACTCGCGAGCAAGCCAAGCACCGCGGTGGAGAACACCGCCTTCCTTGGCGTGACCAATAGGCACCTCATCCGTGACGCCATCCCCTTCTGCCGGCAAAGAGTCACTACTTTGACGCTCGCCTGTCAAGCACCGCCCATCCGAAGCGGCTTATGCAGTAGCGTTCTAAACACGGACGTCCATGCAAAGGTCTGGCTGGAATACTCCGCCTTCAATGTCGCTGACATACCTTGAGGTTTTCCCGCGATGGCTAGGCTCCCTCTACTCCGAATCACGCGTAAGCCGCGCCTGCGGCCTAGTCTCCTAGTCCGCGGGTCGAAGTTCCTAATGCGGCAAACCACGGAAACCCTTCCGATTTCACCGCCAATGTTCGCTGGATTGCTCCGGCTCTATGGTGTCCGAAAAATCATGGATGGCTAGGTTGTGCCGCGCTGTCATGTCTGAAAGTCGGGCCGTAGCGACCCAGGCGAACTCGCTCAGTGCTGCAAGCTGCGTGCGTTGGCGATGCTGGACAGCAATTCGTCGAGGCGCTCCGCGTCGACGGGCTTGGTCAGGTGGTGGTCGAAACCTTGCTTCATCGCATGGTTGACGTCGCTCTGCATCCCCCATCCAGTGAGTGCGATGAGGACCGCCGATCGTGTGCTCACCTGACCGCGCAGTTGTCGGGCAACCTCGTAGCCATCCATGCCGGGCATGCCGATGTCCAGAAGGATCACATCCGGACCCATGGATGATGCGGCCAGTAGCGCATCCCGGCCGCTGTACTCGCAGTGCACGGTATTTCCGCCCAACTGCAGCAACAACGCGAGGGTGTTCGCCGCATCAACGTTATCGTCCACAACCAGGATGCTGAGGTCCGATCGGGAAGTTGTCCGAGTGGTAACGCGGATAGTGTCAAGGATTAAGTCATCCCTGCTTGGGGCGAGCGGCAAAGCAATTGTGAACGTACTGCCATGGCCGAGTCCTTCGCTCTGCGCGGTCACCGAACCGCCATGGAGGGTGATCAGGCGCCGTGCAAGCGCAAGCCCAACGCCTAATCCACCGTCCGCTTGGTCTCGAATCTTTCCGGCCCGCGTGAACAACTCGAATATCGAGCCGATGCTTTCCGGGGCAAGGCCCACGCCATTGTCTCGCACGTACACCACAGCGGTATCGCTTTGTTCCCGGACAGAAAGTTCGATGTGTCCCCCGTTGTCCGTGTACTTTGCGGCGTTGTTGAGCAGGTTGCTGATAACTTGTGCAACGCGAGTTCGATCTGCGTTCAGCCATACCGGCTGAGTCGGCAGCGACACAACAATCGTATGATTGGCCGCGTCGATCACAGGACGACTGACCTCTAACGATGACTCTACAATCTCCCGCAAGTCCACGCGCTCTTCGCGCAATTGAACCTTGCCGGTGCTGATCCGTGACACGTCCAGCAGATCGTCGATCAGCCGGACCATGTGTCTAACCTGACGTTCGATGATCCTGCGCACCTGGCCGGCTACTTCCACGGATGGCGCCTGCCCGAGAACTGCCAGTCCGGTGCGGATTGGCGCAAGGGGATTGCGCAATTCGTGCGCGAGCGTTGCCAGGAATTCATCCTTGCGTCGATCCTGTTCGCGCAACTGCTCGTACAGGTGCTTGCGCTCGGTCTGATCCACGCCTTGGACGAAGATACCGGTTGTTCGCCCGGCGCTATCGCGCAAAGGCTGATACAAGAAGTCGACCGAGCGTTCCTCGGGCTGCCCTCCGCCACGATCCAGCATCACTGGCACCCCGGTGCCAACATGCGGCTGTCCACTGGCATAAACCCCTTGCAGGAGGCTGACAAACCCCTGGGTAACTACCTCGGGCAGGGCTTCTCGTAACGGCTTGCCAACGATGTTGCTCCGGCCGACAAGATCGAGGTACGCCTGGTTTGCGCGCTCAAACACCAGATCCGGCCCCACCAGAACGCATGCGAAGGTTGGGGACTGCTCAAACAGATCCGCGAGGCGTTCGCGCTCGCCTTCGGCTGCGCGAAGTCGCTGGTGGTGAATGGCTTCAGCCTGCTTGCGATGGCTTATGTCCTGGAATGTCACGATTGCGCCTGCCGGCTGGCCATTGATCAGCACCGGCGAGACGCCATAGGCGACCGGAACCGAATACCCTTGTTTGTGCCAGAAGACGTCATCCTCAATTCGGTCCGTTTTACCGGCCTTAGCGGCGAGCGCGATGGGACACTCTGTGATCGGATGAGGCCGCCCATCTGGATGCGTGTGATGGACGATGTCGTGCAGGCCGCGGCCGATTAGTTCGGACGCTTGGTATCCCAGCATCGTGGCGCCCGCCGGATTGATGTAGGTGCAGTGGCTGTCTGGGGCCATGACGTAGAGCCCATCGGCGGCACTGTCGCAGATGGCACGCAGATAGTCATGACGCTGATGTGGAAGTTCGTGCGCCTGGGTCGCTCGATCCAGAGCTAACAGGGTTCCTTCGTAGCCCTGGAGAAGTCCAGCCTCGTCGTACTGTGGATCACCGGTGAGCAGAACGTCCCGGTCAAATCCATTGCGATCACGTAACCGAAACCGAAGTGCGACCACGTCCCGAGCCTGCACCTGCGTGACCCAGTGTTCTTGTGTGGCCTGCCTGTCCTGTGGATGTACCACATCCAACCAGCCGTCCCCGCCGACGCCCCCATTGGGTTGCCCAGTAAGCGCGTACCAGTCGCGCGATACAAACGTCCAGTTGGCGGCCTCATCAGATAGCCAGACAATGAGCCAGGATGCGTTAGCGAATCCAGGGGCCGGCCCCTGGTCGATACGTCCGTGTGGAAGCTTTGAGCTCATGTCGGTGTCTATGCCTCCTCGTCACCCGAGCGCGTCTACGCCGGAAATGACCGCGACTGGGCCGCGTTGAACCCAGGAGAAAATAGCGTGTCTTGACAAATAACTATATCTGCTTGATTTACGCATGTAAAAACAGGGTTGCCCGCCATGCGCCGTGACAAACGCAGGCATTTTTGCGCTCCATCGAGCGCCTCCCTGCGGGATCGTCCCCCACCTTATCGAGTCGGAAAAATCAACCGACTCGTCTGATCGACGCTGCCCGCGACTACTGCACGATTTGCTCCACTTGGCAGGTCCCCTGGCGCCGTCGTTGGCACCGCGCGCCGCACGCTTGAAGCAACCCCAACCCTGTGCCACACGCGCGTACCTAACTGCAAATGTAGTGAGAGAATATTGCCCGTGAAAATGCGAAAGGCCCTGATAGT
Organism: Lysobacter sp.; assembly: GCA_043738095.1. Lineage (GTDB taxonomy): Bacteria > Pseudomonadota > Gammaproteobacteria > Xanthomonadales > Xanthomonadaceae > Lysobacter_K. The sequence goes on from JAYSZI010000019.1 coordinate 94,201, forward strand.
CATGCGGAACCTGACCAGGTATGTGGATTTCGCTGTGCTTCGTAGCAAAAGAGGCCGCCCCAAGGCGGCCTCGTAGATTCCTGCAGTCGTCGCCTCAACCTGGGGAAAGGCCGGTGGCGAGCAGCAATCAGCGCCGAGCGGAAGTCATCCGCCCGAGGACTAGGGCCATGGCCAGCCCGCCCAGCGATTTCACCAGCACCGGATTCTCTGCGTAGAACCGACTCATCTGCCCGACGATACCGGGGTCGGCCTCCTGCGCCTGCTGCGCGATTTGCTCCACTTGGCCGGTGGAAAGCTGGGTTGCGTCTTCGGGGCTGCCATTGACGCCCGCCTGCCTCAGCGCTGGCTGCGCTGCGCCGCCGAGGCCGCCCAGCAGCGCGCCGAGGATCCCGTTCTTTTGCTGACCGTCCGCCTGTCCGAAAAGCTGCGCAATCATCTGCGCGAACGGGGGCGTTTTGTCGGAGTTGAACGCATCCTGCAGGCCCTCGCTCAATACTTCAGGCGGCGCGGATTTCGCAATCTGCTGGAATTGTTCCTGCGCCTCGGGCGGCGGCAGTTCATTTCCCTTGTTCGAGAGCTGCTGGATCAGAGCTTGTACTTCGTTGTTCATGTTTTGTCCTCTTCGGCCGCCATGGTGGGCGCACAGCATTCAGTGGCGCGCGTGCAGGGGGTGCGAACGTAAGCGTCTGCACAGCGTGGAATGAAAACTTATGGGCACCGATTTTTGCCAGCCCACTCCGGCGGTCAATGAGCCCCACTCATCATCGGTACTTCACGACCCAGCGGGTTCCCTATGCGGCGCAACGCCCCCCACTAACTCATGGATACATGGAAGATGAAAGACGCTTTTGGACTGAAGAATGGATTCAATCTTGGCTTGCTGTGCGCCTCTGTCGTGCTCTGCACAGCGCCGCCCGCATCCCATGCCGGTCTTCGCGCAGATGATGTCAAGCCAGGTTCGCGTCAGGAGGCTATCGCCGCTGACGCCAAAGCGTACTCGTCGGCAAGTGGCCTGACCTTGGCGCAAGCCCATATCCGCATGCGCACGGCAGACAAAATGGGAGAGCCACTCGCTCACATCCGAAAGAAATTCAGCGAGCGATTGGCCGGAATTTATTTCGAGGACGCCCCTCGTTTCAAGGTTTTGGTGCGCCTGACCGGACATAAGCCCGTAGCGCCCACGAGTCTCAAACTCGATGGCGTGAAAGTGCCCGTCGAATTTATCACCGGTGCCCGCTCAACCCTTGATGTTCTGGTGACCTCGATCAGCGCTAAGACACAGGACTTGGTGACTATGGTCCCCGGGTTAGACGGGGTGGGGACGGACGAGCGCACCGGCGAAATTGTCCTCAACGTATTCGCCGAAGGGTCCGACCGCAAAGCCTTGGCCACTTTGAACCCGGACGTTGAGCAACTCCTTGGGCATCCCGCTCGTATCGACTTTGAAGACTATCCAGCGATGGACGCCGATGTGCGCGGTGGGGCCAAGATCACCTCCAGCAGCGGCTCTTACTGCACGTCAGGTTTTGTGGTGAAGAACACGTCCGGCACCACGGGCGTCCTGACTGCCGCGCATTGCGAAGGGATGAACACTTACTACAACCCAAGCGGAACCACCCACCCCTTGGATATTGCTGTCGGGGAGGTCAAGGACAGCGACCAGGACGTTGAAGTACACACCTCGTCGGCGGTAGAGCGCGCGGAGTTTTACGCCGACTCCACCGCAGCGGCGCGCACGCTCACGGGCAGAAGACTTCGCTCGAGCACTGCTGTTGGCGATCAGGTTTGCCACCGCGGTGAGACCACCGGCTACAGCTGCGGGACGGTGGAGTTGACCAACTACGCCCCGACTTATGCAGGCGCGTGCGGCACACAGACCTGTGCACCGGTTTGGGTGAAGGTCCAGGGCGGGCCCACGACCGCGTGCTATCAGGGCGACAGTGGTGGGCCAGTCTTTGCCTCACAAACTGCCTTCGGACTGCTGAAAGGCACGGCCGCCTCGGGAGCGGGTGCGGGACAATGCTCCTACTTCATCTACATGTCGACGGACTACATCTCATCCGGTTGGAGCCTCCTCTATGGGCCGTGACCACCTTGCGCTGGGTGCCCTGCTCGCCCTGACCTTAGCTGGGTGCGCCCCGCCGCAGCCCACTCCCCCTAGAGCCGTTGATCCGGCCACGAGTGCACGCGCCACCCGCAACGACGCGCCACCCCCACCTTCGCCACCACGTGCGGCAGGGGTGGTGGTTTCAACCGTCGTCGCTGCGGAGGCCGGCGACGCCGCTGCTCATCGCGGCACTCTAATCATCGACGGTTGCGTGTACCTCAAGGACGCAACGGGAGGCCGGTTACTGCTGGTCTTTTCCAAGGGAGCGGCAAGTTGGAATAGCCAAGCAGGCGAGCTCATCGTCAACGGCAAGCGCTTCCACCACCAGCAGGCTGTGACAGTTGGCGGTTCTGAAACGGCCGTAAAGGCCCTACAAGGCCAGTGGGATCCGCCAGAACAGGCCCAATGCACAGCGACCAGAGCGTGGGTCGTCAACGGCATGGATTAAGGCGGGTCGAGCTAGAAGAAAAATCAAACGAAAGGGTCAGAGAACGCAATTGTTTTAAGCGGTTATGTTCTCTGACCCTAATTGGGCTAGGCAAAGGGGCTATTTTTTTCGCGACGGAAGCGAGCCCCCGGCCATCCGATCACTGCAACACTTGCCCCACGTCGACGATCTCCACGCCCTGCATCTGTCCGAGCCAGCTGTCGAACCACGGCTTGTGCGAGGCGCCGACAATCGACAACACGCGCGCCCCGGGCCGTTCGCGGAACGATTCACGGATGTTCGCCACCATGCGCAGGTTGCGGATTTCCCACCCCGCCACCCACATCTGCGCGTAATCCTGCGGCGACTTCGCCCGCATCGCCGCACCCGCGTTTACGTCCGCGAGCACCTTCAGATGCTCTGGGTGGTTGACGTAGCGGTACAGCGGCAACAGGTCGCGTCCCTGCGACAGGGCCTGCTCCTGCTTTTCCCTGGCGTTGAGTTCCGCCCTGCCCGCCGCCCAAGCCTGCTCGATCGCTTTGCCGAATGCCTGCCTATCCGCTACGTCCATGTTGTCGCCCGTGTGGTTGTCGACGGCATGGACCCGTTGCAGGCCTAGTCGCGCAGCGAGGCGAGCGCCCATTTGGTAATTCTCGTTGTTGCGCGTTGCGATCTCGTTGAGCATCACCACCAACGCATCGTCCAGGCTATCGCCCGCACGGCGCTCGGCTTCCTGCAACTGCAGCCATTGCACGTAGGCGGACGCACGGTCGTTCGCCGCCAGGAACAGCGCCGCTAGTCGACGCCGTTGCGCGGGTACAGGCTGCGCAGGCCATGCCTTGAGCGTCTTGTTCACCTCCGCGATCGCTGCCGGCACGTCCAGCCCCGTCGCGGCCTTCGCCACGTTGGCACCGGCACAGTAATCACTGCCGTACACGATGGGATGGCGTGCGGCGAGGTCGCACTCTTCTCCCGAAAGCGCTTCGATGGTGATGACGTCGGGCTTGAACGCGGCCAGCCGGTCCAGCACAGTATCCAGCGACTCGGGTTTGACCTCTTTGGGCATGCCGCTCAGATGCACCGAGCCCAGCACCAGAACCTGCGCGCGCGGTCCGGCCATCTCCTGGTCTAGCACCGTCAAATCCACCGGCGCCTGCGCCATGGCGGGACCCGCCAGCGCCACCATCCATCCCCACTTCACCCATCGTTTGCCCATGTACTACTCCCTCGTAAAAACGCCATCGAACGTGCGTACATTCTTGCAAGGCGTGGTCATGTGCACCCGTGGCATTCGACAGGGTGCCTGCGCGATTCGACGTCAGTCTCGACAGTGCAACCTGACCTTTTTTTTAGGGTTGGCGATCTAGCCCTGCCCTGTCTAGCTCGATGGAGCTGCTCCCTTTTTGTGCCCGCGTTTTCGCCGACCCTGTTCTCGCGCGCCGGTACAATCGATCCGCACCTGCAGGCGCGGCCGACCTCGCAGCCGACGGATCGCTTCTCGCTGCATGGTAGGTCGCTCGCTGCATCTCCATCGAGGAAACGACTATGAAAGCACCGCTCATCGTCTTGAGTACGTGGTTGTTGTTTGCCGGAACCCATTTGTTGCTGGGATTGCCGTTGCGCGCGCGTCTTGTGCGCAAGCTTGGCGAGCAGCGCTTCGTCGCATTGTTCAGCGCGATCGCAGCCACGACGATGGGTTTGCTCGCGGCCGCGGTCGCGAGGTTTGGCGATGAGGGCCCGGCGGGGTTTGCGCTCGCTCAAGTTCCAGCGGCGCGCATGCTTCTTGGAGCTGTCGCGTTTCTCGGAATGACGCTCGCGATCGCCGGACTGATGAACTACATGCGATCGCCAATGGCCTTGTTCCGGACGCAGGTGCACCCACCTTCGGGAATCGAGCGCGTGACCCGACACGCATTCTTCATGGGGCTTGCCGTGTTCGCGATCGCCCATGTGGTGCTCGCGCCCACGCTCGCGCTGGCGATCTACTTTGCTGGGTTCGCCGCGCTCGCCGGCGGTGGCGCGCTGTGGCAGGACCGAAAGTTGATTGGGCGCTACGGCGAAACTTATGTCAGCTACATGCGCGCCACGTCGGCCCTGCCTTTCGTCGCGGTGCTACAGCGCCGACAGTCGTTCATCGCGGACGACGATCGCATTGGGCGTCGATTGCTCGTGTCGGTTGCGATCGCCTTGTTGTTGCTCGCGACCCATCGCTGGTGGTCGGCGTTCAACGGGGCAACATTCGCGGGCGTGATGGCGGTCGGCGGCGCTTGGGTGTCGGCACGGCGTTGGTGGCACTCGCGAGCGGGGCGGAGTGCAGCGGCGAGTGCCTAGTCGCACACCTAGAGGTGTCCGTGGGTGAGGTAGCTCCCTGCACTTATTGCCTTTAGCCACCCCTGATCTGCCGACGTCCGTGCCGTCCCCTTATCCCTATCCATCCCTATCCGGCAGCTCCATGATTCCGCCGGCTGGAAGGCCACACGCGCCACTCAGGGCAGAGCGATTAAAACTGAGGCAGGGAGCCTATGATGCTGGGGCACTATCGGAGTTCCAACGCTTTGGTGTGCCTATCGTGGACGCAATGCCGGAACAGTGATAGTTGCCTGATGATTCAATAGCCATAGCGAAGTTAAGTCGCCCGAAATGGAATGACTAAAGGAGCTCGATATGAAAGGGATTAACAATGTTTCGCGTAAGTCACGGTTCGTGCATGTGAGGGGATTTCTTCTGTACGCGCTAATGCTGCTGTTGGGGGCGGGTCTTGCCCCGGCACAGGCCCAGGCGTGGGTACTTACCCAAGCGCAGCGCCAGGCCTATCTGAACTATTACGCGCCGGTCATCATGCAGCGCGCCGAGGAAGACAGCAGCAAGCCCGGCCGCGACTGGATTTCCAACTACGATTTCGACCGCGACGGGAACTTCGCCAACAATCGGCCCACCTGGGCAAATGTGTTATCGAGCTACGTCGCTGCAGGTGCGTCCGGCTCGGGTGCCTACCAGAATTGGCGCATCCGGCCGACCTTGTACTCATCAGTCGTCGAGTACATGGATGGCGGCAACAAGGGGCTGCTGCTGCTCTATCACGTCTTTCACCCTGTAGACAAAATGGCCAGCGCAATTCACGACTGGGAGCGCATCGAGATCTCGCTCCGCGCCGTGACCGGTACGCCCGGCGCCGCGGGCGAGTACGTCGGCCACGTCACCGTGACCAGCCATGGCGATCACGTCATGCGTCGCGTCGGCAGTTCGGATCTCAAGTTCATGCAGGTTGCCAACGGCAAGCACGTGATGATCTGGCAGGCGGACGAGGACACTGGGGTCGGCAGCACGCGTGCGCACGAACTGCATTTCGTGCAGGACGCATACAGCACGATCAGCTCACGCGTTTCGGCGAATGGCTCTGCCGAAGTCGACGTCACCAACGATGATCCCAAGAACGTGCACTATGTCTGGGTGCCGGAGACATCCTCGGCTGCGGTGACGGCGTGGAACGCGAAAGCGATCAGCTATTCCAGCGCCTCGTCACTTGCCTCGCGACGCAACAGCCAGACGTCGTGGTCGCAGGTCAAGCGCATCACGTACGAACTGCAGGACATGGCCGATGTGTTCGCCACGCAATGGAGCGGTTCAACGTGGTGGACCAACTGGACCGACGACAGCAAGGAGGATGTGTTGCTCGACAGCCCGATCGTGAACGAGGCCGGCGTGGCCGAAGTTCCGGCTGGCCTGCAACGGTTCTACCTAGGCTCGCGGGACAACTACAGCTCCAGCCTGACCGATGGTCGCGACGCCGTGATCGCGAAGTCCTGGTTCTGGGGTGCTTATTCGGCCGAAGCCAACGCCGATGATTTCACGCCCGGTTCCGACGATTTCGGTGGCTACAGCGGCGCGGGTCGCGACAGCTTCAACCGCAATCGTGCCGATGCCAGCGGCGATTACGGCTCGCTCGGAAATTACTGGCGGCAGCACGATTTCTTCGTCCATTCCGGTGTTCTGGACACGCGCACAAGCTACGAAGCCGGCATCTGGTTGGTGGGCGCTTGGTACCTTCCCCAGAATGGCGGATTCGACGGGCGCTGGGCGCAACTTTACGACGACCGCCGCGACTTCGAGGCGGCCCCGCTCCCGTCGCCGCCTGCGCCTTCCTGTTCCGTGACCGCCGAGCAGCAGTGCTCGGTCGAAGGTGGCGCATGGAACTCCAGTACGTGTACCTGCAGAGCTTTGTGTTCGGACTGTCAGATCCCTTGAAGCTCAACGTTGCAGGCTTAAACACCTGACCTGAAGATTGTCGAGTGGCGGTGTCGACGGTGACGTTGACGCCGCCAGTTGACGATAAGGGGGCTTCCGACGCTAAACGGAGAGGCGAGTGGTACCACGCCAACGCATTCGGACGTAGCGCTTCCGTCTCGATCCGGAGCCTGGAAAGCAGAACCCCGGCCTGCGCCGGGGTTCCTGTCGTGCTTTGGTTTGCTGAAGTGGATCAGTACGTCGCGGCAGCCGACACGGCCGCTGCGGCGTCGACGATACCGGTGCCGATCGGCTTGTCGTTGCTGGCCGGGAAGGCACGCAACGTGCTCTTCAGTATCGATTCCACCTGCGCCGGGGTCAGCGGAGTGGTACGCACGGCCTGCATCAGTGCGATCGTACCGGCCACATGCGGCGACGCCATCGAAGTGCCCGCCATGCACGAGTAGTTCTCGGTGGTCGGCCCGCTGGTGCCGGCGTTGCCGGTCGACACGATCAACGTGGTGCAGTCCGGGCTGTCGCCACCCGGTGCGGCTACGTCGATCTTGGCGCCGTAGTTGGAGTAGCTCGCGCGGGTGCCGTTCTTGTTGGTCGCGGCCACAGAGATCACGCTGTTGCAGCTGGCCGGGGTGAAGCCCGCGGCGTCGAGGTTGTCGTTGCCCGCGGCCACCACCACGGTGGTGCCACGGGCGACGGCGGCGTTTATCGCGGTCTGGTAGGTGGCCGAGCACGCACCGCTGCCGCCTAGCGACATGTTGATGACTTCGGCTGGGTTGGCATTGGCTGGAACGCCGGCGACGGCGCCGCCCGACGACCAGGTGATGCCGTCGACGATGTCGGACGTGTACCCACCGCCCCGACCCAGCACGCGCACCGGCACCACCTTCGCACCGTAAGCAACGCCGATCACGCCTTTGCTGTTGTTGCCCAACGCGGCGACCGTGCCGGCCACATGCGTGCCGTGCCAGCTGGAGTTGTCGGCGCGGTAGTAGTCGCCCGGGTCGTGCGCGTCGGCGTCGCGGCCGCCGCCGTCGCCGGCGATCGTCTTGCTCGAGATGAAGTCGTAGCCCTGCAGCAGGTTCGGTAGCAGGTCGCTGTGGTCGGTGTAGCCGGTGTCGAGCACGGCCACGACCACGGCGCTGCCACTGGTGGTATTCCAGGCCTGGTCGGCCCGGATGCCGCCGGTGCTGGTCTGCATGCCCCACAGGTAGGTGCCGTAGTGGGTGTCGTTCGGGGTCATCAGCGCCTTCATCAGCCGGTCGACCTCGACGTACTCGACGTTCGGGTCGGCAGCGATCTGGCGCATCAGGCTTTCGGCTTCGACGCGATCCATTGGACGGTTGGCCTGGACGACTTCGCCGCCCACGGACAGCGTACGCACGCGGGCGACGGACAGGGCCTTGGCACTGACCCTGGCTGCACTGGTCAGGTTGTTCTGCTGCACAACGGCACTGGTGCCGGCGCGGTACTTGACAATGAAGCGGTCAAAGCTGGTCTGGTCCGCGGACTTCAGGCCCGCAGTATCCACGCGCCCGGCGGCAGCAACGGAACCGGCGAACCCAGCAGTCAACGCGACTGCCATGGCGGCGGCCAGCGCGCGCTGGTGCAACTTGTTCGACTTCGACATCAGGTTTGTGCCCCTTGAGAATTGGAAAGAAAATGCACTTTTCACTGCAATGCTCACCGCCCTTGTGGCCGGTGGGCCCGTCCGGAACGGCTTTTGTCTTACCGGGAAATGGCCGGCAGAACACCGGTCCACTTCAACGGTAAGCAACAAGCCTCGCCTGCAACAACGGGATTGTTCTTAACCGTTCATACGCTCGCCTGCGCGCCGATGGCGAGCGGAGTTTCGCCGCAATAAACAAGCGAAAATCGGCAGATTCGGCTGGCGGCCAAGTGCCCTGGGCGATGTTGGTGAACAGAGAGCGCCGTCACACGCAATGTTGCGGAGCGGCATAAATCCCCGCACACCGCGCCTGCGTTTCGATGAATGCAAGAGCGATCCGCGCAGACAGCATTACGTCCATATCGTCGACGGCCAAGGCGACACATAAGGGTCACGCGAGGGAGGTCGGAGGCAATGACGTGCTCAGGGCTCGGTCGCCTAGTCAGAACGACAAAAGAGCAGATGGCGATCAATACTGGCGGCGAACTTACCTATTGCGCGCCTGTTAAAGAACGGGCACTCGGATCTATGTCTGCTCGACTCACACGGGCAAAATCCGCTACCCGGGACCTGACAACCTGCAAAAGCGCGGCGGCAGCGTGGTCGAGACGCCGATCTGACGCGAACGCTCACAGAGAGACGCCCGCTTACGCGGGCGTCTCTCTGTGAGCGGCAAAAAAATGGGCTATCGCAACGTTTTTGAAACCGTTACCGGTTACTGCGCCGGCAGTGTCACTGACGACCAGCCAAGCCCATCGGGCTGGCGGCCCGTCACCAAGAGTCGTGCGACGGTGTAAGTACTCAGGTCGACCTCCGCCACGCGCCTTGCCGATACGAGCGACACATAGACGCGGCGACCGTCGGGCGAAAGCAGTACTCCAACCGCGTTGGCCGCCGTGCCGTACGTCCAGCCGGCTGCACCCTCGTGGTCGAACTGCACCCGCGCCAGTTGCCGGCGCTGCGCCGTGTCGAACACCAGCAGATCGATATTGCGAGCGGTCACGACCAGCGCGCGCCCGCCGTCCGGCGTAAACGCGATGCGGATCGGGCGGCCCGGTGCTGTTATACGATCGATCTCACGCATCGTCGCAGTGTCGAAAATGGTGACTGTACTGCTGCCCTGGTTTGCGACCCACAGCTCGCGGCCGTCCGGAGACACTGCCAAGCCTTCGGGCTCATGCCCGGCCGGTACCGTCATCAGCACACGGCCGGCCACGCGGTCGATGACCGAAACCGTCTCTGACGCGACATTGGTGACGTATGCGCGCCGGCCATCGGGATGCAGCGCGACCATGTGGGAAAGCGCCTGCCCCGTCGGGATTGATGCGAGCGTCCGCCCGTCCGCCGGGTCCAGCGCCACCAGCGATCCCGCGGTGCCATCGTTCTCGGTGGTTAGCCAAGCCTTGTCTCCGTCCCAGACGATGCCGTGTGGCCAGGCATGCGGGGCGACCGAGTAAGTATCGGCGACCTGTGCGCGCACGACATCGATCAGACGGACCTCTGTCCCCGGTTGTGCGCGTCCGTATGTGGTGACCAGCGCCCAGCGACCGTCGGGGCTCATCGCGACCTCGTGCGGACCCTCGCCCGCGGGCAGCCTTGCGCGAGTAGCGCCGCTGTCGACGTCGATCAAGCTGACGTCATTGTCGCCCTTGTTGACCACAACTAGCGTCGCAGCCTGGGCGAACGAGCACAACAACAGAAGGGGAACAGCGAGCATCCTCATGGCACACATCCTGTCGGCGGAGGGAGGTGCACCTATACCAATCTCACGCCTGCCGCGCCACCGTCGGCGCACTGGGGCGCAATTTGGATCCGGGCGCAATTGGAGCCAGAGAACATTACGGATCAAAACACAAATCTTCACTGACCCCATCTCTGAGCCGCCGGGCGCAACGCGTGGAAGCGGCGATTGAACTCGGAAGGTTGCGAAACATGGGGGCGGAGACTACTTCCGTTAAAGCGCCACTAATGTTCTCCGTCACCTGCGTTGCACGCAAAGGTGGCTGCCGAACATTTGCACTTCAAGAGCTAATGTTCTCTGAAGGCGTTTTCTCTGACCACACTTCTCTTGGTGCTCGTCCACAGTCTCGCCCGCCGGTTTGTCTGCGCCAGCCCCGTGACGCAGACTGCCCGCCAATGATGAGACGACTCCTGCCGCCGCTTGCGCTGCTGGTGCTGCTGGCGCTGCAGTTGGCCGCATCGTGCGCTGCGGCGAGTGCGCTTCAGGGCGCACCGCTGATGCGTCGCTACGCGTCGCCCGACTACGACGCGCCGCCGCAGCACTGGGCGATCACCACCGATGCGGACGGGAGGCTGTATGTCGCCAATAGCGCCGGCGTGTTGCGCTACGACGGCGAACGCTGGGACCTCACGCCACTCCCCGGCCGGGACCCGGTACGCAAGGTGGTTGCCGGCGCGGACGACCGTATCTACGTGGGCAGCCACGACACCTTCGGCTGGTTGCAGCCCGGGCCAGGCGGCAGGCTCGACTACCGCGAGCTGCTGACGGCCGCGGGACTGACTGGCCAGGCGCGCCGCATCGGCACGATCTGGCAGATCATCGCCACCGCTGACGGCGTCTTTTTCCGCAGCGAGCGCGCACTGCATTTCCTCGGCTACGACCACGCGCGTTCCGCCCATTGGCCGCTGGGCGACAACCAGCGGGTGATGTATGCGGCCGACCAGCAGCTGTTCGCGCGCATCGAGGGCGTCGGCTTCGCCCGCTTCATCGACGGTCGCTTCGCGCCCGAGCCGGGCGCCGAGGTGTTCGCGCGGCAACGGCTGCTCGGGGTGCTTCCGCAAAAAGGCTGGCGCCTGCTCGTTGGCGACGAAGGCTTCTACCGCGCCGATGCCACCGGCATCCGGCCGATGCCTGGCACGGCCGGCGTGGCCCTGCGCGCGGAGACGCCGTACGCGGTGCGAACCCTGGGCAACGGTGAGCTCGTGGTGAGCACGCTTGGCAAGACGCTGCTGAGGTTCTCGGCCGGCGGTGAGCTGCGCGAACGCATCCACTTGGGCGAATTCAGCGCCCTGGCCCTGGGCGCCGACCGCGAACACGGCTTGTGGGCCGCGACCGAAGGCGAGCTGCTGCGCATGTCACTGCCCTCGCCCTGGTCTTCCATCGGTGTGGGCGAGGGACTGCAGGGCACGGTGGCGGACTTTGAATGGCACCGCGGCGCCCTGTGGCTGGCCACCTCGCGCGGCATCGCCCGCATGCGCGCCGGCAGCGACGGCCGCATCGAGACCTCAGCGCTGCCGTGGGTCGACCTCGAAGCCTTGGCGCTGGCCGGCACCAACCTCGGATTGTTGATTGCGCATCAGGAGGGGCTGCTGGTGCTCGAGCCGACATCGGCCGCGCCGCGCACGCTGCTGTGGTCGGAAACCGAAAGCGTCCTGGAGCTGCTGCCGTCGCGCTTCGACCAGGACGTGGTCTACGCGCTGGGCACCGAAAGCCTGAAGGTGCTGCGCGCCGTCGACGGGCGCTGGCAGCTCGCACGCACGCTATCGCTGGGCGGCGCGCGCGCGTCGGGCATGGTGGAAGTCGCCGCGGGCGAACTCTGGCTGGACGACTCACGCGGTGGCCCGCAGCGCTGGAGGCTCGCCGCCGATGGCAGCACGCGCCCGCGCATCGATGTATTTGGAGGGAAAAACGGCCTAGACGCTGACGCCGCTTCGGGCAGCCGTGGGTTCGTGCTCGACGGCCGGCTGCACGCGGTCAGCGGCGGGCGCGTGCTGCGCTTCGCCGCCGGCAGGTTCGTGCCCGCATCCGACGCCGGGCTGCCGCCGGTGGACCGCGTGGACGAGCTGCAGATCGCGGAAACGTCGCTGGGTACCTACGCTTACACCCGCCACCAGATCTGGCTGCGCGCCAGCGGGCAGGCGCAGTGGCGCCAGCAGCACCCGGGCTCGCCGCTCGCCGTCGGTTTCCGCCGCCTGCGGCTCAATGGCGACGGCACGGTCCGGGTGTCGACGTGGAACGGGCTGCTGCAGTTCGATCCGGCGCGGCCCGATCCCCCCGCCGCGCCGCTGCGGCTGCGCTTCGACAGCATTGCCGCGCAGGATGCCGAGCACCGCGAACTGGGCTTGCTCGACGTCGACGCTGGTGCGGGCAGCATCCGCGCCGGCGGCCGACTGGAGTTCCGCTACAGCATGGTCAGCATGGACAGCGCCCCGAGCTACCGCTGGCGGCTCGCCGGGCCGGGCAACCCCGGCCAGTGGAGCGACTGGGGCCCGCGCGACGTGGCGGTGGTCGCTTCCGCGGCCGGGCCGCACGTGTTGACCGTGCAGGCCCGCACCGCCAGCGGCCGCACCGCCGCGCCACTGGTCTACCGCTACCGCGTGCTGCCTCCGTGGTACCAGCAGTGGTGGGCACGCCTGCTGGCCTTAGCGATGGTGTTGGTGACGGGCACACTGTTGGTGCGCGAGTTCGTGCGCCGCAGGACACTGCGCTATCAGCGGATCAACCGTCAGCTGGAAGCGCGTATCGACGAGCGCACCCACGAGCTGGAGACCCTCAACCGTCAGCTCTCGCAGCTGGCGACCCAGGACGCGCTGACCGGGGTAGCCAATCGCCGGGCGATGGAGCACGGGCTGCAGCGGGAATGGCTACGCGGCCAGGATCGGCGGCAGCCGCTGTCGGTGCTGATGATCGACGTCGATCTGTTCAAACGCTACAACGACACCCACGGCCACCTCGAAGGCGACGCAATGCTGCAGACGATCGCCGAAAACCTGCAGGCCCTGCACGATCCGGAGCGCGAACTGCTCGCTCGATTTGGCGGCGAGGAGTTCGCCCTGCTGCTTCCCGAAACGAGCCAGCAGGACGCCCTGATGCGGGCCGAAACCATCCGCGCCGCGATCCAGGATCGCGTGCGAGAGATCACCATCAGCGTCGGCGTGGCCGGTTTCGTGCCCAGTGCCGGTGTCGAATCCATCGACCTGCTACGCCGCGCCGACGCCGCCCTATACCGGGCCAAGGCCGCCGGGCGCAACCGCGTGGAAGCGGCGATCGATTGAAAGGCTTGCGAAGATTGGAGTAAGAGAGCGTTTCCGGTTCAAATGCTAGCTATTGGGGATCAACAGCGTTCCCAGAGCCGTAGGCCAACCCCACCAAAGCCTTGCCGAATGCCACCGACAGCACTGGTGACGCCGAGGCCGCCGGCCACGATCTGCGGCGCGAACTCGACACCGAACCAGCGTATTGCCCGCGTCACGACGATCATCGCGGTGCGCGCGCCATGCCGGTCGGCATGTAGAACAGCACGAACGTGGCCAACGCCGAGAACGTCCGGGCCAGCAGCGCGCGAAGGCGTTGTGCCAGCACGACCAACATCGGCAACCGCGCGGCCACATGCATCCGACGCCTGTCGGACGCGGCAGGATTTCGCTGCCAGGAAGCACGACCCGACTCGCTGATTGGCTGCCCCCGGATCGGGATGCTTCCCTGTATAAAAGAGCTCTGACACCACCCCCGGTGGGCCTTGAACGAGACCAGCATCATCCTGTGCGTGGACGACGATTCCACGGTGCTCAGCGCGCTGCGCAGCATGCTGTCGACGCATTTCGGGTCCGAGCTGCAGGTGGAGTTTGCTGAAAGCGGCGAGGAGGCGCTCGAGATCGAAGCCGAGCTGCGCGCGCAGGGCAGCGAGCTGGGCCTAGTGATCTCGGACTTCATGATGCCGGGTCTGCGCGGTGATGAGTTGCTGGTGCAGTTACACGAGCGATCCCCTAACACGGTCAAGATCCTGCTCACCGGGCAGAGCGACATGTCCGGCGTCAAGCGCGCCATCAACGACGCCAACCTGTACCGCTTCCTGGAAAAACCCTTTGACAACGACGACATCGTGCTGACCGTGCGCGCGGCCACCCGCGCGTACTGGCAAGAGCGTGACGCGATCCGCCAGAACGAAGAGCTGCGACGCATGAACGCAGAGCTTGAGCAGATCGTCGCCGCGCGCACCGAAGAATTAGTCGAGAAGAACCGGCTGCTCGAGGTTCTTGCCGTGACCGACAAGCTGACCGGTCTCTACAACCGGCGCAAGCTGGACCAGTTGCTCGACGAGGAACTGGTCCGCGCCCGACGATACGAGGTCGAGGTGTCGATCATCATGCTCGACATCGACCACTTCAAACGGGTGAACGACACCTACGGCCATGGGGTCGGTGACGACGTGCTAATCGGCATGGCCAAGATCCTCCGCGATAACTCGCGCGATGCGGACGCGCTCGGGCGCTTGGGTGGCGAGGAGTTCGTGGTTGTGTGCCGGCACTGCGATGCCGCGGCGTGTATGGCCGCGGCCGTGAAACTGCGCGAGGCGATTTATGCGCACGAATTCCCCGGCGTAGGCCCGGTCACGGCCAGCTTCGGGGTCGCATCCTGCCGCGCCAACGACACCGCGGCGAGCTTGCTAGCGCGTGCCGATGCCGCGCTGTACCGAGCCAAAGCCGCTGGGCGCAACCGGGTGGAGCTTGAGCGTGAGTGAAGAAACTGCGCAGCTCGTCCAACGCATCGGCGAGCTTGAAATCGAGCTTGCCGAACGCCGCCGCGCCGAGGAACTGCAGCGTGCGCTGTATGAGATCGCCTCGCTGTCCTCCGCCGACAGCCCGCAGCACGAGCACTACGTTGAACTGCACGAGATCGTCGGCCGGCTGATGTACGCGAAGAACTTCATCATCGCGACCTACGATGCCGACGAAGGCATGATCCGCCAACAATATCTGGTCGACGAAGACCCCAACGAAGTCCTCGAGTCGTTCCCCTTCGGCGAAGGCATTTCGTCGCTGGTGATCCGCAGCCGCCTGCCGTGGCTTCTGGACAACGAGTTGTTCCAGTCGCTGGTCTCCGCCGGCGAAATCCGCGCGCCACGAGGCGTCGTGGATTTCCACAGCTGGATGGGCGCGCCGCTCATCGCCCAGGACACGGTGTACGGTCTGATCATCGTGCAGAGCTACAGCGCGGACGTGACCTACACGCAGGAGGACCTCGACCTGCTCAACTACGTCGCCAGCCACGTGGCCGCCATCGTTGCGCGCTGGCACTCGAACATCGCGCTCAAGCAGGCCAACGATGAACTCGCCGCATCGGCGGAAACGCTGCGACTGCTGGGCGACATCGGCAAGGACCTGACCGGCAGCCTGGACGCCCTGGCCATTTGCAGGACGATGGAAAGGCATATCGGCGCGTTGCTGCCGATGGACGCCTTCGGCGTGGCGCTGCTCTCGCCTGCCGCCAATTCACTGGACTACGTCTATTACATCGAGGACGGCGTGGTCGATTCGAACAACAGTTATCCGCTAGACCATCCGACGTCGCTGGCGGTGCTCACCTTCCGCGAAGACCGCGAGTTGACCCTGTTCAACGACACGCAGCTGGGCAGCGCGCCCACCGCGACCAATATCGAAGAGTCCGCGCCCATCCTGTCTGCTGTGTTCCGCCCGCTGATCGCCAATGGCCGGCGCATCGGCGTGGTGACGGTGCAAAGCCACCAGGCCGATGTCTACCAGGAGC
>JAYSZI010000020.1:0-8672 GCA_043738095.1 Lysobacter sp.
CTGGCCACGGTCGGCAACCTGCTGGAGCTGTCGAGCGCGCGCCGCGAACTCGCGCGCCGCCGCGCCGGCGAGCGCCGCCGTCGCGACGCGCTGGCAGGCGAGTACGACCTGTGTGGCCTGGTGTATGCCGACGCCGCCAGCGAGGCCGCGCTCGCGCTCGCGTGCCAGGTCGCGCGCTCGGATGTGCCGGTGCTGATCACGGGGCCGAATGGCGCGGGCAAGGAGCGCATCGCCGAGATCATCCAGGCCAATTCCGCGGTGAAGGACGGGCCGTTCGTGACGCTCAACTGCGGCGCGCTGCCCTCCGAGCTGATCGAGGCGGAGCTGTTCGGCGCCGACGCCGGCGCGTACACCGGCGCGACCAGGGCGCGCGAGGGCAAGTTCGAGGCCGCCGACGGCGGCACGCTGTTTCTCGATGAGATCGGTACGTTGCCGCCCGCGGGCCAGGTGAAGTTGTTGCGCGTGCTGGAGACGGGCCGGTTCGAACGCCTCGGCGGCAACCGCGAGCGCACAGTCAAGGTGCGGGTGATCAGTGCGACCAACGCCGATCTGCCCGCGCTGATCGCGGCCGGTCGCTTCCGCGAGGACCTCTATTACCGCCTCAATGCGATCGAAGTGAAGCTGCCGGCGCTGGCGCAACGTCCCGACGACATCCTGCCGCTGGCGCGGCATTTCCTCCCCGCCGGCAAGGCGCTCGACGCCGGGGCCGAGCGCGCGCTGCTCACGCATGCGTGGCCCGGCAATGTGCGCGAACTGCGCAACTGCATCCAGCGCGCGAGCCTGCTGTCACCTGGCGCCAGCATCGGCGCGAGCGATCTCGGTCTACCGGTGATTGCCACCGGCGGGGCTGCGACAAATCTCCAGACCGGCAATGGCGACGAGCCCGACCGCGCCAGCATCGAGGCGGCATTGCATCGCGCCGGCGGCGTGCTGGCGCAGGCGGCGGCCGAACTCGGGCTGTCGCGGCAGGCGTTGTACCGCCGCCTCGACCGCCTCGGCATCAAGCGAGACTGATGCCGATGCGCTGGCTGCAGCGGCTGCCGTTGAGCGTTGTCTTCAGTGCGGTGGCGCTGGTGTACGTCGGCGCCGGCGCGGCGCTGGCGCTGTGGTTGGCCAGCCGGGTGCAGCCGTGGATCGCAGTCGTAGTCGCAGTCATGGCAGTGTCGCCGCTGCTGCTGTATCACGTGCACCGCGCGTTCGCGCCGATGAACTCGTTGTTCCGCGCGCTGGCGGGCACCGTCGCGAGCTACCGCGATGGCGACTTCAGTTTCGGTCTGGCGTGGCAGGGCCGAGGCGAACTCGGCGAACTCGTTGCCAGCCACAATCGCCTCGGCGACGCTCTGCGTGAGCAACGCTTGGCGTTGGTGCAACGTGAGCTGCTGCTCGACACGATGGTGCAGCACACGCCGGTGGCGATGCTGCTGGTCGACCCGAGCCGGCGCATCGTCCACGCCAACCTGGCATCGCGCAAACTGCTCGGCGCCGGCCGGCGCCTCGAAGGCCAGGGCTTCGATGCGTTGCTTGAGCGCGCGCCGGTCGCCTTGCGCGAGGCGTTCGAGCGCGGCGGCGACGCGATGTTCACCGTCGGCGATGCCGACAACGAAGAGATCTACCACCTCGCGCGCCGCCAGTTTCGTCTCAACGGCCGCCGTCACGAACTGGTGCTGCTGCGCGTGCTCACCGCTGAACTGCGCCGGCAGGAAGTGCAGACGTGGAAGAAGGTGATCCGCGTGATCAGCCACGAACTAAACAACTCGCTCGCGCCGATCGCATCGCTTGCGCATTCCGGCGCCGAGCTGCTGCGCCGCGGCCAGCTGGAGCGTCTGCCGACGGCGCTGGCGACCATTGAGGATCGCGCCCGTCACCTCGAAGGCTTCATTCGCGATTACGCCCGGTTTGCCAAGCTGCCGTCGCCACGGCTGGAGTCGATCCAGTGGTCGCGGCTGATCGCGCAGCTGCGCACCCAAGTCGAATTTACCTTCGACAGCCGCGCCGCCGAAGGCCCTGCCGGCAGCGCGATCGCGCGCGTCGATGTCGCCCAGCTCGAGCAAGGCCTGCTCAACCTGCTCAAGAACGCGCACGAGTCCGGCTCGGCGGCGGCGGATGTCGCCCTGGTGCTGCGGCGCATGCCCGACGCCTGGCGTGTCGACGTACTCGATCGCGGCCAAGGGATGAACGAGGCAGTGCTCGCTAACGCGCTACTGCCGTTCTACTCGACCAAGCGCAATGGCACGGGTTTGGGGCTGGCGCTCGCGCGCGAGATCGCCGAAGCCCACGGCGGCCGCATCGCCCTGCTCAACCGCGAAGGCGGCGGGCTGTGCGTGAGCCTGACGCTGCCGCTCAATGGCGCGGCGTGATGGGTTCCGGATCCCGTAGTGAAGCGGCGTAATGCCGGGACTGGGCCGAGAGGACTAAACCGATCCGCGAAGCGGTTCCGGCTTGGATGAATGGTTAGCTCCCAGCATGCCAAGCAGGCCCACTGGGAGCAGCAAACCCCACTGAGGTAATTTGAAGTACAGCCCCGTGCCGGGCTCGAGGGTGGCGACGACGACAAACACAGCGCCGAACGCCAACCAAAGCACCGAGACAAAAAGCACCATGGATCGGCCGGCAGCCTGGTGTCGCGGAACAGACCCTATGAATAGTGCTGCCGCTGAAAGAACCAGTGTCGCCGTTGCCATGTGCCACACCGCGTAGAGCGTGAGTCTTGGTACCTCGGCCAATGAGGAGCCAAGTAATGGCGCAGCAACATCTTGACCGCCAGCGGATGCGTGAACAGCCGCAGTTGCTGTAGCAAGCACTGCGGCACAGAGCAGGAGTTTGTTCATGGGTGCTAATTCTCGGATGTAGGCGGGTTCAATCCGGCATCCTTGAATAACGAAATCAGGGATAACTGGATCAGGCGACGGCGGGGATTCGAGACCCGCCCTAACCCGGCGCCCGCCGCGGCTGGATTACGCATTGCCGGACGCGCGCAGAGTCGCTCAGCGCTACCCTCGCTCAGCGCGGTTTCTTCTGCGGCCGCTTCCAGCCTTCTATCGTTGTCTGCCGCGAGCGCGCCACAGTCAGCTGGTCCGCCGGAGCGGGTCGGGTGATCACCGAACCGGCGGCGATGGTCGCGCCCTTGCCAATCGTGACCGGCGCCACAAGCGAGGCGTTAGAGCCGATGAACGCGCCATCCTCGATCGTCGTCGTCGATTTGTTCGCGCCGTCGTAATTGCAGGTGATCGTGCCGGCGCCGATGTTGACGCCGCTGCCGATCACCGCGTCGCCAAGGTAGCTGAGGTGATTGGCTTTGCTCGCTACGCCGAGCTTGGTGTTCTTGGTCTCGACGAAGTTGCCGACGTGCACGCCGTCGGCGAGGACTGTGCCCGGCCTCAGGCGCGCGAACGGGCCGATTGTCGCCGCGCCTTCGACCACCACGCCGTCGAGGTCGCAGTGCGCGCGCACCTCGGTGCCGGGACCGAGCTTGGCGTTTTTGATCCGGCAGAACGGACCGATGCGCACGCCGTCGGCGAGTTCGACCGCGCCTTCAAGCACCACATCGACGTCGATCTCGACGTCGGATCCGGCGCTGACCGTGCCACGGATGTCAATGCGGCCCGGATCGGCCAGGCGCACGCCGGCCGTGCACAACGCGCGCGCGGCGCGGCGCTGGTATGCGCGCTCAAGCTGGGCCAACTGCCACGCGTCATTCGCGCCCTCGACCTCAATCGGGTCGTGCACGTGCACCATTTCGGCCGGGGTGAATTCTCCCGCGGCAGAGGCAAATATGTCGGTGAGGTAGAACTCCGCGGCGACATTTTCGTTGTCCAGCAGTTCCAGCCAGCGTCGCAACGGCTCGCCATCGGCGATCAGGATGCCTGTGTTGACGATGTGGGTCGCCAGCTGTTCTTCGTCGGCATCCTTGTGTTCGACGATGCGTGCCACACGGCCTTCGGCGTCGCGAATGATGCGGCCATAGCCGGTCGGGTCGGCCAGGTCCGCCACCAGCACCGCAATGCGGCCGGGGGCGGCGAGCAGTCGCTGCAGCGTGTCGGCGGCGATTAGAGGCACGTCGCCGTACAGCACCAGCACGCGCGCACCGGGTGGCACATTCGGCATGGCTTGCTTGAGGGCGTGGCCCGTGCCCAGCCGCAGGGCCTGCTCGGCCCAGACAATGTCGGTCTGTTCGTCGAACGCGCGCATCACCGCGTCGCCGCCGTGGCCGTACACCACGTGGATGCCAGCCGGCTGCAACGCCCGCGCGGTCGCGATCACGTGCGCGAGCATCGGCTCGCCCGCAATCTTCTGCAGCACCTTTGGCAGCATGGATTTCATGCGCTTACCTTCGCCAGCGGCGAGGATCACGACGTGCAGCGGTGCGGACATGCGAACTCCAATGCGATGTTGAGCGACTCAGCGCCGCTTCTAGCGATGCCGATTCTAACGAGGTGCTGGCAATGGCGACATCGCTGCTAGGATGCCGCCGTGTCTGTCCCAGCCTCCTTCGCTCCCGCCATCCGAACCCCGGTCGCCGACGCCCTGGTATGGGCCGGCATCGCGCTGTGCGCGGCGGGATTCGTGTTCCATCGTCTGTGGGGGCAACTGCCCGCTGCGCGTTTCGGCGAGAGCTTGCTGCTGGTTGGTTTGACTGGCCTGATCGCCTGGTCGCTACGACGAGGGCGCCGCTGGCAATGGGCCGATGCCCTCGCCGCCACCTGGCTACTGGCTCTAATCGCGCTTACCAACATCATCCCGGCGCTCGCGGTGGCGATCATGGCGGTGGCCGCGACCGCGCTGGGCGGATGCATCACGGGACCCAGGCAACCCTTGCTCGCGCTGCTGTGCGGGCTTGCCCTGCTGGCCGGGGTGGTCGGTTGGCTGTTGCCGCTGCCTGTGCATCATTGGTGGTCGTATGCGCTGATGCTCGGCGTGACGATCGTCCTGCGTCGTCACGCGCTGCACGAGGATGCGCGCGTGGCATGGCAACAATGGCGCGACGCAACCGCCGCCGCCCCGACGGCCGCCGCTTGGTCCGTTGTCGTCCTCGGTTTAGCCTCCGCCGGGGCGTGGTTGCCCACCATGCAGCACGACGATCTGGCCTATCACCTCAGCCTGCCATGGCAGCTCACGCTTAATGGCCGATATGCGCTCGACCCGAGCCATCAGGTCTGGGCATTGGCGCCGTGGGCAGGCGACGTTCTGCAGGCAGTGCCCCAGGTGCTGGCGCGCGTCGAGGGGCGCAGCGCGCTCAACGCCATATGGTTGGCCGCGACCGCGGCGGGTCTGTGGCGCATCGGCGCGTCCCTGGGACTGGAGCCGATGCGGCGCTGGGCGGTGCTCGCGTTGTTCGGCAGCCTGCCGCTGGTGGCCGCACTTCTCAGCGGCATGCAGACGGAAACGGCGGCGACGGCGATCACCGTCATGCTCGCAGCCATGATTCTCGACGTACAAACTCGCGACCGCCGAAACCTGTTTGCCGCAGCGTTGCTGTTCGGCCTGTTGTGCGCCTTAAAGCCGCTGCACGCTATGGCGGCGCTGCCGCTGCTCGGGTGGGCGGCTTGGCGCATGCGCGACAGGATCCGCTGGGGTGCGCTATTGCCGGCATCGGCGATGACGGTCCTGGTCGCCGGTTCCAGCTACAGCTATGCCTGGCATATCGCCGGCAATCCGGTGCTGCCCTTGTTCAACGGTGTATTCCGCTCCCGCTATTTCGCCCCACACGACTTCAGCGACGCCCGCTGGAATGGCGGCTTCGACGCGACCCTGATCTGGGATCTCACGTTCGATACCTCGCGCTACCTGGAAAGCTGGGACGGCGGTATCGGATTCGTACTGATCGCACTGGCTGGGGCGTGGTTGTTGGCGCTGTGTTCGGGTCGAACTCGCGCGCTCGCGATTGGCGCCACTATCGCCATGCTGTTGCCCTTGGCTTTCATGCAGTACGCACGCTATGCCCACCCCGGCATGGTGCTGCTGCTGCCGGCACTGGTCGCGGCACTGCCGTCCGGTCTGCCGCATCGGAGCACGGCGTGGCTGCTCGCTGGCGTATGCGTGCTCAATCTCGCATACCAGGGCAACGCCCATTGGATTCTGCATACGGGTGGCATCAAGCGCAGCGTGGGCCTGCTCGGTCGCGACCAGCCACTGTTTGCGCGCTATACGCCCGAGCGCGCGCTGGTCCGGGTGATGCGCGAACGCGGCGTGTTAGATGGCGACGGTACGGTGCTGGTGCTGGATCCAGCCTTCCCCTACTCAGCGGAACTCGGCGTGCACGGTCGCAGTACGGCGTGGTACGACCCTGCACTCGAGGCGGCGCGTGTCGCCGCGGCAGGTGACCCCTCCGGGCAGGCCTGGGTCAACCTGCTTCGGCGCGAACATGTCCGCCATGTACTCGTACGACCGGCCAGCCTTACGCCCGCGCAGCGCGCCGGTCTAGATCGCGCAGGCGCACGCCTACAGCTGACGATCGACGAGGCGCAGTGGTGGCGCGTCATGCCGGACCGGACGCCATGACGCTCGGCCGCCAGAGTCGGCATTACCTCGCGATCGGCGTGGTGCAGTGGCTGCTGGATTGGGGCGTGATGGTCGGTTTGAGCCATCTCGGCTTGGCCGTGGAACTGGCCAACGTTGCCGGTCGCATCAGTGGCGCGGCGATCGGGTTCTGGCTCAATGGCTGGATCACGTTTGCGAGCGACGACACCAAGATCGGGCGGCGCCAGTTCGGGCGCTTCCTGCTGATGTGGCTGCTGACCACGGCTGCGAGCACGTGGGCGATGGGCGCGATCGACGATGCGGTCGGCCTCAAGTGGACGTGGGTCGCCAAACCTTGTGTCGAGTTGGTGCTGGGCGGCATCGGCTTCGTGCTGTCGCGGCACTGGGTCTATCGGCGCTGAATTGGGTGCGTAGCGAAGCCGCAAGAGCCACGGTTTCGCCGGTCTTTGCCACGGGACAGTCGCAATTGTCGCGCTCGGTCCTAGTTTCGTCGGTAAGCGAGGCCGCGCGTCGCGTCAAACCGCGGAACGGCGAACCTTCTACTGGCGCGTGACCGCTCGCGCTCGGATGAGCGCCTCAGCAAACCGGTGCAGATCTGATCCGTGCCATGCACTACACGGCCGTAACGAACGCGCCCATAGCGGTGCTGTTCGGACCTGTCGCTGGCGAGCGGTCTCCACTGGCAATGCTGGATGCGCCCGACGCCAGCCCGAAGCTGCCGGCGGCGATGCTGTTCAGGCCGCTGGCATGTGCCCTGGCCGCGCTACGTCGGTAGCGACCCTGCCGCCAACAACACAACGCCGGCACGAGGCCGGCGTTTGTTTGTCGATGCACAGTGCGTCTTAGTGCTTCATGTTCTTGCGCAGGCGCTCCAGCGCCTGCAGCTGCACCAACGCCTCGGCGAGCTTGGCCTGCGCCTCGGCGACTTCCATCTTCTCGCCGCGGTGGGCGAGCATGCGCTCTGCTTCTTCCTTGGCGGCGCGCACCGCGGCCTCGTCGATGTCCTGGGCGCGGATCGCCGTGTCAGCCAGCACGGTTACGACCGTGGGTTGCACTTCGAGGAGGCCGCCGGTGACGGCGAAGTCCAATTGCTCACCGCTGGGTAGCGTGACCACGACCTTGCCGGGCTTCAGCCGCGTGATCAGCGGCGCGTGTTTGGGCGCAATGCCGAGCTCGCCCATCTCGCCGGTCGCGACCAGCAGGGTCGCCTCGCCGTGGAAGATTTCTTCCTCGGCGCTGACGATGTCGCAACGAAACGTGGAGGCCATGTCTGGATCTCAAAGGCGGGAAAAGGGAATAGGAAAAAGGGAATGAAAGCTCGTCGGCCGGAACGGTGGAAGCAGGCAGGGAAAATCATTCCCCGTTCCCTGTTCCCTATTCCCGCCTTCGCCCTTTCTCAGCCCACGCCCATCTTCTTGGCTTTCTCGATCGCTTCCTCGATCCCGCCGACCATGTAGAACGCCTGCTCCGGCAACGTATCGCATTCGCCGTCGCAGATCATCTTGAAGCCGCGGATCGTGTCCTTCAGCGACACGTACTTGCCGGGCGCGCCGGTGAACACTTCGGCGACGTGGAACGGCTGGCTGAAGAAGCGCTCGATCTTGCGCGCGCGCGACACGGCCTGCTTGTCTTCTTCCGACAGCTCGTCCATGCCGAGGATCGCGATGATGTCCTTGAGCTCCTTGTACTTCTGCAAGGTCGACTGCACGCGACGCGCGGTGTCGTAGTGCTCATTGCCGATGACGTTCGGGTCGAGCTGACGCGAGGTCGAGTCGAGCGGATCGACCGCCGGATAAATACCGAGCGAGGCGATGTTTCGCGACAGCACGACGGTGGCGTCCAAGTGGGCAAACGTCGTCGCCGGCGACGGGTCGGTCAGGTCGTCCGCAGGCACGTACACGGCCTGGATCGAGGTGATCGAACCGGTCTTGGTCGAGGTGATGCGCTCCTGCAGCACGCCCATTTCCTCGGCGAGCGTGGGCTGGTAGCCCACCGCCGACGGCATGCGGCCGAGCAGCGCCGACACTTCGGTACCGGCCAGCGTGTAGCGGTAGATGTTGTCGACGAAGAACAGCACGTCGCGGCCCTGGCCGCTCTCGTCCTTCTCGTCGCGGAAGTACTCGGCCATGGTCAGGCCGGTCAGCGCGACGCGCAGGCGGTTGCCCGGCGGCTCGTTCATCTGGCCGTACACCATC
>JAYSZI010000021.1:0-2081 GCA_043738095.1 Lysobacter sp.
AGCCCTTTGGCAATGGCGCGTCCGATGCCCATGCTTGCGCCAGTGACCAGCGCCGTTTTGTCTTTTAGTTGCAGGTCCATATTCTCCTTAGCCCCTCACTGTACGACCGGCCACATGATTGACAGATTAAACCGGGCACATAGTTGACACTTTTGGGTTGTCATACAAGGCGCTCAATTATTTCGAGGCGTTCGTCTAAGACGCCCAGACGCATGCTACAGAAGAGCAGCTGCCAGCGCGCTTCGTCGATCTGCTGCAGGCCCACGGGTTCGCCAATGAGCGCTTCGGACACGAATACGAGCTTGCCATGCCATTTGATTTGACCGTTGCTGCGAACCCGCCGGACTTCGACCTCGCACGGGTATTCGGGCGTGGGCAAGCGACTGGGATAAGCTCGCCGGGAGCGCTTATGGCACATCGCTGGCGCGATGCCGCCGAGCGACTCGTGTGGCCGCTCGTTGTTGTAATGCCTGCGGAACTGCTCCAGCGCACGCTGCTGCGCGCGCAGGCTGGCGCGTATGGGGTCCAAATACTCTTTGAGCGTGCGGTGCATGCGCTCGTGGCGGCCGTTCTGGTCCGGCCGGCCGGGCGTGATGCGCTCCGGCGTGATACCGAGCTTGAGCAACCATACCGCCAGCCGCGTGAGCCCGCCCAATGCAGTCGAGGCAAACGGTGCTCCGTTGTCGCTGCGCAATGCGCTGGGCAGCCCATATTCTTCAAAGGCGCGCCTCAGGCGTGGCCACACCCCCGCTTCGGTCGGATGCGCCAGCGCTCGGCACAGCAGCAGATAGCGGCTGGCATTGTCCGAGAGCGTCAGCGGATAGCACCACTCGCCGTTGCCCATCCTGAACTGACCTTTGAAATCGATGCTCCACACCACGTTCGGTGCGCTGGCGTGGCGCAGCGGCTCGGTGTGCGGTGCGCTGCGCGCGCGAGGTTTGCCTCGTTCGCGCACCAGACCGTGCCGTTTGAACAGCTCCCCGATCGTGCTCACCGCCGGCAACGGCTCGCGATAACCGTTCATGATCAGGTAGTCGCGTACCTTGCGCGGCCCGAACCGCACATGTTTAGCTTTGACCTCCAGCAGCGTCTTGGCCGTCGTGGGACCGATCGCGTGTGCTTGGGTACGCCTGGCGCGCGATCGCGGCACCAGAGCCCTCTCCCCTTCGGCTTCGTAGCGCGCGACCAACTTGTAGCCGGCTTGCCGGCTGATGCCGCATGCGCCACACGCTGAAGCGAACGTATAGCTACCGCTGTTGACCATTGCGATGAACTTGATCTTCTCGTCCATGAGACAGGTTTCCTTCCACGGCATGCGCAAGCCCTCCTTGCGCAAACGTATACCTGTCAACCATGTGGCCGGTCTAAAGTGTCAACCATGTGCCCGGTTTATACCCACCCCAACCCTCTCCCCGTGTACGGGGCGAGGGAGAGTTTGGATTAACCCCGCTGCCCCTCACCCCAACCCCCGGATCGCCGTCCGGGGCTTCGCCTTTGTCCCCGTATGAGGGGAGAGGGCGTGTTCAGGCGTAGTCCGCGACCGGGGGGCAGGTGCAGATGAGGTTGCGGTCGCCGCCGGCTTCGTCGATGCGGCGCACGGGCGGCCAGTATTTGGTGCGGTCTGCGCCCTGGGGATACGCGGCGGTGCGCCTTGAGTATGGGTGCGGCCAGTCGTCTTGGGCGATCGATTCGGCGGTGTGCGGCGCGTTGATGAGCGGATTGTTACTGCGATCGAGCTCGCCGCTTTCGATGCGTGCGATCTCTTCGCGGATGGCGATCATCGCGTCGCAGAAGCGGTCGAGCTCGCGTTTCGATTCGCTCTCGGTGGGCTCGATCATCATCGTGTCGGCGACGGGGAACGAGACCGTCGGCGCGTGGAAGCCGTAGTCGATGAGGCGCTTGGCGACGTCGATCACGCTCACGCCTGCGCGCTGTTTGGTCCAGCGCAGGTCGACGATGCATTCGTGGGCGACCATGCCGTTCGCGCCGGTGTAGAGCATCGGATAGTGTTGCTCGAGGCGGTGGCGGATGTAGTTCGCGTTGAGTATGGCGATCGCGCTCGCGCGTGTGAGTCCATCGGC
>JAYSZI010000022.1:0-27557 GCA_043738095.1 Lysobacter sp.
GTCATCCCTGCGAAAGCAGGGATCCAGTGCCTTGGCTTTTGGCTCGTCATCCCCGCGAAGGCGGGGATCCAGTGACCTTGGCATTTGACCCGTCATCCCTGCGAAAGCAGGGATCCGCGCCCTATCTCGTCATCCCAAAGCCGGGATCCAGGGACCTTGGCTCTTGCCCCGTCGTCCCTGCGAAAGCAGGGATCCAGTGACTTGGCTGCTTGCTCGCAAGTACAGAGCTTCCGCCTTCGGCGGGTAACTTTCTTTGCTGGCACAAAGAAAGTCACCAAAGAAATGCCTGTTGGAAGTCAAAAGCGTATCGGTGGATTCGAGGCCGAGGGGATTTTCCGACTCGCCATCCTGGCTCGGTCGGAAAACGGCGCACATCCATGTGCGCCGCCCTTCGGGTGCAGATGTCCTGGTAGCTGGAGATTTTCAAAGCAGAAGAGCGGCAAGCGAATGGCAGCGCGTAAAATGCCGCGATGAACAGTGATCTGCCTGTTGTCCGCCTCCGCAACGCCTGGCGTTCCACCCATCCGTGGATCTTCCAGAAGCTGGTCGAGAAACCCGCGGCCAAGCCGAAGCCCGGCAGCATCGTCGACATCATCGGCCTCGATGGCGAGCGGGTCGGTCGCGGGTTCTACAACGGCCATTCGCGGATCGCGCTGCGCATCCTCGAGACCGACCCCGATGTCGCCGTCGACGCTGCCTGGTTCGCGCGCAAGATCGCAGCGGCGGTGTCATTGCGTCGCGACGTGCTCAAGCTCGATGCGGTCTCCGATGCATGGCGGGTGGTGCATTCCGAAGGCGATGGCCTGTCCGGCCTGGTCGTCGACCGTTACGGCGACCTGCTGGTGGTCGAATACTTCAGCGCCGGCATGTTCCGCCATCGCGAATGGATCTACGAGGCGTTGCGCGCGCAGTTCCCCGGTTGCCGTTTCCATGCGTTCGCCGACGAGCACGTGCAGAAGCAGGAAAGTTTCGACTTCCGCGGCAGCGAACCTGCCGCGCCGTCGATCATCACCGAGCACGGCATCCGCTTCCGGGCCGATCCCGCCGGCGCGCACAAGACCGGCTTCTTCGCCGACCAGCGCGACAACCGCGAATGGCTCTCGCACCAGGTCGCCGGGCTGCGCGTGCTCGACCTGTGCTGCAACACCGGCGGTTTCGGCATCTATGCCGCGGTGCGCGGCGCCAGCG
The DNA here is from genome assembly GCA_043738095.1 of Lysobacter sp. Lineage (GTDB taxonomy): Bacteria > Pseudomonadota > Gammaproteobacteria > Xanthomonadales > Xanthomonadaceae > Lysobacter_K. The sequence continues at coordinate 1,189 of JAYSZI010000022.1, forward strand.
AAGTGGTCGGCATCGACATCGACGAGGACGTGCTCGCGATCGCCAAGGGCAACGCAAAACTCAACAACGCGCACGTCAAATTCGTGCAGGCCGACATCTTCCCGTGGCTGCGCGATGCCGGTGCGCGCGGCGACCTGTTCGACGTGGTGATCCTCGACCCGGCGAAGATGACCCGCGACCGCGAGCAGGTGATCCCGGCGCTGAAGAAATACCTCGACATGAACAAGCTCGCGCTCGGCGTGGTCAAGCCAGGCGGTCTGTTCGCGACGTTCTCGTGCACCGGCCTGGTCAGCGAGGACCAGTTCCTCGACATGATCCGGCGCGCCGCGTTCTATTCCAATCGCACCGTGCAGGTGCTCAAGGTGTCCGGCGCGGGCGCGGACCACCCGTTCCTCGCCCAGGTGCCGGAGTCGCGCTACTTGAAGGCGGCGTTCTGTCGGGTGCTGGACTGAAGCACAGCGGAGCCAGTCAACATTCCGCCGGTTGACGGGACCGCAGGAGACTGCCCTGGAGCGTGCTCGGCGAGCCGCATGGAGCCTGCAGCCAAAAAGCATCGACCTAAGACGCCATGGCTGAACGCAGTGACTCTCAAGCGCTGAGACTGGCGTCGTTACACTGCGGCTATGGAATCTCCAATGCTTTCGATCATCCTGTTGCTGGCTGTCGCCGTTGCGATCGCGCTGTTGTTGCTATTGCTGCGACGGCTGGGGCAACCGGCCCCCCTCGGCGAGGTCACGGCCCTGCGTTGCGAACGCGATAGGTTGGCCATCGAACTGCAGGCCGAACGCGAAGGCGCGCGGGTTCAGTCCGCCGAAGTAGGCCGACTCAATGGACGGCTGGGTGCGCTCGAAGCGGAACTGGCGCGCGCTGCCGGCTTGGCGGTCGAAGTCGCCGGGTTGCGCGAACAGCTTGCCGTTGCGCAGGCGGAATACGTCCAGGCCGCGGCCAACCTGGTTCACTCGAAGCAGGCAAACGTCGACATGCAGGCGTTCCTGGTCGACGCTCAGACCAAGCTGTCCGGCGCGTTTTCGCAGCTGGCCGGGAAAGTGTTCGAGGAGCGCGGACAGCTGTTCGAAAAAAACGTGAAGCACGCGACTGCACAGTCCAAGGTCGATATCGAGACGCTGCTGAAGCCGTTTGCCGCGCAGCTCGGCGAATTCCGCACCCGCGTCGATACGTTGTATGGCGAGGAGGCTAAGGAGCGCTCGATGCTGCTCGGTGCAGTCACCGAGCTGAAGACTTTGAACCAGGACATGGCCGGCCACACCGCCGCCCTCACTCGTGCGCTCAAGGGCAGCTCCAAGGTCCGAGGTGACTGGGGCGAGCTGATGCTGGAGAACGTGCTTCGGGGCTCTGGCCTCGAGGAAGGCAAGCACTACGACCGCCAGAAAGGCACCGTTGACGCGGAGGGCGCGCGACTGCATCCCGATATCGTGGTGCGCTTGCCCGACGAGCGCCGCGTGGTGGTCGACAGCAAGGTCAACTTGATTGCGTGGCAGGAAGCCATGAATGCCGACACCCCGGAATTGCAGCAAGAGGCCATGCGCCGGCACTCGGCCGGGCTGCGCCAACACGTCAAGGACCTGGGCGAGAAGAATTATCCCAAGGCGATTGGCGAGTCCGCGCTGGAAATCACCATCGCGTTCATCCCTATCGAAGGCGCGTTGTCGGCGGCGCTAGGCTTCGATCCGTCGCTGCAGACCGACGCGTTCGACCGCAAGATCGTGTTCGCCTCGCCCAATACCCTGATGGCTTTGCTGCGGGTGGTGGAGCGGCTGTGGACGCGTGACAAGATCCAGCGCGAGGCAGTCGCGATCGGTCATTTGGGTGGACTGGTGCTGGATGCACTGATGAATTTCGTCGCCGATTTCGATCAGGTCGGCAAGCAGCTCGATGGCGCCAACAAAGCCTTCAATACCGCGCGCGGAAAACTCTCAGAATCCTCGCAGGCGGTGATCCCGCGCGCGCGGCGGCTCGCCGAATTGGGGGCAAGGGGCAAGAAAGCGCTCAGCGAGGAACTGAAGTCCGAGGCGCCGGAGTTGCTCGGCTTGGCCAAGCCGAACGAGTCAACCTAGCCCTCGTCCTGCCGAACTGGTCGCGGTCGGTCAGCCGCCGCCCGTCGGCATCAGCGGCATCGCATCCACCGGCACCGTTGGGTTGTTCTCATCGAGCAGGTAATCCGGCAGGCCGTCGTCACCTTCCAGCTGGCGGTCGCCGAAGATCTGGTAGTCGCGGCGCTGGCTCCAGGCATCTCGCACCAGCGCATAGTCGTCTTCGGCACCTTCACGCAGGGAGTCGGTGGATAGCAGCTGGGTGCGGATATCGACCAGTTGCAGGCCTTGCAGCGGCACCCGGTAGCGGTCGGCGTCGACCTGGCGCAGCGGGCTCAGCGGCGCGTCGCCGACCATGCCCAGGACGTCGCGCACCGTGCGCGGACCGAACAGCGGCAGTTCGACATAGCGCGAGCGCTTCCAGCCCCAGACGCCGAGGGTCTGGCCGAAGTCCTCGCTGCGGTTGGGCAGCCGTGTATCGCTGGCCGGGTCGAACACGCCGCCGATGCCGAGCGTGGAGTTGAGCGCGAAGCGCCCCAATGACTGCGCTGCCTGTTTCGGCTTGCCCTGCAGCAGCGCATTGACCGCGGCCACGGGTTGCCCAAGGTTGCTGAAGAAGTTGCTGACGCCCAACCGGATGGGGCGCGGCGTTACCCGGACGTAGGCGCGGGCCAGCGGCAGGGCGATGCGGCGGTCGATCACATTATTGAAGCGGTGCACCCGTCGGTTGAAGCGCTCCCACGGATCATAGGTGCCGGTAATGCTGGCCGGAGCGGGTAACGTCGGATCCGCGACCGGGTCGTATTGCCCGCCACTGCGATCACCACCGTACAAGGCGTCGTACTCGCGCTCGGCGTCGGTACGGGCATCGCTGGACGCGGCGTCCGGCGGAACCTCGGCAGGTGGCGTGGCCGCCGGCGGGGGCGCGTCGACCTGATCAACGGGTGCACCAGACTCGGTCGGCGCGAGTGTGGTCGGCTCCGCAGTAGATTCGACCGGCACTGGAGCCTGATCACCGTCCGTGGCAACGGTTTCGCTCGGGATCGCAGATGCAGGATCCGGCTCCGGCGCGTCTTGCGCTAGCACCGGAGTGCTGGCCAGCAGGGCCAATGCCAGCACCCACGCGGCCGATCCAGCGAGGCGAGAGTTCGTGCCGCCGAGGCGGGCCGGATCGGGACACAAGGGGTAGGGGCGCATGGTCACAGTGTACTGGGGACGGGATGGGGGTCCCAGCCGCTCGGCACGGGAGCGGGGAGGGGGTTAGGTGCGCTAGCTGGCGAAGGCCAGACGCTCATCGAGCCGGTAAGCGGCGCGCAGTTCCGCCAGACCGGCCGGGGCGCCGATAACCTCAAGTCCGTCGCCAGCCAATGCCGCGAGCAGCGCCAGGCCGGCGCTGTCGAGGTGGCTCACTGCTTTCAGATCAAGCTGCTGCACGCCAGCGCGCAGCGGTTGCGCCTGGCGCCACAACCCGGCGACCGCGGCGCGTTCAAGCGCGCCACAGAAGACCAAGGTATGGGCGTCGCGCGCCACCGATGCCGCCGCCGCGCTCATACTCAGTTGGCCTCGGCCTGCAGTTTGCCGGCCTTGAGGTCAGCGGCGACCTGGGCGATCGACTTGCGCTTGAGCGGCGCATCGAACTGGGTGCGGAATGTCTGCACAAAGCTCACGCCCTCGACCATCACGTCGAACACCTTCCACTGCGTGCCGACCTTGCGCATCAGGTAGTCGACCGGGATCGGCTCACCACCCTGGCGCAGCATTTCCGACTGCACCTTGACGATCGCGCCGTTGCGCAGCGCGGACTCGGATTTGATCCGGACCTTGAGCTCGGTGTTGAAGTCGAGCAGCGAGGAACCGTAACGCTGCATCAGGTTGTCGGCGAGCGCGTCGGCGAACAGCTTGACGTCGGCATCCGACGCGCCGCGGCCGTGCTTGCCCAGCACCAGCCGGCCCGCATAGTCGCGGTCGAACATGGTGTTGAATTCGCGCGACACGAACTTGCTGAGCGCGGCGCGGTTCTTGGTGAACTCGGGGCGACGCGCTTCCAGCGTGGCCAGGATCCGGGTGCTGTTGCTGAGCACGAGCTGGCTCGGCGAGCCGGCCTTGACCGTGGCCTGCGTCGAAACTTTTGCAGTGCTCGCAGCCCGCTGCGCGAATACGAGCGGCGTCGCGGCGACCAGCGCCGAGGCAATGACGAGAGTGAGGAGGCTGCGCTTCATTCGATTTCTTCCTTCGGGATGGCGGTGGCGTCGTCGGGCAGGGCGTCGGTGGGACTGTCTGCGGGCGCGTCGGCCGGGGTGGGTGCACTGTCACCCGGCTTGGCGCCACCGCCGCTGAACATGTATTTGCCGACCATCTGGATCAGGTCGACCGCGGACTGGGTAATGAAGATTTCATCCCCCGGCTTGAGCGGTTCAGGGTCCCCGCCCGGGGTCAGCCCGATATAACTCTCGCCGAGCAAACCGCTGGTGAAGATGCCGGCCGCGGTGTCGCTGGGCAGGCCCTTGAACTTGTTGTCGATCGCGAGCGTGATGACGGTGTCGTACTTGACCGGATCGACCTGGATGTCGGTCACCCGGCCGACCGCGACGCCGCCGATCTTGATCGGCGCGTTCGGGCGCAGCGCGCCGATGCTGCCAAAGCGTGCGGTCAGCGGGTAACTGTCGCCGCCGACGCCCCACTTGCCGTTGGTGGACGCGATCGCGAGCACCAGCAGTGACGCCAGCGCGAGCAACAGGAACGCGCCGACGGCGAATTCGATACGGGGGGCACGAATACTCATAGCGATAGTCCGAAGCCGTAAGCCCCTTGAGTCAAGGGGCGGACGCATTCGTGCGAAGCGCGAATGCGGCGGGGTTGTGGGGGCTTATCTAAACAGCAACGCCGACATGACGAAATTGAACATCAGCACCAGCAGCGAGGCGTTGACGACGGCCTTGGTGGTCGCCAGCGAGGTGCCTTCGATGGTGGGTTCTGCGTGGTAGCCGACATAGGCCGCGACCAGCGCCGCGGTCGCGCCGAACACCGCTGACTTCACGAACGCCATCAGGAAATCGTCGACGAAATCGACGCTGTCCTTGAGCACCTGCCAGAACGTACCGGCATCGAGCCCGATCACGTGCACCGACTCGAAGTAGCTCGCGGTGATCGCCAGGCTGCAGAAGAAGCCGGTCAGCAGCGGCACGCATAGCACCGCCGCCCAGAAGCGCGGGGCGACCGCTTTGCCCACCGGGTCGATCGCCATCAGCCCGAGCGCGGTGATCTGGTCGGTCGCGCGCATCAGCCCGAGTTCGGCCGCGATCGAGCTACCGGCGCGGCCGATGAACAGCAGCGCTGTCAGCACCGGGCCGAGTTCGCGGTACAGGCCGAGGCCGAGCATGGCGCTGACCTGGTTGCTGGCGCCGTAGGTCTCAAGCGCGCGGTAACCCAGCAGGGTCACGGAAAGTCCAACGAACGCGCCGCCAACGGCGATGATCGGCAGCGAACGCGCGCCTATCTTGTAGATTTCGCGCACGAACTCGCGGAATAGGTCGGCGCTCGGCTTGGACGCGCGCAGTACCGACAGCGTGAACAGGCCGGCGCGGCCGAGCGAGCGGGTGGCGGCAACAAACGGCATCAGGCGGCCTCGGTCCGGGGGGCGGCGTCGAACGCGATCGGGCCGTCGGGTTCGCCGAGCAGGAACTGCCGCACCAGCGGATCGGCGCTGGCCTGCAGCGCGTCGGGCGTGCCCGAGAACACGATGCCGCCGTTGGCGATCACGATCGCATGGTCGGCGATCGGCAGGGTTTCGTGGACGTGGTGGGTCACGACGATGCTGGTCAGGCCGAGGGTGTCGTTGAGGCGACGCACCAGGCTCATGACGACCCCGCTGGCAATCGGATCCAGGCCAGTCAGCGGCTCGTCGTAGATCATCAGCGGCGGATCCAGTGCCAGTGCCCGGGCAAGGGCCACGCGGCGCGCCATGCCGCCGGACAGCTCGCGCGGGTAGGCGTCGGCGGCGGCGCGCAGGCCGACCGCGTGCAGCTTCATCAGCACCAGCTGGCGGATCAGCGCGTCGGGCAGATCGGTGTGCGCGCGCAGCGGCAGGGCGACATTCTCGGCGGCGGTGAGGTCAGTCAGCAGGCCATTGCCCTGCAGCAGCACGCCGATGCCCTTGCGCAGCTCGAGTAGCGCGCGCTTGGCCTGCGGCACGTGCTGGCCCAGCACCTCGACCGTGCCAGAGGTGGGCTCGAGCTCGCCGGTCAGCGCCGAAAGCAGCGTCGACTTGCCGCTGCCCGACGGCCCCAGCACGGCGGTGATGCTGCCGCGCGGCACCTCGAGGTTGATGTCGCGCAGCACGGCCTGGCCACCGCGATCCAGGCGCAGGTCGGTGAGGCGGACGATCGGGGAGGCGTCGGTCATGGCAGGGGTCGCGCGCACAAAACTCGCGCAGCTTGGCGGGCGATGGCTGAACGGGAGGGCATTGTCACAGGCACGATTATAGGAGGCACAGGACAGGGGACCTCACGCCCGGCGCGTGGCCTTTGAGCGGTGGCCTAGGCGGCGTTTTGGGTGAATTCCTGAAAGATGGACAGCGCGGTGTGCGCGGCAGTCACTAACCGGTGGTTGGTTAGGAACCGCCAAAACTGCGCGGCGGTCTTCCTCACGCACCCTGGGATCCAGCGACTGCGGTGTCGGGATAATGAAGGCAGATACCGAATTGTGCAGAAACAGCGGCGCTGGGCGCTGGAGTTATCCGCGGTGGCGGGGGGGAGCTACCCGGCAAATCGTTACCAGATCAGATCGTCCGGCACCTCGAACTGTTTGTAGAACTCGTCGTCTTCGTCCTGATCGCTGCCGGCTACGGTGCGGCTGTGGTCGAGCACGATCGCACCGCCGCGCTCGGTCACCATCGCCGCCGCCGCGCGAGTTAGCAGCTCGTAGCCGTCACCGTGGCGCACGATCACGAGTGCGCCCTGGGCCAACTGCGCGCGCAGGACCTCGTTGACCAGCACGTTGCGGATCTTGCCGTCGTCGCTGAAGCCATAAGGGATCTCGCCCTCGCGCCGGACCTTGTGGCTGTCGACGATTTGCCGGATCTGCGCCTGCAGTTCATTGGCGCGCAGCTGCGCGTTGCGTTGGGCCGACAGGGCGCGATCACGTTCGGCGCGCTCGGCCTGCAGGCGCTGGGTATCCACTTTCGCGGCGTCCGGCGCTGGCGCCTTGCTGTGCAGCTGCCGGTTCTGCTCGCGCACTGCCTCGGCGACCTTGTGCTTCTTGACCAGGCCGGCTTTGAGCAATTGTTCTTGCAGGGGAGTGCGCATGTTCGGGCTGAGTGGCTTCGCTGCGGTGCGATCGCGATTGTAGCGCCGCACCCGGGCGCGGCCTTGCGCCCGCGTAAGCGGCGCGCGACCCCTCATATTTAAGGCTCGTTGACTGGGCCGTGGATCTCGCTCCCTGCGACGCCACTGCGGCAAGATGCGCCATGCCCGGCCGCACCGATTTCCGTCTCTACCACTCCAACGCCTTGGACGTGCTGGCCGGCCTGCTCGCGCAGGAACTGCGTAGGCCGCAACTGGGCCAGCCGCTGCTTGCCCCCGACGTGGTGCTGATCCCGCAGGTGGCGATGCGGCGCTGGCTGCAGGCAACGCTTGCACAGGCGCACGGCATCGCCGCGAACCTCGAGTTCCTGACCCCCGGCGAGTTCGTGCAGCGCGCGCTCGACGCCAACGTCCCGGGGCAGGGCGAGGACCTCGACGCCGAAGGCCTGCGCTGGCGGCTGTATGCGGCGCTGGTGGACCCGGCCGTGGTGCGCGAACCCGCATTGCGGCCGCTGCGCGCCTATCTCGATGGCAGCGGTACGGAAGACGAGGGCGATGACGCGCTCAAACCGTGGTCGCTCGCCGGTGAACTCGCGTCGGTGTTCGAGAAGTACCAGGCCTGGCGCTGCGACTGGTTACTGGGCTGGGAGGCCGGCCACGGCCGGCTCGATCCGCAGGCCGCATTATGGCGGCGCATCGCAGGCGGCCGCCGCCACCGCGCGCGCCGCATTGACGACTACCTCGCGCGCTTCGGCGACGGTGCCGCGTTGCCGGCGGGGCTGCCCCCGCGGCTGTTCGCATTCGCGACCCTGAACGTGTCGCCCGACGTGCTGCGCGTGATCGCGAGCCAGGCGCTCGGCGGCACGCTGCACTTCTACCTGCCGACGCCGACGCGTAAGTACTGGGGCGACCTGGCCACGCTCGCCGAGCGTCTGCGCACTGGGGCAGGTTCGCTTGAGGGGCGCGACGGCGATGACGCCGTGTTCGCCGATAGCGCCGACAGCGACACCGGAGAAAACCCCTTGCTCGCAGCCTGGGGCGCGGCCGGGCGCGACTTTATGGCAGTAATGGGCAGCTACGAGGCCGTGCACCCGTCGGGCGAGATCGCCGCCTACGCCGACCCTGAGGACCAGCCGGGCGACGACCCGGCGCAGGATTCGCTGCTGCAACGCCTGCAACGCGATCTGCTGCATCGCCGCGCACCGCCGTCGACGCCGTGGCGCGCGGCCGTCGACCGCGGCGACAACAGCTTGCAAGTCCACGCCTGCCACACCCGGCTGCGCGAAGTGCAGGTGCTGCACGACCAGCTACGCGGCCTGCTCGAGGATGCTCGGTTCGACCCGCCATTGCAGCCGCGGGAGATCGCGGTGCTCGCGCCCGACATCGATCCGTACGCGCCGTACATCCAAGCGGTGTTCGGCGCCCTCGCCGGACGCCCCGAGTTCATCCCGTACGCGCTCGCCGACACCAGCCCGCTCGCAGCCGAACCGCTCGCGGAAGTGTTCCTGCGCCTGCTGGCGTTGCCGATCTCGCGCTTTGGCCTGCACGAGGTGCTGGACCTGCTGGCGACGCCCGCGATCGCGGAACCGGCCGGGCTCGATACGGCCGCGCTCGAGCGCCTGCGCACCTGGCTGCATGCGGCGGGCGCGCGCTGGGGCCTGGACGCCGCGCATCGGGCGCGCTTCGATGCGCCGCGCGACGATGCCTACACCTGGGCGTTCGCGCTCGACCGGCTGTTGCTCGGGTATGCGAGTGGCAGCGAGGACGTGCGCTATGCCGGCACGGCTGGCAGCACGCCGCAGCGCCCGGCCACGGAGGGCCGGGCCGCGCCCGCCGAAGCCGACGCGGCTGCGCCAGGGACGGCTGCCGAAGACTATTGGGACGGCCTGATCGCCGGCGTCGCGCCGTACACCGAACTCGAAGGCAGCGCGCTGGCCGCGCTCGACGCGCTGATCCGCCTGCTGCGCGTGCTCGCGCGCCACCAGCTCGCGTTCGCCACCCCGATGACGCCGCGGCAGTGGCGCGAACGGGTGCTGGGCCTGCTCGACGCCTTGCTGCCGACCCCGCCGCGCAGCAGAACCGACCAGCGCACACTGGAGCGCCTGCGCACGCTGCTCGACGGCTTCGCCGCGTCCGCGGAACGCGCCGGCTTCGACGCGGCGGTGCCACCGGAAGTGATCCGCGCGTATTGCCAGGCCGCATTGACCGAATCCGACACGCGCGCGCCGCTGCTCACCGGCGGCGTCAGCTTCGGACGCATGGTGCCGATGCGGCTGCTGCCGTTCCGCGCGATCTGCGTGCTCGGCATGAACGACGGCGACTACCCGCGTCGCGATCCGGCCGCAGGCCTCAACCAGCTCACCGCCGAACTGGGCACCGACAAGCGTCGGCGCGGCGACCGCTCGCTCCGTGACGACGACCGCTTTTTGTTTTTGCAGCTGTTCGCCGCGGCATCGACGGTGTTCTATCTGAGTTACCTCGGCGCCGACCCGCGCGATGGCAGTGCGCGCGCGCCGTCGCTGCTGGTGGCGGAGTTACTCGACGCCGCGGCCGACTACCACGCCGATCGTGACGGCGCGTGTGCGGCGCTGGTCGTGCATCACCCGCTGCAGCCGTTTGCACCGGCCGCATTTGGTGCAAGCGACGATCACGGCAACGAGCGCGTAGGCGCGAATGAAACCGCGGCCTGCGAGCCGCGTCGTTTTAGCTACCGCGGCGAATGGCACCCGGCCGCCGTGACCGGGGGCGAGCGCCATGCCGTGAGTGCGTGGGTGACCGAACCGCTGGTGCCGGCCGAACCGGTCGCGACGCTGTCGCTGGTCGAGCTACGCGCGTTCCTGCGCGACCCTCCGGCGGCATTCCTGCGTCAGCGTCTCGCGCTGCGCCTGCCGGCGGACGACGACGACGGCAACGACGTCGAGCCGCTGGTGCTGCCCGGCCGCGGTCTGCAGCGACAGCAGTTGCAGCAAGCGGTGTTCGATGCCCTGGTGGATCAGCGCGGCGCTGGCGCCAGCCCCCAGCAATGGCTGCATGCCCGCCTGCGCGCACAAGCGCTGTTGCCGTCCGGCCCGCTTGGCGAGCGACAGCTCGGCAATCTGCTCGGCGAGGTACGCCCGTTCGCCGACGCGTTCACGCACTGGCGCAGCGGCGCGCCCGTGCAGCGTCGCTTCGACCTCGACCTGGGCGACCGGCGGCTGCAGGGCAACCTCGACGACCTCTATCCGGCTGGCCTCGCACGGTTCCGCTACGAGCAGCTGCATGGTCCGTCGCAGATCGCCCACGGTCTCGACTGGCTGGTGCTGTCGGCGCTCGGTGACAAACGCCCGCTGGTGCAGTTCGCCGCCACCGCGGCCGGTCCCGGGCCCCACCTGCGCCCCGCCATTCCGCCCGCACAGGCGCGCGCCGCGCTGCAGGCGCTGGTGACGCTGCGCGACTGGGGGTTGCGCGATCCGCTGCCGTTCTTGGCGCGTGCCGGCTGGCTCTGGTACGACGCTCGCGCCAATGGCAAGGACGGTTGGGCGAGAGCCGAAGCGCAATGGCGCGGCAGCGCGCGCAGCTGGGGTGAGGCGGGAACCCCAAGCGCGCGGCTCGCGCTACGCGGTCGCGATCCATTCGACGACAACGCCCTCGGCGAACAGTTCCGGGACATCAGCGTGCTCGTGTTCGACGCCGTCCTCCACGGCCGTTGCGAGGGTGACGGCACCGGTGATCCGGCCGGTGGCACCACGCCGGTGCGCGAGGACGAACCCGAGGATTCGCTCGCATGAGCGACATGAGTCGCGATCCGTTCCTCGCGCTCGAACTCGACGGCGTGCGCCTGATCGAGGCCAGCGCGGGCACCGGCAAGACCTTCACCCTCGCCACCCTCGTCACCCGACTGGTGATCGAGTGCGGCCTCCGCGTCGGCCAGATCCTCGCGGTCACGTTCACCGAGGCCGCGACCCAGGAGCTACGCGAGCGCCTGCGCGTCCGCCTCGCGTTGGCAGCGCGCCTGGCCGCCGAGGCGCCGTTGCCGGAAGGCATGGAGCACGACACCGCCGACGTCGGCGCTGAGGTCGTGCTGACCCGCGCGCTGATCCATGCGCAACGCCGTCGGGAGGCCCCGGCCGCTCTGCACCACCGCCTGCAACGCGCGGCGCGCGAGATCGACCTCGCCGCCGTGTTCACGATCCACGGCTTCTGCGCGCGTGTGCTAAGGGAACACGCGCTGCAGACGGGGCAGTCGTTCATTGCCCGGGAGATGATCGGCAGCGACCGCCAGCTGCGCGACGAGGTCGCCGCCGACCTGTGGCGCTCGCTTGGCACCAGCCCGCTGACCGCGCAGCTGCTGCAGGCGCAGTGGCGGGATCCCAACGCGCTCGCCGCGGACCTGGGTGCGTTGCTGCGCGCGCCGGTGCTGCTGCCGCCGCCCGCCGCCGAAACCGACGATCCGCTCCCGGCGCTACAAACGGCGGCCGCCGCGCTCCGCGCGACCTTCGCCGCGCATGGCGACAGTGCACGCGCTCAACTCGATGCTGCGATCGCCGCCAAGGTGCTCAACGGCAACAGCTACAAGGCCGCGCTGCCGGCGGAGCTGTGGGCAGCGATCGCGACCTGGCAGGCGATCGGTGACGACGCCGGGACGATCGATCCCCGCGTCGACCGGCTCACCCCATCGTGTCTGACCCTGCGCACCAACAAGGGCAAGGACGCAGGGACGCCGTCGTCGCCGTTGTTCGACGCGGTCGCGGCGTATGTCGAGGCACTGGCACTGCGCGAGCAGTGGCTCGCCGCCGCCGGGATCGCCCTGCTGCACCGCGTGCGTGCTGAGGCGGCGGGGCGTCTGCACGCGCTCAAGCGCGTGCGCCGCGTGCAGACCTACGACGACCTGATCGATGGCGTATTTAACGCGCTAAATGGCAAATACGGCGATGCGCTCGCGGCACTGTTGCGTACGCAGTACCCGGTGGCGCTGGTCGACGAGTTCCAGGACACCGATCCGCGGCAGTGGGCGATCTTCGAGCGCGTGTTCGGCGCACGCGATGACGTACGTGCTGACCCACTCAAGCACGGCGTCGAAGGGCTGGCCGGCGCGCAGGACAATGGTGTGCCACCGCGCTTCCTGGCCCTGATTGGCGATCCGAAGCAGGCGATCTACCGTTTCCGCGGTGGCGATGTCCACACCTACCTCGCCGCGGCCCGCAGGGCTGAGCCGGCGCCGACACTCGCCCACAATTTCCGCTCGCGCCCGGGCGTGCTGCGCGCCATCGCCGCGCTATACGCGCGCGCCGGCGGCGATGCCTTCGTCGACGAGCGCATCCGGTTCCATGAGGTGGAGGCCGGCGGCCGCGTCGGCGACGGCGATTTCCTGCGCGCCGGCAAGCCCGCCGTGGCGCTGACCGTGCGGGTACTGCCGCCGCCCCGCGACGACCGCAGGAACCCATTCTGGAGCGCGTCGGAATCGCACGCGCTTGCCGCCTCCGCCTGTGTCGCGGAGATCCATGCTCTGCTGTCCGATGCCCGCGCCGACCGCGCCATGATCGACGGCTGCCGCGTGCAACCCGGCGACATCGCCGTGCTTGTGCGCAAGCATGCCGAGGCCGCGCAGATGCAGGCGGCGCTGACGGCGGCGGGCATCCCGGCGGTGGCCGCAGGCCGGCAGAGCCTGTTCGCGACCGGCGAGGCCGGCGAGCTGCTGGCGCTGTTGGAAGCGCTGCTGCATCCGGGCGACGATGGCCGCCTGCGCGCTGCGCTGGCGACCATGCTGGTCGGCGTCGGTGCGGTGGAGATTTCCCGCTTCGACGCCGACGAACCTTCGCTGCGCGGGTGGCAGTTGCGCGCGATGGTCTGGCGCGAGCGCTGGCAGCGGCATGGCCCGTTGGCGCTAGTCTCCGACCTGTGCGCGCGGCACGCGCCACGGCTGCTCGGCTTGGACGACGGCGAGCGCCGGCTCACCAACCTGCTGCAGCTCGGCGAGGCGCTGCAGGACGCCGACGCGCGCGTGCTCGGCCCGCAGGGCGTAGTCGACTGGCTGCGAGCGCGTATCCGCACCGCCGATGACGCCGACGACAGCCAGCAACTGCGGCTCGAATCGGACGCCAGGCGGGTGCAAATCGTGACGCTGCACAAGAGCAAGGGGCTGGAGTTTCCGCTCGTGTTCCTGCCGTTCGTCGGCATCGGAAGGAAGCCACGCAGCAGCCATCACTGCGAGTACCAGTCGGTCGATCCGGTCGAACATGGCGGTGGCCGCGTGCTGCAGTTCAAGACCGACACCGTCGCCGATGGTGCGCTGCCTTGGGACGACGCCTACAACGCCGCCGTCCGTGAGGAGCGCGCCGAGGACGCACGCTTGCTGTACGTCGGCCTGACCCGCGCCCGGCACGCGTTGTGGCTAGCCACCGGACCGCTGTACCTGGCGGGCGGGACGCCGCTGGCGGTGATGCTCGGTGAGGCGGCGTCGCTGCGCACGTTGAGCGAAGGCGACATCGCGATCGACGCAGGCGTGCTGCCACCGTTGCGACCGACGCCGTTACCGGCCGCCAGCACCAGCGCGCTGCCGCCACCGCGGCATGCGCGCCGTACGCTCGCGCGCGACTGGTGGGTGTACAGCTTCACTCAACTCACCAAGGAAGCCACGGGCGTGGACAGCGCGCCGCCGACGCCGCGCAGCGACGGCATCGAGCGCGGTGCCGACGACGAACCCGAGGCGCCATTGGCCGCGGTGGAGGCGCACGGCGGCGCCGGCGATCCGCGTTTCTCCGGCAGCCGTTTCGGCAACGTGCTGCACACCGCACTCGAACACGTCGACTTCGCGGCGTGGCGCGAGTGGCGCAACGACGCGCCACCGGAAGGCCAGGACGCGCCGTTGCGCGCGGCGTTGCGAGGCGAGGGCTACGCCGATGCCGACCTCGACTACGGCGTCGCCGCGCTCACCACGCTGGTCGGCCACACGCTCACCGTGGTCTTGCCCGAAGGCGCGCGACTGTGCGACGTGCCGGCGCACGCGCGCCGCACGGAAATGGAATTCCACTTTGCGATGCAACCGACCTCGGTCGACGCGGTGCTCGCGACCCTGCATGCGCACAGCGTGCTGCGCGAGCGTCAGGCGTTCGGCCTGCGGCGCACGCTGGAAGGGCTGATGACCGGCAAGATCGACCTGGTGTATTGCCATGGCGGAGGACGCGCCGACGGCGGCCACGACCCCGGAGACAACGCTCGCGGACATGTTGACTCCAGCCCGGCCCGCTATTACCTGCTCGACTACAAATCCAACCGCCTGCCCGCTTATGACGCCGCGAGCATCGAGCGCGCAATGGCGGACAGCGAGTACACGCTGCAGGCGCTGATCTACACCCTCGCGCTGCACCGCTGGCTGCGCTTCCGCCTCGGCGACGCGTACGACTACGAGCGCGACTTCGGCGGCGTGCGCTATGTGTTCTGCCGCGGCCTCGATGCCGGCGACGCGACCGCCGTTTACGCCCAGCAGCCACCCGTCGCGCTGATCGATGCGCTTGATGCGCTGTTCGCCGGGCAGGCCCCCGCATGAGCCTGCTCGACACGCTGCTGCGCAACGGCGGCCTGCGCGTGCTCGACCACGCGCTCGCGCAGAGTCTGCGTCGGCTCGATCCGGCCACGCCCGACGACGTGCTCGCCGCTGCCGCGTTGGCATCGTTCGCGGTGGGCCATGGTCACGCCGCGTTCGATCCGGCGCGACCGCAACTGCTGGTCGACGCGGCGATCGATTGGCCCGAGTTGCAACCGTGGCTCGCGGCCTTGCGCGGTTCGCGCTGGGTCACTTCGCCGGAAGCCGCCACGATCGCCGCCAGCGATGCGCCGCTGGTGCTCGATGGCGGTCTGCTGTACCTGCGCCGTTACCGCGAGTACGAGCGCCGGCTCGCGCTTGGCCTGCAACGCATCGCCGCGCACGCGCCGTCTCCGGTGGATGCGATCGCGCTGGCGCCACTGTTCGCCGCCTTATTCCCCGACGCGCGCGATCGCGCTGTGGACGACGGCGGCCAGGCGCGCGCCGCGGCCTTGGCGTTGGTGCGTTCGCTGCTGCTGGTCACCGGCGGTCCCGGCACCGGCAAGACCACCACCATCACCCGGCTGCTGCTGTTGCTGCTCGCGCAGGCGCGGCAGGCCGGCGCGCCTGCGCCGCGCATCGCGCTGGCCGCACCCACCGGCCGCGCCGCCGAACGCATGGCGGCGAGCCTGCAGCACGCGTTGACGACCTTGCGCACTAGCGCCGGCATCGACGCCGCGCTGTGCGATGCGTTGCCGCTCGAAGCGCGCACGCTGCACCGTTTGCTGGGGCCGATCCCGGACAGCCCACGCTTCCGCCACGACGCCCATCAGCCGTTGCCGTTCGACGTGGTGGTGGTCGACGAGGCGTCGATGGTCGACCTGCCGCTGATGTGCAAGCTGGTCGAAGCCGTCGCCACCGGCGCGCGCCTGATCCTGCTCGGCGATCGCGATCAGCTGCCGTCCGTCGAAGCCGGTGATGTACTCGCAGCGATCGTCGATGCCTGCGGCGAGGACGCAGCAGGCCTGCTCGAATCGGGACATCTCAATGCCCTGATCGATGCCGAGGCCGAACGCCTGGCGCCACTGCTCGGCACGGCGTCGCGCCGGTACGCGTCGCCAATAGCAGCGTCGCCGCTGGCCGGCCATCGCGTGCAACTCCGGCGGGGCTACCGGCAATCGTCGGCGCTCCATCTCGCTCCGCTCGCTGCCGCCGTGCGCGACGGCGACGCCGATAGCGCGCTCGCGTTGCTGCGCGCTGGCAGCCTCGACGGAGTGCAATTCCACCAGGATCTGCATGATCCGTTGCTGGGCTCGGCGCGCGAGTCTCTGCTCGCCGCCTGGCGCGGAATCGCCAACACCGACGACCCGGCAGCCGCACTCGCGCAATCCGGCCGCTTGCGCCTGCTGACCGCGCTGCGCGATGGCCCGCAAGGCGCCACGCCGCTCAACGCCCGCATCGAGGACGCACTTGCCGGTACGCACCGCGCAGCGTATTTCCACGGTCGCCTGCTGTTGATCAGCGAGAACAGCTACCGCCACGGCCTGTTCAACGGCGACGTCGGCGTATGCCTTCGCGGCGAGGACGGCGCGACCGTCGCGTGGTTCGCCGGTGGTGGCGAGGGCGTGCGCGGCTTCCATCCGGCGGCGTTGCCCGCCCATGCGGGCGCGTTCGCCATGACCGTGCACAAGGCGCAGGGCTCGGAGTTCGACAGCGTCTGGTTGCTGTTGCCGCGGCAGGACGCGCGCACGCTGTCGCGCGAACTGGTCTATACGGCGCTGACGCGCGCACGCAACGCGTTGCATGTGTGCGCCAGCGAGGCGGTATTGCGCGTCGCACTGGCGCGACACGCAATTCGCGTATCGGGCTTGGCGCGACGCCTGAGCGCGCACTGACGCGACGTGAGCGTTTCGGCGCCGCGTGCGTGTCGATTCCGCAATCGGATTTCCTTTCGGCCTCTCCGTGCAGCTGATCCCGTACGCGGCAAAGAAACCACAAGTGCAGTGCATTCGTCTCGGCCGCGGCGGCTAGCTCGCAGCAATCGTCGAGCCGGTCTATCTCACACTGGACGATAAATTGTCCCAGCAAAAGCGCGCGCGCCAATCGCAGCTGAACGCCGGATCCCTATTCATGCGAGACGGAATTTTCTTCACCTGCGTTGCACTACTCGTTGCCTAATGTTCGTCACACCAACGCCGATCGGCGATGGAACTCCCCCGCTACAAAACGGAGCGAAATCATGAGCGACATTAAAAAAGACCATAGCGTTGGTTCGGGCACCGGCGCTGTTGCAGGCGCGATTACCGGCGCCGCTGTCGGATCGGCCGCAGGGCCGGTGGGCACCTTGGTCGGCGCCATCGCCGGTGGTGTGTTGGGCGCGAAGGCTGGCGACTCCATTGCTGAAGCCGTGAACCCGACCGAGTACAACCAGCACTTCCAGACGCAGTACAAGAGCGCGCCGTATTACACCTCCGGCCGCGAGTGGAGTGACTACGAGCCGGCCTACAAGTACGGCTACGACACCTATGGCCAGTACCGCGGCCAGAAGTTCGATGACATTGAAGGCGACCTCGAGCGCAACTGGGACAGCACCCGCGCCAATTCGCGTCTGGCCTGGAACGAGGCACGCGATGCCGTGCGTGATGGCTGGCACCACATCGAGCGCAAGATGCCGGGCGACGCCGACCGCGACGGTCGCTGAGTCCAGACGCTATAAGTCCGAGTGATATCAAGAGGGGCCGCACACGCGGCCCCTTTTTTATGCACGTCGATTAACTGGCACTGCTGAGGCTGCGAGGTGATCCGGCACGCATTGCGCCCCGTGGGGTGCGCGGCGCTGGAGAGGACGTGGAGTACGATGGCGCTCCCCCATCGCCAGGCCCGCCCCAACATGGCCGACCACGACAAACCCTCCCGCGAACAGGCCGAGGCCGCCGTCCGCACCCTACTCAGCTGGGCCGGCGAAGACCCGCGTCGCGAAGGCCTGCTCGACACGCCAAAGCGCGTGGTCAATGCCTATGGCGACTGGTTCAGTGGCTACGCAGACGACCCGCGTGCCTACCTTGCGCGCACGTTTCAGGAGGTCGCCGGTTACGACGAATTGATCGTACTGCGCGACATCGAATTCGAGAGCCACTGCGAGCACCACATGGCGCCGATCATCGGCAAGGCCCACGTCGGTTATCTGCCCGACGGCAAGGTGGTCGGCATCAGCAAGCTCGCGCGCGTGGTCGAGACCTATGCGCGCCGGTTCCAGGTCCAGGAAAAACTCACAGCGCAGATCGCCGACTGCATCAACGACGTGTTGCAACCGCGCGGCGTCGGCGTGGTGATCGAAGGCGCGCACGAGTGCATGACCACCCGCGGCGTGCACAAACGCGGCGTCAGCATGATCACGTCGCGCATGCTTGGCACGTTCCGCGACGACGCCCGCACCCGCGCCGAGTTCCTCCAATTCATCGACGTCGGACCAGGACGATGACGCGCTGACGACAGCCAGGCGGTGACCATCGCGCGATGGAACAAGAACCGCTCGACTGTTTGATTGTCGGCGCCGGCCCGGCGGGGTTGACCGCGGCGACCTACCTCGTGCGCTTCCACCGCCGGATCGCGGTGGTCGACGCCGGCCAGAGCCGCGCGCGCTGGATCCCGACCAGCCACAACTGTCCGGGTTTCCCGCTCGGCATCGGGGGCACTGCGTTGCTGGGCAAGTTGCGCGAGCAGGCTGAAAGCTACGGTGCAGTGATCTCCCCGGGCCTCATCACCACCCTGCAACGCGACGGCGATAGCTTCGTCGCGACCGGCGAGGGCCTGAAATGGCGCACGCGCCACGTGCTGCTCGCCACCGGCATCGTCGACCGCATGCCGCCGATGGACGCACTCGAGGACTGCATCGCCGCGGGCAAGGTACGGCTGTGCGCAGTTTGCGACGGCTACGAGGCCAGCGACGAACGCATCGCCGTGTACGGTCCTGCCGATGAGGCGATCCGCCATGGGGTGTTCCTACGCACCTTCTCGCGCCGCGTCACCGCGATCCGTTCCGAACCCGGCGACCCCGACGCCGGCAACGCCGCGCTCGCCGCGGATGCGCGGATCGAGTTGCTGCCGGTGCCGACGCAGCTGCATCGGCGCGGAAGCGAGTGCGACATCACGTTCGACGATGGCAGCGTCCACCGTTTCGACACGCTGTATCCGGTCCTCGGCGCGACTGCGCAGTCACAGCTGGCTAAGGCGGTGGGCGCCGGCGTCGACGACACAGGCGAGTTACAGGTGGACGCGGCAATGCAGACCACCGTCGATGGTGTGTACGCGATCGGCGACGTGGTCAGCGCGCTCAACCAAATCAGCGTGGCGGTCGGCCATGCCGCCATCGCCGCGAGCGCGATCCACAACCGCCTGCCCAACAACTTTCGCGAAGAAGAACCCAGCATCGAGCCCGCGGGGAACGGCTAGAATCCAACGACCCCCCACCCTCCGCGTCACCGATCAAAGGAAACAGCAAATGCGCAATTCCGGAAAAGCCCCGACAACAGCGGTATGGGTGATCTGCCTGGTTCTTTTCCTGGTCGCCCTTGCGGCGCAGTTCGGCGTGGCAAAAATTCCCGAGCCCTACGCCACCTGGTCGTGGATCCTTGGCCTCGGCCTGTTGTTGGTGGCATGCCGGGTGCGCGGCTTGTGACATTGCGCCGCGTCTTCGCGGCGGCCTGAGCATTTACCCCAGCCGAAGCCGCGCCGCGGCTCGGCTTTTTTGTTAGGCGATGTGTCCCGTGCTTGAACCGACCGCTCCGCGCGTGCGTACCGCCGCGCTGGCCTTCATCTTTGTCACCGTGTTGATCGACGTGCTCGCATTCGGTCTGATCATCCCGGTGTTGCCGCACCTCATCGAAGACTTCGTCGGCGGCGATACCGCGTTCGCTGCGTACTGGGTCGGCATCTTTGGGACGGTGTTCGCGGTGATCCAGTTCGTGACCTCGCCGATCCAGGGTGCATTGTCGGACCGCCACGGCCGGCGCCCGGTGATCCTGCTGTCGTGCCTTGGCCTTGGGCTGGATTTCATTTTCATGGCGTTGGCCAGTTCGCTGCCGTGGCTGCTGGTCGGTCGCATCATTTCCGGCATTACGTCGGCCAGTTTCACCACCGCCAATGCGTATGTCGCCGACGTCACCGCGCCGGAGAATCGCGCGAAGGCCTACGGCATGATTGGCGCGGCGTTCGGGCTGGGCTTCATCGTCGGGCCGTTGCTCGGTGGCTGGCTCGGCGCGATCGATCTGCGCCTGCCGTTCTGGTTTGCCGCCGGACTGGCGCTGCTGAACTTCTGCTACGGCCTGTTTGTGCTGCCAGAATCGTTGCCGAAGCAGCAACGCTCGGCAACGTTCGACTGGTCGCACGCGAACCCGCTCGGTTCGCTGGTGCTGCTCAAGCGTTATCCGCAGGTGTTCGGGCTGGCAGCGGTCGTGTTTATCGCCAACCTCGCGCATTACGTGTACCCAAGCATCTTCGTGCTGTTCGCCGACTACCAGTACCGCTGGGGCCCGCGCGAGGTGGGCTGGGTATTGGCTGCGGTCGGGGTCTGCAGCGTGATCGTCAATGTCGGGTTGGTCGGGCGAGTGGTGAAGCACCTCGGCGAGCGCCGCACCCTGCTGTTTGGATTGAGCTGCGGCGCGGTGGGCTTCGTGATCTATGGGTTCGCTGACGTCGGCTGGGTGTTCCTGGTTGGCATTCCGATCAGTGCGTTGTGGGCCCTGGCATCGCCGGCGACGCAGGCGTTGATCACGCGACAAGTCGGCGCCGACGTGCAGGGGCGCATCCAGGGGGCGTTGATGAGTCTGGTGAGCCTCGCGGGCATTATCGGCCCCGCACTGTTTGCGGGCAGCTTTGGCCTGTTCATTGGTAAGCACGCACCGATGCATCTGCCGGGCGCGCCGTTCCTGATCGCGGCGGTGTTGCTGGTCAGCGCGGTGTTGATTGCCTGGCGTTACGCGCGCGCACCGGCGTTGACGCCGCAGGCTGCCGCCGCGCTCGCCGATTGACCGCTGGCGGTGACGTGCGGCGTAGGCGCCCCCCGGGCCTCGACATGCGACGCGCACCGGACAGGGCGATGGGGCGCCGGCAGAGCCCGGCGCTGGCGCGATCCACAGGGCTTCCGCGCTATCCGTGGCGGGTTTGCCACCACCTTGACGCCGCCGTGGGGATGCTCGGCCGATGCCACGCACCGGTGACACCACCACGGATGCCAACCAACAGGCCGCCGCCGACAGCGGCCTGGTGTATGTCAGCGACCTTGACTCGGGCATTCGCCGCCGTCGCGCCGGCGAAGGTTTCAGCTACCACGAACCCAGCGGCAAACTCGTGCACGACGCCGATACGCTCGCGCGCATTCGCGCCTTGGCCGTTCCGCCAGCCTACGTCGATGTGTGGATCTGCCGTCGCGCCGACGGCCACCTGCAGGCCACCGGCCGCGATGCGCGCGGGCGCAAGCAGTATCGCTACCACCGGCTATGGCAGCAGCTGCGCGGCGAGGGCAAATTCGATCGCATCATCGCGTTCGGCGAGGCGCTGCCGCGCTTGCGTCGCAACCTGCGTCGTGACCTCGCGTTGCCCGGCTTTCCTCGCGCGAAGGTGCTCGCGATCGTGGTGGCGGTGATGGCGGAAACGTTGGTGCGCGTCGGCAATCGCGAGTACGCGCGCAACAATCGTTCGTATGGGTTGACGACGCTGCGCAATCGCCATGTCGCATTCGTCAAGGGCGGACGCGCGCGCTTCCAGTTCCGCGGCAAGGGCGGACTTGAGCACGACGTGGTGCTCGATGACGTCCGTTTGACCAAGCTGATACGCCACTGCCAGCAGCTGCCGGGACAAGCGCTGTTCCAATACCGCGACGACGCCGGGGCGGTGCAGCCGGTGGATTCAGGCCAACTCAACGACTACCTGCGCGAGGTGATGGGCGAGGCGTTCACCGCCAAGGATTTCCGCACCTGGGGTGGCACGCTCGCGGCATTCCATCGCCTCGCGGTGATGCCGCTGCCGATAGACGACAGCGGCGCGGCGCCCAGCGAACGCGCCCTGGTGACATTGCAGAACCAGGTGATCGACGAGGTCGCCCACGGGCTCGGCAATACGCCGGCGGTGTGCCGCAAGGCCTACATCGCGCCCGTCGTGCTCGAGGGCTGGCGCGACGGCCGGGTGCAGCGCGCCGCCGCAACCGCCCGCGGCGAGCGGCAATGGGAACAGGCGCTACTGAAGTTCCTTAAGCAGACCCAGCGCGACGCCGCGCGTGCCGCGGCTCCGGCCCGACGCACGCGCAAGCGCGCCGCAAGCTGATTTTTCACTCGGCGTGACGCATGCGCGCGCGACACTCCAGCTTCCATCAGCCTCCGGGGTGTCTCATGGCCAAGTGCGATGTTTGCGGCAACGATTACGACAAAGCGTTCACTGTCACGACCGCGAACGGTTCGGGTACGTTCGATTCGTTCGAGTGCGCGATTCATGCGCTGGCGCCGACCTGCGCGCACTGCGGATGCAAGATCGTCGGCCACGGCGCCGAACACGACGGCACGTTCTACTGCTGCGCACACTGCGCTAAACAAGCGGGCGTGACAGGCATCGACGACCGCGCGTGAGCTAGGTGAATGGGTGCGCGTGCTGGCATGCCGGGGTCAGCGTGGTGTAGTCCACGCGGGTGGATAGCGGAAATCTGTTCTTGTTGTGGAATCAACAGTTGAGCAAACTTTGCACAGCGCCCGCCCACGCGTAGCGCCCACACCTGGAGTGCATCGGTGCGGTAGGGCGGCTGGATCACCGGCCGTGTCCCCACCAGGCCCTCACGACGTCAGCGCCGCCAGCTCCTCGGCCGGTAGAGGCAACAACGCCCAGAACGCGGTGTCCTGCTCGGCCCACGGCGTGGCGGCCGCATTGAGGATGTCGAGCAGCACATCGAACTCCGCACCCGCGTGCGCGCGCCAGACGCTGGTGTGTTCGAGCAGCAACAAATAACCGTTCGCGGGAAGCCACGACAGGTCATTGATCGCGTCGGCGAGCGCGTCCCAGTTGTCGCCGACCCAATCCGGGAACCGCAGCGCCTCGGCGATCAACTCCAGCGCGCGGGCCTTGTCGCGGCAACCGGCCAGATCGACCCGGATCACCTCGTAACCGAGCGTGTGGGCCGCCTCGTCCATCGCCGCGCTGTCGCACGCGTCGAAGAAGAACGCGCCCGCTTGGCTCGGGTCCGCCAACGTCGCGAGCAGATCGACCGCACTCATGGCGACGCCCCGGAGAGCTCGAACTGGCGGAAGCTGCGGTAGTGGTCGGCGCTGTACCAGTAGTCGAGCGGGGGACGGCTGCCGGGCACACCGCCGCCGGCGACGATCCGACGCGGGCCGCGGTCGGGCGAGCCCGGCGTGGGCACGGTGTACTCGCGATAGTAGCCGCGCGGTTGCCTCGGCAGCCGACGCTCGCGGTTTTCGAACACGTTGCCGTCCTGGCGATAGGCGTACGGCCCACCGCGGGCGAGCGTGTCCAGCACCGCGTGTGCTTCGCGGGGCAGGAAGCCGGGATAGCGCGAAGCTGGGCTTGCCGGTGTGTTGGTCGGGCGCGTCGCCGTGGCGGACGCCGGGCCATCCGCGGGCGCGGCGGCGGCGGTCTGGGATGCGTGGCCAGGCACGTCGCGGCGCGGCTGCTGGGTCCACGCCCAGAGGCCAATCAATACGACGGCGAGCAATAGCCCGAGGCGGCGCATGCCGAGGGTGCTGTCTACGGCACCCGGCCTCTAGTCCGTGTGCGCGCAGCGGCCAATCGGAGCCGGCGAGGAAGCATCGCCGGCGCGGGACCGGGGGCGACGGGTATTGCGTTCATACGCGGCGCGCGCAGCACTCCACGCCGCATGGGACTTCGCCTTCGCAGTGGGCGGCGTCGTGGATGTGCGCAGGGATGGCCAGTGGCGTGCTTGCGGGTCGGACTCGTGCACGGCGCTCATCTCAACCACACCGCACGTGGGTAATGACATTGCGCGCATCGACGTCGATATTGAGGCGGCCCTCGATGAACTCCATGGTCACCATCTGGCCCGGCTTGATCACCCGTGCCATGCGTGCCCCGGCATCATTGCGTGCCCGCTCGACAGCCTCGGCGGTGGCGACTTTGCCAATCGCTGCAGGCTTGGCCGCTTCGGCGTTGCAACTCGCGGACTGCGGCGGTGTGGGATCAGACATCGGCGGAGCGGCCGTGGTGCAGGCGGACAGCGTCATGGCGCCCAGCGCGAGAGTGAGGAAGAAGGCGGGTTGGCGCATGGAGTAACTCCTGAATGGCTCGAAAAAAGGTACCGACAGCAGAATGCGCAGATGCGAGTGTTGCGACTGCGGCACCCAATGACCCAGGAGGCAGCGCACCGTGCTCATGGACACCATCAACTACGCCGCCATGCCATCGAAACATGGCGTTATCCGCAACTCACGCCATCGATGGCATTGCGCGCGTTGACATTGATGTTGAGGCGGTCGCCGCGAAGATCCTTGGTCACCGCGTCACCGGGGCGAATCACCCGCACCGTTGCGCTGCCGCTTTCGACGCGGGCGCGTTCGACCACGTCGCCACCCGGCTCACGACCGATGGCCCAACGCGCGCCATCGGCATTGCACCCGCTTATCGGCGTCGGCGGACCTTCCGGTGGCAACGTGGCGCACGCGCCCATCGACAGCAGCAGCACGATCATAGGCAGCAGGACCGGAGCCGCCTCTTTGGCGCGCTGGTCGGATCCTTCGGTGTGCCTGCGCTCGGGACAAGCGTCGCGCTGGTCAGCCATGGCGATACTCCGGTCGGTGTGATGGCAGCCTGCGGGCGGGGTTGTGTGCGTCATGTAAAGACCGCGGCACTGGCTTGCGAGGCTTGCGAGGCTTGCGAGGCTTGCAAGGCTTGCAAGGCTTGCAAGGCTTGCAAGCCTGCTCGGCCTGCTCGGCCTGCTCGGCCTGCGCCGCGACCAGTCGGGTCATCAGCCGCGCCAAGGTGACCACGTCCTGGTGATTGTGGGCGGCGACCCTGCACACGTTGCGCGATGAGCCGCCGCGCAGAAACGACCGCCATGCCGCCGGTGCTTCCGAACCGGGCAGGTCGTCCTCGCGGACGATCTGCAGCAGTTCGCGTTCGATCGTCGCCAATCGGCAGTTCTCCCATACCCCGCGATAGCGCCGCCGTGTCGGGAACAGCAGGTCCACGTGATCCAGCGGCGTGATCGGATCGCCGAGCCGCGCGAGTCGGTAACGCGTCTTCAGCAGCGGCGAGTCGTAGCAGCGACCGTTGTAGCTCGACAGCACGGTGCCCGGCGTCAGCCAGCCCGCAAACGTGCGCAGCATGGCCGGCTCGGCTGCGAGGGTGGTGATCAGCAACTGGCGGATGCGCAGGCCGTCGCCGCGGATGGGATCGCGATGCCAGTCGGCCGCGCCGATCATGAACGCGCGCGTGCCGGTGCCGCCGGCCAGGCCCGTGGTTTCGGTGTCGAAGAACAGCAGCGCGCGCGGATCGACGGACTCGCCGTCGCGTTTGGCGAACGCCAGCGATAGCGCGGCAGCGGGGGCGGGAAAGGGCAGATGGGTTGCGATCAGGCGCAGGCCCGGCGCGATTTCCTCGCCGGGCAGGGAGCGGTCGATGGGGGTGCGCGGCACCTCGACGGCGGGCCTGCGCTCGCGCCCGCTGAGCAAACGCCGTAACGATGCGATCGCATCTGGGTCCGTTGGGGTTGCTCCCTGGCTTTGCGCGTGCGGCGTATTGGCGCTGGGGAAGGGTTGCACGTCGTCCCGATTGACTTCATTGGCGACGCTATCGCGTCGATTCCGCCGCGATTCGAACGGCGCTACGTCAATTGCCGGGACCTGCGCCAAACGCACAAGCGGTCCGTCCCCGGCCGCGCCTGCCGCCTGGGAGAGCCGCGGAACCGCAGTGCTCCCGGCTTCAACCCGCGCGATCGCTTCGGTCAGACCGGCTTGCGATCGCAGCGCCCTGAGCTTCTCCAACGTCACGCTCATACGCGCGCCGCTTCTGCCGTGGCATCGGGCGCCATCAGCAACGCCAGCACGCGCCGGGCCAGCGCCTTCGTGGTCACCGCGTCCTTGCCTTCATCGACCGCCAGCACCGGCCCCACGCACGCCGGGCAGCCGGATCGGCAATCGCATCGCGCGACCAGTTCCACAGCGCGCTGCACCAGTTCCTGCTGCCGCGTCCATAACGGTTCGCTCAAGCCCACGCCGCCGGGGAAGTTGTCGTACAGGTACACCGTCGGCACGAACTGTTGCATGTCGATCAGCGCTACTGCGTTGCCTTCCATTCCCTTCAGCTGGCCGCGGCCGTGCTGATCACTCGCAGCGAACCAGGCGCCATCGCCGTTGCCGACGGCTTTTTGCAGATCGCGCGCATCGGCCATCACCGCGACGGTCGCGACCACGTGCAGCGCGTAACCCGCGCCGAGGAAACCATCGAGCGCGTCCTGGCGCGATTCGAACCACGCCAGCAGCGCCGCCTGCGGCAACTGCC
>JAYSZI010000023.1:0-27346 GCA_043738095.1 Lysobacter sp.
CTCGAACTCGACGAGATCGTCGTCAACACCTGGGCGCACGACCCGGCGGTGCGCCGCACCTCGTACGCGCTGCTCGCGAAGGAATTCGGTTTGGAAGCCGCCGCATGACGCTCGTCGACTTCCCATTGCGCGGCGAGTACATCACCCTCGATGCGCTGCTCAAGGCGACCGGCCTCGCGCCGAGCGGCGGCATCGCGAAGATGATGGTGGCCGACGGGCTGGTGCAGGTCGACGGCATTGAGGAGCTGCGCAAGACCTGCAAGATCCGCGCGGGCCAGACGGTCACCGTCGGGGAACACCATATCCAGGTCGTCGCTGCGCCGTGATCCATCCTCATGCTTGCCAGCGCCCTGCGGATCGAGCCTCGCCCGTCGCGCTTGGCGTCGACGGGAAAAAAGCCACTGTCGTGCTCCTGCGGAGCTCGGCATGTCATGCGCTACGTGGCCGGCCAGACTATTTGCGCTTGATCGACCAAGCACGTTAGCTACGCCGTATCACCCGAACCCGCCGCGAGCTGAGCGGCACCACAACCCCTCTCGACCAGATCACGTAGCGCGTCGCAGGCCAACGTACCCCTTTCGGAACTGAATCGCCCTGCTTATGGATAGCGCTTTAAATGCGCGCCAGCTAGCGGCGCAGCGGAGCGGGCGTTGGTGTTGTTGAAGTTGGAGTTATTGGGGCTGGAGTAGTTGAAGCTGGCGTTGTTGGGGCTGGAGTGGTTGGGGCCGATGTTGTTGGAGCCGGCGTTGTTGGAGCCGGCGTTGTTGGAGCTGGTGTTGTTGGAGCTGGTGTTGTTGGCGCTGGTGTTGTTGGAGCGGGCGTTGTTGGAGCGGGTGTTGTTGGAGTTGTTGAGGCGGGCGTAGTTGGCGCTGGCGTGGTTGTTGGCGCAGGCGTTGCGGGGGTAGTCGTTGTTGTAGTCGACGGCCGGGGTGTCGCCAACGGCGGGCTCGGCGCGGGCGGACTGCGGGCCGCAGCGAGGGTAGCGTTGACGTCAGTGCGGCGTTGGGCTTCCGCCTGCACTTGCGCCGAGGTGCGCGCGGCCTGCGCGGCATTCGGGTCAGGCGTCGCGGCTGGATTGATCGAGGTGCTACGGATCCGGTCGGCCTGCGTCTGCGCGGCCATCTGATTCAACGGCAAGTAGTCGCTGCGGAAGTTCAGCTCGACCGACGAGTTGAGTTCCAGGTCGGTGTTCAACTCTTCCGTGGTCTGCGACCGTTGGGTAGACACATAGCCGATGTTGCTCTCCACCTCGGCACTCGCGCCCCACGCGCCTACGCCGAAACTGCCGGCCGCCCTGATCCGGTTCTGCACGCTCAGCTGGCTGCCACGATCTTCGTTGGCTGCACTGCGGGTATCGACATGGAAACGCATCGAGGCATTGATGCGTCCGCTGTCGATCACGATGCGATGCATGCCCAGCATCACCATCGTGGCTAGCATCTGCTGGCGTTGGCGGGCGATGTAGCGTCGCGCCAGGGGTACCAGTTGTTCGGGGTTGCTCGCGTCCACCGCTTCGGTAGGTTCCATGCCAAGCGTGGCGCGGATCACTTCCGCATTGGGCATCGACGCCCCACCCTTCAAACGCAGGCGGATGTCGGCGATCTCCTCGGGATCAGGCTCCTCGCCGGGGTCGAGTTCCGGCAGGTCGTACTCGATCGCCTCTGGAAAGTGGTCGGCGACCCATTGCCGCATCTGCGGCAGGCTGAATTGGCTTTGCTCGAATCCTGCCGCCGACGCCGACACGCTATTGAGCAGTTGCACGTACATCTGCATCTGCTGCTGGCTGGAGTCGAGCATTGCGCGAAACACCCCGTTGACCAGGTCCGTGACGAAGCGCGGAAACGACACCGCCTGGAGCACGTTGCGCGTGGTGCTCGCGACGCGGTCGGCCGACGCGGCGAAATCGGGTTGCTCCTGTGCGCGCGCCAGCGGTGCCCGTCGCGGGGGATGCTGTCGCGCCTCGATCTCGTCCTGCGCGTCGCCTTCTTCGGCAATCAATTCGGCGGCCAAGGTGGACACTTTGACCATCGACTGCGCCAGCGAAAGGCGCTCCTGCGGACCCAGCGAGCGGTAATTCGGCGCGTTTTCCAGCACGTCGCGTACGGCACTACGGATCCACGGCGGCGGTGTCGACGTGGGTCCGACAGGCGCAACGGTTTGAACCGCCGCGCTCATGTCAGGCCGCTGCCGAAATGGCCGGGGCCGTTGCAGGCAGGTAAGCCGGCTGCGCCATGCGTCCGCTGAGCCAACGCGTCGCGGCACCGATCACCTCGACGTCGGCTGGCTCCGTACCGTCCAGCCTCGGGGCCGCCTCGGTGTAGTGCGCCGCCAGCCACGTCAGCACCGCCTGCCCCGCACGCCCCCGATCAACGTGCCGCTGGACCGACGTTGCGGTCTGGCCTTGTGCAGCGCCGGACACCGCGACCAACTCCCACAGCGAGCGCACGCCGAACGCGGTCTGAAGCAAGCGGTCGCGCAAGAAACCCAGCGCCGCGTTGATGTGGTCGACGATGTCGCGTACGGCGAGCGAGGCCATTGAATCCACACGCTGGCTGAGAAACTCGCCGAGGCTCTGTGCGGCTTCGGCCAGCGCCACTTGCTCACGCAGTCCGGTGAGGGACGCTTGCGCGACGATCGCCGAACACAGCGTCGCCATCAGCCGATCGAAATGTGGCGCCTCGATCACTCGCGCGAACAGCGCGCTGCGTTCGTTGCCGTCGAGGCGTTCGCGACGACCGCGCCAGAACGCGTGCAGCAGCTGCGCCGTCGGGCCCAGCGGCTGGTTGATCGCACCACTGGCGAACAGCCCGGCGATCTGTTCCGAGGTCGGCAACAACCCGGCGGACTCCAGTTCGCTGGCGAAATACAGCGGTCCAGCGGCCTGCAGTTGCGCGGCATCTTCCGGACGCGGCGCGCCAGCCGGCAGATCGATCTCGCCCAGCTCGGCCAGCGCGAGCGACAGCGCGGCGTCGCGCCGATCCAATGTTGCCAACGCAGTAGCAATGGCCTGCAGCAGCGGGGTGTGCGCGTGCTGCGGGGGATGGACGTTTCGGGGCGGCGGCGCAGGGCGCATGGCGGGCGCGGGCTCAGGCAGGCGCGGCCGCGGCGCCACGCGCCTGCGGTTTCGCGTTCGGGTCGACCGGCGTGGAATTGCCCTGGATCGCCGCGATCATGCCGGGCGAGGCGAGCTTCTCCATCGGGAAGTAATCGGACTTGAAATTGACCCGGACCTCGCCGGACAGCTTGGCCTTCATTTCCTGCTTGGATTCGGACTCCTCATTTACCGCCGAACCCACAGTCGTCATGTGCGACTGGATATTGGTGTTGGCGCTGCCTGCAGCGCCCCAGCCGAAATGCGCGCCGGCAGCGCTGTCGTTGCGGTTGTAGCTCGATTGGCGGTCGTACAGCGACGCGCCGGCGTCGCGCTTGGCGGTGTCGGAGGCGCGGAAGTCGAAGACGACCTTGGCGTTGATCGAACCGTCAGTCACGACAATGCGGTTGATGCCCAGGATCACCATCGACGACAGCAGCTGCTGGCGACTGCGCGCCATCTGCAGGCGCGCGGCTTGTACAAGGCGCCCCTCCTGCTCCGAATCGGACAAATCGGTGATGGGATCGGCCAGCTGCATCTCCTGGCTCGCCTGTGTGGTCACGGCATCGGGATCATCCCCGATGGCAGCAAGGCGCGGACCGCTCTCATCGCTGGTATCGATGCTCAGCGCACCCGGGAACTTGTCGACCAGCCAGTCGCGGGCATTGTTGAGGCTGATGTTGTCCTGGGCGAACTGGTCGACCGTCTGCGCCACCGACTTCAGCAGCTCCCCATAGGCATTCATCTGCTGGATCGAGGCGTTGACGATGGCCTGGAACACATTCTGGATCAGCCCACCGACGAAGGCCGGAAAATCCACCGACCCGATGTACTTCTTGAAGTTGTCCGCGCCCTGCTCGACCGACCCCGCGCGGAAATCGCTGCCGGCGAACGTGCCGATCTTTTCCGACGCCTTGCCTTTGGCCTGGTCGACCGCACCGGCCAGCGCGCGTACCGGCGTGAGCGGATCGGCCGGCCCTTTGGCCAGTACACCGCCGCCGGGCGTGAGTTCCTGCTTGGCCAAGCCCTGCGGATTGGCCATGTAGGACGCGACGCGGACCATGTTGCGGGCAATCTCTAATTGCTGCGCCGCCGGCAATGCTTGGAAGCCCGTGGATGATTGCAGCATCTGCCGCACCATCGGACGCACCGTGCGTAGGGTGTCGTCGTCCAGCCAGCTCGGTTCGGTGCTTGGGAGGGGTTGCGCAATGGCGACCATGACGGGCTCCGGCGAATCAGGTAACAGCGGCGATCAAGCGGCCGGCGCGGGCGTAGCAGGCGGCGTCGCCGTGGCGCTGCGTGGCGGTGCGGGCGGACGTCCGGCCAGCGTCTTAACCATGCCTGGCTGTGCATTCATCTGGATCGCGGCGATCGATTCGGGATTGGCCATCTTCTCCAGTGGCAGGAAGTCGCTCTTGAAGTTGACCTCCATCGTGCCGGCAAGACTGGCCTTGGTCTGCAGGCTGGCATCGACCGAGGTCTGCGAGGCAGACGCCATCTTGAGCACCGGCTGCGCAGTGGTCTTGTAGGTGCCCTTGGAGTAGTAGCTGGCGTCGCGATTGCTGCTCTGGTAGCCGGCGTCCTTGCTGTACGAACTGCTGCGCTCGCCACCTTCTGAGTTGCTTTCGTAATCGCCCGACGACGTGGTTGCATACTGGTCGCCATAGTCGAACTTCTGCGCGCTCTTGCGGAACTGCATGTTGTCGCGCGCCTGGAAGTCGTACATCACCTTGGCCGATATCTTGCCGTCGGTCACTACGATCCGATTAATGCCGAGCATCACCATCGTCGCCAGCATTTGCTGGCGACCGGTGGCGAGTTGGGTCCGAGCCGCCGGTACCAGCAAGGCCTCGACCAGTTCATCGTCGAGGCGCTCGATGGGTCTGTCCAACGGCAACGACTCGTTGATGCGCGCGACCGCGGCGCGCTCGTCGACGCCCTCGCGCACAGTGACCCGGGGCCCGGGCGGCGCCGCGTTCTCGTCGCCGAAACCGCCACCGAATGCGCCCGTGTCCATGCTCAGCTGGAACATGTCGGGGAACTGCTCGACCAGATGGTCGCGCCCCTGGTTCTGGGTGGTGTTGTCGTCCCGGAACTGGTTGAGGCTCTTGGACACGTCTGCGATCAACTTGCCGTAAGCCTCCATCTGCTCGATCGAGCTCTGCACGATTGAATGGAACACGCCATTGATCAGCCCGGCGCAGAAGTCCGGGAAGCTCACTGCCTCCAACAGGGCACCCGCAACCGCCGCGCCTTCGCGCGCGCCTTGCGCAATGAACTTGCCTTCGCTGTCGGTGTTGTTGCCCTGCTGCACGATGCCCTCGCGCGCCAGCGCAAGCACCTGCGGGCTGTGCTGGCTGGGCCTGAGCTTTTGTCCGGGTTCGGCAAGGAAGCTGCTGATCTGCACGAGCCCCTGCGCCAGCGCTTCGCGTTTTTCCGGCGCCAGCTGAGGGAAGGCTTCGGTCTGTTCCAGCAGCGTGCGTACCGCCAGACGCGCCGCATCATGGGTTTCTTTACTGACCGTCGGCGCAGGCGGCCGGGCGGCGCTTACCGCGGTTCGGGGAAAGATGGTGGACATGGCCTGCTCCGTTGTCGATGTTGGATCTCGTACTGCTCCGCGTGGTTGAACTCACTGCAAACCACGCGCCTCCTCGATCGCTTCGCGCATCTCGAATTCGATCGGCCGCACGTACAGGCTGATGCGCGCCGCCGACGTCGGCGTCACCCGGATGCTGAGCACCGAGAAGTGGCCCTGGTCGCCCGCGTCCTCCATCCCGAATGCCTCCAGCCACCGCGTCAGCGCGGCAAGTTGGCGTGGCCGCTCCGCCAGACCTAGCTTGAGCAGGTCGAGGAAACGCGCAGGCAGGTCGGGGATCGCCGCCAGCAGGATTTCGAGCTTGAGCTCCGGGCCCGCCAGGGTCTCGCGCACACCGAGCAGCACACCGCCCGCGGGCAACTCGAAACGACCACCCAGCGCGACGCCGACGACGCGCATCAGACTGGGTAGCTGGTGGCCGATGCCGAGCCGGTTCATCAGCGGGCCCAGCGCGGACACCGCCATCGGGCCGCGGTGCAGGAACGTGACGCGTTGGCTGCCGGTGTCGCGCTTGCAGCCGATCGAGGTAAAGATCGGCATCAAGCTTGGCATCTCCGCCATCACCTGCCGCGTGAGCTGCGCCAGGCCCGGCGACAGCGCATCGATCTGGGTCGGCAGCAGCTCGTAGTAGATCTTCGCTGCGTATAGGCCGTCCTCGTCGAACGCGCTGCCGAACCATGCGCCGTAATTCATCCAGCTCAGGCCGCCGAAGCCGCGCCATTCCTCGCTGCGCGAGTCGAACCAGCGCAGTGCCTCACGTCCGAACAACGGCGACACCAGCCGGCGTACTTCGCGCGTGGCCTCGTCTCGGCGCGAGACCGGCGATGCATCAGGCCCGAGCGGCTGGATGGTGAAGCGCAGGATGTTCGGCTCGTTTTCCGAGAACGACGGCTCGTACGGCACCGCGCCGGGTGCAAGCGAATTGCGCGCGTACGAGGTGTCGTCGTCGGGCAGGTAGAACGTGCGCTGCATCAGGTCGTCGACGTAGGGCCACGGATCGCGTGTACCCAAGGCTTGCGACGCCGCGGTCAGGGACTGCCGTACCAGGTTTGACACCGGCTTGGCGTTGGTTTCCACACGCATGACAGTTCTCCTTGGGAGCGCCATTAGGGCCGCCGCTTACATGTTCGGCAGGCTGATGCCGGCCTGGTCGAGCACGTCGCGAGCCATTTGCGGCATCCCGATTGGCTTGCTAGTTATCAATGGCGACTCGTTCGACTGCGCGTAGTGCTCGATGCTGTTTTCCTGCACGCCACTCACCGCCAACCATTGCTCGCTGGCCTGCACCAGGTCCCAGTCGGTCGGGCTGATGGTCGGCTGGTCGCTGCCGCGCAACTGCGGGTTGGTCAGCGCGCTGACCGAGATCACTTCGCCATAGCTGCTGCCCAGACGTTCGCGGTTGTTGGCCAGCCAGCGCACGATCACGGCAAACGAACGCGCCTGGGTGCGATAGCGATGGGTGTTGCGCGGGCCGCCAAGGTAATTGGCGTTGACCTGATCGATCACCTGCCACATGTCGCGCGCGCCGAAGCAGCCGCGGATCTCCGGATCGCTGAGCAGGTCCCGGAACTCGAGGATCATCTGCTGCAGTTCGGTCGCTGCGAAGTAGGCGATGCCGTAGCAATGCAACGACAGGTTCGCGGCCAGGTCGCGGCCCGCCTTGCGCACCTGCTCCTGCGACACCGCGACGGGCACGTTGCTGCGCAGCATGCGGTCGACGCTGAGCTGCCGCCCGAATGCGGACACCGCCGAGACGAAGCGCAGCCACAGCTCCTTGAACTCGCGATTGGGTTGGGTACCGCTCGCGTCGCCGCCCGGGGTGCCGAGTACGCGCATGTACAGATCGCGGCGCTCGCCCTCGGTCATGCGCTCGCCGGCTTTCTTGTAGTAATTGAACAGGTAGTCGCCGGCCTTGCCGCGTCCGAGCGGTAGCAGCCCCTGGCGGAACAGCTCGACGATGCGCTCGACCACCTGCGGCATGTTCATGTCCTCGCAGCTGCTGGCGAAACCAATCGCCTGCGCGCCGTCGAGGTTCTCCTTGATGATCTCGACATCGGTCGCCGCTTCCAGATCGGGCAACATGATCTCCATCGCCGATGGCGGCGCACCTTCGACCACACCGGTCTGCATGTCGTAGGTGTTCTGGATGCGGCTGGCGAGCCAGGCGTCGTTGGCGCTGGTGCCGTTACGCGCGAGCCGCCGTACCACCGCAGCCACGTTGCGGGCGCTGAGCGCGCTGACGATCTCGTCCCCGCTGGGCTCGAACCGCACGTCTCCGCTGTTGGCCTCGCGGTGGCGACGATCCTTCGGATTGTCGTTGGGATGGACGCAACCAATGATGTCGGCGTCGATCAGTCCGGCGTCGATCTGCGACTTCAAGGTGACGTTGTAGCGACCGCTGAGCTCTTCGAAGGCGGCGTCGAACAGCGCGCGATTTTCGCGATACTCGCCTTGCGCAGTACTGATGCGCTGGACGAAGCCGCGCCGGCTGGCATCGGTGAACCCCTCGATCTGCAGCAAGCCGCAGATCGCTGCGATTTCCCGCTCATTGCTTTGCAACTTGCCGACCGCATTGTTGCTCATGCGCTGCGAACCCAGCAGGCCGTACTCGTGGACAAAGTCGTTGTCCTTCTGTAACGCCTCCCAGCTCTTCTGCTGGTGGGTGGCAGCGACCAACCGATAGAACGGATCGATTGCCGCGTCGCTGCTTAGTTGCTCGACGATGTTCTCGAGCTCGCGCAGCTGGCTGCTGCTGAGGCCACCGCTGGTCTCGGCGGTGGTGTCCATGGTTTCTAGAACTTGGCGGCGGGCGCGCAGCTCCTGGCGCTTCTTCAGCTCGCGCTCGCCCAGATCGACCAGAAGGATGCGGTTCATGGCTTTATCTCTCGCAGTGTTGGAAGTGGATGAGGCGGCAGCGGGTGCAGCGCCGGGCGGGCCGGGGGTATTGGTGGAACGAAAGGAACCCGTCGCCTCCGAGCGACCCGTCGTAGACTTGGGCACTCGAAGTTTGGGTGGCGCCGAAGCGCGCTTGGACGCGGCGGCATGAGGCTTCGCTGCCTTGGCGCCCGCTTTCTTGCGGGGTTTGCGGGTGGTGGCTTTGGTCGCCATGGCGATCTCCTAGGCAGCGGTGCTCATCGAGCCATGACGGCCATCGCCGTCGTGGGGCCGTGCGGGGTAGCGTGGTGGGCGCCGGTGTCGTCGCCCTCTGCGCGAATCTGTTCGTCGATACGCGCATCAAGCGCGTGTAGTGCAGCCATCGCATCGAGCACACCGTGGCCGCAGCCGCTGACGCCGGCCGTGGCGAATGGTCGTGCGCTGGCGATCAGGATCTCGCGGGCGTCGGCGCTGGTCAGCGGCCACGCCCGCCGCTGCGCGCGCGATGCAAGCAACGCGCACACCGCAGCAGCGAACGGCGCGGCAAAACTAGTGCCGGTCGCGTGCTGGTAGCCACGCAGGCCGCACGTAAGGATGTCGCGGCCCGGCGCGCACAGCGCGACGTGTTCACCACGCGTGCTGAAACTGGCCGGACGCAGATGGTGGTCAATCGCGCCGATCGCGATCACGTCATCGTGCGCCGCCGGGTAATAGCGCTCGGTCAAGCCGGAGTTGCCACTGGCAGCGACGAGAATCACGCCGCGCGCAAGCGCGTAGCGAATGATCTCTTCGTGCGGTTTTGGGGCATCGGCGGCGAGTGCGGACTCGGGCGTGCCGAAACTCATGTTGATAACCCGCACGCCCAGATCGATCAGGCGCTTCATGCCCGCGTCGATGTTGTCCAGCGCGCCGACGCCGATGCGCTTGTCGCCAGGACCGAGCGCCGCGCCGAGCACGCGCACCGGCGTCAGCCCGCACGCACCGGCGGCGCCGGGTGGCATTTCGCGGCCGCGAGCGAGCAGGATGCCGGCGCAGCCGCTGCCATGGCCGACCTCGTCCTGTGGACGTTGCCCGCGCTGGCGATAGTCGCCGACCAGGGTGAGGCCGCCGACGGTCGCCGGGTCGAGATCGACGCTGTCGAAACCGGCACGTAGCCGTGCGCTGAGTTCCTCGTGCTCGATCGCCACGCCGGTGTCGGCCAGGCCGATCACCACCGCGGGATCGCCCGGCTCAGAATCCAGGGCCTGCGGCAAACGAATCGCATTACGCGCCCACCAGGCCGACGTGGCCTTCGGGTCGCCGCCGTTCGACACCGGCGCGTCGAACGGGGCGTGACATAGGTGGTCGGGACCGACACGTTCCACCGTCGGCAATTCCGCAAGGGCCTGCAGCAGCGCCGGCATGCCCGCCGCATCGCGAATCTGCACGCGCAGCACGCGCGCGACGCCACTGATCTGCTCGACATCATCGAAACGCCGCGCACCCACCACTCGCCGCTCGCTGCGCGGCGTGCGCGCGCTATGCAGACGCACTACCCGGAACGCACCGCCGTGGTGGCGCAGCAGGCGGTCGATCACGCCGCCATCGACATGCTCGGCGATAGGTGTGCCGTATTGCATGCATGCGCGCAGGCCGGGCACGTGTTCGGGCACCTCGCCGAGCCTGAGGGTCACCAGCAGGCGGCCTGGGACGTCGCGCGTTTGAGAATGCTGCATTGCCGTGCTCATACCGTGCTCCAGCGGCCCAGACGGCCTTCGCTGAGTTGCACGCGCGCAATCTCGCCATCGCCGAAATCGACATCCGCCTCGCAGCCGAGCTGCATCGCCAATGGCGCGAGCACCAGCTGCCCGTCCTCGGCGGCGATCACCGGCACCGCCGTGCCCGCCGCTCGCACTATCGGCAGGCGACCTGCACGCAAGCCTGGCGCGCTCATGTGCACGCGGGAACCGACGTCCGCGGTAGGTGGCTCGACCCGCGTCACGCGGGGGGCCGCGGCCTGCAGCAACGCCTGTTGCAGACGATTCACCGGCATCCGAGACAAGCGCGCAATGACATCGGCGCCGGCAGTGCGCTTGAGTTCGTTGAGCTGAGTGATGGTGCGCACGCCGATGCGCTCGAGCTGGCGCTGCTCGGTATCGGAGATGCGATCGCCCAGCGCCTCTTTGAGATTGAACTGCGGGTCTTCGGCAGCGAAGTCGACCGCGTTCTCCTCGACCATCGACTTGGTGATCGTGGTCAGCGCGAGCTTGATCGTGCTCGCCTCCGACTCACCCGGGCCGGCCGGGCGCAGGTAGATGTCGTCATCGATCATCTGCACGAACGCGCGCAGGTCGATCGACACGTCCTTGACCGCGAACGTCAGCGGCATTTTGCCGACGCGTGCTTTGATCGCCATCGACGCCTGCGCCTTGTCCAGCTGCTCGGTCAATGCCTGGATGAACATGTCGAAAGGCACGCCGGCGTCCTGCAGCAACGATGGCATCTGCGCGCTCATGGCTTGCGCTCCATCGGCGGGTAATTTTCCTGGACGCGCAAGCTTCGCCCGTCGTTACGGCGAACAACTGAACTTTGCCCGTCATGCCCGCGCACGCGGGGATCGAGTGACTTTGCTCGGGCCGCGGCTAACGGCGCTGGATTCCCGCGTTCGCGGGAATGACGAGCAAATTCGTACATGCCAAAACTTTGCTCGTCATCCTCGCGCAGGCGGGGATCCAGTGACATTGCTGGGTCAGCGGCTAATGGCGCTGGATTCCCGCGTTCGCGGGAATGACGAGCAGATTCGTACATGCCAAAACTTTGCTCGTCATCCTCGCGCACGCGGGGATCCAGTGACTTTGCTCGGGCCGCGGCTAACGGCGCTGGATTCCCGCGTTCGCGGGAATGACGAGCAAATTCGTACATGCCAAAACTTTGCCCGTCATCCTCCCGCACGCGGGGATCCAGTGACTTTGCCGGGTCCGCGGCAAACGGCGCTGGATTCGTGCGTCCGCTGAACTGACGAGCAGATTCGAGGAGGCTCAAACTTTGCCCGTCATCCCCGCGCACGCGGGGATCCAGTGACTTTGCTCTGTCGGCGGCTAATAGCGCTGGATTCCCGCGTTCGCGGGAATGACGAGCGGAGGGCAATGCGTCGGCGGATTGCCCTGAGTCACCACCATCACCCAGCCCCCAAGCCAGCCGCAATTTCGAGGGCGACGCCGTCCACTCGTTGACGTCACGGCTGCGCGCGACATCGGCGAGCAACACGCAGCCGCCATTGCGGAACACGGGCCGCACTGCCAGCGGCAACGTCATGTCGATCTGCGTGAGCGATACGCCGCCGCGGGCCTCGATCGCCAGCAGACCGTCGTGCAGTTCTTCGAGCATTTGCGAGAGTTCGCGCAGCATCACGCGTCTCCCACGGTGGGTGCCGGCGCTGCCGGTGCCGGTGCGGTTGCCGCGGGCGTTGCGCGCATCGCCGGCGAGTTGCGCTGCACCAACGCGATCTTGGCCGCATCGGCCAGACGCTCCAGCGGCAGGGTTTCGCTGACGAAGTTGAGCTTGACCTCGCCGAACAGGTCGGCGCGTACGTTGGACTCATTCTGCGCATTGACCGCCAGGGTCGAAACCATGGTCGTGGTCTGGCCGCTGTACGTCTGGCTGCCGCGCTCGCCCCAGTTCGCCACGGCTTTCGGGTCGCTGCTGGTCGCGTATTGCACGCCAGCCGCATCGCGCGCGGCGGCGCGGAACATCACCTTGGCGCTGATGCTGCCGTCACGCACGGCCACGCGGTTCATGCCGAGCATCACCATCGTCGCAAGCAGCTGCTGGCGTTCGGCACCGATGTGGGTCCGCACCTGCGGCAGCACGCGTTGTTCGATCAATTCGGTGGTCAGTTCCTCGCCTTCCACGCCGAAGTCGCGCAGCCATGCCGGCTCCAAGCCTTCGACCTGCGGGGCGAGTTCAGGCTCGCTGCGCGTGCCATCGGGCAGCAGCAGCTTGACGTCGCCCGGGTAGCGGGTCGCGAGCCAATCGCGCGCCTGGTTGGTGCTGACGTTTTCTTCGGTGAACTGGTCGACCGTTTTCGCCACCGCCGACACCAGGCTCGAGTAGCTTTCCATCTGCCGGATCGAGGCGTCGACGATCGCGTCGAACGTGCCATGCACGAGTTGGGCGACGAAGCCGGGGAAATCGATCTCGTTCACCATCGCGCCGGTGCGGCGCGCGATGGTCTCGGTGGCCGGCGGCTTGGTGGACGTTACCGGTGCGGCGCCGTTACCCGCGGCCGCTTCGGTGTCCGCCAACGTGTGCGCGACTCCATTGCGCGGCCGGCCGTCCGCCGGCGGGAATATCCTGCCGCTGGGCGGGTAGCTGCTGGGCAGTTCGCGCTCGTACACGGCCCGGTCCTCACGCGGCCTGCGTCGTTGTCAGCCAACGGTTCACGCGCTCGTAGCGGCCGTCGCCGAGCAAGCGCAACTCGATGCGTGCTGCGGGCGCGCCCTGGGCGAAACCGTTGAAGCGGTAGTCGATGGCCACGCGCACGGCGGCGACGTTGCCGACATCATTGTCGTCCTCAATGCGCGCGACCACCTCGACGCCGTGGCCCGACTCCCCCGGAGTGCCCGCACGGATCTGCACATCGCCAACCGAGCCTTGCGCGCCAGTGCGGAAGCTCAGGGTCAACGGCAGCGGTGCGGCTTCGCCTTCGCTTGCAGGCCAGGCGCCGAGCTCAACGCTCACGTCGCTAGTATCGGACTGGCTTCCCGCCGAACCGACTCCCGCCGGCGCCTTTTGGCCTTCGAGCTGATCGAGGCTCCAACGATTGGTGCCTGCCCTGCCGCGCACCACGCTCATGCGCGTCCCGGGGACACGACTGGGTTCCACTGGCTCGCCGGTGCCGCCGGTGCCACTGGTGAAATCCGCCGAGGCGTCAAACGCGCGCACCCGCGGAGTTACGGCCGACCGATCCTGGTGTCTACTCAAGGCTTGCGCAGCGGCCGCGGTAGCAGGCAGATGCAGCACGCGCCAGTTGCCATAGTCGGGCTCGGCCATGTTGCCGAAGTCAGCCGCAAACTGGTTGAACGACAGCCAGTCCTCATAGCCGTTGTTGGCTGGGCGGAACGTGATCGGGTCGCTGTCGAACGCGACGCGCGTATCCCAGGGGTTCAGCACCTTGACCTGCACCGAAGCCGGGTCGGCGAGGTTGCCGCGGATGCCGGCGATCACCACCGCATGCGGCGCGCCGACGATCACCACCCACAAAGGCCCAAAGCGATTGAGCCATTCGGACCACTGCTGCGGCGAGTGGTAAATGCCTCTGTTGGACGGCTGCGCGATCATCTCGAAGCCGTAGCGCAGGCGTACCGCTTCGAGCAGATCCCAGTTGTAGGAACTCGCGAGCGAGCCACCGACCTCGTTGGCCAAGGTCTCTGGCGAGGTAGAAGCCCCGCGGCGCCACGACAGCAGCATCGCCATCGCTGCGGCCCAGCACGCGTCCTTGTTGGGCTGCGGAATCAGTCCCACTGGGAAGTCGGGCGCCGCTTCGTCGCCGAGCGCGCGTGTCGAATGGGTGCGCGCACCGAGCGCGAAGCTGGTCGCGCGGCCTTCGATCCAATCGATCTTGGTCGGGGTGATGAAGCAGCCACGATTGAGGCCCTGCGCGGCCGGTTCACCGGTGACGTGCACCGCGCAGATCAGCGCCTGCAGTTGGCCGCTGCTGCGGTCGAGGTGGTACACCGGCGAGCCGCTGGCGCCCTGCAGGGTCAGGATCGGGTACTCGATGACCTCGCCGTTGCTTTGCGACGCAGCGTATCCGCCATGCAGGTGCTGCTTGTCGCCATCGATCGCAGCAGTGAGTTCGGGCACCGCGGGCGACGCACCGGAGTAGCCGCACACCACGATCGGCAGGTGCTCGGACGGGGTCGCGTTGAGGAACTGGAACCACTGCCCGTTCGGCGCCGCAATCGGCACGTTGTCGATGACTGCCAAGTCGTTTTCCCAGTTACCCGAACCGCTGTAGCGCGGCGCGATGCGCCAAGCCGAACTGGGTAACGTGGTCTGGCCGAATGGCTTGCCGCCCGCGCCGTTCTGACCGGGGACCACGGTCACGTTGACCATGCCGTGCAGGTTATGGGCGCAGGTCAGGATGCGGTTGTTACCGATGTAGAAGCCGGTGCCGCCGTAGCCATTACCGGCGCTGTCGGTCATCAACAGCTGGCAGATCGCCGAATGCGGAAACGAACGGGTGTCGTCGACGCCGACGAACCATTCCTCCCGCGCGAGGCTGAAGGCATTGTCCTGGCAGATCAGCGCGCTGGCCGGGCTAGACGGGTCGTAGTAGGGGGTGATGATCTCCTGTGCACGCGACATCGCGCGACGGGCGGCACCAGTACTCTGCGAGCCGAGCGCCAGACTCGTCGTACGGCCTTCGATCCATTCGATCTTGGCATTGGTCAGGCGGCAACCGCGATTGAGATCATCGCTGGCACTGCCGGTATGCACACCGACGATGTAGGCCTTGTTCGCGCCATCCTTGTCGCTGATGTAATAGACGGGCGAGCCGCTGGCGCGCTTGAGGGTGAGGATCGGATAGTCGAACGTGCTATCGCCCGCACCGAGCGCGGCGATGTAGCCAGCGTGCAGATGCTGCTTGAATCCGTCGATCGCCGCGGTCAGTTCCGGTACCTTGGTCGAGCGCGACGAGTAGCCGCACACCACCACGCCTTCGGGCCGCGATTGGTTCAGTTCTTCGAGCACATCGAACCAGCGGTCGCCCGGCGCCGCGATCGGCACGTTGTCGATCACCGCCAGATCGTAGGCAGGGTTGCTGCCGCCGTAGCTCGCTGGGATCCGCCACGAAGCCGAGGTGACCGTACAGCGCCCGAACGGCTCGTTCCCCTGGCCGTTGTTGCCCGGGATGATGTCGACGCTGGCCTGGCCATGCAGGTTGTGGCCGCAGGTCAGGATGCGGTTGCGGCCGATGTAGAAACCGGTGCCGCGGGCGACATTGCCGCTCGCATCGTGCATCTCCAGCAGGCAGATCGCCGCGTGCGGGAAGATCGTCGTGTTCGGCACCCCGGCGAACCATTCCTCACGCGCGAGACTGAAGGCGTCGGCCTGGCAGGTCAGCGCGCTGGCGGCATCGGCCGGGTCATAGAACGGGGTGATGATTTCCTGCGCGCGCGCATAGGCGCGATGGCCGAGACCTTGCGCGGTCGGCGCCGTCGTCGGTGCCGCATTTGTCGCATTGCGCACGCAG
Organism: Lysobacter sp.; assembly: GCA_043738095.1. Taxonomy (GTDB): domain Bacteria; phylum Pseudomonadota; class Gammaproteobacteria; order Xanthomonadales; family Xanthomonadaceae; genus Lysobacter_K. The sequence continues at coordinate 15,799 of JAYSZI010000023.1, forward strand.
GCCATGAAGTAATCCCAGTCCCAGATCGAGCTCGGGCAATCGTGGTTGTCGCGCGGCGAAATCTCGTGATGGCCGACGATGTGCTCGCGATCGATGGGCAAGTTGTATTGAGCGCACAGCCAAGCGACCAGGCGCGCGGAGGCTTCGTACTGCGGCGATGTCAGGCTCAGCCCAGTCTTCTTGTTGGCGTTGTGTTCGATGCCGATGCTGCGGGTGTTGGCGCGGCTGGCGTGGTGGGCGATGTCGGCGTTGCGCACCATCTGCACCACTTCGCCATCGCGCCCGACGATGTAGTGGGAGCTGACGCGGATCGGCTCGTCGCGGCTGTTGCGCTGGTCGGGATTCTGGAACCAGCCGACGGTGCCGTTGAGGCGGCTGCCGCCCGCGGTGATGTGGATCACCACACGGTCGACGGTGCGCGGGTTGCGCGCGACGGTGAAGTTGCGTGCGTGGGCCGGCGCAAACCGCGAGGCGTTGGGATAGTCCGACGCCGGTGCGTCCTGCGCGCGGGCACGGGCGTACTGGTACTGACCCTGGGACGTGGACGTGGCGGCGGTCTCGCCTTCGACAACCTCGTCTGGAATCGCTTCGGTGATGCCGAACGCATCCGGGTCGACGTCGGCGTCCGCTGACGATCCGACCTCGGCGAGGCTGCGGGAGCCACCGAGCGCGAACGCGATACCTAACCCCGCGGCCTGCTGCGCGATCCACTGGCGCTTCGCGGGCGTAATGCGGCAACCCAGGTTGGTGGTTTCGCTGTGGGCGGCGACGTGCACGCCGACCATGTGCGCGCGCGGCTGGGCGCCATCCTCGATCCAGTACACCGGCGAACCGCTGGTGCCGCCGAGGGTCTGCAGGTCGTAGTCGAACGTCTCGTCGGTGGGCAGGCTGCGGATGTAGCCGCCGTGCAGGTGTTGCTTGTTGGGATCGATCGTCGCGTTGACGAAGTGTTCGATCCGGTCGTCGGCGTACCAACGTGCCGCGTAGCCGCACACCACCACGCCTTCGGGGCGCGACTGCGTGAGCTCTTCTACCAGATCGAAATAGTGGCCGGGCTGGGCGGCGTGGGCGGCAGGCACGCAGATCAGTGCCATGTCGAAGTCGCTGCTGCCGGGCGTGTATGACCCGTGTTTTCTGAATGTCGAAACGCGGAAACGGCCGAAGGGTTCGGTGGCGGTGCTGACGCTGCCACCGTTCTTGCCAGGAACAATGATTAGCTCGCTCTGGCCGTCGACCACATGCGCGGCGGTCAGCAGCAAGCGTGGGGCGATGAAGAACGCGCTGCCATGCAACGCACCTTCAGCGCTGCCGTCGGGACGCCGCACTTGGCAGATCGCCGTATGCGGCGACACGGTGGTGTCGGACACGCCCAGGTACCACATCGCGCTGGAAACGAAGAAGCTGATTTGGGTGCGCAGCGCATCGACCAAGTCCGTGGGTTGGTAGTAGGACGAAACCAGCAACGGCCGCGCCAGCGTTTGCCGCGCGCGCGACGGAGTGCGTTGTGATTGCTGTTGCGCCTGGGCGTAACCGCCATAGGTCCCGCGATAAGCCTGGGCGGTTGCCGGCGCGCCGGCATTCGCCATAACGCCATTGCCCGACGATGCGGGGGCGGTTGTCGCATTGCCGTCGCTGTAACCATTGCCCGGTGATGGTGCATTCGCGCCACGCTGCTGCCACAGGTCGTCGGAATAACCGTCGCTGTAAGGCACAGGTTGGCCGCCCGGCCCCGTCGTGCTCGCCGTGCCGTTGCCGTTGCCATTGCCATTGCCATTGCCATTGCCATTTCGATTGCCATGGCCATTGCCACTGCCGTGCCGCGTCGCCGCGCCGTTGCCATTGGTTGGCGTCGTGCTTGATGCCGACGCGTCGCCGCCCCACGCCAACCCATTGCCATGACCGTTACCGCCGGCGCCGTACGCACTGGCGCCGTCGGCGCGCGCGGTGCGGCGCAGGCCGCGTTCGGTTAGCCCGGACAGGCTCACATACATGTTGCCGCGGTCGGGGATCTTGACCGACACAGGGCGGCTGCGATCACTTTCACTGTAAGTCGCCAGGCCGAAATACAGCTTCGGCTGACCGATAAAGCGCGCCACCACGCTGGGCGGGACCAGGTACACCGCTTCGCCGCGGCGCGACTGGGTCGCACCAAGCACCTTGCTGGAAAAGAAGTTGCTCGCGGTGCGCCGCTGGCGATTTTCCGCCTTCAGCAGGTCCGGGTCGGTGGCCAGGCCGATCTCGAACAACGGATTCTCGGTGCGGACGGTGAAGCCCAGCACACTGAAACGGTCGTCGATCGATTCGCGGTTGGCTTGGATGACTGCCATGACTGACTCCTATCGGCGCTTGCGTGCTGTGAAGGAAGGCGGAGAAGCGGATCGAACGCCGTTGAGATCGGGCGAAGGTCGCGGTGGGTTGTCGCTGTCGTCGATGACGGTGGCGATGCGTTCCCAAAAGCGCTGCTGCGCGTCGATGCCAATGCCTTGCAGGTGCACCTTCATGAAATCCGCCACCGCCTCAAGATGGCGGAAGAACACCCGTTGGCCGGACTCCATGTGTTCCACCGAACCGCGCCATTCGGGCATCGCCGCCGCGTCGGCGTCGCCCCGTTCGCACCAGATGCGGACGATGAAGACGGCGGTACGGTCTTCGAGCAATGCCATCGCGACGCCACCCTTTCGATGCGCAAACCCATTAACCGGTCTGCCTCTGAAGCTTGGGATGACGCTGCGCTCGTGCTCTCACCGCGGGATCACCGCCCACTCACCGCGGAATCACCAGCGACGTGATGCCGGTGATGCCGCGGTGATGCGGCCGGGGGGACCAAAGGCTTCCAGCGTCGGTGCTGGTCGTGTTTAGCTGCGGGGGCAGACCCGTTGCCTGGGGTGGCCTCTGACAGGGACTGCGGACACCTCAAGAAGATGCGGGTATCGCGTACGTCCACCCGTCCCTGACGAGTAAGAATTCCGCGCCACGCCCGAATGCAGGACCCGGCGTCGGGGCGGCGTGGGGTTTAAACCGGCGGTCCTCACACCGTTGTGCGAAGTTCGCACCGGCTGATGGTCCCTACGAAAGCAGGAATGCATCGCGATGTTGGGTCCCGCAACACCCAGGGACTCCCCGCAGATCACGACGATGCAGGGGAGCGCTGGGAGATGACAGTCGGTCCACTAGGCCTGCCGGCGCTGCCGCCAGCCGCGCGCGCTGCGCCCCGAGTCCCTATTCGAGAAACTGCAAGCTCAATTGCAGCTGGCTGTCGGCCGCGGCCAAGTGGTGGCGGGCGGCATGGATCATTTGGTACGCACTGTCTTGCGGCAGATACGAGGCATCGTGCGGCGCCCGCAGCAATGTCTGCGTGCTCCCCAGCGGGCCCTGCCACGCGGGCTCCGCTGCGTGCCCAATCGCGCTGTCGGCGATCTGCTGGTACAGCGCCAGCGTCTCGCGCATTGGCTGGATCGCCAACTCGCGCCGCAGCAACTCGCGACAATGCTCGAACTGGCGCAGCGCTTGCGCGCGCTGGCCGCTGAGCATGAACAGCTGCATCAACTGCCGATGCACGTCCTCGCGCAACGCGTCGCTGTCGAGGATCGCCTGCGCATGGCGGATGCCGCTGGCGTAGTCCCGCCGAATGGTGGCCAACTGCATCAGCCGGCCGAGCGCATTGAGGTAATTACGCCGGTGCTTTTCGCGCTCGCGCAGCGCCCAGTCGTCGGTGATGTCCATCAGGATGTCGGACTTGTACAACGCCGCGCCTTGGCGCAAGCCTTCGATATCGGCGTCGCTGAGCAGCTCGGGCGCTTTGCTCAGCCCGGGCGCGATCAGGCGCTCGAACTCGTCGACGTCCAGCCACACCCCAGCCGGTCCGTTGAGCCCGATCGCGCCGCGGCGATCGCTGACGATCAAATCGCCGTGCTTCAGCGGCGGCCGCTCGATCAGGCGCCGCAATCGCCACAACGCCGTGTTGAACGAGCCTGCCGTGGACGATGACGAGTGCTCCGGCCACAGGCTGCCCAATAATTCCGAGCGGCTGAAGTAGCGGCCGTGGCCCAACGCGAGGTAAGCCAGCAGGCTCCCGCAACGGCCGGCGACCGCGATGGACTGATCGGCGGTATCGTCGGTGGCGATCGACAGCGAGCCGAATAGCCAGATCCTGAACATCTGCATCGTCCCGTGAGCAGACGCCCGTGCCGCAAGCGGGCGTCGTGATGACCTTCATGAGTCGCCCCGCCTACGACGCAACGCGCGTCGCGAACCACGCGGCAATCGTCAGCACTTAGACGTCTGCAGCGGGAACCCTCCGCCGCTTCCCTATCACGCACCAATTGCAGCGACATTGGAAGCACGCGGCGGGGGTGGCCCCGGACAGTCCGGCTATCCGTTTCAAAATAGGCGTAAGCAACAGCGTCCCGTCACACGCCTGCAAGCAATACCGGACAAGTTGCGGTAAGACCCGCTATCCGCTAAGCAACAGCGGCCACCTTTCACCTTCCTGCGGAGACGACCATGAACCGGAAGTACTTCCAGACCAGCGCCGTGCTTCGGCAGACCGCGATCGTTGCTACCGCCGCGAGTGCGCCCGCTTCGTTGTCCCTGATCCAGCCGACGTTGGCTTCGATCTCCTCGCCCGTGCCCCGCGCGAATGCCGCGCCGCCGGCGATGTGCGGCGGACCGCTTGGCACAGCCGCTCCCCCCGACGCGGGTCCCCGCGGCATGACGGGGACTCCCCCGAGGTCGGAAGCCTTTGTTCAAGCGGCTCTCGCGTCGCGGGTGGGCTGCCGGCCACGCAACCGTGGGCTGGCGAGGACCGGGCTGTGAATGGCTTAGCGTTGCGGATCAGGAAGGCGCGCAGCGCGGCGGCGCTGTCCCAGGCCGAAGTTGGCCGGCGCATCGGGGTCAAGCGCAGTGCAGTGACGCAGTGGGAGCACCCGTCCGGCACCACGCCCAGCGTGGAGCACTTGATCCAGATCGCGCTGGAAACCAACGTGACGTTCGAGTGGTTGGCGACCGGCCGCGGCGCGAGTCACAGCGCCGAGGCCGAGGCGGGGTCGGCAGTGATGATCGACGACTACGCGCGCGACGAGCACGAGAGCCTCGCGCTGGGCCATTTGCGACTGCTGTCGCCGGTGAAACGCAAGATCGCACTGGACATCCTGGGCGTGCTGGCGCGGTGACATGCCTCGCCGGCCCGGTGGCGAGCGCCAGCGGACGCGGGTCCGTTGGCGATGAGGCCACAGTGGCCGCGCGACGTGGTCGCCAATTGCCTAAGCTGCAGGCCATGTCCGCCTGGTATGTCTATCTTCTCGAATGCCGCGACGGCAGCGTCTACACCGGCATTGCCGTGAATGTGGAGCGTCGCTACGCCCAGCATGTCGCCGGCAAGGGCGCGCGCTATACGCGCTCGCATCCGCCATCGCGACTGCTGGGGTGGTTCGAATATGCAGACCGCGGGGCCGCGAGCCGGGCCGAATACGCCATTAAGCAGCTCACGCCAGGAGGTAAGCGGGCGCTATGCGCGGGCAACGACACGCCGGGCCTGCCACTTGCGTGATCGGGAGTCTGGACCGCCTCCGCCGCCGGTTAACTGTGAACCGCCACCACCTCGACCACCGGGATCGCCCCGCGGTCGGTCAGCGCGAATGCGACACCGGCTACCAGGGCCAGACCGAGCATGCCCCGGAGGAGGCGGTCGATGACGTGTAGTGGGGCGGGCTTAGCGTTCATGGCGTGATCCTTCTGTGACGGCACCATGAAACTGCAACTTGGCATCCGTTTCTGAGAGGCCCATCACAGCGTTAGGCATGACCCAAGCGAATTCCGCGGTGAACGCGAAAGATTCAGCATCTATTTGGGAAAGGCCCGGCGGTAACGTGTCCCGCCCTTAGCCGACCGAAGTGCGGATAGCGTCCCAAGCACCTTGGTCGCGCCCAGCAAGGCCCGCCGATACGGGGCGGCGCAGAAACCCGATGCGCCACTGCTGCGTCACCAATGTCGGCGCGAGCAGGCAACATCCCCAGAGCGATCGCCTACGCCGCCATTTACCGTTCGCTCGTCAACCAAGCGCGCCCGCGGCCTCACTCCGCGTTCGGCACCAACAGGATCTTGCCCGAACGCTCACCCGCAGCCGCGGCCGCAACAGCGTCTTTTATCGCGTCGATGCCATAGGTCGCCTGCACCTGCGCATGCAGCCGGCCGGACGCGATCAGTGCGGCCAGCTCGCCAAACAGCGCCGCACGCGCCTGCGGCGTAGACGTCTTGAACCAGCGTGCGAGCCAGAACCCACGCAACGTGACGCCGCGGAAGATCAACGAGGCTGGCGACAGCCTGCACGGCTCGCCGCTCATTGCGCCATAGGTCACGACGGTGCCGCCGGGCGCGAGCGCACGGGCCAGGCGCTCGGTCGCGTCGCCGCCGACCGCATCGATCGCAAGCGGGATCTTCGCCTCGCCCGTAGCCGCCCGCACTCGCTCATGCAGGTCGTCGCCATCAACCAGCACCACGTCGGCGTCGAGCGCCTCAACTGCGGCCATTGCTGCCTCGCGCCGCACCACGTTGACCGTGCGGATGCCACGCGCCTGCGCGAGCTGCACCAGATAGCCGCCCACGGCGGAGTTGGCCGCGTTCTGGATCACCCAGTCGCCCGGTTTAAGGTCGGCAAATTCCGACAGCAGCAGGCTCGCGGTCGGCGGGTTCACCGCCAGCATCGCCAGTTGCTGCGGGTTGGCGTCGGCGGGCAACGGCGTGAGCGCTTTCGCATCCGCGACCAGATGCGTGGTCCAGGTGCCACTGCCGACCGGCAGCAGCACGGTCTGCCCTGCCTGGAGCCCGGTCACGTCTGCCGCGACCTGCGTCACCCGCCCTACCCCTTCGTTGCCGCCGACCGCGGGCAGCGGTGGCAACGATCCGTAGTCGCCGGTGAGGGTGAGCACGTCGGATGGATTGATCGGGGCAGCGAGCACCTCGACCAGCGCCTGGCCCGCGGTCAGCGGCGGCAAGGTGAATTCCACCGCGTCGATGACGTCCTGCGGCACCGGGCCGCGTTGGATGTAGCGGGCATGCTTCATGCGGGTCGTCGCTTGTGATGTGGAGGTGGCATCAGCGTGCACGGGTTCGGGTCCGGTGACCACACTGCCGGGGGATGCGCTGGAGGGATCGCTTGAATCGCCGGGTCCGGCCACAACCTCTCGCGGCGCGCTCCGATTCCCGATGCCTGCGATGCGTACCGGCCGGTTCGCCAAACCCCACGCTCACCGCCAATCCTCAATCGATCCGATACACCCGCGCCTTCGGCAGGTCTTCGTCGACCTGCAGGAACCAACGCCCCGCGACTCCGGGGACGACCAGCACGGCGGGCGCCTGCAAGGCCTTGCGCAGTTTCATGCTGCCCTTGAGCACCTTCCACTGCTGTCCGTTGTCGAGTTCGAACACCGTGCCCGGCTCCCAGCCGCTCACCGCGCCTATGAGGCGGCTGGCGATCGGCTTGTCGTTGAGGCCGATGTACGAGGCGGTTAATGAGTTCCTCTGGGCGCGCGGTTCGTCCGCTGTCACGACCTCCGCCGCTTGCGCAGCCTTCGCCAACCTTGCGCGCAGCAGCCGGTTCAGCGCTTCCAGCTGCGCTGGGGACAGCGTGTTCAGACCGGTGACGTGCAGTTCCTCGGTCGTGAGGTCCTGCTCGATGTCGACGTATGGCGGGTGAGCTACCGCAGCGAAAGGTGCGAAACACAGCGCGAGCGCCAACATCGTTGCGAGCATCAGTCTGGCAAGCATGATCGTTCTCCGTCTGTGACTGGGATGCGTTGCTGCCGCTCATGCTGGTCGCACGCACGATGGCACCACACCTAACCGGCGAAGCATGCGCCAGCCCCATGTCGATTTCATTTCAGTGCCACTGCGCATGGCGTCGGCGTTCCAGTGCGTACTGGCAGCGGCCCACGGGGCTAACCGTTAGGATGGGTTGGAGCGCGTCGGCGTGAGCAGGCGTTCGCTGACAGACCCTAACGGAGGGTTCATCGGCAGGCCACGCACCTTGTGCTCTTCACGCCGGTTGCTACCGCAGCAGGCACCCGCCCCGCCCAGTCAAGGATTACGACATGCCCCAGGTACACCACCGCATCCCTGCCACCCGCCGCCGGCCCGTCCTGGCCCCCGCGATCGCGCTGCTGCTGGCTGTATCCACACCCGCGTTCGCCATCACCTACGGGCAGCCGGACGGTAACGCCCACCCCAACGTCGGGTCGCTCGTGGTGCGCATCCCCGGCCAAGGCGTGTTTCAGTGGTGCACCGGCACGCTGATCAGCGCGCGGGTGTTCCTCACCGCCAGCCACTGCACGATCGACATCCCGGCGATAGAAGCAGAAACCCCGGGTGCCGAATTCCTCGTCACGTTCGACCCGGTCATCGACGCGGCTGGGACGTTCTACGACGGTACGCCGCACAGCCATCCGGCTTTTGGCCGCGGCGGGCAGGACGACCCATCCGACGTGGCCGTGGTCGTGCTCGATCAGGCACCGCCCATTGCGCCAGCGAGCCTGCCGTCCGCTGATCTGCTCGGCGCGCTCAAGGCCGACCATTCGCTGTTGACCACGCGCTTCACCGCCGTCGGGTACGGCACCGTTCGCAACTCGCATCAAGGCGGCTCCCGCGGCATCGTCGACAACCTCGACCGTAATCGCGCCTATCAGGATTACTGGGCGCTCACGCCGGCTTGGCTCACGCTGGCAATGACGCCGAGCAATGGCAACGGGGGTACCTGTTACGGCGACTCCGGCGGCCCGCATTTTCTTCACCTGGGCGGCGTGGAGACCAACATCGTCGCGTCCATCACCGTCACTGGCGATGCTCCTTGTAAAGCGATGGACCGGACCTACCGGGTCGACACCCCGGCCGCCCGCGCATTTCTCGGGCAGTTCGTCGACCTGCCATAAGCGCGTTTTTCGCGACTGCGCTCCGCATAAAGCCCGCCCCATGGCGGGCTTTATCTTTTGAGTATGGGACGTTGCGATTGCCCTTTTATCTGCCGCGACGCAATGACCAGAACGGAATCTCGCGGCGAACGCGGTAACCGTTCTGTTCGTACAAGCCAATCGCCCGATGGTTGTCCTGGCTCACATGCAGGAACGGCGTGCGTCCACGCGCCAACGTGTCGTTGGACAGCCACACCAGTAAGCGCCGGGCGTAGCCGCGGCCGTTGAAGTCGGGATGGGTGCAGACCGCGCTGATTTCCTGCCAGTCGTCCATGCCCATGCGCTCGCCGATGATCGCCGCAAGCCGCCCGTCCTGGTACATGCCGAAATAGCGCCCCAGGTCCATCGTCCGCGGACGGAAGTAGTGCGGATAGACCAGCGCCGTCAATTCCAGTACGTCGGCGCGATGCACCTCGGATAGCGCGATGATCTCGGGCCCGTCGACCTCGGCCATCGGCGCCGCGCAGACCATCTGCGCGAGCATCGCCAGTTTTTCCAGGCGCCACCCTTGCGGCACGGCCGGGGTCGGACCCAGCAGGAACACTCTGCCGGGCGCTGCGCTGTCGGAGCGTGCATGGGCAGAGCCGGCACTGTCGGTGCCCGCACTTTCGGAGCCCGTGCTGTCGCGTGCTTTCGTGCTACTGGACGCGATGTCCCGAATCGCGCTGTCCCTGTCCGGAATCAACGCTTCGAGTGCCGCGACGGCATCGATACCCGCCGCCGCCGCGCCAAGGAATGGCGCCACGTCCGCCGGATAGCGCGCGACATCGCCGTGACGTTGCGCCAGCAAGGCGTGCCGGCTGGTCAGCGCTGCCCAGATCGGGTTATCGAGCAAGTGCGCGGTCATGTCGGTGCGTGGCCATTGAGGTTGAGGGACGTACGAAGGTTGGTAACTTGACTTAGATCACTTGACTTGGATCCGTCGATCACAGCGAGAGGATTCTGAGGTGAGTTTCGCGGTTTTTGTCGCGTTGCTCCACGATCACCTCGGTGTGCCGTCAGCAGCGCACGCATGACCGGCTCGCCCCAACGCGGCGTGAGCCCACTCCACAAGCGCAGAACCGCCGGCTTTGAAATCCAACCTCTTCGCACGAGAATGATGACCCGCACGCCCTCGGATGAACCCGTTTGCCCTTCAACAAAATCACTCGCCCACTGCTCCTTGCCGCCATCACCCTACTGGCGGCCTGCACCGCTCACCCGGTACCCAGCGCGCCTGCAATAGCAGCGCCGGTAACGGACGCGCAAGCCCCGCCCTTCGTGCTGCCAGACACTGAGCAACGCGAGATTGTCTCCAAGACGCTCGGGCGGACTTATGAGGTCTTCGTCAGCCTGCCGCGCGACTACCGGGAGAACACATCGCACCGCTACCCGGTTCTGTTCATCACCGACACCACCTACGCGTTCCCGTTGGTGCGCAGCATCGCCCGCATGGTCGGCGACAAAGGCAGTGGACTGGAGGACTTCATCTTGGTCGGCCTGTCCTACGGCAAGGGCGACACCCCGCAGCAAAGCCGTCGTCGCGACTACACCCCTACGCCCAATGGCCCGCGTTCGGCGACGACGTCTGACATGCCGGGGCAGCCGGTGCTACACGGCCAGGCTGAGGCGTACCGACGCTTCATTCGCGATGAGGTTTTCCCCGTCATCGCCAGCCACTATCGCGCCGACATGGCCCGCAAGACCTTCGCCGGTCATTCCTACGGTGCGCTGCTGGGCACGCACATGTTGCTGACCGAGCCGACGATGTTCCAGAAGTACATCCTGAGCAGTCCCTCGCTCTGGTACGACCAGCGCGTCATGTTCCAACGTGAGCAGAACTACACACGTCAGCATGATGACCTGCCCGCGCAGGTGTTCCTGAGCGTCGGCAGCTACGAGACGATCAAGCCCGGCGCCACAGATCCGCGCTACAACAGCGAGGTCGACTTGCTCGGTGACATGCGGCGGTTCGAAGCCCGGCTGCAGGCGCACGGCTATCCAGGCCTAAGCGTGGAATCGACGGTGATCGCCGACGAAGACCACCTGAGCGTGTACCCCGTCGCCATCACCCGCGGGCTCAAATGGGCGCTGCCACCCTTGAAAGGGTCGTAACGCCGAGCCCGATCGGCGCGCCACGGGGTCAGCCCGACAGACCTGGCCCTCGGTTGGAGCCGGCGGCTTGAGTTCGGGCATCCCCAAACCCATATCCACGGCTTCCTCCCCACGCCCGCGCGGCCGCAGACCTCACGTATGAATGCATCCATCGAAACCCGCCAGTTCGAAGCCGAAGTCGCCCAGGTCCTGCACCTGGTCACGCACTCGCTGTACTCGCACAAGGAAATCTTCCTGCGCGAGCTGATCTCCAATGCATCGGATGCCTGCGACAAGCTGCGTTTCGAGGCCATCGCAAATCCGGAACTCAGCGCCGACGACCACAATATGCGCATCGAGATCAGCTACGACGCTGATGCTCGCACGCTGACGGTGCGAGACAACGGGATCGGCATGAGCCACGACGAAGTTGTCGAGAACATCGGCACCATTGCACGCTCGGGTACGCGACGATTTCTTGATGCGATGTCGGGCGATGCACGCAAGGACACCCA
>JAYSZI010000024.1:0-26741 GCA_043738095.1 Lysobacter sp.
CGTGCACGCACGTATCGCCGACGGCCTGGTCGCGCCGGCCAAGGTTTCGCTTGGCGAACGATTCACCATGCCCGCACTGCCCCAGCTCGAAGGCGTGGCGTGGCCGCTGGTGACACAGCGACCGCCGCACCTGTTGCCGAAGCGTTTCGCGACGTGGGATTCGCTATTCGAGGACGCTGCGAAGGAAGTGCGCGACGAACTTGCCGAAATGGGGCCACTGTCAAAGCGCAACTGGGGCGAACAGAACACCGCGCGCATCTGCCATCCATTGGCTGGCGCCTTGCCCTGGTTCGCAAAACGCGCGCTGTGCATGCCGTTCGAGCCACTGCCCGGCGACACCGCGATGCCGCGCGTGCAATCGCCCGACATGGGCGCCTCCGAGCGCATGGTGGTCTCGCCCGGCCACGAAGCCGACGGCATCATCCATATGCCCGGCGGTCAGAGCGGGCATCCGCTGTCGCCGTTCTGGGGCGCAGGGCACGACGACTGGGTGCATGGACGGGCGACGCCGTTCCTGCCTGGGAAAACCGAGCACGTTGTGCGGATGAAGCCCGCGCGTTAAGCGCCGACATTCGATAAACCCCTGCGCTGGCCCGCGCCGACAGTGGACTCAGCTCAACGCCGCGTTATGCACCCCCGCCACGGCCCGACCCGACGGATCGGCCGCATTGGCGAACGCCGCGTCCCAAGCGATCGCCGCGGGTGTCGAGCAGGCGATCGACTTGCCGCCAGGCACCGTGCGCGCGCACGCATCGCCGGGGAAGTGCTGCTCGAACATGCGGCGGTACCAGTACGCTTCCTTCGTCAGGGGCGGATTGACCGGAAAGCGCTCGGCGGCCATGGCGAAGTCGACATCGCTGACATGCGCTTCCGCCTGCGCCTTCAAGCCGTCGATCCAGCCGTAGCCGACGCCGTCGCTGAACTGCTCCTTCTGCCGCCACAGGATCGAATCCGGCAGGTAGCCGGCGAAGGCTTCGCGCAGCACTGCCTTCTCCATGCGACGCGAACCGTCGCCCGCGGACTTGTCGACCATCTTCGCCTGCGCATCCATCGCCATCGCCACGTCGAGGAACTCGACATCGAGGAACGGGACGCGCGGTTCGACGCCCCAGGCCATCATCGACTTGTTCGCGCGCAGGCAGTCGTAGTTGTACAGCGCGTCGAGCTTGCGCACGGTCTCGTCGTGGAACTCGCGTGCGTTGGGCGCTTTGTGGAAATACAGATACCCGCCGAAGATCTCGTCGGCGCCCTCGCCCGACAGCACCATCTTCACGCCCATCGCCTTGATCCGTCGCGCCAGCAGGTACATCGGCGTCGATGCGCGGATGGTGGTCACGTCAAACGTCTCGATATGACGGATCACTTCGGGCAGTGCATCCAGTCCTTCCTCGAACGTGTACTTGAAGCCGTGATGCACCGTGCCCAGCGCCTCGGCGGCGATCTGCGCAGCGGCCAGATCGGGGGAGCCCTCCAGCCCGATCGCGAACGAATGCAGGCGTGGCCACCAGGCTTCCGCGCGGTCGTCGTCCTCCACCCGGTGGCGGGCGAATCGCGCGGCGCACGCCGCAACCAGCGACGAGTCCAGTCCGCCCGATAGCAGCACGCCATACGGCACATCGGTCATCAGCTGCCGGTGCACGGCGCGCTCGAAGGCCTCGCGCAACTCCTGCTTCGAGACTTCCACGCCCTGCGTCGCCTCGTAGTCGCGCCAGGCCTTGACGTAGTAACGCACGAGCTCGCCGGATGCGCTGTCGTAGTAATGCCCGGGTGGGAACTGGGCGACATCGGCGCAGATGTCCGCGAGCGCCTTCATCTCCGACGCCACGCACAACCGGCCGTTGCCGTCGTGGCCCCAGTACAGCGGACACACGCCCATCGGGTCCCGCGCGATCAGCACCCGCTGCGCGGCACGATCCCACAGTGCGAAAGCGAAGATGCCATTGAGGTGGTTGAGCCAGGCGCCGGGGCCGTCCGTGTTGCCGCCCTGGCGGTACAGCGCGTTGATCACCTCGCAGTCCGAGCCGGTCTGGAACGCGTACGGCTGCGCGAGCTGCTGGGTCAGTTCGCGGTGGTTGTAGATCTCGCCGTTGACCGCGAGCACCAAGTCGCCGTCAGCCGAGCGCAGCGGCTGCGAACCGCCGGCTGGGTCGACGATCGCGAGACGCTCGTGCACCAGGATCACGTTGTCGTCGACGTACACGCCGCTCCAGTCGGGGCCGCGATGGCGCTGACGCTGCGACAGCGCCAGCGCCTGGCGCCGCAACGCGCCGATATCGTCGCCCGGTTGCAGGCCGAAGATTCCAAGGATCGAACACATGGCAGAACTCCTTTGCCAGACATAAAAAAAGCCCGCACTTCGCAGTGCAGGCCGGAGAGAACGAAGCGCGTGGGTGCTATGCGCTAATCGCCGGCCTGCGGGAGGCTGGCATTATTATTGTTGCAGTTGTCGGACGAGTTGTTCCGGCACACGCTGACGGCGTGATGCAAGGCGGCAAGGGCGGAGCGGGCGTGGGCCGGAATGAAGGGCATGGGTCGATCCTGCTGGATAAATGCCCCGCCCGCAAGCGATGCTTGGCGCAGGAACGCGACATCGGGTCTCGGCGATCCGATCATTGCAATTGAGGGAGCAGTTGATGGCGACATGGATCAAACGCAGCGTGGTCGTGTTGCTGGTGGTGGTGCTGCTTGCGGCGCTCTCGATCTGGGGCCTGATGCGGGGCAGCTTGCCCGCGCTCAAGGGCGAGCTCGATCTGACGGGCTTGTCCGCTCCGGTCACGGTGCAACGCGATGCGCTCGGCGTGGTCACCATCGACGCTGCCGACGAACGAGACGCGATGCGCGCGCTTGGCTACGTGCACGCACAGGAACGCTACTTCGAGATGGACCTGATGCGCCGCACCGCCGCCGGCGAGCTGTCCGAGCTATTCGGCGCGCGCGCACTGGACCTCGACAAGCAACGCCGCGTGCATCGGATGCGCGCACGGGCGACGCGACACCTCGCCGCGATCGCAGGCGATCGGCTGCCGGTATTGCAGGCCTACACCGAGGGCGTCAATGCGGGCCTGACGGCGCTCAAGGTCAAACCGTGGCCGTACCTGTTGCTGCGGGCGCAGCCGGAACCGTGGCAACTGGTGGATTCGCCGCTGGTCGGCTACGCGATGTACTTCGACTTGCACGACGCCAGCAACGCGCGCGAGCTCGCGTTGTGGCGGATCAAGCCGCACTTGCCGGCCGCACTGTTCCAGCTGCTGCGCCACGATGGCAGCAGCTGGGACGCGCCGATGGCGGGCGTCGCGCGCGGCGATGCGGTGTTGCCCGACGCGACGCAGCTGGACCTGCGCCAGCTGCCGGCCGCGCCGGCGCGCGTCGCGACCCGACTGCCACAGCCGGCGGAAGTGGGCAGCAACAATTTCGCCGTGGCCGGCAGCCTGACCCGCGATGGCCGCGCGATCCTCGCCAACGACATGCACCTGACCCTGCGCGCGCCGAACATCTGGTTTCGCGCGCAATTGCGTTATCCCGACCCGCGTGCGCCGGGCGGCCGAGTCGATGTCGGCGGCTTCACCCTGCCCGGCCTGCCATTGGTCGTGGTCGGCAGCAACGGCCACGTCGCCTGGGGCTTCACCAACAGTTACGGCGATTGGCTCGACTGGCAGTTGCAGCCGGGTTGCAGCGCGACGGCGGACAACAATCGGGCCCGCTGTCCTGGCGTCACCACCGTCACCGAACGCATCGACATTGCCGGCGCTTCGCCAGAGCAGCTCAAGGTCGAAGAAACCGCGTGGGGCCCGATCATCCATCGCAATCCCGATGGCAGCACGCTTGCGTTGCGTTGGACCGCGCATCTGCCGCGTTCGCTGTCGCTCGACCTCGGCGATTACGCCTGGGTGCCCGCGCTGGATGCGGCGGTCGCTGCGGCCGACCGCGCCGCGATCCCGGAACAGAACCTGCTGCTCGCCGACCGCCAGGGCCGGATCGCCTGGCAATTGCTGGGGCCGATGCCGGATCGCAGCGGATGCGCGACGACCAACCTCGTGGAAAACGCGCTGGCCGGCGCCGGCGTGCCTGCACCGTGCCGGCCGTGGTCATTGCTGAGCCAGGGTGCGCCGCGCCTTGTCGACCCGCCGTCGGGCCGCGCCTGGAGCGCCAACAGCCGTGTCGTCGATGGCATCGCGTTGCAGCAGATCGGCGATGGCGGCTACGTGCTGGGCTCGCGCGGCAAACAGATCCGCGACGCCTTGTTCGCCCGGCAGCAATTCAATGAGCGCGATTTGCTGGCGATCCAGCTCGACGACCGCAGCGTGTTCATGCATCGCTGGTGGCTGCGGCTACGCGCCAGCGCCGCGCGCGCGAAGTCGCCGGCGCTGCGCGAACTCGCCGAGGCCGCCACAATCTGGCAGCCGCGTGCCACGCCCGACTCGGTCAGTTACCGCCTGGTACGCGCTTGGCGCTTGCAGGTGCACGAGCGCATCGCAGATGGCCTGCTGGCGCCGGCGCGCGCGTCGATGGGTGCGGACTTCGCCAAGCCTGCGCTGCCGCAACTGGAAGGCGTGGTCTGGCCGCTGCTCTCGCAACGACCATTGCATCTACTGCCGCCGCAATACGCGTCGTGGGACGCGCTGCTGGAGGCCGCTGCCGATGACGTACGCATTGAGCTCAGCACGCAAGGCCCGCTCGCCAAGCGCACCTGGGGCGAAGCCAACACTGCCAACATCTGCCACCCGCTCGCCGGCGCGCTGCCAGCGTTCGCCAAAGGCGCGCTGTGCATGCCGTTCGAGCCGCTGCCGGGCGACACCGCGATGCCGCGGGTGCAGCGGCCCGACATGGGCGCGTCCGAGCGCATGGTGGTCTCCCCCGGGCACGAGGCCGACGGCATCATCCACATGCCCGGCGGCCAGAGCGGGCACCCGCTGTCGCCGTACTGGGGCGCCGGTCACGACGACTGGGTGCAGGGCCGGCCGACGTCGTTCCTGCCGGGCAAGCCACTGCACACGCTGCGCATGACGTCCCCGGAAAATTGACCCGGCGCAAGCAACGCCTTGGTTGGCGACTCGATAACGTCCCGCATCACGCGACACAGCGCCGGTCGAACCGGCCTACGTCAACAAGGTTTCGATCAGCGCGAGATACAGATCCGGCAACGTTTCGAGATCGGCGACCGACACGTGTTCGTCGACCTTGTGGATGCTGGCGTTGACCGGGCCGACCTCGATGCAGTGCGTGCCCAGTGGCGCGATGAAACGCGCATCGGAAGTGCCGCCGCCGGTGCTCTCTTCCGGCGCAGCGCCGGCGAAGCGCGTCAACACCGCGCGCGCCGCCGCACGCAGCGTCCCTTCCGGCGTGTAGAACGGCTCGCCGCTGCGGTGCCAACGCAACTCGAAGTCCAGCGTGTGTGCTCGCAGCATCGCCTCGCACTCGGCTTCGAGTGCGGCCGCCGTCCAACTCGGGTTGTAGCGCAGATTGAACAACACCTGCAGTTCGCCCGGGATCACGTTGTTGGCACCGGTACCGGCGTGGATATTGCTGACCTGCAAGCTGGTCGGCGGGAAGGTTTCAAAGCCTTCGTCCCAGCGCCGCGCGGCGAGCTCGGCCAGCGCCGGCAGCGCCGCGTGGATCGGGTTGCGCGCTTTGTCCGGATAGGCGACATGACCTTGCACGCCGCGCACGGTCAGCGTCGCCGACAGGCTGCCGCGACGGCCGACGCGCAACAAGTCGCCGAGCCGTGACATCGACGACGGCTCGCCGGTGATGCACCAGTCGATGCGTTCGCCGCGCGCACGGAATGCGTCGGCGACCTTGCGCACACCGTCGATCGCATCGCCCTCCTCGTCCGAAGTCAGAAGCAACGCCACGCGGCCGTTGTGGTCGGGATGCGCGGCGACGAAACGCTCGAGCGCGACCACGAAGGCGGCGACGCTGCCCTTCATGTCGGCGGCGCCGCGGCCGTACAACACGCCGTCGCGGATCTCGGGCGCAAACGGATCGCTCGTCCACGCCTCGCGCGGCCCCGGAGGCACCACATCGGTGTGACCCAGCAACACCAGCGTGGGGCCGTTACCGGACTGGCCGTGCGTGGCCCACAGGTTGTCTACGGCGCCAAACTGTAGGTGTTCGCAGGCGAAACCGGCGCGCGCCAGGCGTTCAGCGATTAAGCGCTGGCAGCCGGCATCGTCGGGCGTGACCGAGACGCGCGCGATCAGGTCGCGGGTGAGATCCAATACGTCGCTCATCAAGTTCTCCCTAGCCTGCTGGTGTCCCGAAGGCGATGCCAATAGATTCGCGTTGTGTGATCTTCGCGCAAGCAACAACAGATCCTTCGCCGCCCTCACAATCGCGACGACAGCACGGGCAAATGAACCCGCCCCGCCCGTCGCATCTTTTGAGGTCCGCTCCCGAGGGGCAGGAACCCTACTTCCCGAATCGCGCCTTGAACCCGTTGTCGCTAAAGCCCTGGGTAATCGTGCCGTTGTCGGTGACCACCAGCGGCCGTCGGATCAACTGCGGATGCTCACGCAGCAGCAGCTTCCATTCCGCGTCCGAACCGGGGTGTTTGCGATGCAGCGGCAGGTTGCGCCAAGTCGTCGACGATTTGTTGACCATCAGGTCCCAGCCGCCGAGGTGCTCCTTCCATTCGACCAGCGTTTCCGGTGACTGCGGCCGGTCGCGATAGTCCACAAACGTGTGCGCGACGTCGAAGCGATCGAGCCACTTGCGCGCCTTCTTGCATGTGTCGCAATTGGAGAGGCCGTACAGGATCGTGGTCATGCCGAAGTCCGCTGTTGCCCGTCATTCCAGCGAGCGCCGGACAAGCGTAGCGCAGATCGTCCGACGGACGACCCGCAAGGCGAGCGCAGCGAGTTAACCGCTATTGCTTTGCCACGTGTCGCTGCAAGAAAAACCGCAACACCAGCAGGGATTCCGGCATTCGCGCTCAAGACGGCTAAGTACCTCAATCCGCCAACCCCCGCAGCAGATCGTTGATGCTGGTCTTGCTGCGCGTCTTGGCGTCGACCTGCTTGACGATCACCGCGCAGTACAGCGAATGGCTGCCATCGTTGGCCGGCAACGAACCGGAGACCACGACACTGCCGGGTGGCACGTAGCCATAGCTGATCTCGCCGGTCGCGCGGTGGTAAATGCGCGTGCTCTGGCCGATGAACACGCCCATGCCGATCACGCTGTGGTGGCCGACGATCACGCCCTCGACGACTTCCGAGCGCGCACCGATGAAGCAATGATCCTCGATGATCGTCGGCGTCGCTTGCAGCGGCTCCAACACGCCGCCGATGCCGGCGCCGCCGGACAGATGGCAATGCTTACCGATCTGCGCGCACGAACCGACCGTCGCCCAGGTATCGACCATCGTGCCTTCGCCGACGTGGGCGCCGATGTTGACGAAACTCGGCATCAGCACCACGTCCTTGCCCAGGTGCGCGCCGCGGCGTGTGATCGCGCCGGGCACCACCCGCACGCCGAGCTTGCGAAAGTCGGCCTCGCCGTAGCCCGCAAAGCGCGCCGGCACTTTGTCCCAGAACGGCGCAGGGGTGGCCTCGACGAGTTGCATCTCGTTGACGCGGAAATACAGCAGCACGGCTTTCTTGAGCCATTCGTTGACGGCCCAGCCGCCCTTGCCGTCGGGCTCGGCGACGCGGAACTCGCCGGATTCCAGCCCGTCGATCACGCGCTCGACGGTCGGCCGCGTAGAGCCGTCGAGTTCGTCGGGCGTGAGCATGCTGCGACGCTCGAAGGCGCTGTCGACCATGAACTTCAGCTCATCGAGGCCTGGGCCCTTGTCCGCCGCCTTCTTCCTGGCACTGGTTTTGCTGACGCTGGTCTTGGTCTTCTTGACGGGGCTCATCGACACTCTCCTTCGAGGCAGGGCAGCAGCGCCACGCGCAGCGCCTGCTGTTGTGTTTCGTCCAGCGGCAGATCGCGTCCGTCGCCATTGATTGTGGTGATCTGGAACACGTCTTCGGCGCGCTCGCCGAACGTGGCGATGCGCGCATCGTGCACGCGCAGCGACTGCGTGCGCAGGATATGGGCGACGTCGGCCAGCAAGCCCGGGCGGTCGGTGCAGACCACGCTGAGCATGGTGCGACCGTGGTCGACTTCCAGGGTGTCGAACCCGATCTGCGGGGCGATGCGGAAGTGGCGCAGGTGGCGCGGCTGCGCGCGACGCGCGGGCCTGACCGCGTCGAGCGAGCCCACTAGCGCAGCCGTCAGGCGGTGCTCGACCTCCTCGGGCAGCGGCACGTTTCGCGGGTCGGTGGGGATCACCTCGAAACTATCGAACACCATCGCGTGCGGGCCGTCGAGCACGCGCGCGTGTTGGATCGCCAGACCGCAGCGGTCGAGCGTGGCCACGATCGCCGCGAACAGCCCATTGCGGTCGGGCGAATGCACGAACACCTCCATCGCGCCGGCGTGTTCGGCCAGCGGCCGCGCGCGCACGCTGGTGTCTCCGACCGCCACGCCGCGCAGCGACACCGCCTGCCACGCGATCTGATCGGGACGGCCGCGCTGGAAAGCAACGTCCGGCATTCGCGCGAACAGGCGATCTATTTCCGCGTCGGCGATACCGAATGCCGCCAGCATCGCCCGCGCGGCTTCGCGCGATTCCGCGCTGCGCTCGTCCGCCGCAAGCGGGTGCTCCAGCCCGCGCCGCAGCGCCAGCCGCGTGGCGGTGTAGAGGTCGGCCAGCAATCGGTCTTTCCACGCATTCCACAACTTCGGCGACGTGCCCGCGATGTCAGCACAGGTCAGCAGATAGAGATGATCGAGGCGTTCGCGATCGCCCATTACGATGGCGAAGCGATGAATCACGTCCGGGTCGGCGATGTCCTGCTTCTGCGCGGTGACCGACATCAGCAGATGACGACGGACGAGCCATTCGACCAGCGCGGTGTCGCCCTCGGACAGGCCCAGCGCGCTGCAGAAGTGCCGCGCATCGACTGCCCCGAGTTCGGAATGATCGCCGCCCCGGCCCTTGGCGATGTCATGGAACAGGCCGGCCAGCAGCAGCAATTCCGGCTTGCGCAGGCGCGGCCACACTTCGTGCGCGAGCGAGAAGCGTTCGTCCGGTTGGCCCGATGCGAACGAAGCGATGTTCTTCAACACCGCGAGCGTGTGCTGGTCGACCGTGTAGACGTGGAACAGGTCGAACTGCATGCGTCCGGACACGTTCGAGAACGCCGGAATCCAGCGCCCGAGCACGCCCAGGCGCGCCATGCGCTTCAGCGTCGCCACCGGTTCGGCGCCGCGCAGCAACTGCAGGAAGCGCTGGCGCAACGCGGGCTCGGCCTGTGCGTACGCGGGCAGGATCGGCAGCGCTTCGGCCAGCGCGCGCGCGGTCTGCGAGTGCAAGCCGCGCACGGGTTGCTCTGAGCCCTCCCCATGCGAAGCCCAGATCGTGAACAACGCGAACAGCTCGCCCGGCGATCGCGGCCAAGCGCTGTCGCGCGCCGCGAGATAGCCGCGACGCAACTCGAACAGCGCATCCAGCGGCTGCGGCACTGCCTCGCCTTCGAGCTGTTCCTCGTAGCGCTGCAGCAGCCGTTCGCCGATGCGCAGCACCAGCGCGGCGCTGCGGTAGAAGCCCTGCATCATCCGTTCGACCGCAAGGGTGTCGGCATCGTCGACGTGACCCAGGCGCGCCGCGAGCAGTTTCTGGTAGTCGAACCGCAGGCGCTCCTCGCGTCGGCCGGCCACCAGATGCAGGCCAAAGCGTAACCGTGACAGTGCGCGGCGCTCGCGTTCGAGCGTGGCGTGTTCGTCGGCGCCGAGTTGGCCGAGCGCGAGCAGCGATTCGCGGTCGCCGGTGCCAATGATCCGCAGCGCCATCCAGCGCAGCGTCTGCACATCGCGTAGACCGCCCGGGCCTTCCTTGAGGTTTGGCTCGAGGTTATCGGCGGTGTCGCCGAAGCGGCCGTGACGCAACCGCAATTCTTCGCGTTTGGCTTCAAAGAACGCCTGTGACGGCCATACCAGCGATGGCGCGATCGCGGCCTGCAACGCCCGCTGAGTCGAGGCCTCGGCTTCGGCCTCGACCAGCAGCGGCCGCGCCTCAACCATCGCGGTCAGTACGGTGATCTCCGCCGCCGCCTCGGTGCATTGCGCCAGCGATCGCACCGCGTGCCCAACCGGCAGGCCAGCATCCCACAGCAAGGCGAAAAAGCGCGCCAGCGCGTCGGCGTGGAGGGTTTGGGCCGCGGGCTCGGCCAGCACCAGCAGGTCGATGTCCGATTGCGGGAACAGCTCGCCGCGGCCGTAGCCGCCGACCGCGAGCAGCGACAGCGCGGCACCAGCGGGAATGCAACGCTGCCAGCCGGCTCGCACCTGTGCGTCCACCGCGGTCGCGCGCGCTGTCAGAAGTTGATCGATATCGGTGCCGGCATCGAATCCGGCTGCCAATTCGGCATCGGTGCTCGCCAGCGCGCTGCGCGCCGCCGCGGCCCAGCCGGCGTCGTCACTGGCGTTGCTGGCAGATGGCGCAGGCGCCGCCGCATCGACGCCGACCGGCTCGCTCATAGCTCGTTGTCGTCGCCCGGCAGACGGGTGAGGATCTCGACACCGTCGGCGGTCACGGCCACGGTGTGCTCCCACTGCGCCGAGAGCTTGCGGTCCTTGGTCACCACGGTCCAGCCGTCGGGCAGCAGCTTGGTGTGGCGCTGGCCCTCGTTGATCATGGGTTCGATCGTGAAGGTCATACCTTCCTTCAACAGCAAGCCTTCGCCGGCGCGGCCGTAATGCAACACCTGCGGATCGTCGTGATAGACGCGGCCGATGCCGTGGCCGCAGTACTCGCGCACGACGCTGAAGCGTTCGGACTCGGCATAGGTTTGGATCGCGGCGCCGACGTCGCCCAACGTCGCGCCCGGCCTGACCGCGCGGATGCCGCGGAACATCGCTTCGCGGGTCACGGCCACCAGGCGCTGGGCCATGACCGACGGCGTGCCGACCACGTACATGCGGCTGGTGTCGCCGTGCCAGCCGTCCTTGATCACGGTGACATCGATATTGACGATGTCGCCGTCCTTGAGGACCTTGGCCTCGCTCGGAATGCCGTGGCAGATCACATTGTTGACCGAGGTGCATACGGTCTTCGGGAAGCCTTTGTAGCCGACGTTGGCCGGGATCGCCTGTTGTACGTCGACGATGTAGTCGTGGCAGATCTTGTCCAGCGCCTCGGTGGTGACCCCGGGTTTGACGTGCACGGCGATCATCTGCAGCACTTCGGCGGCCAGGCGGCCGGCGACGCGCATCTGCTCGATGTCCTGAGGGGTCTTGAGGGTAATAGCCATGGCGCCATTATCGCCTGAATCGCCATTTTCGCGCCCCAGTTCAGGCCGCAGCCTGGCGCGAGTTGCCTCGGGCGGCGCCGAACCGCTACACTTCCGCGGCTTTGTGGCGGGTCTTGCACCCTCCACGCCGCCCACACCGGGCGTCAAGTCGCTGGAGCCAAACTCCCGCACAGGTGAATTCACACCCGCTGCCATTATTCGTGCCGGGGTGCCGCCTACAGTCTGGAGCTAGCGCTCCGGATGGATCAAGTAGCGGTTCGGTCACGAACGCAGCGGGGAGGCCCAACCCCGGAACCATCGCTACGGCCATCCGCCGTGGCAGCCGCCAAACCTTATCCGGCGGCCGGTTCCATTGCCTTGGAGTTATGCAATGCCCCAGATCACCATGCGCCAGATGCTGGAAGCCGGCGTCCATTTCGGCCACCAGACCCGCTACTGGAACCCGAAGATGGGTCCGTACATCTTCGGTGCCCGCGGCAAGATCCACATCATCAACCTCGAGAAGACCGTCCCGTTGTTCAACGACGCGATGAACTTCCTGTCGGGCATCGCGCAGAAGCGCGGCATGATCCTGTTCCTCGGCACCAAGCGCTCCGCCCGCGATTCCATCAAGGAAGAAGCCGAGCGTTGCGGCATGCCCTACATGAACCAGCGTTGGCTCGGCGGCACCCTGACCAACTTCGCCACGGTGAAGAAGTCGGTGCAGCGCCTAAAGGAGCTTGAGGCGGCCGAGACCGACGGCACGTTCGAGAAGCTGGTCAAGCACGAAGTGCTCGGCCTGCGCCGTGAGCGCGACAAGAAGTCCGCCTCGCTCGGCGGCATCAAGGAAATGAACCGCCTGCCCGACGCGCTGTTCGTGATCGACATCGGCCACGAAGACATTGCGATCAAGGAAGCCAAGAAGCTCGGCATCCCGGTCGTGGCCGTGGTCGACACCAACTACGACCCGGAACTGGTCGATTACGCGATCCCGGGCAACGACGACGCGATCCGCGCCGTGCAGCTGTATGCGCGTGCCGCCGCCGACGCCGTGCTGGAAGGCAAGGCCGCCGCGCCGCAGGTCGGCGTGCGCGATGAGGACATGGCCGAGCTCGACGCTGAAGGCAACCCGGTCGCGAAGGAAGACCGCAAGGGCGGTCCGCGCGGTCGCGCTCCGGCCAAGAAGAGCCCGGCGCCTGCGGCCAAGGCCCCCGCGACTGACGCTGTTGAGGCTGGTGCCCCGGCGGCTGAAGCCGCTGCTGCCGACGCCCCCGCGGCCGAGTAAGCCCGTTGTCATGCAGCCGCGCCAGAGTGCGCGGCTGCATCGTTTCGCTTGATCCCCTTTCCCGTCATTGCGAGCGCCGCGAATTTCTGCCTTTCCGCACCCCGGAACCGCAGCAGGTTCCATTTCGCGTTCGCCGTGACAACTGATCCGAGGTAACCCCATGGCAGAAATTTCCGCTTCCCTGGTCAAGGAACTCCGTGAGCGCACCGGCGCCGGCATGATGGAGTGCAAGAAGGCGCTGGTCGAAAACGGCGGCGACATCGAAGCCGCGGCCGACTGGCTGCGTAAGACCGGCCTGGCCAAGGCCGACAAGAAGGCCAGCCGCATTGCCGCCGAGGGCCGCATCGTCGCCGCCCAGGCCGCTGGCAAGGCGGTACTGGTCGAGATCAACTCCGAGACCGACTTTGTCGCCAAGGATGCGAATTTCATCGCGTTCACCGACGCCGTCGGCCAGGCTGCGATCGACGCCGCCGATGTCGAAGCACTCAAGAACACCAAGCTCGCTTCCGGCCAGACGGTCGAGCAGGCCCGCGCCGAACTGATCGCCAAGATCGGCGAGAACGTGCAGGTGCGCCGCATCGCCCGCGTCGACGGTGGTAACACCTTGTCGGCCTACGTCCACGGCGGCCGCATCGGCGTGCTGATCGAGCTCAAGGGCGGCAACGCTGACCTCGCCCGCGGTCTGGCGATGCACGTTGCGGCGATGAACCCGCCCTACATCTCGCCGGCGCACGTCCCGGCCGATTTCGTCGCCAAGGAAAAGGAAATCGCCCTGGCGCAGGTCAAGGACACCGGCAAGCCGGCCGAGATCCTCGAGAAGATGATCGCGGGCAAGATCGCCAAGACCGTCAACGAGATCTGCCTGACCGGTCAACCGTACGTGCTCGACACCAGCATGACCGTCGAAGCCGCGCTCAAGGCCGCCGGCGCGGAAGTCGTGAGCTTCGTCCGCCTCGCTGTCGGCGAAGGCATCGAGAAGCAGACCGACGACTTCGCCGCCGAAGTCATGAAGCAGGCGGGCCTGGCGTAAGCCGCAGCTCGCGCTTCAGTCGTCAATATAAAAAAGGCCGCGGATTTCCGCGGCCTTTTTTATGTGGCCATCCAAAGAAGGGCTGAACAAGTCAAAAGCCCCGTCGTCGACAATATCGCGGGCCGTTGATTCCGTTAATGGTTCGACAGGCTCACCACGAACGGAATCAACTCAGTCCGACACCCAACACCGGCGCCGGAAAAGAGCAGCGGCCGCGAGTGTCGTTGCGCAATGGATCGGCGCCAGCTGGACAGGGGGCAGACCTCAGCTCACTTTCTGCAGCAAGATCACCTCTTCATACGGCTGCACGACCACCCAGCCAGTGCCGGCGAACTTGAGCTGGATGCTTTCGCCCGAGCCTCGCCCCAGCAACGTGCCAAGCGAGATGTCGGTGACGATGTCCGGGCTCAGGCTGCCCGACCAAGCAACGGTTGCGTTCGGATCGGTGAATACCGGCTGGTCCGGCGTCACCACCAGCGTCAGCGGGTCGTAATGCGACGTGATCGCGACAACGCCGCTGCCCGACAGCTTGATGTTGAACAGACCGCCAGACGCCATCCCAGCCACCCGCCGCATCATCTTGATCTCGGACACGATACCGTCTTCAAATGCCAACACGTCGTTGCCGTTGACGAAAATCGACTCGCCGGCCAGGCGCAGCAAGGTGATCTTCTTGCCCGCATCGGCCACGTACACCCGGCCCTGGCCTTCCATCTTCATCAGCTTCGTGCCCTCGCCGCTGATGGCCTTTTTCAGCAGGTTGCCCAGCCCCTGTTCCAGCACGCCCTGGCGCACGAACTTGACGCCGCCGCGATAGGCCACCATCGAACCGGCCTTGGCCCAGACCCGCCCGTTCAACTTCACTTCGAGCATGTGCGAGCTCTCGAGCTCGAAGGGTTCCGGGCTCAGGTCTTTCTGCTCGGACGCGGCTACAAATTCGCTCACATTCCTGATCGACACTTCCATCTCCTGCTTGGGTGCATGCCGTTGTCGCACGCACAAGAACGAACGTGCGTCGATCATAAGCGTTGGTCGTTGCGCCGCACGCACGCGACTGGGCGGCGCAGCCATCGGCTACAATTCCGGTGTTTGCTTTCCACCCCGAGGTCGCCATGTCCCAGCTCATCTATCGCCGCATCGTGTTGAAGTTGTCCGGCGAAGCATTGATGGGGGAAGCGGATTACGGCATCGACCCGGCCGTGATCGGGCGCCTGGCGGCGGAAGTCATCGAAGCTCAGCAAGCCGGCGCCGAGATCGCCGTGGTGCTTGGCGGCGGCAATATCTTTCGTGGCGCCGGTCTGGCGGCCGCCGGGATGGACCGCGTCACCGGCGACCACATGGGCATGCTCGCCACCGTGATCAACGCCCTCGCCATGCAGGATGCATTGGAGAAGCGCGGCGGACGCGCGCGGGTGATGAGCGCGATCAAGATCAACGACGTCTGCGAGGACTACATCCGCCGGCGCGCCGTCCGCCATCTGGAGAAGGGCCGCATTGCGATCTTCGCCGCGGGCACTGGCAACCCTTTTTTTACCACCGACTCTGGCGCCGCCTTGCGCGCGATCGAGATCGGTGCGGACTTGCTGCTCAAAGCAACCAAGGTAGACGGCGTCTACGACAAAGATCCGAAGAAGCACGCCGACGCGGTGCGCTACGACCAGCTGACCTACGACGAAGTCATCGCGCGCGACCTGCAGGTGATGGACACCGCGGCGTTCGCGCTGGCCCGTGACAGCGATCTGCCGCTGCGCATCTTCAACATGAGCCAACCGGGCGAGCTGCTGAAAATCCTCCGCGGCGAGGACATTGGCACGCTGGTACAAGGTCGCACCAGCCACCCGCAATAGTGTTACCCACAGGCGCCATGCCACGATCGCCGCATGTCGCACTCGCATAGCCACGACCGCGCCCACAGCGGCACGCGCGCGTTCGCCGCGGTCACGCTGATCAACCTCGCCTACACGGTGCTGGAAGCCGGGTATGGCTTCGCTACCAACTCGCTGGCCCTGCTGTCCGACGCGCTGCATAACCTGGGCGATGTGCTCGGGCTTGGCTTGGCGTGGGGCGCGGCGGTGATCGCCACCCGGGCACCGACGACGCGCCACACCTACGGTTGGCGCCGCGCGACGCTGCTGTCGCCGCTGGCTAATGCCTTGCTTCTCGTAGCCTTCTCCGGCGCGCTCGGCTGGGAGGCGATCCGTCGTTTCAGCGCCCCGCCGGACATCCCGGCGCTGCCGGTAATCCTGGTGGCGACGCTTGGCATCGTCGTCAACCTCGGCGCCGCCTGGCTGGTGCGCGGAGGCCATGATCACGACCTCAACCGCCGCGGCGCGTTTCTGCATCTGCTCGCGGACGCCGCGGTATCGCTGGCGGCAGTGTTGGCAGGCATCGGCATGTGGTGGCTGGGCTGGGCCTGGCTCGACCCGGCCACCGCCGTGCTGATCGGCGCGGTGGTTGCGATTGGCGCATTCGGCCTGCTGCGCGAGAGCTTCAACGCGGCGATGGACGCGGTACCGCGCAGCATCGACCAGGCTGAAGTGCAGCGTTTCCTCGCTGAGCAGTCCGGCGTAACCGCGGTCCATCACCTGCACATCTGGTCGCTCGGCGCCGGCGAGATCGCGATGACCGCGCATCTGGTGCGCCCCGAAGCGGGCGACCACGATGCGTTTATCGATGGGCTCAACCACGCACTCGACCACCGCTTCGGGATCAACCACGCGACCCTGCAGGTCGAGCGAGGGACGGGCTGCGAGCACGACCGCCACGACCGCGCCCCGCACCATTGACGGCGCCGCCGAGGGTCAATTCATGACCGGGCGATGCGTTCGCCTATAATCCGCCGCTCATCTGTCACAACCGGAACCGGCGATGCTCAACGAGATCCAGAAAGACGCCCAGACCCGCATGGCCAAGAGCATCGAAGCTTTCCGCCACGACCTGACCAAGGTGCGCACCGGGCGCGCAACCACCGCGCTGGTCGATCATCTCAAGGTCAACTACTACGGTTCCGAGATGCCGCTCACGCAGGTCGCCAGCGTTGCTGTCAGCGACTCGCGCTCGCTGACGATCACGCCGTGGGAAAAACAGATGGTGTCTGCGGTCGAAAAGGCGATCCTCGCCTCCGACCTCGGCCTCACCCCGAACACCTCCGGGACGGTTATCCGGATCAATCTGCCCGCACTGACTGAAGAGCGCCGCAAGGAGTTGTCCAAGCACGTCCACGCCGGCGGCGAGGACGCCAAGATCGCGATCCGGAACATCCGCCGCGACGCCAACCACCAGGTCAAGGAGCTGCTCAAAGAAAAGCAGATCACCGAAGACGAGGCTGGCCGCAGTGAGACCGACATCCAGAAGATCACTGACGACGCGATCAAGGGCGTCGACGACGTGGTCAAGGCAAAGGAACAGGAGTTGATGGCGGTCTGACACCGCCATTGCATGCGGTTCGCGGTGAACTTCCTCAGTAGGACTAGGTCACAGCTTTCGCGAAACCGGAGAAGCAAGGGAAAGATCACGTGTGCGGAAGACTGCACCTGCGCTATTCCCTCGCCGGCAAGAGTCCAGAGCCGCAGATTCAAGGCGCTGGAAATTGGTTTCGTCGCATTGGGACGGCTCCTGTCACCCAGATCCCCAGAATTTTCTGGATCCATCAGCCACTGGAACTCCGGAAAAATCTCACCGTCGCAGCGCCCTCGACGATCTCACTGACCCATCCTCGGCGCCATGCCTGCAGAAACTCCCCAGAACGTCCGCATCCCGCGCCACCTCGCCGTCATCATGGACGGCAACGGGCGTTGGGCCGAACGCCGACGGCGCCCGCGGATCATTGGCCACCGCGCCGGGGCACGCGCGGTCAATATCTGCATCGATTTCTGCATCGCCAAGGGCGTGCAGGCACTCACTCTGTTCGCGTTTTCTAGCGAGAACTGGGGTCGGCCCGACGAGGAAGTCGGTGCGTTGATGAAGCTGTTCCTCAACGCGTTGGAACGCGAAGTCGACGAGCTGGATCGCCGCGGCGTGCGCGTGCGTTTTATCGGCGAACGCCACCGTTTCGCCGCAGCAATTAACGCGCAGATGGCGACGGCCGAGACCCGCACCGCCGCCAACACCGGCCTGCAACTAACCATCGCCGCGAGCTACGGGGGTCGTTGGGACGTCACCCAGGCGGCGAAATCGCTGGCGCTCGATGTTGCCGCAGGTCGCCTGGATGCCCAGGACATCGACGAGGCCGCCGTGGCCGCGCGCATGGCGCTGGCCGAGCTGCCCGCACCGGACCTGTTCATCCGTACTGGCGGCGACACCCGGATCAGTAATTTCCTGTTGTGGCAGCTGGCCTACACCGAATTGTGGTTTACCGACACGTTGTGGCCCGAGCTGGATGCGGCGACACTGCAACGCGCGCTGGATGACTACGCAGCCCGTGAGCGCCGTTTCGGCCTGACCGGCGCGCAGGTCGCCGCCCCGCCCAACGAGACTGCTGAATGACCCGAACCCGCCTGTTGGCCGCCCTGGTGATGGCCCCGGTTGCCATCGCCGCGATCCTGTTGCTGCCGACGCCGTGGATGATGGTGCTGGCCGCGCTGTTGTTCCTGGCGGGGCTATGGGAGTGGTTCGACCTGGCGGAAATCGAAGACCCCCTCGCCCGCAATGTGCTGCTGATCGCGCACCTGGCAATGATGGTGGCGATCGTCTGGGCTTCCCGGTCCACCACAGGCCCCACGTTGGTGCTGTACCAGCTGGCTTCGGTGATCGGGGTGATCTGGTGGCTGCTCGCGCTGATGTGGCTGGGTCGCTTCCAGTTCGCCAGCGACCATGACACCTACGCACGCGTGTTCAAGCTCGCAGCGGGCGCGCTCGCGGTCATTCCTGCCTGGTGCGCGCTGGCGTGGCTGCATGCGAGCGACCCGGCCATAAGCCTGTTGCCGGGCACACCCAAGGGACACCTGTGGCTGCTGACCGCGCTGGCGGTCGTGTGGGCCGCAGACACCGGCGCCTATTTCGTCGGGCGCAAGTTCGGCAAGCGCAAGCTCGCGCCGCGAGTCAGCCCGAACAAAACCATTGAGGGTCTCGTCGGCGGCGTACTCGCGGGGACGATTGTGGGGTGCCTGATGGCGGTGCTGGCCGGCGCGACCACCGCGCAACTCCCAGCCGTCGCGCTGGTGGCCGTGGTGGCGGTGTTGTTCTCGGTGATCGGCGACCTGTTCGAGAGCCTGCTCAAGCGCCACGCCGGAGTGAAGGATTCGGGCCACTTGATTCCCGGCCACGGCGGCATTCTCGACCGCATCGACGGTGTGCTGGCTGCGTTGCCGGTGTTCGCGCTCGGCAAGGCCGTGCTGGGGTTCTGAAGTGGTTGATCTGGCCATCACCAGCAAGGGCAGCATGATCCTGCGCGTAGCGCCCCTCCTGAGCCGCCCGTGCGGGGTGCCGGTAGTGCACGCAACAACGGCGGCAGTCGCGGATCTCGACGCGCCCTCGGGAGCCCCGCATGCGTGAGGTCGCTGTTCTCGGCGCCACCGGTTCGATCGGCACCTCGGCGCTGGACGTGATCGCGCGCCATCCCGAGCGCCTGCGCACGACCGTGCTCGCGGCCGGTCGCCAGGTCGATATGCTGATCGCACTCTGCTGCCAGCACAATCCACGCCACGCGGTGATCGCCGACAGCGCTCTCTACCCGGCGCTGCGCGATGGCCTGCGTGCCGCGGGACTCGATACCCAGGCGCATGCGGGCGACGCGGCGCTCGAAGCGCTCGTCGCCAGCGATGTTTGCGACACCGTGGTGGCGGCGATCGTCGGCGCGGCGGGATTGCCGTCCACGTTGGCCGCTGCCCGCGCCGGCAAACGCCTGCTGTTGGCGAACAAGGAGTCGCTGGTGCTGGCCGGGGAATTGCTGATGGCCGCCGCCCATGCTGGCGGCGCGGTGATCGTGCCGATCGATAGCGAGCACAACGCGATCTTTCAGTGTTTGCCGATGGCGCGATTGCTCGACAGCACCGGGTCGGGGCGCCCCGCACATTGCGGACTCAAGCGCATCGTGCTGACCGCGTCCGGCGGGCCGTTCCGCGGCCGCAGCCGCGACAGCCTGCGCGCGGTCACGCCGGAACAGGCGATCGCGCACCCGACGTGGTCGATGGGCCCGAAGATTTCTGTCGATTCGGCGACCTTGATGAACAAGGGCCTCGAAGTGATCGAGGCGCACCATCTGTTTGGCGTGCCCGCCGCGCAGATTGAAGTGCTCGTGCATCCGCAAAGCCTGGTGCATTCGCTGGTCGAATTCGTCGACGGCTCGACCCTGGCGCAACTGGGGCTGCCCGACATGCGCACGGCGCTCGCGGTCGGGTTCGGCTGGCCGGAACGGATCGCGTCCGGGGTCGGCGGGCTCGATCTGATCGCGCAGGGTGGCCGGTTGGATTTCGAACCACCGGACCTCGCCGCATTCCCGTGTCTACGGCTCGCGTTCGAGGCATTGATCGCCGGCGGCACCGCACCGGCGGTGCTCAACGCCGCCAATGAAGTCGCAGTGTCAGCGTTTCTGCAGCGCCAGATCGGTTTCCTGGCGATCCCGGCGCTGGTGGAAGCCACCCTCACCGCGCTGCCCGCCACGCGGGCCGAGTCGCTGGACGCGCTGCGCGACGCCGATGCGGCAGCACGACGCCACGCCCAGGCGGCCATCACCGGTCTGGCCGCATGAGCGCTGCAGTGAGCCCGCGCCATGACTGAACTGCTCGGCTCGATCTGGTGGCTGCTGGTCAGCCTTGGCGTGTTGGTGACGTTCCACGAGTTCGGCCATTACTGGGTCGCGCGCCGTTGCGGCGTGCGCGTGCTGCGCTTCTCGGTCGGGTTCGGCAAACCGCTGTGGACACGCGTAGGCAAAGACGGCACCGAGTACGTGATTGCCGCGATCCCGCTCGGCGGCTACGTCAAGATGCTGGACGAACGCGAGGGCGATGTCGCCTCGAGCGACGCACCCCAGGCGTTCAATCGCCAATCGGTGTGGCGGCGGATCGCGATCGTGATCGCCGGCCCCATCGCCAATCTGCTGCTGTGCGTGGCCTTGCTCTGGGGCATGTTCGTGATCGGCCGTCCCGACTTTGCACCAGTCGTTGGCCACGTCCAAGGCCTGGCCGCGAGCGCTGGCCTGCAACGCGGCGACACCCTGCTGGCGATCGGCGAGCGTCCGACGCCGACTTGGAGCGAGGTGCAGCTCGCCCTGATCCCGGCCGCGCTCGACCGCGCCGACGTCGCGTTGCGCGTGCGCACGGCGGCAGGCGAGCAGGCCACGCGCCATTTGCGATTGTCCCGATTGCCGCAGACGTTCGATGAACGTCGCGCGGTCGCAGCGAGCGGCCTGACCGCCCGCCATCAACTCGTCCCGCCGGTGATCGGCCGGGTCGCGCCAGACACCGCGGCGTGGGGCGTACTCGCCGAAGGCGACCGCATCACCGCCATCGATGGGCAACCGGTAACAGCGTGGGAGGACATCAGCCCGCTGGTACAGGTACTGGGCGAACACGGCGGCAGCGCGATGGTCGAGGTCCAACGTGCCGGCGACCGCCTCGCGCTGGAGCTGCAACCCCGGCGCACGCGTTCCGACGCCGGCGAGAGCTTCTGGGCCCTGGGCGTGGCGTCGGCCGCGGCGGCCGAGCCGCCCATGGACGCCGTGCTGCGTTACGGTCCGATGGCTGCAATCCCTGCGGCCCTGCGCGAAGGCGTGCACCAGAGCGGCGAGCTGTTCGCAATGATCGGCCGCGCGTTCAGCGGTCGCGTCTCGGTGCAGAACACCGTCGCCGGCCCTATCACCATCGCCCGCGCCGCCAATGCCTATGCCCATCATGGCCCTGCCTGGTACCTGTCGATGCTGGCCATGCTGTCGCTTAGCCTGGGTATCCTGAACCTGCTGCCAATCCCGATCTTGGACGGCGGACACCTGCTGTATTACCTTATCGAGCTGTTCAAAGGCAGCCCCGTAAGCGAAACCGCGATGGCCGCCGGCCAGTATGTTGGCTTGGCGTTGATCGCCGGTCTCATGGGCTTGGCGTTCTA
This sequence comes from Lysobacter sp., assembly GCA_043738095.1. GTDB lineage: Bacteria > Pseudomonadota > Gammaproteobacteria > Xanthomonadales > Xanthomonadaceae > Lysobacter_K. Next base: position 21,635 of record JAYSZI010000024.1, read on the forward strand.
CAACGACATACTGAACAACCTGGTGCGCTGAAACCGCTCCATCTGCAGGGCTGATTGCGGGGCTGAGGTCGATAACACCGAACCCCAACGTCGACCCACGAGTCGCCCAGTTTTCAATACCTTGACCCGACGCACTGGAACGCCCCTTTCCTTGCGTCTACGACACCCAACCGGACGTAATTGATGACGCGACCCTTTTCCCGCCGCCTGCTTGCCCTCGCCCTCGCTTCGGCGCTCGCTTCGGCCCCGGTCATTCCCGCGTTGGCGCAGTCGGTGACACCGTTCACGGTGAGCGACATTCGTATCGACGGCCTGCAGCGGATTTCCGCCGGTACTGTCTTCACCTACCTGCCGGTAGAGCGTGGCGACACCCTCGATCAGGCCGGGGCCGGTGAGGCGATCCGCGCGCTATACAAGACTGGCTTCTTCGAGGACGTGCGCCTGGACCAGCAGGGCAGCATCCTCGTGGTTACGGTGACTGAGCGCCCGGCGATCAACAAGCTGACTCTGACCGGCAACAAGGACCTCAAGACGGAGGACCTGGTCAAGAACCTCAACGAGATAGGCATCAGCGAAGGCAGCACCTTCGACCGCCTGGCCCTCGACAAGGTCACCCAGGAACTCAACCGCGCTTACAACAATCGCGGTAAGTACAACGCCGAGATCACCCCGACCGTAACCCGCCTGGACCGCAACCGCGTCGATGTGACGATTGCGATTAAGGAAGGCAAAGCGGCCAAGATCCGCCACATCAATCTGGTCGGCAACGAGAAGTTTGAGCAAAAGGAGCTGCTCGACACCTGGGAGTCGGGCGAGAGCAACTGGCTGAGCTGGTACCGTCGCGATGACCAGTACTCGCGCGAGAAGCTGTCCGGCGATCTGGAGCGGCTGAACTCGTACTACCTCGACCGCGGATACGTCGATTTCAGTGTCGACTCGACCCAGGTCTCGATCAGCCCCGACCGCCAGGACATGTTCATCAGCGCCGGGCTATCCGAGGGCGAGCAATACAAGGTGTCCACAGTGCAGGTCAGCGGCGACACCGTGCTGCCCAAGGCGGAGATTGAAAAGCTGGTGCTGGTTAAGCCCGAGCAGATTTTTTCGCGGCGTCTGCTGGAAATCAGTTCGGACGCGATCACCGCCACGCTCGGCAACGTCGGCTACGCGTTCGCGCAAGTCAATGCGATCCCCGACGTCGACCGCGACAACAAGACCGTCGGCATCAACATGCAGGTGGTGCCCGGCCCGCGCGTCAACGTGCGCCGCATCGTGTTCAAGGGCAACACCCGCAGCGGCGATGAAGTCCTGCGCCGCGAGATGCGTCAGTTTGAGGGAAGCTGGTACTCGCAGGCCGCGATCGACCGTTCCAAGATCCGCCTGCAGCAGCTGGGCTATTTCGAAACCGTCGACGTCGAAACGCAGCCGGTTGCAGGCAGCAACGACCAGGTGGATGTGGTCTACAACATCAAGGAAACGACCTCGGGCAGTTTCGTGTTCGGCCTCGGCTTTTCTCAGGTAAGCGGACTAACCACACAGATTCAGTTGTCGGAAAACAACTTCCTCGGCAGCGGCAACCGCATCTCGATCCAGGCCAACCGCAACGACTATTTGCAGCGTTACGACTTTTCCTACGTCAATCCGTACTTCACCGACTCCGGCGTCTCCCTCGGATACAACCTGTGGTGGAAGGAGTTCGACAACTCCGACTTCAACACCGCATCGTATTCGACCACCAGCGGCGCGGCGCAGATGGTCCTGGGTGTGCCGATCAGCGAAACGGATACGGTCACGGCGCTGCTGGGCATCGACAGCAACGAAGTGCTGACGTTCCCGGGTTCAACCCCGGAGGTCATCAACGACTACATCGACGCGTTGGGCGAGCGCACGTTCCACAGCTGGCGTACGCAGATCGGCTGGGCCCGCAATTCGGTGGACAACACCTTCACCCCGACCCGCGGCATGTACCAGCGCGTCGCGGCGGAAATCGCGCTCCCGGGCTCGACTGTCGAGTACTTCAAGTTGACGTACGACATCTCCAAGTACTGGCCGTTGTCGCGCCACTTGGTGCTCAATACGCGCGCCGAACTCGGTTATGGCGACAGCTATGGCGATGCGGTGTCGCGTGATGTCTGCTTCCAGAATTTGCCACCGCTCATTCCTGATCCTGACGGTAACGGGCCGCTCCTGCCGGTGCAGCCGCCACGCCCGCCGCCAAGTAGCCCGTGCATTCCTGGCAGTTCCCCGGACTACATCAAGACCATCACTGCCGACGGCCTGCCGTTCTTCGAGAACTTCTACGCCGGCGGTGTGCGTTCCGTGCGTGGCTTCACCGACAACACCCTCGGTCCGCGCGCGGCACCGTTCGCCGGCAGTACCTTCACCCAACCAATCGGTGGCGCATTGAAGACGGTCGGCTCAGTCGAAATGTTCTTCCCCACCCTGCTCAACACCCCGGCGGCGCGGGCCTCTGCGTTCATCGATGTCGGTAATGTTTTTACTGACACCGACTCCTTCGATTCCAGCGAGTTGCGAGTTTCCACCGGCGTGGCGCTGATGTGGCGCTCGCCGATGGGCCCCATCTCGATCAGCTACGCCTACCCGGTGCGCAAGGAAGACAGCGACGAAGTCGAACGCCTGCAGTTCACCTTCGGCGGCCAGTTCTGACCCACGCCCACTGACAGCCCCGGCACCGGCGAGCCCGTGGACGGCCCCATGTTCAATGCCACCGAGCTTGCCGCCCGCTTCGGCTTGACCGTACAAGGCGACGGCGCCGCGCAAGTGCGCGGCGTCGGCACCCTGGCCGATAGCCAGCCCGGACAGCTGGCTTTTCTGGCCAATCCAAAATACCGCGGGCAGCTCGCCACGAGCCGCGCCAGCGTGGTGGTCATGCGTTCCGACGATGCGGCCGATTTCGCCGGCACCGCGTTGATCGCGCCCGATCCCTACGTGGCATTCGCGCGGCTGGCAGCGCTATTTGCGCCGCGTCCTCAACGTGATCCGGGCATCCATGCCTCAGCTGCTATCGATGCAAGCGCGGTAGTTGCCGACGACGCCCACGTCGGCGCCTTCGTCAGCATCGGAGCGCGTAGCAGGGTCGAGGCCGGCGCCGCGATCGGTCCCGGTTGCGTCATCGGCGACGATTGCGTGATCGGTGCCGGCAGCGAGCTGGTCGCGCGCGTGACGCTGGTCGCGCGCGTCAAACTCGGCCAGCGCGTACTGGTGCACCCAGGCGCGGTGATCGGCGCGGACGGGTTCGGCTTGGCCATGAGCGATACCGAGAACGGCGGAGGCCAATGGTTGAAGGTGCCGCAACTGGGCGGCGTGAGCATAGGCGATGACTGCGAAATTGGCGCCAACACCACCATCGACCGCGGCGCGATCGCCGACACCGTGCTCGAGGCCGACGTGCGCCTGGATAATCAGATCCAGATCGGCCACAACGTCCACATCGGCGCGCATACCGCCATGGCGGGCTGTTCCGCCGTTGCCGGCAGCGCGCGCATCGGCCGCTATTGTCTGATCGGCGGGGGTGCGGGCGTGCTCGGGCATTTGGAAATTTGCGACAAGGTTGTGGTGACAGCGATGAGCCTAGTCACCCACTCGATCCGCGAGCCCGGCGAGTACTCTTCGGGCACGCCGCTCATGGACAACCGCAGCTGGCGCAAGAGCGCCGCCCGCTTCAAGCAACTCGATGCCTTTGTGCGGCGTCTGGGCGCTATCGACAAACCAGATTCATTGCGGCCCAAGGCGGCCGCGAACAAGGAACCATGATGAGCAACACCGTGCAACTTCCGCTCGATGTCACCGCAATCCAGGCGCTACTGCCACACCGCTATCCTTTCCTGCTGGTCGATCGCGTCGTCGAGTTCGAAGCCCGCAAGCGCGTGCTGGCCTATAAGAACGTGAGCAACAACGAGCCGTTCTTCAACGGTCATTTCCCCGGGCGCCCGGTGATGCCCGGCGTCCTGGTGATAGAGGCATTGGCGCAGGCCGGTGGTCTGCTCACGCAGTTGTCGAGCATCGCCGCCGGTGATGGTGAGCCCGCAGGCGACAAAGTTTTCTATCTGGTCAAGGTCGACAACGCCCGGTTCTCCAAGCTGGTCGTGCCGGGGGACCGGCTTGAGCTCGAAGTCACGCTCAAGCGCGTGATCCGCAACATGGCGATGTACGTCGGCATCGCCCGCGTCGACGGCGAGCAGGCCGCGTGCGCCGAGATCCTGTGCGCCGAGGCCAGGACCTGAGCGTGGGCGAGTCCTTCGTCCACCCCAGCGCGGTGGTCGAGCCTAGCGCCACGCTGGGCGCCGGCGTGCGGGTGGGCGCGTTTTGCTACATCGGCGATGAAGTGCAGGTGGGCGACGGCAGCACGTTTGGCCCCCACTGCAGTGTGCAAGGGCCGACCCGGATCGGTCGCGACAACCGCTTCATCGGCCATTGCGCGATCGGTGGAGAGCCACAGGACAAGAAGTACGCAGGCGAACGAGTCGCGCTGGCCATCGGCGATCGCAACGTGGTCCGCGAGTTCGTCACCATCAATCGTGGTACCGATGGCGGCGGTGGCACCACTCGCCTAGGCGACGACAACTGGCTGCTCGCCTACACGCACATTGCCCATGACTGCACGGTAGGCAACCACTGCGTGTTCTCCAACAACGCCACGCTTGCCGGCCACGTGGTCATCGGTGATCACGTCATCCTCAGCGGCTTTGCAGGGATTCACCAGTTTTGTCGCATCGGCGCCCATGCGTTCATCGGCATGGGCGCGTTCGTCAACGGCGACGTCCCGCCGTTCCTGATGGTGGCGCAGGAAGGCTATGGTCGCCCGCGCGGTATCAACAGCGAAGGACTCAAGCGCCGCGGCTTCGATGCCGAGCGCATCGCCGCGATCAAGCGCGCCTATCGCGCGCTGTACATGGCGGGCGCCAGGTTCGAGGACGCCAGGGCCGAGCTGGGCGCAATGGCCACCGACAGCCACGACGTACGCGCGATGCTGGAGTTCATCGAACGCGGCGAGCGGCCGTTGCTGCGGTGAGCGCCGTCGTATTCGTGGGTAGGCTGGGGCCGATTCCTAAGTCCACCCCGGCCCTGCAGATAGGCTGGCGCTTGGTTG
>JAYSZI010000025.1:0-26533 GCA_043738095.1 Lysobacter sp.
GGTGGCCGGCAAGCTTCAGCTGTTCAGCAACGCCACCTCACTAGGCGGTTGCGAATCGCTGGTGGAGCATCGCGGCTCCACTGAAGGTCCGCACACGACCACGCCACAGAACCTGCTGCGCTTTTCGGTGGGACTGGAACATTCGGATGATTTGATTGCGGATTTGGCACGGGCGTTGCAGGAAGCTTGAAGCGCTCGCTGACGCAACCCTTCTCCCCCTCGGCGCCCGCAGGGTGTGCAAGGCTGAGAAGGTGCCCGCAGGGCGGATGAGGGTACGACGGATCGACGGAAGCAACCGCAATCGTAAGAATTGCCACCATTCGGGCGATTCATTGCCTTTGCTCCACCGAACCCTCACCCCAACCCACACCCCGGCCCAAGCGCCTAGCGCTTGGGCGTTCGCAGGTGCGCGAGCCGGTGGCTCGCAAACGCACCCGCTCACCCCGAGGGGAGAGGGGCTCGCGAACGTGCGGCATAGAAGGAGTCCCGGAACGCCGCAAAGGTTCCCTGCCCGATTGCGTCGCGCATCTGCGCCATCAGCCGCTGGTAGTAGCGCAGGTTGTGCATGGTGCCCAGCATTGGCGCGAGCATCTCGTTGCAGCGGTCGAGGTGGCGCAGGTAGCTGCGGCTGAAGCCGTTGCGGCAGGCGTAGCAGTCGCAGCCTTCCTCGATTGGGCGCACGTCGCGCTCGTACTGGGCGTTGCGGATCCGCACCGTACCGGTGGTGGTAAAGAAATGGCCGTTGCGCGCGTTGCGAGTCGGCATCACGCAGTCGAACATGTCGACCCCGCGCGCGACCGATTCCACCAGGTCTTCGGGGCGGCCGACGCCCATCAGATAGCGCGGGCGGTCCGTCGGCAATTGCGGACTGGTGTGCTCAAGCATCGCGTTGCGCTCTGCTTCGGTTTCGCCGACCGCAAGGCCGCCGATCGCGTAGCCGTCAAAGCCGATGTCCTTCAACCCCTCTGCCGAGCGCGTGCGCAGATCGTGGTGCACCCCGCCCTGGACGATGCCGAACAGCGCCGCGTCGTTGCCTTCGTGCGCCCGCTTGCTGCGTTGGGCCCAGCGCAGGCTGAGCTCCATCGAGGCGCTGGCGACTTCTTCCGTTGCCGGGTAAGGCGTGCACTCGTCGAAGATCATCACGACGTCGGCGTCCAGCACCTTCTGGATGTGCATGCTCTCCTCGGGGCCGAGGAACACCTTGGCGCCGTCGGTCGGCGAGGCGAACGTCACTCCGGCCTCGGTGATCTTGCGACGGTGCGCGAGCGAGAACACCTGGAAGCCGCCAGAGTCGGTCAGGATCGGGCCAGCCCATTGCGCGAAACCGTGCAGGCCGCCGTGCGCGGCGATCACCTCAAGGCCCGGTCGCAAATACAAGTGGAAGGTATTGCCGAGGATGATCTGCGCGCCGAGTTCGCTGACATCGTCGGGCATGATCCCCTTGACCGACCCGTAGGTGCCGACAGGCATGAACGCCGGCGTTTCCACCGTGCCGCGCGGAAACGTCAGTCGGCCGCGGCGCGCCGCGCCGTCGGTGGCGAGCAGGTCGAAGGACATGCGGCTCATGCGCAAACGGCCCTTTTCTTGGCGCCGCGGTCTGAATTGCAATCACCAGGACGGGTACCTGTGCCGGTCGCGCGGGTCGAAGCGTTCATCATCACGGTATGTGGGTCCCTTCGCGGCGCGGCCACAAGAGCAACAACCCGCAGGTGTGTTTCCTGCGCGCGTGGCGCCGCGTTTCTCATCATGGCGTGCGGGTCTCTTCGTGGCGCAGAGCAACAACCCGCGCGTGTGTTTCCTGCGCGCGTGGCGACGCGTTCTTCATCATGGTGTGTGGGTCTTCGCTGGGGCGACCAACAACCCCAACACCCCGCATGCGTGTGTCGCTCGCGCGTGTCGACGCGTTAATCATCACGGCGTGTGGGTCTCCGCTTGGCGAAGCCGTAGGCCACACAGCCCGCATGCGGGTGTCGCTCGCGCGTGGCGACGCGTTCTTCATCATGGTGTGTGGGTTTGCGTTGGGCGCGGCCGTAAACCAAACAGCCCGAATGCGTGTCTCCCTTGCGCGTGTCGACGCGTTCATCATCACAGTGACTGAGTCTCCACTGGGCGAGGCCATAGCAGCATCGCATCGCCATACGAGAAGAACCGATAGCGCTCGCGGATTGCATGCTCGTACGCAGCGAACACGCGCGCCTTGCCGGCGAACGCGGATACGAGCATGAGCAAGGTGCTTTCGGGCAGGTGGAAGTTGGTGATCAACGCATCGACGGAGCTGATGACGTAGCCGGGCAGAATAAACAGCTGCGTTTCGCCCGCAAACGGTTGCAGCTCGCGTCCGCCATCCGAACCCGAGCGCGTGGCCGATTCCAGTGCGCGCACCACCGTGGTACCCACCGCAACGACGCGACCGCCTGCGGCCCGGGTGCGACGGATCTGTTCGACCAGGGCGGCGCCGACGTTAAGCCATTCGCTGTGCATCACATGGTCGTCGAGGCTGTCGGCCCGTACGGGCTGGAACGTCCCTGCGCCGACATGCAGGGTCACATGACCGAACTCGACGCCGCGTCGCTGCAATGCAGACAACAGTGCGTCGTCGAAATGCAGGCCGGCAGTCGGCGCGGCGACGGCGCCGACTTCGCGCGCGAACACGGTTTGGTAGCGCTCGTCGTCGTTACGGCCAGGCTCGCGCTGAATGTACGGGGGCAGCGGCAGGCGGCCCGCATGCAGCAGCCAGTTCTCCAGCGCCACCGGATTTCCGCCGTCGGCGACGTCGAATCGCAGCCGGTAGAACTCGCCTTCGCGACCAAGCACCTCGGCCTGCCCGCCCGCATCGAGCGCGATCCACGCGCCGGCCTTGGGCGATTTGCTCACGCCAAGCTGCGCGCGCGCCTCGTTACCGCCGAGCAGACGCTCGATCAGGATCTCGACCCGGCCGCCACTGGTTTTCTGCCCGTACAACCGCGCCGGGAGCACCCGGGTGTCGTTGAACACGAGCAGGTCACCCGGGGCGAGCAAGTCAGGCAAGTCACGGAAAGCCCGGTCCTGAAAATCGGCGCGACCGACATCGCGTTGCGGTGCAGGCGGGATCACCAGCAGCCGGCTCGCGGAACGCTCAGGCAAGGGGGCCTGCGCGATCAGTTCGGGCGGCAGGACGTAGTTGAAGTCGGACTTCTTCAAGGGGCGGTTCGCAGACGGGGATGCCGGACTCGGGGCCACAAACGAGGCGCACGGTCATCGGCGGCGCACAGTGTGGGTGAAGTGTAAGCGACGGCGGGGGTTATCTCGGCGCGGCTGCCGTGGTAAACTCTCGCAAGCTTTTGAATTAAAAAGAAAAAACGTTGCTTCGAGCATCCTGGTGAGATCGCCGCGGTGCTCGTTTTCGACGTTTCCGCCTACCGAAGGCGCTCGAATGCGGACAACGCTGGACTACCCAGCTGCCGCTGCTGGCGCCCGACCATGGTGCCCGCGCCACCATGACACCCGTCTGCTTCGGCAGGACGCCGAATCCAGGAGACACCGCAATGAACCTGCTCGACAAACTCGCCCCGCTCCGCGCCCACGCCGGCGCACGCCGCACCCCGGGCCTGGATGACGCCACGGTCGCCCGTTTCGCCGCGAGCCACGCCGATCTGGTCGAAGTCATCGACGCCGCCGCCGCCGAATACGCGCGCGTCAAGGCCGATTTCGCCGAGTTGCTCGACCTCGACGAGGACGCGCAGGTGGACGCGGTGCAGGCCGGTTACGTGAACTTCTATCCGGACGATGGCGTCAACCCGTATATAGCGCTGAGCGCGCGCGGCCCGTGGATCGTCACGCTCAAGGGCGCGGTGCTGCACGACGCCGGCGGCTACGGAATGCTCGGTTTCGGCCACGCGCCGGCTGCGATCCTCGAAGCGATGGCCAAGCCGCAAGCGATGGCCAACATCATGACCCCGAGCCTGTCGCAGCTGCGCTTCGAACGCCTGCTGCGCGCGGCGATCGGCGCCGGCCGCGGCGGCTGCCCGTATGACAAGTTCCTGTGCCTGAATTCGGGTTCGGAGTCGGTGTCGTTGGCCGCGCGCATCGCCGACGCCAACAGCAAGCTGATGACCGACCCGGGCGCCAAGTACGCCGGCGCCGCGATCAAGCGCATCGTCGTCAAGGGCAGCTTCCACGGCCGCACCGAGCGCCCGGCGCTGTATTCGGACTCCTCGCGCAAGACCTACATCCAGCACTTGGCCAGCTTCCGCGGCGAGGACTCGATGATCGCGATAGAGCCTTACGATGTCGCCGCGTTGGAGCAGGCATTTGCCGACGCCGACACCAATGGCTGGTTTATCGAGGCGATGTTCCTGGAGCCGGTGATGGGCGAAGGCGACCCGGGCCGCGGCCTTCCGCCGGCGTTCTATGCCGCCGCGCGCGAACTCACCAAGGCGCACGGCTCGCTGCTGCTGGTCGACTCGATCCAGGCCGGCCTGCGCGCGCATGGCGTGCTGTCGATCATCGACTACCCGGGTTTCGAAGCCCTCGATGCGCCGGACATGGAGACCTACTCCAAGGCGCTCAACGCCGGCCAGTACCCGCTGTCGGTGCTCGCCGTGTCCAAGCGCGCCGCCGGGCTCTACAAGAAGGGCCTGTACGGCAACACCATGACCACCAATCCGCGCGCGCTCGACACGGCCTGCGCGGTGCTGACCCAGGTGACGCCGGCCCTGCGCGAGAACATCCGCTCGCGCGGCGCCGAAGCGGTGGCGAAGCTGGAGAAGCTAAAAGCCGAACTCGGCGGACTGATCACCAAGGTCCAGGGCACCGGCCTGCTGTTCTCGTGCGAACTCGCGCCTCAGTTCAAGTGCCACGGCACCGGATCGACCGAGGAATGGCTGCGCGAACGCGGCATCGGCGTGATCCACGGCGGCGTCAATTCGTTGCGCTTCACCCCGACGTTCACCATTACCAGCGAGGAGATCGACCTGATGGTGTCCATGGTCGGCCGCGCGCTGCAGGAAGGCCCGCGCGCGCAGCAAGCGGCCGCCGCATAATTCGGCACCAAACATAAGGATTGACCAGCATGATTCAGGTATCCAACGCGGCCACCGGCGCCAACCTCGGTGAGATCAGCGAGGAAGAGCTGCAGATCCTCTGCCTTGCGCTCGAAGAGGAAAACAGCAAGGACCAGGCGTACTGGATCGACCATGCAGTGGTCGACATGATTGAAATCAATCACCTCAACGCAGGCTCACTGATCACCATGCTGCGCGCCGCAGTGGGCGACAGCGAAGGTGTCGAGATCGCCTACGTCCGTAGCTGAGATCCATCCACGCGCAACATCGAAGGCCGGAGCAATCCGGCCTTTTGCTTTTTTGCGCTAGGCTCCGGCCAATCTCTGCCGGTCCCCCATCATGAAAATCGTCGAAGTCCGCCATCCGCTCGTGCAGCACAAACTCGGCCTGATGCGCCGTGCCGGCAACAGCACCAAGGAATTCCGCGAGCTCGCCTCCGAAGTCGCGACGCTGCTCACCTATGAGGCCACCGCCGACCTGGAAACCGAGGAAGCGCTGATCGATGGCTGGGCCGGCCGCATCAAGACGCAGCGCATCAAGGGCGCCAAAGTCACGCTGGTGCCGATCCTGCGCGCAGGCCTGGGGATGCTGCCCGGCGTGCTGGACCTGATCCCGGCGGCAAAGGTGGGTGTGGTCGGGCTGCAGCGCGACGAAGCCACCCTGCAACCTGTCGGCTACTACGAAAAACTCACCGGCCGCATGGACGAGCGCACCGCGATCATCCTCGACCCGATGCTCGCCACCGGCGGTACGTTGATCGCCACCGTCGACATGCTCAAGGCGGCGGGCTGTACGCGCATCAAGGGCCTGTTCCTGGTCGCCGCTCCCGAAGGCCTGCGCGCGCTCGAAGCCCGCCACCCGGACGTGGAGGTCTACGTTGCCGCGATCGACGAGCGCCTCAACGAGCTCGGCTACATCCTGCCCGGGCTCGGTGACGCCGGCGACAAGATCTTCGGCACCAAACAGCAATGACGGTGTCTGCGGCGCCGCCGCCGGTCAGCGAGAGATGACCGCACTCGTTGTGCTTCCGGGTCTGGATGGCACAGCCGAAATGCTGGCGGCCTTCATCGCCGCATCGCAACCCTTTTTTGCATCCGCTGTGGCGGTGGCGTACCCGCGCGACGTCGCGCTGGACTACGCGCAGCTCGAGACGTTGGTTCGCCGCACATTGCCAGCGGATGTTCCGTTCGTGTTGCTGGGCGAATCATTCTCCGGCCCAGTTGCCTTGGCCATCGCGGCAAACCCGCCGCCCGGCTTGGTCGGGCTTGTTCTGTCCGCGACGTTCGCTCGAAGTCCCGTCCCCCTGCTCTCGCCACTGGCCCCGCTTATGCGGTTCGCCCCGGTATGGCAGGTCCCAGAGGCGGTCGTGAACTGGTGGCTTCTCGGTCGCTGGGGAACGCCCGAACTGCACTCGTCGCTACAGGCTGCGATCGCGTCGGTGACGCCTGCCGTACTTCGATCCAGGACGATAAGCGCGCTACGCGCAGACGCCAGCGCCCGGCTGAACGCCATTTCAGTCCCGGTGTTATACCTGCGCGCCAGCGAAGACCGACTGCTGTCGCCCGGCGCAAGCGATCGGATCAAAGCGGGAATTCCGCATGCGCGTATCGTCACCATTGCCGGCCCACACCTGTTGCTCCAGACCGCCCCGCAGGCTTGCGCGGAAGCGGTCGCCACGTTCGCCGCGCAGCTGTAACGGTTCTCGCCCGAGCAGGTGTGGGACGAAAAGGTCGCAAAGAAAAGTTGCGGCCCCCATGTCACGGGAACGCGTTCGCAGCAATGACGAAGGGGCAAGGCGGCACGCGCCAATCCTCGGGATGCGATCTCAGCCAGTGAACCCGGAGCTCACATCATTCGAGCTGTCTGGCGGTTGCGGCGCCAACGCAACAGCCACCACAGGCCGAGCGCCATCCCGAGCCCGGCCGCGAGCCATGGCCACCACGGACGCAGAGGCAATTCGACGACGTCAGGCAACTCGACCAGCGACGGGTTCGACACCGGCGCGGTCGCGGCCTCGGGCGTCAGTACCCATACGTCACCTCGCAGTTCGATCTTGCCCGCCAGCGCTGGCAAGCGGAGCTCCCGCCAGTGCACGCGCACATCGCCCACCTGCGGCGCCAGCGGATTCTCGCTGCTGCCGAGGCCATCGCCTTCGGGCTGGAAGGACGCTGCCAGGTTGGCCGGTAGCCGGGAAAAATTTGGGCGAAAACGTTGCCACATGCCTAACTTGCGCAACACTTGCGGGTCCAGCCGCTTGCCGTCGACAGTCGCGGCCTTGGCCCACCAGCGCCGACTCTCCAGCGGCAGCGCCGCGGGATTCTGGTGGCCGGCCGCGAACAGCGACGAGTCAATATGAGCGCCGTTCCAGACGGGCTCGTAGCCGCTGTCGGTCGCCCGCCATTGATACATCTCGACTTGCCGCTCTAACCCGAACTGACGGGTGCTTACGCCGAAGTCGCGGTCGCGAACCCGCTCGCCCGGGTGCGGCTCGCTTTCGGGGATCGACTGCGCTTGCGCGAACCCGCCGGCGAGCAATAACGCCAGGACCAGCCATGCGCGGTTCGTGCCCAATGCCTGGCGCCAATTGGACTTAAGCACGCTGTCCGCTCGGCGCCAACGCACGCGCGCGTAGTTCGGGCACTTCATGCGCGGTGGCGAACTTGCCTTTTTCGTCGCGCACCACCTGCGCCAATGCGCACCCGGGGTCGTGGGTAAAAAACAGGTGCACGTTGCGTGCGAGCTTGTCGGTCAGGAAGGTCTGCTTTTCGTCGATCAGCAGTTCGGCGTTGCGGTCGTAGCCCATCGTGATCGGCACATGCACCCAGGGCCGGCCCGGGATCAGGTCCGCGCAGAACACCACGCCGCCGTGGGACTTGCCGTCGACAATGTCGGGGCCGACGATTTCGGCGAGCATCAGGCCCGGGGTGTGGCCATCGCTGTAATGGAACCGCACGCTGTGGCCCAACGCGATTGAATGATCGCCGTCGACCAGTTCCAGCCGGCCGGTGGCTTCGAGCAGGCCCGGCAACTCGTTGATGAAACTGGCGCGGTCGCGCGCGTGCGGATGGGTGGCGCGCTCGTAGTGGGCGCGGCCAACCACATAGGTCGCATTCGGGAACAACAATCGCGGCGGCTGGCCCTCGACCCACGGCGCGAGCACGCCGCCGGCGTGGTCGAAGTGCAGATGCGACAGCACGACCACGTCGATGTCGTCAGGCTTGAAGCCGGCTGCAGCGAGGGAATCAAGCAGCACGTGGTGCGCTTCGGCGACGCCATAACGTTCACGCAGCTTGGGCTCGAAGAACGCGCCGATGCCGGCCTCGAATAGCACGGTCTTGCCGTTGAGGGGGCTGGCGAGCAACGCCCGGCAGGCCAGTTCGATGCGGTTGTCGGCGTCGGGCGGCGACCACTTCGCCCACATCGCGCGCGGCGCATTGCCGAACATCGCGCCGCCATCGAGCTTCTGGCTGTTGCCGAGCACGGACCAAAGTTTCATACCGGCTACCTTCCCAAGCGTGAACGCCCTGGCCGTTTTGGGCCGTTGCGCGTGCCAAACCCGTTGCGCAGCCTAAGCAACGGCCCGTTGTTTTGCACAGGCCGCGATCACGTTGGATCCGCGAATGTGACCAGTGCAGCCACCGCATGATCGGCGATCCCCGCAATCAATGAAACTGCGGTGTGGTGACGGTGATTCGGGCTACTTGAAGCGAACAGCGTATGACAGGCCTGTGCGGACCATCCCCGCCACGCAGTAGCCACCTTGATGTTGCTTAGGCCGCAATCACGTTGGGCGGAGCCCAGCGCTCGTTCGCTCCGACCGTTTCGCTCCGATCGCGGTAAGGGGCCGACTAGATGGCTTCACTTCGACCCGTCACTGTGCAAGGAGTCACTGCCTCAGGCAAAGGTGCTCTCGCTCATTTTGGCGAAGCAGGAAGCCAGGTCCTCAAGCTAGGCGATAGAGTCGCGGTGCCCGCATGTCATCGCTTTCAACACGCCTGCGCCAGCCCGCGTGCACAGCGCCGGCATACGCAGCGCCCTTCAGTCCCTGGCGTCGGCGGCCGCGGCCTTGAAATGAAACACGAAGCTGCCCGCGTCACCCTTTTCCGCAGCCACCCGCACCGGCCCGGACACGCCGCTAGCAGTCAACGTGGCGGTGCCTTGCACGAGCTCCCCACCGCGCAGCCCGCCGTGGTTGCCGATTACCTTGATTAGCCTCTCCTCCCCCGGCAATAGCTCGACCTGGGCACGCGCGTCATCGTCGATGGTCGGTACGACCACGTTGGCGCCGGCCTTGTCGTTGAACTGGCGGGTCGGAAGCGCAAACAGTTCCCGGCCATCAGCCTCGACCCGGAACCGCCAGTCCGTGCTGCCGTACGAACCGTCGTCGAGCACCTCGATCCGCTGCAATTGCAACTGCAGCACACGTTTGGCAGCGATGGGCGCGGCAGCCGGCACAAGGGCAGGCGTCGCTGCGACGATCGCGGTGGGCCTGGTCGTAGGCTCCGTGCGGCGCAGGTCGCTGCGGACGTTGACGTAGAACGTCGACGCCGCTGCCAGGAATGCCGCCGAGCCGGCCAGGATCGCGGGCAGGTACGCGTGCCACGGCTTGCCTTCGCGCCGACCTGTGCGTGGCGTGGCGTGGCCGATATCAGCGGTGTCGGTGACGACATGCGGGTGCTCGATCTTCTGCACCGAACGTCGGACGGGCGCGGCACCCTGCGCGGCCGCATCGACCTCGGCCAGAAACGCGCGGGCTTCGGCCAGTTCTTCGTCTGCCTCGATCCGGCCCGCGAAACCCAGCGCGCGCCGATACAGCGCGGCGGCCTGCGGCGGCGAGGGCGCAACCCCGCGACCCGTCGCATGCAGGCGCGCGAGCAGGATCATCCCCATGAATTCGTTGCCCGCGACCGCGCGCTCGTACAGCGCGCGCGCTTTGGCCGGATCAGCGTCAACGCCCCAGCCATGGTCATAAATCGCACCGAGGTTGACCTGCGCGCGCGGCGCGCCGCGATCGGCGGCCTGCGTCAGCCAGCGACGCGCTTGCTCGAGGTCTTCGGCAACGCCGTCGCCGTCGAGATACCGCAGGCCGAGTTCGACCTGGGCGGGCAAGGAGCCGGCGTCGGCCTGCGTCCGAAGGGTGGCGATATCCATGCGGTTCGCTCGATCCAGTCAGGTCACGGCCGCGGCACGGGCGCCGGCAGCACTTCCGCACGGCCGACCGGGTTGCGCGGATCGGAGCCGCCTTGCAGCGTGTTGGCCTGCTTGTCCCACAACACGGTCTGCAGATTTCCCCACGTGCTTTCGCCGGCGTTGACCGTGTGCCCCATCGCCTGCAAGGCGGCGACGGTGGCTGTATCCAGCGCACCGGCTTCGGCCGAGATCGCGTCGGGCATCCACTGGTGATGGAAACGCGGCAATGCCGCCACCTGCTGGGCGCTGAGGCCAGCGTCATAGCCGAGGATCGCGAGCAACACCTGGGTGATGATCTTGCTGCCCCCTGGAGCGCCGATCACCGCGAGCTGTCGGCCGGATTCGATAAAGCTCGGCGTCATCGAACTGAGCATGCGTTTTCCGGGCTTAGGCGCATTGGCTTCAAAACCCATCACCCCAAATGCGTTCGGTGTGCCGGGCCTGAGCGCGAAATCGTCCATCTCGTTGTTGAGCAGCACGCCGGTGCCGGGCGCGACCATGCCCGAGCCGTACAGCAGGTTCACGGTCTGGGTCGCGGCGACGCGGTTGCCGTCGGCGTCGATGATCGAGAAATGGGTGGTCTCGTCGTCTTCCAGCGGCGCCGGCGTACCCGACAACAGCGCGCTTGGCGTCGCCTTGTCGGGATGGATCCCGGCGCGCAGGCCTGCGGAATAGTCCCGGCTGATCAGGCGCGCGACCGGCACCTTCACGAAGTCGGGATCGCCGAGGTAAATGGTGCGGTCGCGGTAGGCGCGGCGCATCGCTTCGGCGATGACATGGGTGCGGCTCGGGGAGTCGAGCTTGGCCAGATCCCAGCCTTCGAGAATCTGCAGGATCTGCGCGAGCGCCACACCGCCCGACGATGGCGGCGGCGCGGTGGTGATGTCCCATTCGCGATACTTCACACGGATCGGTTCGCGTTCGCGCACGCGGTAGCCGGCCAGTTCGTCGGCGCGCCAGCGGCCACCTTCTTCCTTGACGGCAGCGAGCAGTTTCTTGGCGACATCGCCGCGATAAAAACCGTCGAAGCCTTTTTCCGCGAGCAGCTCCAGCGTGCGTGCGAGCTCGGGCTGCTGCAGGGTTTCCCCCACCATTGGCGGGGTGCCGTCGGCCAGAAACACCGCGCGGGTGCCGCGGTAGCGTTCCATCACCGTGCGCCGGCCGCCATAGCCTTTTTCCAGCCGGGCGTAGACCGGGAACCCCGCGCGCGCGATCGCGATCGCAGGCGCCAGCGAGGTCTTCAGCGGCAACTTGCCGTAGTGCTGCGCTAGATGCACCAGCGCGGCTGGCAAACCCGGAATACCCGCTGACCACGGTCCGTTGGTGGCGCGGTCGCGATTCAGTTCGCCCTGCTCGTCGAGGTAGGCCGCGGGCGTGGCGGCGGCCGGCGCGGTCTCGCGCGCGTCGACGAAAATGTCGCGATTGGTTTTGGCGTCGTGCAGCAGAAAGAAGCCGCCGCCACCGATGCCGGAACTGATCGGTTCGACCACCGCCAGCGTCGACGACACCGCGATCGCAGCATCGAACGCGTTGCCGCCGGCCCGGATGATGTCCAGCCCGGCTTGCGTGGCGAGGGAATGCGCGCTCGCAATCGCGGTACCGGGAGGATGCGACGCGACGGCTCGGCGGGCCGCGGTTTTGCCGGCGCTGGCCGGCGCGAGCGCGAACAGGCTGGCGATGAGCAGGCAGGTCGCCAGCACTGGGGAGCACCTTTTGTGCGAGCGCCCGAGGGTCGACAGCAAGCCGGTGGACACCATGCCAGTGGGCGGCGTTGCGCGCATTGGATTCATTCCTGTTGCAGCCGCGCCAGTTTGGCGAGCAACTGCTCGGTGGATTCGGGATGGGCCGGATCTGGATCGATGCACTCGACCGGGCAAACGACCATGCATTGCGGTTCGTCGAAATGACCCACGCACTGAGTGCAGCGCGACGGGTCGATCACATAGATCGTTTCACCCTGCGTGATCGCCTGATTGGGACAGGCGGGTTCGCAGACGTCGCAGTTGACGCAAAGCTCGTTGATCTTGAGGGACATAAATCAATGGGCAGCGCAGCGCGCCGACGGTCTACTCCTGTTTGAATCGGGTTCTACGGTGGTACTGGAAGTGCAGCCTGGCAAACGCTAGTGCGGCCGTCGCGATAGCGCGACGGCCGCAGGGAAAGCAGCAGCTAAAGCAAAGCAAATTCACCAGATTCCGCTTTCGCCCAGCAGGCTAGGCGGACGCGGGGATGACGCGCTCCCAAAGCCGTGCGCAAGCGCACGGGCAATTGCGTTATTTGGCTTCGATGAACTGGTACGTGGCACCGGTCGGCACTACCGCAGCCTTGACGCGCTCACTGTCGGCGGGCGAGCCGATAAACAGCACCCGTACGCCCTTCATCGTGTCGGCCTCGGACTTGGCGAACGAGGCTACGGCCAGGTCGGCGCTCTTGGCCGACGACGGCGAGCCGAACGCGAGCAAGGTGCCTTCCATGCCGCCGCGGGCGACATCGACTTGCGCCTTCTCAAGCTGGCGATCGTAGTAGCCCTGGAAATCGGCTGAGTCTTCGGCCGGCAACGTGTAGGCGTACATGCTGGTGGCGCCGTCGGCATGGCGCGTGACCACATCGGTGATGTATGCGTTCCAAGCGGCTTCGTCGGTGCTGGTCGGCGCGGTCAACGCGGCGACGACGGGGGCTTTGGGCGCCTCTTCCTTCTTACAGGCGGCGAGGAAAGGCAGCGCGAGACAGGCGATCAACAGCAGGCGTGTGGCGATTTTCATTGGAGTCCCCGGGTTCAATTAAGTCGTGACAAAGATCATGCATGATTGCGTTGCCATTGGAGCTGCAGCGCGGTGACCACCGCTGGTGGCACAAAACCCGAGACATCGCCGCCAAGGCGGGCGATCTCGCGTACCAGCGATGAGGATATGAATCCGTATTGTTCTGCCGGGGTGAGGAACAGCGTCTCCACCTCCGGAATCAAATGGCGATTCATGCTCGCCAGCTGGAACTCGTATTCGAAATCCGACACGGCGCGCAGGCCCCGCAACAGCACCCCCGCGCCGAGCTTGGCGACGAAGTGCGCGAGCAGCGAGTCGAAGCCCAGTACCTCGACATTGGCGTGGTGCGCGACCGCCTGCCGGGTCAGATCAACCCGCATCTGCAGCGGCAAAGCCGGGCTTTTCCCTGGGCTTTCGGCCACGCCGATGATCAGCCGCTCGAACAGCGGCGCGGCACGGTCGACAAGGTCGACGTGGCCATTGGTGACGGGATCAAACGTGCCGGGATAAACGGCGATTCGGTTTCGGGCCGCAGTCATTGGCTTGCTGGTTCGAAGGGGCTGGCGTGCTGGCCTGCCGGGTCGGTGGCGAGTGTAGCAGTGGCTGGCCGGTCCTGAATGGCCGTCATCGGCCGGCGCCGATAGAGCGCGTAACGCACCTCGCGGGTGGCTCCCTCGCGATGCAGCAGCCAGTCCACCGACAGCGTCGGCGCGGCCGCCAGGGGGGCCTCGACGTACAGCCAGCCGTTCGTGGCCAGCTTGGGCAGTAGGGCCGGCAGGACGACAGCCCACAGGTCCGCCGCGAACGGGGGATCGACAAACGCCAAGTCGAAGCTCGCGTCGGGGAACGCGGCCAGCCATTGCGTGGCATCGGCCTGAACCACAGTGACAGTACTGCCGCCGGGGAGTCTGCCGGTGATCGCGCGCAAAGCCGCGGCAACGGCCGGCTCGCGTTCGACCAACACGGCCGAAGCGGCGCCGCGCGACACCGCCTCCAGGCCAAGCGCTCCACTGCCAGCGAACAGGTCGAGCACGCGGGCGCCGGGCAGCACCGGCTGCAGCCAGTTGAACAGGGTCTCCCGAACGCGGTCAGAGGTCGGTCGCAGGCCTGGGGCATCGGCAACGTCCAGACGCGTGCCGCGCCATTGCCCACCAATGATGCGGACCTTGCCGGGCCCGGTAATCCGCGCAGGCGCTGAAGCGGGCGGGCGGCTGTTGCGGTCTTTCTTCATCGGGAACGCTTTCGGGCCGGTGCTAGCATGTGGCCATTGTCCAACAAGTCGCAGACGTCCTCTCGATGGTTAGTTTTTTCCGCCGTAAACAACCCGACGCTCCCGAGAAACGCCGCTTCAGCACAGAGGAGCTGGCTGCCGCGTTTTCCTCGGTGCCGCATGCCGAACCCAGGGCCGCAGACCCACCGCCGGCGACCGAGCCGGACGCAGTAGCCGTTCCACCGGTTCCAGCCGACCCGCTCGAACCCGCCGCGCCGCTTCCCGCTGCCAGCGAAGCAGCAGCATCTGCCTATGCTGCCCCGCCGGTTGCGCCTGCCCCGCCGGTTGCGCCGGTTGCGCCGGTTGCGCCGGTTGCGCCGGTTGCGCCTGTTGCGCCTGTTGCGCCTGTTGCGCCTGTTGCGCCTGTTGCGCCTGTTGCGCCTGTTGCGCCTGTTGCGCCTGTTGCGCCTGTTGCGCCTGCCCCGCCGGTTGCGCCAGTTGCGCCTGCCCCGCCCGTTGCGCCTGCCCCGCCCGTTGCACCTGCCCCGCCCGTTGCACCTGGTGCGCCGGCGCTTTCGGCAGCGGCGACTCCGGGGCTTCCACCCCCGGCAGCCGAGGCACGTGGTGCAAATGCCTCACGATTAGCCACGGCTTTCGCGCTGCGAGCGCGGGCCGACTCCGTGCCGGAGCGCTTTGAAGCGCCCTCTGCGCAGCCTATCGAGGCCATCACCGAGCCGGTGGAAGCACCCGCCGCTGCCGGCAAGCCGGGCTGGCGCGAACGCCTGCGCGGCAGCGTGTTCGCGCGCAGTTTCGGCGGCTTGTTCGCACGCAATCCTAAGCTCGACGACGACCTGCTCGATGAGATCGAAACGGCACTGCTCACCGCCGACGTCGGCGTAAGCGCCACCACTGCGTTGGTCGACGACTTGCGCAAGCGCATGAAATCGCGCGAGTTCGCCGATGCTAATGCCCTGCTGGTCGCGCTGCGCGGCGACCTGATCGCGATGCTGCTGCCCGTCGCCAAGCCGCTGCAGATCGATGTCAATGCCAAACCATTCGTGGTGCTGACCGTCGGCGTCAACGGTGTCGGCAAGACCACCACGATCGGCAAGCTCGCGCGCCGATTCCGCTCCGAGAACCGCAGCCTGATGCTCGCCGCGGGCGACACCTTCCGCGCCGCAGCGGTCGCGCAGTTGCAGGCCTGGGGCGATCGCCACGACGTGCCCGTGATCGCGCAAGGGCACAACACATCAGGCAAGGGTGGCGACGCCGCATCGGTGGCGTTCGACGCGCTGCAGGCGGCCAAGGCGCGTGGCACCGAGGTGCTGATCGCCGATACCGCCGGTCGCCTGCACACCCAGCAGGGTCTGATGGCGGAACTGGGCAAGATCAAGCGCGTGCTGGCCAAGGTCGATGCGAGTGCGCCGCACGAGGTGCTGATGGTGATCGACGGCACCACCGGTCAAAACGCGCTGTCGCAGCTGCGTCAGTTTCATGCGGCCGTCGGCGTGACCGGGCTGGTGGTGACCAAGCTCGACGGAACCGCAAAGGGCGGCGTGGTGTTTGCGCTCGCGCGCGAGTTCGGCATCCCGATCCGTTACGCCGGCATCGGTGAGCGCCCCGAAGACCTGCGCGTGTTTGACGCCGAGGCGTTCGTCGACGCACTGCTGCCGGAGTCGCTCGGCGCGTGATCGACGGGCGATGAACATGGCCGGCGCCAACGGCGGCCAACCGTGCCATTGCGTCGGCTTATCGTTGGCGCGCTGCGAGTGAACCTTCGGCGCAACCGCGTTTTACTGGGGTTGATCGTACTGCTGGCGATCCTGGTGGCGTCGCTGTACTGGGTTTCACGCCCCGCGCGTGTCGCCACCATCCTGCTCGACCGCGTCGGTAAAGGCCTCGGGCTCGAAATCAGCGCAAGTGGCGCCACCGAATACCGACTGCGCGGCACGCCGATGCTGCTGTTGCGCGATGTCGTCGCGCGCGAACCCGGCGCCGCTACGCCGGTGGTGCGCGTCAGTCGCGTCTACGTGTCACTGCCGTGGTCGACGATCCGCGCACGTGGCAGCGACCTCACAGTCAAGCGCCTGGAACTTGACCGCCCACAACTCGACCTCGCCGCGCTGCAACACTGGCTCGCAACGCGGCCACCGTCGGTGGAAACCCGCATCCCGACCTTGATCGACGGCCTACGCATCACCGACGGCAGCCTCGTCGGCGGCATCGACAAGGACAGCTGGCGCATCGTCGGCCTGGCCGCGGATCTGCCCTCGCTGTATCCGGACCGGCCATTGCAGGCGCACGTGCGCGGTCGCTACCTCGATGCGCCCATGGCCGCACCGTTCGATCTCGCGATTGCACTGCGCAATCCGCGCGTGTTCGCCAACGGCGGCACGACTGGCTTCGGCAGCAACGGCACCGTCTCAATGGAACACGGCGACTGGCGCCTGCCGATGCAGCTCGGCCTATCCGGGCCACTGCGGTGGCACAACGGCATCCTTACCGTGACCCCGGGGCGCATCGGCTTGACGGCGCGCTATGAATCCGGAGAGTCCCGACTGCCGTTTGCGTTGGGATTGCACGGCGCGCTGCGGTTCGCTAAGTCGACGTGGACGCTGGCGCCGACCGGCCTCGCGTTACGTGGCCGCGGCGGCAGCGCGAACGATCCAGTCCCGACGCTCGACGCGAATGGCGTGCTGGCAATGGGTCGGCAGCTTGTACTCCAGCTCGATGGCGTGATCGCGCAGTGGCCCGATGCCTGGCCGGCGTTGCCCCCGCCAATCGGGCAATCACGGTCGCCGCTGCCGTTTACGCTTGGCTATGTCGGCAAGACCGATTTCCGCGCGATCACCCACTTGCAACTGCGCCGCGACGCCGCGCGCTTTGCCGGCCGCTTCCACCTGCAGGACGTGCTCGCCTGGAGCAAGGCCGCCGCGACCGGTACACCCCTACCGCCGATCACTGGCACGTTCAGTACGCCCCAACTCACCATCGCCGGCGCCAAGCTTGAAGGCGTCGAGGTCGAGTTTCAGGACGACGAACCCTTGCCGTGAGCAGCGTTATTCCCAACGACGCTTGCCATGGCGAACACGATGAGGAATCTGCGCTGCGAGCGCGCCCGGCTAAGGCCGATCATTCCGAACACAAGGAAGAAACTGCTCGGCCCACACGCTCATCCCAAACCCGACATTCCGTGCGCAGCGAGCAATCTGCAGTGGCGAAGCGCCTGGCCCAGGCAGATTCCTCGCCTGCGTTGCGGATGGGCAAGCCGCAACGGAACGGTGATGTTACGCATGCATCGATGGCACCCGTGCCAATGGCCGCGGCTACCGACGACTTCGCGCGCCGCCTACTCGCCTGGTTCGACCACAGCGGCCGCCACGACCTGCCCTGGCAGCACCCGCGCACGCCGTACCGCGTGTGGCTTGCGGAAATCATGCTGCAACAGACCCAGGTCAAGACTGCGGCGCCCTACTTCCAGCGTTTTGTCTCGGCGCTGCCGTCGCTGCCAGCGCTTGCGGCAGCGCCGCTGGATGATGTGCTCGCGCTGTGGTCTGGGCTCGGTTATTACGCCCGCGCCCGCAACTTGCGCGCCGCGGCGCAAGCATGTGTCGAGTTGCACGATGGCGATCTACCACGCGACATCAACGCACTGACCGCGCTGCCCGGCATCGGTCGCAGCACGGCGGCCGCGATCATGGCGCAGGCATGGGGCGAACGCTGCGCAATCCTCGACGGAAACGTCAAGCGCGTCCTTGCGCGCTACCACGGCATCGCAGGCTGGCCGGGCCTGCCGGTGATCGAGAAACAGCTATGGGAATGCGCCGAGACTCATCTGCCCACGCTGCGACTGGCCGACTACACCCAAGCGCAGATGGACCTCGGCGCAACCCTGTGCACACGCAGCAGCCCCGCGTGCGCACTGTGCCCGCTGCAGGCCGACTGCGTCGCCCATCGCGACGGACGCGTCGCCGAACTGCCGACGCGCAAACCGGGCAAGGCCGTGCCGCAGCGTCACGCGCACGTGCTCTGGGTCGAAGACGATCGGGGGCGCATCTTGCTGCAACGCCGCCCGCCGGTCGGCATCTGGGCGTCGCTGTGGACACTGCCACAAGCCGACGATGTCGACTCAGCACGCACATGGTTCGAGGCCCAGCTGCACGGCGACTTCAGCGCCGCCGAGACGTTGCCCGCCATCGCCCACGCCTTTAGTCACTACAAACTCGCGTTGCTGCCACTGCGCTGGCGCAGGATCACTGCGCGCGCGCGCGTCGGCGACAATGACGACCTGCGTTGGGTCGCGTTGAGCGAACTCGCGACACTTGGCATCCCGGCACCGATCCGCAAGCTGCTGCAACCAGCACCCTCATCAACCGAGTGATCCCCGCATGCCCCGCACTGTTTTCTGCACCCATGAGCAACGTGACACGGAAGGGCTGGATTTCATCCCCTGGCCCGGCGAGCTCGGCAAGCGCGTGTTCGCCGAAATCGGCAAGGGTGCATGGGCAAAATGGCTCGCGCACCAGACCATGCTGATCAACGAGAACCGCCTGTCGCCGATGGACCCCAAGCACCGCGCCTACCTCGCTGGGGAGATGGAGAAGTTCTTGTTCGGGGGGGATGTCGAGCAGCCCGCCGGGTACGTGCCACCCGCGGATTAGCTGCCGCGCTCTGACACCTGGGCGTCGGCGCGCATTTCACGCTCGGCATCCTTGATTGCAGCGACATCGAGCGGCCGGATCTCGCGGATGTGGCACGGCATCGTCATGTGGCCGCGCCCGAGCGGAATCACCTTGTCGAAGCGCGCATAGACCGTGCTGGACTGGTGCGTGAGCGTAATGGCCCGGGCGAAATCCAGGTCCGGGCAGCTGCCATTGAGGTCAAGCAGATAGGCCTGCTTCGGCCGCGTCCACACCACCAGTGCGCTGTCGCCCAATGGCGTCCAGCCATTGAGGCGGCCGAAGTAGCGGAAGCTAGCCACCGGCGCCCCGGCATGCACGCGGTACAACTGCAAACGCGCCTCGTCGCCCAGCCGGGCGCCACTAGCGCAGGCGCTCAGCAGCAGCGTTGCCATCACGGCCAGTATCAATCGCTTCATGGGGAGCTTCTCAACCTGCGTGGCGAATGTGGACGGGCCAATAATGCGCCTGTTGTCTGCCTGCGCTCGCGCGTCGCCCGCGAGATTCAGCAACCGTGCGGCTTGCCAGCCCCGCCGCGCATCCGTATCATCCCGCTCCTCACACGGCCTGCCGTGACGTGGCCGGGTAGCTCAGTTGGTAGAGCAGGGGATTGAAAATCCCCGTGTCGGCGGTTCGATTCCGTCCCCGGCCACCATTTGGTGGGTTGTTGTGGTAGCTGCAAACGCATGCCCTGCAAGGCTTTATGGCCTTGCGGGGTTTTTTGTTTCTGAGGCACAGAATCCTCCTCAAGGATCAATTCCATAAAATTGATCATAAAAAGTGCATCAAGGAGAAGCGCGTTCAGCTTCGTGGTTGCACCAATCCACTAGGTGCTCATCACTCGGGGTGAACACGTTTTGGATATGGTTACAATGTGGTTTGAAAGATGTAATGATGTGCGGCGAAGTGCCTAGGAGCAAACCTCATGACCGCGACAGGTCTGTTCGATTCCGTTGCCCCCGATCGACTCGCCTTCGGCTTGGGCCCTACGTTCGATCCGAAGCTAGTCGTTGACTGGATGGATTTCGACAAATCCGAAGTCTCTCGGATTGCTTCCGTGGCAAAGTCTTCGGTTCGTTACGACGATGCCATTCCTAGGGCCGTGCGGGATCGATTGGAAGAGATCGCCAACATCGCAAATATGGTGGCTGGCATCTTCGACGGTGACGGCGCAAAGACCGCCCTTTGGTTTCGAACCAAGAACCCAATGCTTGGTGACGTTTCGCCAAGAGACATGGTTCGTCTAGGTCGATACGATCGGCTGCGAAAATTTGTTGTGGGCGCGATCTCCGACAGGGCGATGCAGCCCCCGACTGGCGCCTGATTCGCCGTGCCTAGGCGTCGAGGTTCGCTGCCACCGAGCCATAGTTCGCACGTCACGCCATTTCCAACCATTCAGATTCTCGATCGGTTCACCGAACGGGATTTGGAAACTTGGACGGCGCGATCGGGAGACCTCGACGAGCTCTACCGCACGTTGTATTTGGCCGTGGAGCCCGAACGACTTCGCCAGCGCGAAGCGCTGATAAACGCTCTCAACGCCAAGCCCGCTGCACCGATAACGTTCAAGCGACACGTACGCATTGTCGAACACCGGTGGACCAACACCCCGCTTTCGTCGGCGGGCAGCCTAATGGGAATCGGCGGTCGCTTTAACATTGGCCAAGACATCGACCTGTCGCTGACCAAGCCATTTCCTGCTTTGTACGTTGGCGACTGTTTCGAGACGGCGTATCGCGAACGCTATCAAGCTGCCCGCCCTGAAGGATTCAACGGAGGTCTGAGCCCGGAAGACCTCGCACTCGGAGTGAGCACGTCTACTGTCTTTCTAAGGGGCCACATCGAGCGGGTCTTGGATGTCAACGATCGACTGGCATTGGCACCAGCCTGTCGCCTGCTCGCTAAGATCAAGATGCCGTATGGCGTCGATCGAATCCTGAAACGACTACGCGCTCCCCCTAACGCAATTCAGATGATCAAAACTCCTGCTGCGCTTCAAGATGCCGTGTTGTTTCGTAACTGGCGGACTTGGCCAGTGCAATTCGGCGTGCCTTCGCCAAGCCAACAGCTCGCTGTCTTAGCACAGGCAGCCGGCTACGAGGCGATTCGCTATCGTTCCACCAAAGACCAGAATGGCCATTGCCTTGCAATTTTTAGCAGCAGTCTTGGCAACCGCAGTACATTCGTGGAACTAGCCGATCCGTATCCTGCAGAGGTACGGCATCCGCGCTTAGATCTAGACTCGGCCGACGAACTTTCCGGCTGGGAGTGCCTGTCCACTGCAAGCCGCAGATTGACGCCATGAAAGGGCACGCGACTAATGAAGCCTCGACGCCTGCGCTTCTGATACGTTCCGTCGACTCCGCTGCGTTGCAGCTTCAGTGGTGACCTAAGGAAAGTGTCTCTGACACCGTTTCTTCTAACCGCTGAGTAGAGGCAACTTCGATTGGGACGCGACTATCGACTGAGCTATCGAACGATCTTGATAGGCTCAAAGCGTCCCTTGTTCACTTTTCGCACCGGCACGCGAAACATTGCTGGGGGAGTGATTAACTCCGCTTGGTCCATGATGCGCGGCCACCACTCGATCAACCGCGCCGCCTTGTCGTAGAGCGTCAGCGATGACCAACCTTTCGCAAGGACAAAGACGATAAGGCCGGAGCGGGCGATAGCCTCGCGCTCTATTTGCCGTCTGTTGTGGTTGTCTTGTGTGACATGAACCTGCACGCCGGCGTCCATCGACGCCTTGAACAAGTCCACGTCGCTAGTGCCGGCATCTACCAAGTCGAGCACGTGAATGATCTCGTGTTCGTCGGTTTTGGCAATACTGTTGAGTGCCCGCGCAAGGCCCCGAGGGAGATTCTCGTCTAGCTGCGCCTTCAAGCAGCGAGAATCCGCTTCTCGAATTGGAGTGCTTTACGCACGGCGGCCACAGGCACTTCATACATCTTGGCGACGCGCTTTTCGTCGCCGCCCTCGGCGTTCACGGCTTCAATGAGCGCGGCGGTCGGAACGCCATAGTCAGCGAGGATCGGCTGTCCAAACTTGCGGTCAGGGTCGAAAACGACGGCCTTGGAGTTCCGAATGGGATACCAGCGGGTCGCCTCGTCGTGCAAATTGAGTTCGATACCCTCGCGTAGCGATGGGCTAATCACTTTGCCAAACACGTTCTGGCGCTTCACCACGTCAACAAGCGACTTGTCCCCACTCTCTTCGATGACTTCCATGAAGATGCGCTTGCCATCGGTCTTAAATCGAGCGCTAGTGAACGGGTACGCCGTATCGAAGCTCTCGCGCGCTTCTTCAATCGTGCGACGGATTAGAAAGAGTGGGACGCCTGAGTTCCGGAACGTGTGGACGAAGCGAAGCTCAATAAGGTCTCGAAACCCGAGTCCGTCAATGTCAGTTTCGGAAAGCTGCCCGTCCCACAGCGGAGCCGAATACTCCGACTCACCGCCGCGGCTCTTGTAGACATAACCATGCATCCAGCGACGAAGGTCTCTGGGATGCGCGCCAATGAAACGCGCGGCGTCGGCGTAGGAATAAATCCCTACACCCAACGTGTTCTGCGATTGCATCGGGAGGCCCATAAAGGTCAGTCTATCGGAGTGGTCTAGCGTGATGCTAGCGGCGGGTGAAGGAGCTTGCTCTAGGCTGCTCGCAAGCGGTGAGACGTGGCTAGAGCCGTTCAGTTAGCGCAGTTCTAACGCCCCCACACCACGTCCAACTCCCGGACGGTCTCAGGCCGGCTGAGCCCAAAGACGGCGAGCGCCAGCGCCAAGACCAGGTCATCGTGAGCGCCCTCGCGGGCGTTGAACGTCGCGTTGCCCGCCTCGGTAAATCGAACGAAAGGAAAGTGTCTCTGACACCATTTCTGGCAGTTCGAGGCGCTGCAACAGTTCGACGATGACGAGCGCCAGACCGCGCAGGCCGTGCTGGAAGGGCTGATCCTCAAGCACCAAGCCAAGCAATCCCAACTGCGCACGCTCGGACATCAGGCGGCGACGATCGCCCGCAAAACCAAGAAGCCAGCGTCACGCGCCAGCCGCTAAAAGAAGAAGCCCCGCCGGGTGAGGGCGGGGCTTCGGTAAACGGAGTTGATGGGTATCGCTTCGCTCAACCCATCCTACGGGTCCTGCGACAAGTCCTTTAGGACATTCATAGCATCCTCCAGACCAGATTCCGCAGCTTCTTGGATAAGCCTCAATCCCGCTTCCTGATTCCGATCTACACCAACGCCGCTAAATAGCGCCAGGCCGAAGTGCAACTTGGCTCTGTCGTGTCCGGCTTCAGTTGCCGACCTATACCAACTCGCAGCCAGCATCTTGTTCTGATCAACCAAATCGCCGATGTCGTAGCAAACAGCTAGCGCGTACATGGCCGGTGCGAATTTGGCCTTTGCCGACTCTTCCAGCATGTTGAAACTACGACGCTCAAACTCGGCATCTGATTCTTCTTTTGACGAACTGAATGTCGAAGACAAGAACAAAGCCTCTGGAACCTTCGCTGTGAGCAACGAAGAAAGAGCCTCATCCGCCGCTGCGTAATCACCAGCTTCCATAAGCTGCTTAACCATCAGAAGTTGTTCTTCGTGATTGATGTCAACCATGTGGAATGATCCTGTCGCCAGTGGGCCCTGTGCAACGACACTGAATATGATGCGTAGACATCGCCCCGAGATTCTCCTTTGCATTCTTCTCGGCCGCCCTCTTCGCTTCAGACAGCGAGTAGCCTTCACCGTAGCCAAAGGCAAATGGCTGGTCGTCGATAGAGCAATTCTCAGAACTCCTGCCATCCCTGTTAGCGCGGCAAATGCAAGTGTATTTCCCGCGCCTCCTCTCCGGATAGGGCACTGCGCTGCTCTTTACGGCTGAAGAATCACTTGGCGTGTTCATGATCGCCCAAAGCGCGATTCCGCCCATTACTGCCGTACCGATGGCGGCACCAACACCACAACCAACCGGCCCAGCCACTGCGCCCGCAGCGCATCCGGCAACAGGATTTAAGCCAAGCGGATCACTCATGCGTAAGGGCTGACTGTATGTGTAAGCGTAGGTGCTGCTCCCACCTTCCAGTCCGATAGGATCACTCTCCACATACCGCCCCGTGCCCGGCTCATAGTCGCGAAAGTAGTTGTAATTCAACCCACTGGCCGCATCGTAGCGTTGGCCCGGGAATCGCATGTTGAACACGAAGGCGGTGGCATCGCCATCGGGGTTCTGATTCGGCGCGGTGTTACCAAACGCCTCACCCGCCAACTCCCACTTCCACACCGCCACATCCCGCAGCGGGTCAATCACCACCCGCGGCGTGCCCAGAGCGTCGGCTTCGACGTAATGCAGCTTGCCGTTTGCAATCACACCTACTGGCAGGTCATCCAACCAGATCGCCTGCTGAATCGGTGCACCCGCAGTGTTGTAATCCCCCAGCCAATGGCCGGATTCGTCGTAGGCGGTGTACGTGTTGACCGTGCCCAGGTAACGACGCACCTGCTCGCCCTTGCCGTTGTACAAATAGTTCATCGCCACAGCGTTCTTCTGCTTGGTCTGGCTCATGCGGCCGGCGTCGCTGTAAGTGAACCCGCGGGCAGTACCCCCGATCGACATGGTGTTGCCGGCGGCATCGTAGACGCGGGCCACGCTGCCGACACTGCTCAGACGATGACTGGCCGTCGCGGTGGTGTAGGCAGTGGTGGTCGCACCGACCGTGGCGCTCTGGCGGTTGCCGGTAGCGTCGTAGCTGTAGCCCTGCAGCAACGTACCGGTCGTGCCGTCCTTGGCGTTGGTCAGGCGATTGAGCGCGTCGTAGCCGAACAGCCGTAGCGGTGGATCGTTCTGGCCGCCGTTGCGCAGCGTGCTCAGGTTGCCGACCTCATTGAACTCGTAGCCCACCGACAATCCGCCGGGAAACGCGTCCTGCACCACACCAGGCTGGTAGTTCTGGTTGAGCGTGCGTTGAAGCAGCCGGCCGTTGCCGAACACCCACTCCGCCGCTGGGCCGAACGGGTAATACACCGCCTGCTGCAGTAGGACCTGGCGCACGCCGCCGGGTAGCGTGACGCCGACTGCGGTAGCGCGGCCGAGCGCGTCGCGCGGGTAATCGACCACGGTGCCGTCGGGGTACGTGATCGCAGCAAGCTGCCCGGCCTTGGCATAGGCATAGCGCTGCGTGAACACCTTGGCGTTGGTGGTCTGCACCTTGCGCGTGAGTTGGCCAAAGCGGTTGTAGCAGTACTGGGTCGTCCCGCTGCCGTCCGTGAGCTTGGTCAGGCGGCCGGTCGAAAAGCGTTCGTCGGTCGCACACACCGTGTTGCTCAGGTCATAGGTGTAGGTGACGTTGAGACTGGTGGTCGCGTAGCCGGTGGTCGTCATACGGTTGAGCGCATCGTAGCCGTACGTGGTGACCTTGAGCCGCGCGTCGGTCTGGGTCTTGCGATTGCCGGCGCTGTCGTAGGTGTAGCTGGTGACGCCGGTGTCCGGGCTGGTCAGCTTGGTCAGGTCGCCCAGCCCGTTGTAGACGTAGCGCGTGGCCAACGACTTGGGATCGATCACGGCCGTCAGGTTGTCCTGGGTGTCGTACTCGAACTTGGTCGTGGCATTGATGCCGCCCAGATCCTGGATGGTCTGGGTCAGTCGGTTGAGCGGGTCGTAGTTGTTGTCGCTGACCTTGCCCAGCGCATCAGTGACCGTGTCGGTGTTACCCGTTGCGTCATAGGTGAAGCCGGTGCCGTGGTTGTAGGCATCCTTGCTGGTCTGCAATTGGCCGAGCTGGTTGTAGACCCGCGACAAGGTGCGCTGCACGCTGCCGTTGCTGGCCAGGGCGTCTTCCTTGGTCTTGTTGCCGGCATTGTCGAGCGTGTAGTGGATGCGGTTGCCTTCGCCGTCGGTGATGTCGGTCAGGCGGTGGGCAGCGTCGTAGGTGAAACCGGTGGAGCTGCCATCGGGCAGCGTGGTCTTCTTGACCAGGCCGGTGGGCTCGTACTCGATGCGGGTGATCAGGTCGTCGGCTTCGCTGCCGGCATCGGCGCCACGCACCTTGCTGGCGGTCAGCCAGCCACGCGGGTGGTACTCCATGTCGGTTATGACGCCATTGGCATCCCTGACCGACAGCACGCGGCCGGCACCGTCCAATTTGACCGTCTCGGCCACTTGGCCCAAGGCGTTCGTGACCTTCCACAGGTCGCCCTTGCGATAGGCGCAGGTCGTGGGCGCTGTCGCGCACGACGCTTCGTCGGCCATGCGGTAGGTGTAGCTGCTGATGTCGACCACGTCCGTACGCGGGCCATCGAACGACTTGACCAGACCAAGCAACGGACAGGTCGCGGCATCGACATCGCCCTGTTCGCAATAGGTCGTGGTGCTGGTGCGGGTTAAGCCTGAAACGGGGTCGGTCTGGGTTTGGCTCAGGGCTTGGCCGCGTGTGTTGTAGGTCCAGTTAGAGTGGGCGACGAGTGTATTGGCTGCGTCGTAGGTTCTGCGCTCGCTGGGGACGCGGAAGTTGGCGTGCCAATCTGTCTTCGTGGTGCGCTTCTTGCCAGTGCTGTCGTTGGCAGCTTCGATCCTTTGAGCTTCCAATCCGCGTGTATTGAAGTCGCGATCAAGTGTCGTGCCTGTCTTATCCGTCAGCAAATCCGGATATCCGTTGGCGTCA
>JAYSZI010000026.1:0-26348 GCA_043738095.1 Lysobacter sp.
CTTCGATCCTTTGAGCTTCCAATCCGCGTGTATTGAAGTCGCGATCAAGTGTCGTGCCTGTCTTATCCGTCAGCAAATCCGGATATCCGTTGGCGTCATAAGTCCGCATTTCCGGGGCTGTACTACAGCCGGAGCATGTCGTCACACTCGAACGCAACCTGCGCGAGCCCAGTGCAAGATCAAAAGAAAGGGTTTCGGTGCTGCCCGAAGAATTGACAACAACGACCTCATTGCCACCATTGCGATAGGTCAAGCCGAATGCGTCCACCCCACCTGCATGCGATGTACTGTTTGCATTCCCAGCCGTGTCGTACCCGAACTCGGCATACGTGACATCGTTCTCATCAATTACTTTGGCGAGATGTACGCCGGAGACACCTGCAACGTTGACGTACTCATAACGCTTGGCGACTCCGGCTGTCGATACCGAACGCAGCCGATTTTCTGCGTCGTATCCATAAACCAGCGTTGCGCCATCGGGCAGCACAATCTGGTCGATTTGCTGCTGGACGTTGTATCGAATCTTCGCAGTGCGGCCATGGCGGTCGACAAGCTCACGCAACCTGCCGGCAGTGTCGCGGCGAAATTCCATAAGGAGGATGCCGGCACGTTCCGTGGAAACCAGTTCCCCGTCGGAGTCGTAGTGTTCGTCCGTCCCATCCGACGTAGTGAAGGTCCAGCCGATTCGGACACCATTTGCGTCGCGCATTTCCTTCAAGGCGTTCGCAGCAAGGTTGGCCTCAGGCGTCCACACGCCGTTTGCCGTTAAGAAGGGAATGACTGTGCCGTCAGGTCGAAGCGCGTAAACCGCTGCACTCGAATACGCAGTAGCAGAAATATAAGTAACTCGTGTCGTGGCGAAGCTGTGCCATCCATGGCCAAACGCTACCGGGAGTCCGTACGCATACCAACGCGTGCCAGAGCGAAACGTACGGCTAATAACGGCATCGCCAAACGCCGCGTCGATGACGGATTCGCTCTTTCTTCCCGTGACAGCCGAGATGGGATTACCGAAAGTCTTGTCTGCCTCACACGGGGTGCAGGGTTGGCTGACGACAAAAGTGCCTCGCGTGCACTGTCTGAGTGGCGATCCATCTGGATTGTAGGTGGTGGACTCGGCGTAGCCGGCCGGGCACGCTGACTTGACAACCACCCAGTTTTGGCCGAACCAATCCTCAATCACATGCCCTTCTGGATATCCTCCTATCCCTCCATGGGGACGCAGATCATATTCACATCCTTGACCGAAGGTGGGGTGAATCAGAAAGTCGGGGTTCGTGTACTCGTACCACTGGGTCGATCCCGAGCTCACAGCGTCCGCATTGATTTTGTCGCCAATCATTGCGCATCCGGTATCGCCGCTCTCAAGAATTGGATACGTAGGAATAGCTGTTGAAACCTGATATAGCTTCGTGGCGGGAATTGTCGTGAAATCTTGAGCATTCGCGTTCCACCAGATTGGTGTCAGCGCCAGCAAGGCCAAAATCCGTCCGATTAAGAGGCGATCACAAAGCCAATTACGTGCAATTCCTTTTCGTGCCATTAGCGAATGCTTCCTAAATTTATGGCCGGTGTTGTAACCCTTCGAGCAGGGCGCTCAAATTTGGATTGCTGAGACTGTGCCTGGCACATTTTCCGCAAATCCAAACAAAAGCCCCGGCGTCCGGGGCTTTGCTTAAAGACAGTTGCGCGGAGTCTACCGCATCTCCGCCGCCTCCCTGACGCCAGCGAAGCACGCATCGTCCCCCGGGGCTTGATGCCAGCGGCACTTGGTGCAGCGAGTCGGCATCCCGCAGCTCTCGAAGTCCACAGCGCTAGGGCTGCGCCGATGCGCTCGCTTGCGCCCCATCTTCGACGTCGTACGACCCGAATAGCTCGCGAGCCGTGGCCTTCTCGGGAAGGATGTAGACAATGCCGTTGGTGTTGGTGAATGCAGGGTCGACGACGCTGTCAAAGAACTTCACCGGCACATTGATGCAGCCATAGGAAATGCGATTGTCGTCCGCCGTTTCGCTCTGCAAACGCTCAGCACGGCGTTCGCTGGGTTTGCCCTTGACTACCCGGTGCAGCGCGAGAGCGGATGCGTAGTCGATCCATAGGATTGATTGCCCCTGCAGGTCGGGCGCCAGCGATGCGACAAAACGGCCCGCCGGCGTGGTGCGGTCTTCGGGCCGCATCGCTGACAGCTTCTGATCGCCTAGGCCTTTGGAGGTGCGGTCTCCGGGCACCATGCCGAGCAACGCAGCCTCGGCCCCGCGCAAGCGACCGCGGGCGTCAAACACGAAAACCTTGGCATTGACCTTATCGACAATCAGGTACGGCAGGCCGCGGTTGTCTGCGGAATCCACCGCCCAGCTTGCAACCAGCTTGACCTCCGACGAGGCGGATTCCTGCTGGAAATCCGCTTTCTTGGGCGTCCGCGTGACGGTCTGACGAGCCGCCGGTGTTGGTTCTGGCACGGCGGCGGGGCGCGGGGCCATGGGCTCCACGGGCCAGGTTTGCGCCCAGGACTGAGCCACCGCCTCCGTCGGATAGCTCGCGAGAAGGACAGTCCATCCAATAACCGCGGCGAACACCGCACCGTCCAGACGCTTGCTGGCGCCGGCCCAACGCACTAACGCTGTAATCGGAGTCTGCATGCCTAATTGCGGTAGGGCTTGGGCTTGCGAACCGGCGCCACATACGGGGGTGGCACCTCTTCGGACGGCGGCTGAACCACCAGCATCGTCATGGTCGGCGGCGACACTGGCGGCACCACGACCAGGGTTCCGGGCGGCGGCGGAGTCCCGACGCGCGGCGGCGGAATTCCGAACACCGGATTGCCTGGCGGGGGCGGCGTGGCGCCTGGTGGCGTGACGGGCGGCGGAGTAACTGGCGGAGGCGTAACCGGGGGCGGAGTGATCGGTGGTGGAGTAACCGGCGGAGGCGTAACCGGGGGCGGAGTGACCGGTGGTGGCACAACTGGGGGCGGCACTGCCGCGGCCAATATCGACCCGGTAGTACTCGCCACCACCGGTCCGCAGCAATTGACCGGCAGGGCGTACAAGCCGGCGTCGCTGCCTGCCAAGGTGTAGCCCGTGAACGTGATGCGCTTGTTAGCGCCTGGGTCCGGGGAGGTGTAGTTGGCACTGCTGCCGGAGCCCGCCACCAGCGTGACGCCGGTCGGATTGCCTCTCAATCCGGTTAGGGTCGCCGTGGTGGTGCCGTCGAAAGTCTTGTCGCCGCCGGCGGCGAACACCAGCATGAACGACCGCAGCGCGGCGCCTTCGGTCAAGGTGAAACGGGTCGAATAGTCCGTCGGTGCCGTGTAGGAGATCGGGTTGTAGTAAATGGTGACGGGCGCAGCGGTGACAGCTGCACGCGGCGCCAGCGAGTCGAACACCACAGTGCCACCCGCAATGCCGGGTCCGGTGCCATCGGTGTCGGCACTGAGGGTCAAGCCGCGCGGCAGCCCCAGGCTCCGCGTGGGGTCGTTGGTGCCCCTGGTCACGGTGATCGCGCCAAAGATGTTGACGTTGTTGGCGGCGCACATCAGCAGGTTGCCGTCGGTCACGGTGATGGCCGCCCGCTGGTTGATGTCGCGCCCGGCACTCAACAGGACACTGCCATTGGTCGTGGTGATGGCGGCATTGACGTTGATGTCCTGGCCACAGCACACCGCCAGATTGCCGTTGGTGGCGGTGATCGCCGCATTGATATCGACGTTGCGATCAGCGTTCAACGTCAAGGTGGTCGGCGCGCCACTGGCCGTCCAGCTGACCGGATCGTTGACGAAAATATCGCCGTTTTGAGTGCCCGCGCCTGTCGTGGAGATGGTGATGTTGTTGGTAACGAGTTGACCCGACAGCGTCGCGCCGGAAATGTTGTTCCCCGGGGCGCTGCCGATGATGAAATCCATGGGATCGATGAGCCATTGACCGGTCCGGCCTTGAGCCGCGGCAGTGCTGACTCGCGCACTGTCGCGCACCTTGACATGGGCAGCAGAGGTTTCGACAAAGCCGCCGTTGCCGCCGCCCGGCGCGCTCGCGTCGAGGGTGCCGCCGACGTTCACGCTGCCGGTTTGCATGTCGCCCAGCAGCAGGATCGTGCCGTTGCGATTCTCGATCGTCTGCGCCTGGATCACCCCGGTGTTGTTCACCACGGTGTGCAGAAGACTGCCGGCCGCCTGCGCCGTGAGCAACACCTGGCCGCCATCGGCGCGGATCAGGCCGCCATTTTCCACCAGTGCGTTCACTGCGCCTTTCGACACGGACACATTCAACATGCCGTCGCCCGCCACATCGAGCGTGACAGCTTCACCCGCGGCCAACGCCACGCTGCCTAGCCGGGCCGAAATGACGCCCTGGTTGCTGACGTTTCTGCCCATCAGCGCGACGTAACCGCCGTCGGTGGCGTTGATCGTGCCCTGGTTGATGATCGACCCGGTGCCCGCCTCGGCAAACGCGTAGTTGCCGGCCATGAAGTTCGCGTCGGTGAGGCCCATGGTGGATGCGACCAATCCACCGACGTTCACCGATGAGCCGTTGCCGAACAAGATGCCGTTCGGGTTGAGCAGGAATACCTTGCCGTTGGAACTCAGGTTGCCCAGGATCACCGACGGATCGGCGCCCAAGACACGATTCAACGCCACTGAATTGACCCCGGGCTGCACGAACTGGACCGTCTGTCCGGTGCCGATACCGAAGCTCTGCCAGTTGATCGCGACATTGGATGTCGTTTGGGTAATGACCGTATTGTCGCCGGGCCTGATGGTGGCTTGACCGGCCGTGACTACCCCGCCCACGGGGGTGGCTTGGGCAGCGGCGGCGATGGCCAGCAGCAGCGACCCCGTCAGCGCATGGATGGCGAAGCTCGTCACGCCGCCGGCTCCCGCGCGCGGCGTCTTGCTGCCGGCGCTGCGGGGCTTCTCGGAGGCTGCAACGACGGCGCCGGTGCTCCAGATGGATCGGTAGGTGCTGTGCATGGGTGGTTCCTCGAATGCTCTTTCAGGTCCGTGCGTGGGACCGGCTGCGATCAGAAATATTTGATCGCCTGGATCCAGAAGCGTCCCGATTTGTCGGGGGCTGAAATCGCATCCTCGTTGCCGAGTTTGCGTGCGTAATACGTCCTCACCGCGAAGTTGCCAGGGTCGACCCATGTCAGGCCGACGCCGGTAGCGCTCAGGCTTCGATCATTGTCCCCAGCGAACCAGGGATTCTTGTTGATCGTCACGCTTCCGGTGTCGACGAAGCCGAGCAGATGCACTTGACCGGGCACGCGTTCGGACAGCCCTGCCAGCAGCAGACGGGCTTCCAGGCTCGCGAGATAGCCTTCGTCGCCGAATCCTTCACCCTGCGGATAGGCGCGGATGCCATCCATGCCGCCCAGGACCATTTTTTCCGATGGATCCAGGTTCTTTGAGGCCAGCTGCGCAGTGATGCCTGCGTGCAGCGACAGCCGGTCGGTGACGCGCTGCAGGCGTGTCGCGTTGACCCAAAGTTTGTTGTACGAGCCGTTAGTTCGCGCAGTGGCGGCATCTACCGCTAGAGCCGCTGGCGTCTCGATATCGAGCGTGCCGGACGAAAAGCTCAGAAAGAACGTGCTCATGCCCCCGCCACCAAAGCTGTCCAGGTGATTGCCGTAGAGGTTTCCTGTCCATACCTTCGCGGTCCTATCGGTCTCCGACGGGACGATGTCGATGATGTCCTCGAACGTCCGGTGGTCGTAGGTCAACCCGGCGTAGAGGTTGGTGTTGCGCGAGCGGATCAGCGGGTAGATGCCATAGACACTGGCGACATCCGCGCTGCCATGCGCGCCGAGGCTTTCGAACTGCCTGCCCAGCTCGTAGTCGAGCTTGCTGTAGGCCACGCCCGCTGTCGCGCGCCCGAACTGCATCTGGTACGACGCGCGGCCGTACTGGAGCCCGGAACCCGAGGTCAGCACGCGCAGCGAGGCCACGTCGCCGCGCCCCAGCGGATTGTTGAGATTGACGGTCGCACCCACCCGGTACTCGCCCGTGTAGGGGTTGCCGGCGTTGTCGGCGTCGACGCTGCCGGTTACGCGCCGGCCCGGAACGACGTCGACGATCAGGTCGGAGGTGCCCGGTACCACGCCGGGGACCAGCGTCGATGACACATTTACGCCAGGCAGATCCGAGAGCAGCAGCAGACGGCTTTCCAACGGCGCGATGGTGATGGCGTCGCCGCTTTCCAGGCCGTCGAGTAGGCCGTTGGCCAGACCATCGGACAGGTTGCTCTGGTTGCGCAGGGTTACCTGGCCGTAGTTGCCCTCGGTCACAGCGATGGTCACCACGTTGTTGCTGACGCTCTGCGCGGGGAGATAGGCGCGGGCGACGAAGTAGCCGTGCTTGCGGTAGTGCTCGGTGATGCGCGCGGCCATGGCCTGAAGCTCCGCCAGCGTCAGCTCCGAGCCGGGCGTAAAGCGCGCGATCGCAATCAATTGCTCAGCCGAATAGACCCGCGCCCCCGTTACCCTCAGCTCTCTGACCAGGACCCTGACGGAATCGGTACTGGGCGCCGCGGGCGTCGTGGATTCTTCGATGCTGATTTCCGGCGCACTTTTTGGCGGCGCCGGCGCAGTCGGCAGTTGCCTGAGCTGGCTGCCCGCGCCGGGAAGCTGCTGGGCCAGCAAGCCTTGGCTCAGCGTCAGCAACATCAGCGGCAATAGTCTGGTTTTCATAATGGATTTCCTATCGTGAGTTCGACCACCAACTCACAGGCAATGAGCAGATGCTGCTCATTGGTCATGTCCGTTGAGGTAGTTCATGGAACAGCCCTACCTGAAGCGTCGGCAGCGGCTGGTGCGCAACGGTGACACCCTCGGCGTCGGATCGCGGCGATGACTCAACAAATCCACTGAGCCACCGCACCCTAGGATCCGCACCGGCACCCGCGTTGCCCCTGTGCCCCGCCCACCCACCGGAATGTGGGCGGCGCTTGTCTCCGAAGGAAAGTGCTGTTGCCGCGCTCGGCGACCAGCACAACTGTTGTCAATAGCATGATGAGCCCCCGATCCGCGCCTCCATGAAGCCTCCTGCGCGTGTAAACAAAGCGTGAGGGCGCTGCGGTTCTAAGAGAGCGCTTCGAAAGCGACAGATCCGACGCCGACAAAAGCATCCGTTGGGATGCTTCGGACGCCCGAGCGGGGTTTTCCACATCGACGATGCAGACCCGTCCTTGAGCTCGAGTCTAGGACTAGGGCCTAGGGCCGGGCTCGCGCCTGGGCGCTGTGCGAGCCCGACTATCTATGACCTCAGGAGAATTACGCCCCTTGTTGGGCAGCAATTTCTTCAGGAAGCCTGTGACAAAGGTCAGCGCCACCGACCGTTCACAACGTGTTGTAGATGAACGTAACTAGCTGGTCGGGCTTGATAAACGCCTTACCCAGCTTTGCGTCGGTGGCAGCGGTGGGCTTGGCAGCGATCACTTGCGCGAGGGTCTTTCCGGCTTTCTTGAGCTTGGCGATCCGGTCACGATGGCCTTTGAGCATCACCCCATAGGCAGCCAGTTCGGCGCGATTGCTCACCGGCCCATGGCCCGGAACAACGATCGTGGTGGCATCGCTCATTGCCAGGCCACGGCTCACCGCCGCCAACAAGCCGCCAATGCTTCCGCCGGAGCCGGCATCGATAAACGGATACGCGCCGTTGAAATACACATCACCCATGTGCAGCACATTGGCTTTATCGAATTTCACCAAGGCATCGCCATCGGTATGGGCGTGCGCCACGTGCTGGGTACGGACGTGGTCGCCGTTGAGGTGCAAACTGACATCTTGTGAAAACGTCACCACCGGCAGCGCGCCGCTAGGTGAGGCAGGTATGGTTTTACCCAGCAGGAATTGCTCGGTGCTCATGCGCTTGCGCACGTTATCGTGGGCAACAATCACGGCGCCGGCCTTGCCAAGGGCCTCGTTGCCACCGGTGTGATCGCCGTGCCAATGGGTGTTGATCACAAAGCGCAGCGGTTGGTCGCTGAGCTTGCCAAGGGCGGCGCGGATCTTGTCCGACAGCGGCGCAAACTGGTCGTCAACGATGAAGACGCCATCGCTGCCAACGCTTGCGACGATGTTCCCGCCTGCCCCAGTCAACATGTAGGTGCCGGCGCGCAGCGCGGTGGTTTTGATTTCGACCTTGGAGTAATCCTGCGCGGCCGCAAGCGGCGTCAACAGGGGCACGGTCAGGGCGAGCAAAACCGCAAAGCGGTGGGGGGTGCGCATGGGCAATTCCGGCTAGGGACCTGACGCCGTCAGGTCGTGGCGTTACGTAGGGTGATCGAATAGTGTAAGTGGCGCTCCGCTTGAGTTTCTACCCTGCGGGACGTTGGGCTTTTTTGGCCGAGGGACAAACGACTATTGTCGACCCGGAGGCGCCTTGCTTGGTCGCGGAACCGCCAGCGCGGATCCTTTTTTTTCGCTCCGCGGCGCGACACAAAAAAAACGGCCCGGGGTCACCGGGCCGCTTGGAACGCATCAAGTAAGTGGAGCGGATTAGTCTTCCGCGCTCTGGTAGTGGCTCAGGTAGCGGCCCGCTGCCACCGCATACGCGGCGCGCGTCACCGTTTTGCTTGGGTCGAAGTACGCATGCAGCGTCGGCGCTAGGTCGTACGGGCCTTGCGTCACCGCAAAGCGCGCGTTGATCAAGCCGTGATCGAGCGCGAGTTGCACGTAGCCACGCAGACTCGGCGCTATCGAGGATGCATCATCGATCGGAATGCGCTTGCCGTCGTAGAACGCGGTCAAGGGGCCGTTGAACGCTTGCGCTTCGTTCTGCAGCGCCAGGCTCTGCACCAGCGAGTACGCAAGGCTGACACGGGTGACGGTGTCGTTGGGTCGGAACGCACCGTTGAGCGTGCCCATCACGCCGTCCTGCGACTGGCTGAGATCACGCAATGGCGCGCCGCGGGCCACCGCCGATTCGGCGTAGGCGTAAGTCGCAGTGCCCGCCGACAGGTCGGTCAAGCTGGAGCGCCCATCGAACGGGAGGTGCTGACGCACGCTGGTGCCCATCACCAGGTATTGCGCCAGTTCACTGCGCTTGAGCACTTGATCGGGGCGGAACTGCTTGTCGGAATACCCATCGACTAGGCGGTGGGCAACCGCGAACTCAATCGCCTGTCGGGCCGCATGGCTCGAGACGTCGTTCATTCCGGTGTAACCGCCGCTGTTGAGGAAGCTGACCTCGCCGTTGACGTAGCCCGGGGCCGCGTAGCCGTTGGTGACCTTTGCCGGATCGAGCGCGACGCCGGAGACCGAACCGATTCCGCGCACAGTGACGGTCCAGGTTCCGGCCTTGCCAGGGGCGCCTGCGACGACGGTGTCACCGAGCACCGGCAATGCGATCGACGAGCCGTAGCGATTGCCGTCCGGATCGGTCAAGACCACGGCGATGGTGTTGGCATCGACAGTGGCGCGCGCTGCTACCCACGACACCTCGGGCCCCACGGTGAACGACTTGCTTTCCACCGTCCCGACCGGAGAGAACAGAATCGAGAACGGCACTGGCGCGCCGCCGGGCGCGAGCATGGCGTTGGCATTGAACTCCCGCAGCGAGTTGACCGTCGCGCCGAAACCACTGCGCACGCCGGCAGCCTCGGCCACGGCGGCGTACGCGTTGATATGGCCGGCCCCGGCTTCCCAATAGATGCGGCCGGTCATGTTGCTGGCCGTGCGCTCGATGATGTCTTTGACTTGGCCTGCGGTCAGGTGCGGATTGGCCTCCAACATCAGCGCCACGACGCCGGCAACGTGCGGGGTCGCCATCGAGGTGCCGCTCATGTGGGTGTAGAACGGCAGGTGCGCAGGGGTCAGGTTGGCCTGATCCTGCTCCGCCGCCGTGGCCGGCAGCGCGCCTGTGGCAGTGCGGGTCGATACGATGTCAACGCCGGTGGCGACGATGGTCGGCTCGTTGATGTAGGTCCACTGCTTGCCGTCGGGCATGGTGAACGTGCCGGTCTCGCCGCGCTTGCCGCGCGAGGAGAAGCCGGTGAGCACGCCGTCCTTTTCGCCCGCGCCTACCGAGATTACCCACGGCGACTGCGCGTACGGGTTGTGGGTGTCTTCGCCGGCGCCGTCGTTGCCGGCGGCGAACACGCTGACGATGCCGCGCTTGTACAACTCATAGGTGGCGATGTTGACCGGGTTCAGCGGCTCGAACTTGCCCGAGCTGCCCCACGAGTTGCTGGTCACCCGGATGGCGCTGTCGAAGCTGAATTGGTTGGTTGCGGCGTAGTCGAGGCCGCCCACGGCGTCGAGGATGAACAGCACCGCGCCCGAGCCGTAGCCGACCAGGTCCGCGCCCGGCGCGACGCCGCGGTACAGGCCATTGGAGCGCTCGCCGGTGCCGCCGACGGTGCCGGCGCAATGGGTCCCATGGCCAGAGCCGAGGTCGGTGTTGGGCTGGTTTTCGAGGTAGGTCACCGGGACGATGCCAGGAGCCTCTCCGGCCGCGATCTCGGCCAGGATGTTTTGCGCGCCCAGCACGTTTTGCACCACGTGTTCGCCGAGCTTGAGGTCTTCATGGGTGGCATCGATACCCGAGTCGTTGACCATCACGGTCACGCCGGCACCACTGAACGGAATCGCGCGGCCGTAGTCGGCGGGATTCTGCACGGCGCGGGCGGCGCCGGACATCTCGCGCTGCTCTTTGTTGAAGTAGCGCAGCGGCGCGTTGAAGTAGATCGAAGCCACATCGTCACGCAACGCGAGCGCGCGGATTTCGGCCGGCGTGGCCAGCGCGCCAGCGATCGGCAGCGTGCGCATGGTCACGCCCTTGCTGATGCCGAGCGACGCCAGCGCGGCGATCTGGGCCGGGGTTACCGGCACGGACTGCTCGTAGCTGATGACAACCTGCAGTTCTTCGGCGGCGCCTGCGGTGGCCATTCGCGACAACAGCTGCGGGTCGAGTTGGGCGTCGGCAAGCGCGACGCCGCTGAGCAGCAGGCCAGCTGCGAGCGCGGAGATGCGGATAGTGCGGCGATGGCGTATGGCTGATTGCGACGACATGGGGGAGGTCTCCGAAAGCCGCCCCCTGAGTGGGGCGTACTCTGGGAGTGTTTACCGCCCGTTCGGCACAACCCATCCGGGTTTGGCCCCACGGGTACTGAGTGAAAACCCCCACGCACCCGAGGCAATCCGAGTGAATCGGTCCGCAATACTAAAGCGCCCCCACACCATCAGGCCGACTTCGGGTAATTGCCCTGCGACTGGAGAGGCGCTGCCCGGGCGTCCCGCATCCAATTTCAGCAGACCTGCGCGGCGCATATCGCTTCGGTGGGCGTGACTGCTTCAGGAGAGTCTAAGCCCTGCGCGAACTGCCGTTCCGCGGATTCAAGCCACAGCCGAGGGTTGCGAAGGCCTCAACTATGCGATCTCCCCGATCGTCGGGGATCAATCCTCATTTCCACTGTGACCTCCATCCCAGGCCCGCAGGAGTGGGGCATGGAAGCCTACCGGCGCTTGCCTTCACACCATATCCATCCGGGTGAACGCCCAGGCAACTGGGTAAAAACCCCTACAGACGCGTCCGTATCCGGCGCGGTAGGCTTCGGCCCTATCCCCACCCTCTGAACCCGGAGATGCGGCAATGGTGAAGTTGAGCTGGGCACGGACGCTCCTGATAGCCGGCGCATTGATGTCGGTGAGCGCCGTCGCCATAGCGCAATCGCTGCCGGTCTCGGTCAATACCTCGGGCAACACCGCCAACATCGTCATTGGTCTGCCGGGGCAGACGCTGGCCGACGTGTCGCTGGTGTTCGAGGATGTCAGCGGTCTCAACGCCACCAGCATCGGCGTCAGCGCCGAGCGCATCAACCTGACTGACCCGGCGCTGCTCGCGCGTCTGCCCGACGCCAACCTGCTCCAACCCAATCCCTCGCTGCCGCTGCTGATCACGATCGAGCCGCCGAGCGAGGGGGGCCTTAGCTTCCGTGGCACCGGTCGTATTGAAGTGCATACCCATGCCCTGGCCTACACCGTCGGCAGTTCGTTCCGGCTACTGAAAGCCCCCCTCGGTGGTGCCTTCCGCGACGTCACCGATGAGGTCGCCCAAGGCAGCGTGCGTGCTCGCGGCACTTACGGCGGCTTCTCGCAGTTCCTGATCGTTGCCGACCTGCGTCCTACCGGCGACGTGATCGACACCAAGATCCATTGGCTGCGCACGCGCATTGCTACCTTGCCGAGCAGCGAGCGGGAGGCCTTCACCACTCTGCTTGACCAGGTTCATGCGGGTGTCAGCACGGCCAACTACAACGCCGCACTAGCAGCCGTCGATGCGTTCCGACAACGCGCGGACAGCCGTGGCGGCGAGCAGCTTGCCAACGAATGGCGGGCGACTCGCGATGTTGACAACCAAGCGGGCGACCTCGTCGCCGGAGCCGCCACCTTGC
The DNA here is from genome assembly GCA_043738095.1 of Lysobacter sp. Classification (GTDB taxonomy): domain Bacteria; phylum Pseudomonadota; class Gammaproteobacteria; order Xanthomonadales; family Xanthomonadaceae; genus Lysobacter_K. The sequence goes on from JAYSZI010000026.1 coordinate 12,384, forward strand.
GTTTCAGCGTGGCCTATCTACGGGATTTTGGGCAGTAAGCACGGCTTCGCGGCCCGTACGACGCCCCGCAACTGGTACCGCTGGGGCCAGTCGCGTCTAAGATGGGTCCATGCTGGCGCGAATAATCGCTTATCCCCCCGATGTTGCAGCGCTGACCCGGTGGATTGAACCGGGCGAACGGTTGCGGGTTGGCCGTGCGTTGGACTGCGGCCTGCAACTCGATCACCCGTCGGTGTCGCGCGCCCACGCCGAACTGAGCCATGACGGTACGACTTGGCGCCTTCACGATCTGAACAGCAAGAACGGCAGTTTTGCCGACGGGCTCATGACCCGAGACGACCCGCTGCCGCCCGCATGCTGGCTGCGCTTCGGCGACGTGCATTGCGAGTTTGCGCAATTCGATGCCGAACAAGCCGGCGCATTGCGCGGTCGTGAACAGCAGCGCCGCAATCTGTCGGCGGTGATGACCCAGCAGGTCGCGGGCCAGACCCAGTTCGATTCGCTGCTCGATGAAGTGCTGCGCGGTGTGGTCGATCTAGCAGGCTGCACCCGCGGTTTCCTGCTCCTCGCCGATGGCGACGACTACGCCGTCAGTGCCAGCTTAGTGATCGATCCCAAGGCCCTGGACCGGCGGGCATTTTCGGGCAGCGTCGGCGCGGTGCAGCGCGCGTTGGGCCATGGCAAGCCGGTGGTGGTGAATCACGTCGGCAGCGAAGCCTGGCTCGCTGACCGCGCCTCGATCGTGGGCACCGGCTTGCAGACTTTGGTGTGCCTGCCATTGCGCGACGGCGAACGGGTATTCGGAGCGGTCTACGCCGACCGCCGCGGCCCGGGCGAACCGATCACTGAGTTCGATCTGCAACTGCTCGACGCGTTCGCCGAAACCGCGACCCTATGGCTGCTGACCCGGCGCGCGTTGCAGAAGCTCGATGACGTCCCACGCTGGAGCACGATCGTGCATGCGCAGGCCACAGGGACCCAGGTAGTCGATGCCATGCGACCCCCGGACGGCGCCCGGTGAGCGAGCCGCCGTACGCGACCGCCACCGGCCTGTACGCGCAGCAGCAACTCACGCCCGGAACCGTGCTTGCGGGACGTTTCCGGATCGAGGCCATCCTCGGCGTTGGCGGCATGGGCGTGGTGTATCGCGCCACCGACCTCGCCCTGCAGGTGCAGGTCGCGATTAAGCTGCTACGGCCCGAACTGGCCACGCGCGCCGATGCGTTCGAGCGCTTCCGCCAGGAACTACTGATGGCGCGGCAGGTGTCGAGCCCGCGCGTGGTGCGCATCCACGACCTGGCCCAGCACGAAGGCCAGTGGCTGATCAGCATGGACTACGTCGACGGCGAAGGCCTCGACCGGCGCCTCGACCGCGACGGCCCGATGGAGCCGACCGAAGCCGCGCGCATCGCCCGCCAACTCGCCGAAGGACTGGCCGCGGCGCATGCGAGCGGAGTGATCCATCGCGACCTCAAACCCGCGAACGTGCTGATCGATCGCAACGGGGATGTGTTCATCAGCGACTTCGGCGTCGCACGGTCCCTGGCCAGTGGCGGCCTCACTCAGTCCGGCGCGGTGGTAGGCACCCCCGACTATTTGTCACCGGAACAGGCGCGCGGTGAGCCCATCGACGGCCGCAGCGACCTTTACGCTCTCGGCCTGCTGCTGTACGAAATGCTGACCGGGGCGATGCCGTTTTCCGGTGGAACGATCAGCGAGATTCTCGCGCAGCGCATGCTGCGTTCGCCGCCGCAGGTCACCACATTGCGCCCGCAGACGCCGCAATGGCTGACCCGGCTGGTGGATCGCTTGTTGCGCACGCAACCAGCGCACCGGCTGCAGAACGCCGACGAGGTGATCCGCGCGATCGACCGCCGTGAAGTGCCACGCGATTTTCGGCCCACCCGTGGCGTGTGGATCGGTCTGGCCAGCGCCGCCGTGGTCGGTCTGGCTGCACTGGGCGCATGGCAATGGCCTCGCAACGCGGCACCGGTGGGCGTGGCCACAGTCGTCCCCCTGCACCGCTTGCTGGTACTGCCGATCCAAGCGCCCGCCGTCCAGGTCAGCCACGGCCGCGCGACGGCGCTGACAGCACTGCTGCGGGCAAGCCTGGCGAATGTGCCGGGACTGGCTGTGGTCGATGAGGAACGAACCCAGCAGGCATTGCGGCAACTCGACCCTACGGGCACCGCCAAGCCCGACGCGGTGGCGTTGCGCCGGGTCATCGGCGCCGACCGCGCACTGCGCGTGCAACTGACGCCGGCCGCTTCCGGCTGGCAGGCCACGGCGGACATTCAAGGCGGGCCCGTCCCGTCGCCCCGGCTGCAAGCCACTGCCGCCGATGCGCTGGGTGCGTTCAATGCTTTGCTGTCGCAAGCGGCACTCGCGCGCGCGGTCGGCGCGGCGCGCGTGACGGCGACCCTGCCAACGTCCAGCGAAGCGCTCGACGCCTACGGCAATGGCCTGCGCGCGCACGCGGACGACACTCCGGCGCACGCCGTGCAGTTGCTGCGCGGCGCAACGGCCGTCGCGCCGGACTTCGTCCCTGCATGGCTCGCGCTGGCCAACGCCGCGCAGGCCATCGGCGAACAGGATGTCGCCTATGACGCGCTCGAACACGCTCAACGAGCTACGCCCGCGACGGCGCAGACGCTGCAACGCCGGATCAAGGCCGAACTCGCCCTGCTCGATGGCGACGCACCCGCTGCAGCGAGCGAATGGCGCGCGTTGCTCACTGCCACGCCGGACGACACCCTGGCCGAACTCAATCTCGCCCGCGCGCTCGGCGGCGGCGGCGACTTCCCGGGCGCCATCAGCCGCTTGCAGGCGTTGACCACGCGCGATCCAAACGATCCGCGGGCGTGGTTCGAGCTTGGAAAGTTCTCGATCCTGCAAGGCCAGGCGCAACGCGCCGTAGACGAACACCTGGTCCGTGCGCTTGTGCTGTTCAAGCGCAGCGGCAACCGGTTTGGAGAAGCCGAAACCGTCAACGCGCTCGGCATCGGTTACAGCCGCCTTGGGCAGAGTGACGACGCGGAGGAGCAGTACCGCAAGGCCGTCGAATTACGCCGCGCGGTCGGCAACCGCCGCGGCCTGGCCACGAGTCTGCGCAATCTCGGCAGCGTGCTGAGCACGCGTGGCAAATTCGACGAGGCCGCTTCGTTCCTGGACCAGGCGCGCGTGCTCCACACCGAACTACGCGATGAGGGCGGCTTGGCTGCAGTCGAGAACGAACTCGGACTGCTAGCAGAAGAACGCGGCGACTACCCGCAAGCACTTGCCGCCTTCCGGCGCGCGTTGAAATTGTGGCAGCAACTCGGCCACAAGCCGGGCATGGCGCAGGCGCTCAACGACATCGGCTTCGCCCACTTCCAACTCGGTGCCTACGACGACGCCCAGGCCTACCTGGTGCAATCGGCAAACGCCTACGCCGAACTCGGTGACAACACCGGACGCATCCGCACCCAGCAAAACCTCGGACTGCTTGCCACCGCGCGCGGCCAATGGCGCGAGGCGCGCAAGCAATTGACGGCGTCGTTGGCTGCAGCGGAGCAACAACAGATGTTCGAGGAGGTTGCGGTCAGTCGGCGCAACCTGGCTGAGCTGGAGCTGTTGCAAGGTCACCTCGCTGCGGCGATCACGCAATCGCGGCAGGCGATGAAATTATTCGACGAGCGCAAAGACCCGCGCGGGTTAGCGGACGCCGGCCTGATCGAGGTCCAGGCGTTGATGGCCGCCTACGGCAATGAAGCCGCCAGCGGTGCGATGGGGAAGCTCGCGCCGGCGATCGCGCAGGCGCCTGCGGAGCAACGCGGACTCGCGGCCCTGCTTCAGGCGGAATTGGCCCGGCGCAATGGCGACCGCAACGCGCAATCGCAGGCCTTGGCGCAAGCACGTCGCCACGCGCGGGCCTCGGGCGTGCGGTTGTTGCAACTGCAGGTCGCGCTGGCCAGTGACGCAGCCCGCACGGATCCGACGCTCGACGCGTCTACCGCCACATTGGGTCACGCGGCGTTGCGCCTGCAGTGGACCGCCGCCGCGATGAACCGCGCTGTTGGCGGCGGCGACTTGACTACCGCCGCACGACTGTACCGCAGCGCGCTGCCGCTGCTGCGGCGCGGCGACAACCTGCATGGACACCGCCTGCACGCACTTGGCGCAAATGCGTTGAGCCAGGCCGGCGACACCACCGCCGCACGCAGTGCCACCGACACGGCCGCGGCGGCGCTGCAGTCCTTGCGCACGCAGATGCCCGCCACTCTGCGCCAAGGGTTCGACACCGCCACCGTCACGCAAGTGGCGGCGGCGCCCACTCGCTGAACGACACCCCAGACCGGCATGGATGATCTGCACGTACTTCGCCAGCAATATCGGGACCTGCTTGAGCGACTGCAGCGCAATGAGCGCGAATTCCGTCGCCTAGGCCGCGCAGTCTGGCGCGTGCAGGAAGACGAACGCAGGCGATTGGCGCGCGATCTGCATGATGGCGTCGGCCAGAACCTCACTGCGCTCAAGCATCGGCTGGTGCAACTGGGCAATGCGTTGCCGGCCGGCGACGGAGCCTTGCGCGAGCAGTTCGAAAAAGCCATCACGCTGTGCGCGGACACACTCGAGGACACACGGAGCATGTCGCGCCTGCTGCGCCCACCGATCCTGGACGACCTCGGGCTCGAAGCCGCGTTGCGCTGGCTGGTGCGCAGCCAGAGCGAGTCCAGCGGCGCCGACGTCACCCTGGAAATGGAGACGCTTCCGGAATTGGACCAGGACGTGCAGACCCTGCTGTTCCGCGTGGCCCAGGAAGCGCTCAACAACGTCGCCAAGCACGCCGATGCGCGCGAGGTGATGCTGCGCCTCGTCGCGCGTGGCGGCATGCTCCAACTGCAGATAGTCGACGACGGTCGAGGCTGCGATCCAGCGACCGCCGTGGGGGCTGGGGGCAGCGGTCTGGGCGGCATGCGCGAACGCCTGCGTCTGTATGACGGCCGCTTGGAGCTGCATTCGGTCCCGGGCGAAGGCACGCGCCTGCGCGCGGTCGTGCCGCTGGACGCACCCGCGGACGCGCGAGCAGGCAAGCCCGACGCCGCGGCTTGACGGTTGCCGGCGGCGCGTGCAGCGTAGGCCACATGGGGAACAAGATCGTGCGTGTGCTGATTGCCGATGACCACACGCTGGTCCGCGAGAGCCTCGTTGGCCTGCTGCAGAGCGAGGGCGACGTGCAGGTGGTCGCGCAGGCGTCCGATGGCCTGGAAACGCTCGAGAAGGCGATAGCCACGCGACCCGACGTGGTCGTCACCGACATTTCAATGCCGCGCTTGAACGGCATCGAGGTCGTGCGGCGCCTGCGCGAAGCGCTGCCCGACACGCGCGTGCTGGTGCTGACCATGCATCAAGAAGACGAATACGTTCTGCAGGCCGTGCGCGTCGGCGCTGCCGGTTACATGGTCAAGGACAGTGCCGCATCTGAACTGCTCACTGCGGTCCGCGCACTGCATGCGGGCCGTGGCTATTTCGGTCCGCAGGCAGCGAAGGCCTTGGCCGAACAGCTGCAGCATCCCGAACGTGATCTCGGCGACCCCTACGGCCAGCTCACAGCGCGCGAACGCGAGGTGTTCCATCTGCTCGCCGAAGGCCTGACCACCAAGGAGATCGCCCGGCAACTCGACATCAGCGTCAAGACCGCCGAGAACCACCGTGCGCGGGTGCTGGCCAAGCTCGGCGTGCGCAACAGTGCCGAGTTGGTGCGCTATGCGCTGCGCAAGGGATTGCTCGACTGATCGAGCGCCGGGTTCGACGCATCGCTGACCTTGCCCGATAGTCGCTCGCCGCCACTGCTCTCACCTTCGGTCGACAACCCAGTCGCCAGGCCCCGCGGGGGGAGGACCCTGCGCTCAGGTCCTGTACCGCAGCGTAGTGGCCGAGCGGGGCTTCGCATCAAGCGCTCCTGCTTGGGCCGCCCCATTTCAGGTCATGCCCCTTTGCCTCATGCGGGGCCGAGCCACGACCATGCGCCGTAGTACTCTCGTGATCCCATTATTCGGAGCGGCAGCATGAAGTCGATGCATTGGATCGGTCTGGCCGTGTGCGCTGTGCTGCTGGTGGGCTGCGCGAGCGGCCCCGTACGCCGGGTGTCGGAGCCCTCCGCGCGCATCCAGCAGCTCACCGTGCGCGCCGACGGCAGCTGGGCGGCCGAGGTACGCATCGAGAATTTCAGCAGCATCCCGATGCGCTTCGATGCAATCAACCTCGCGCTCAGCATCGGCGAGCACGCCGCCGGATCGCTGACCGCGCAACCGGGCCTGCCGATCGGGCCGGAATCGGCCGACGTCGTCAACGTGACACTGAAGCCGCAGGCCGCGGCCAAGCTCGCCGTCGCCGACGCGCTCGCGGGTGCGCGCAGCGTCAACTACACGCTCAAGGGCACGCTCGATGCGACCCCGGACGACGGCAGGCGCCGCAGCTTCGCGTTCGATCGCACCAGCGCGTTGAGCCCCGCCCCGGGTCTGCCCGGCGTGTTGCGGTAGCCGGTTAGGCAGCTGCCTGGTTTGCCCTCGGAGGTTTGAGCCAGCTCGAATGCGTGCTTTGAACCGTACCCGCAATCCGAGCAGGGGCTCTAGGCAAAAACGCTAAGCAAGAACAATCCGAGCCGCCTCGGATCGAAAAACGCAACCGCTTCCTTTCAACCTCTCTCTCTCAGGTTCCCAATGAGCACCTACAAAGCCCCGCTGACTGACATGCGTTTCGTCCTGTTCGACGTGCTAGGTGCCGAAGCCTCGTTCGAGAGACTCGGCTTCACCGACGCCAGCCGTGACGTGCTCGACGCCGTGCTCGAGGAAGGCGCGCGTTTCTGCCAGAGCGTGCTCGCGCCGCTCAACGAAATCGGCGACCGCATCGGTTGCGTGCACGACAAGGCCAGCGGCGCGGTCACCACGCCGCCCGGGTTCAAGCAGGCCTACGCGCAGTACGTCGACGGCGGCTGGTCCGGGTTGACCGCGCCGGCCGAGTTCGGCGGGCAGGCCATGCCGCACGCGGCCGGGGTGCCGCTCAAGGAAATGATCGACGCGGCGAACCTCGCCTGGGGCAACTTCCCGTTGCTCTCGCACGGCGCAACCGAAGCGCTGCTGCATCACGGCGAGGCGTGGCAGCAGGAAGTGTTTCTCAAGCCGCTGGTCGAAGGCCGCTGGACCGGCACGATGTGCCTGACCGAGCCGCACTGCGGCACCGACTTGGGCCTGCTCAAGACCAAGGCCGAGCCGCAGGCCGATGGCAGCCATGCGATCAGCGGGACGAAAATCTTCATCACCGCTGGCGAGCATGACTTCACTGACAACATCGTCCACCTCGTGCTCGCGCGCCTGCCCGACTCCCCTGCGGGCAGCAAGGGCATCTCGCTGTTCTTGGTGCCCAAAGTCAAAGTCAACGTGGATGGCAATGGCGTCGGCGACGGCACCCTCGGCGCCGCCAATGCCGTGCGCTGCGGCAGTCTCGAACACAAGATGGGCATCCACGGGTCGGCGACCTGCGTGCTGAACTTCGATGGTGCCCAGGGCTATCTGATCGGCCAGCCACACAAGGGGCTGGTTGGCATGTTCACCATGATGAATACCGCGCGGCTCGCGGTCGGGCTGCAAGGTCTGGGCTTGTCGGATCGGGCTTACCAGAACGCGTTGGCGTACTCGCGCGACCGCCTGCAGATGCGCTCGTTGTCGGGCGCAAAGTTTCCGGAAAAGGCCGCCGACCCGATCATCGTCCACCCGGACGTGCGGCGCATGCTGCTGACCTGCAAGGCGCTGATCGAAGGCGGGCGGGTGATGGGTTACCACGGCGCATTGCTGGTCGATATCGCCGCGCATGCGCCCGATGCCGACGAACGCGCGCAGGCCGATGCGCTGGTGGGTTTCATGACCCCGATCATCAAAGCCTGCCTGACCGAATGGGGCGTGGAGTGCACCTACCACGCGCTGCAGTGCTACGGCGGCCACGGCTACATCGCCGAGCACGGCATGGAGCAGCTCGCACGCGATGCGCGCATCACCACGCTGTATGAGGGCACGACCGGCATCCAGGCACTCGACCTGCTCGGTCGCAAGATCGTGCAGCAGCAAGCCGCGGGTCTGCAGGTATTCCTCGGCATGATTGAACAGTTCTGCGCCGCCAACGAAGGCAACACCGCCGTCGCTGAGTTCATCGGCCCGCTGCGCGAGAAAGCCGCGCAGTGGCTGCAACTGACGATGCAGGTCGGGCAACGCGCCGCAGGCAACGGCGACGAAATCGGCGCGGCCGCGTACGACTATTTGATGTATTCCGGGTACGTGACGCTGGCCTACTGGTGGGCGCGCAGCGTTGCCGCGAGTGAGGCGTCCGCGCAGTCGGAGCGGTTCAAGGCCGGCAAGCGCGAGACCGCGCGCTTCTACTTCGCCCGCATCCTACCGCGCACCCTCGCCCACGCGGCCGCCGCCGAGAGCGGGGCGCAGAGCCTGACCACGCTGCCCGCGGACGCGTTCGACGTATGACCATTCGCGCAGCGACGAGCGCCGACGATGATTTCGTCCTCGGCTTCGTCGAGCGCTTCAGCGCGTTCGTGTTGCCGCCGGGGCGGGACCGCGCCACCGTCAACGTCGGCATCCGCCGCGACCTCGAACGCCACCTGCGCGAGCGCCCGAGCACGTCGCATTTCTTCGTGATCGAGAACGGCGGCGAGCGTGCGGGTTTCATGCACCTGCAAGAGGTCGATGATTTCTTCGGCGCCGGCTTGTTGTGCCATATCTCGGACCTGGCAGTGTCGCCGGAGCACGAAGGTCAAGGCTTGGCGCGGCGCCTGCTCGCGCACAGCGAAGCGTTTGCGCGCGAACGCGGCTGCGTGCGGCTGACCTTGGGGGTGTTCCCAGGTAACGAACGCGCCCGCGAGTTGTACGAGCGCTTCGGGTTCGTGCCGGACATGCTGAGGCTTGGAAAACCACTCTGAGGGGGGCGCATTGCGGCCGGCCATACAGCTCTTCGAACGTGCAAAGTGCGGCCAGCCAGGGGTTGGGGCCGACGTGCAAAGCGTCATCGAACGGGTATAAGCTCGGCTCTCAATGGAGACCGCTAGAGCGAAGCTTCGCCTGGTCCGAACTGGAAACCCCGCCGGGTCCGCCCGGGGCGGCCCGGTGCCTGCGTCGCTCGCTTCGCCGTTGCCCTCCGACTGCCCTCTTGAACGCCTGAACGCGGTGCGCCTGCTCTCGCTCGATGCGCACGGCCGGGTGTTGGACTGGATGAATTGGCAAGCCGCGACCTGCCTGTACGTGCGCGACGCGGTGGCCTGGACCCTGGGCGACCCTTGCCTGCAAGTGCACGGCGGAACCAGCCGTATGACCGGCGCCCAGAGCCTGATCGAGCTGCACCCGATCGTGGCCGCGCGTGGCCATGCGCGCGCACACGCGCTCGACCCGACCCCGGCACTAACCAACGCCGCCCTGTTCGCGCGCGATGCCTATCTGTGCATGTATTGCGGCCGCGATTTTCACCGCCCGCACCTGACCCGCGATCACGTCATGCCGGTATCCAAGGGGGGCCGCGACATCTGGGAAAACGTCGTATGCGCGTGCTTCCACTGCAATTCGCGCAAGGGCAACCGCACTCCGCAACAGGCCGGGATGCCGCTGCTGGCCGTGCCCTACCGGCCCAGCTGGGTCGAACACCTGATCCTGTCCAACCGCAATATCCTGGCCGATCAGATGGCATTCCTGCGCAGCCAATTGCCGAAGAACACCCGGCTCCAGGCCTGACCAGGGGCAAGTCGCAGAGCGCTTGCCCGTCGGGCGACGCAGTTCACGCTGAGCAGATCCGGCACACGTACGCGTTGACGGCTGCGGTGTAGTTCCGCAACACTCGGGCATCCGTCCCTGCGAGTTCGACATGCCACTCACCTTCGGCCTCACGGGCATGGACCCGACCACCGAGTCTTCACTCAAAGCCGCCTTCAACGTGGCCAACACCCGCGGCGGTAACCGCTGGCAACTGCTGCCGGAGACCGAGGCCGATTTCGTCGTGGTCGACATGGACAGCATGTACGGACCGATGAGTTGGCTGCGGCTGCACGCCGCCGGCAAGCGCGTGATCGGCCTGACCGCCGTCGCCCGCACCCAGACCGACTTCCGCCTGGAGCGCCCGTTCGATAGCGCTAGCGTTGGTGCCCTGTTGCGGCAACTGGATGAAGGCGCGCCGCCTGCCACCGACTTGGGCGAGGCGCCCGCCGCGGCGCCCGTGAAGCCCGCACCAGCCGCGACGCCTGCGACGCCCCCGCCACCTGCGAAACCTTCGACGCCGCCGGCGGCAACGCCCTCCCCGGCCGGTATGACCCCCGCCCCGCAGCCGCAGGATCTGTTGCCCGAGGAACTGCCTGCGAAGATAAATGTAGAGCTCGCGCCGCCGCCCGAACCGCTCGCCGCCACTCCGGCCGATACGATCACCCCGGTCGCCACGCGCGAGCCTCCCAGCGCCGCCGCCGGGCGCACTATGCCGCCGGCGCCAACGCTGCAGCCCCATGTCCCGTCACCGCCCCCAGCGCCGGTTGAGCCACGTACGCTCGGGGACTGGCTGGCTTCAGGCCGCCTCAATGGCCGCCTGCGCTTCGACCGCAATGGCAGCCCGATCCTGATCGACGCGGGGCAGCGTCAGTACTACGGCCCGGGCACACTCAAGGCCATCGCCGGGCATTTCAGCGGCGACGTGGCACTGACCGACTTCCATACGCTCGACGAAGCCACCTGGAACAGCCAGCGTGCCCCCTTCGGTGAGCCGCAGCCGTTGGCGCGGTTGGTCTGGTTCGGCGGCCTGCTCGCGAGCAAGGGCGTGCTGGCACCGGGCTTTGATGCACAGGCGCGCTACCAGTTGCTGAAATGGCCACAGACCGAGCGCGAATTCCCCAAGCACTTCCGCATCGCCACCGCGATGATGAAGGGGCCAGCCACGCTCGCCGAGATCGCCGAAGCCAGCGGGGTGCCGCTTGCCGACGTCACCGACTTCCTCAATGCCAGCCTCGCTACCGGCTTTGCCGGGCCCTACCGCGAGCCCGAGCCCGAGACCGAGCCGCCGAAGCCGAGTGGTTTGTTCGGCCGCCTGCGCGGACGCTGATCACGCCATCTGAACCGCAACCGGGTCGCGCGCCTTGCCGCGGCCCCGCGCGGGGCGGGACAATCACGGACTAGCCGTCACAGTCCGACCCATGATCGATCCGCAGCACTACCCGCGTCTGTCCCGCATCACCGTCCCGGCCGACCTGCGCGAGTTCCCGGAGGATGACCTGCCGGCGATCGCCGATGAGCTGCGCCGCTATCTGATCGAGCAGGTCGCGCAGTCCGGCGGCCACTTCGGCGCGGGCCTGGGTGTGATCGAACTCACCGTCGCCCTGCACTGGTTGTTCGAGACGCCGGTAGACCGCTTGGTCTGGGATGTGGGCCACCAGTGCTACCCGCACAAGATCCTCACCGGCCGCCGCGACCAGATCCACAGCGTCAAGCAGGCCGGCGGCGTTGCGCCGTTCCCGAAGCGCGAGGAATCCGAATACGACACGTTCGGCGTCGGCCACAGTTCGACCAGCATCTCCGCCGCGCTCGGCATGGCGATCGCGCTGCAACGCGCCGGCGACGACCGCAAAGTGGTCGCCGTGATCGGCGACGGTGCGATGACCGCGGGCATGGCATTCGAGGCACTCGCACACGCCGGCGGCATGGGTTCTGAGCCCGACGCGGTGGAACCCAACTTGCTGGTGATCCTCAACGACAACCAGATGTCGATCTCCGAGAACGTCGGTGGCGTGACCCGCATGCTCGGCCGTCTGACCAGCAGCCGCACGCTCAATGCGCTGCGCGAAGGCGGCAAGAAGCTGCTCGGCGACAAGCGCAAGCCGGCGGCGAAGTTCGTCCGGCGCTGGGAGGAGCACTGGAAAGGCATGTTCGTGCCTTCGACATTCTTCGAGGAAGTCGGCTTCCACTACACCGGCCCGATCGATGGCCACGACCTGCCCGCGCTTCTCGGCGCGATGCGCACGCTCAAGACCCTCAAGGGCCCGCAGCTGTTGCACATCCTCACCACCAAGGGCAAAGGCTACGAACTGGCCGAGGGCGACCAGATCGGCTACCACGCGGTCGGCCCGTTCGATCCGACGATGGGATTGATCGGCAAGAGCGGCGCCAAGAAACCGACCTACACCGAGGTGTTCGGCGACTGGCTGTGCGACATGGCGGCAACCGATCCCACGCTGCTCGCGATCACCCCCGCGATGCGCGAAGGCTCGGGCCTGGTGCGTTTCAGCAAGGAATATCCGGCGCAGTATTTCGATGTCGCCATCGCCGAGCAGCACGCGGTCACCCTCGCCGCCGGCATGGCCTGCGAAGGCGCCAAGCCCGTGGTGGCGATCTATTCGACGTTCCTGCAGCGCGGCTATGACCAACTCGTGCACGACGTCGCGATCCAGAATCTCGATGTGCTGTTCGCGATCGATCGCGGCGGCGTGGTCGGCCCGGACGGCGCCACCCATGCCGGCAATCTCGATTTGAGCTACCTGCGCTGCGTGCCGAACATGCTGGTGATGGCGCCCAGCGATGAAGACGAGTGCCGCAAGATGCTCAGCACCGGCTATCGCCATGCCGGTCCCGCCGCAGTGCGCTACCCGCGGGGCACCGGTACTGGCGTGGCCGTACAAGCGACGCTCGACACCTTGCCGATCGGCAAGGCGGAGCTACGCTTGCGCGGCGCGCGCATCGCCCTGCTCGCGTTCGGCGCGCTCGTGCCCGCCGCCGAGCAGGTCGGCAAGGAGCTGGGCCTGACCGTGGTCAACATGCGCTTCGTCAAACCGCTCGATCGCGCGATGATCCGGGAACTCGCGCAGAGCCACGAGGGTTTCGTCACCCTCGAAGACAACGTCATTGCCGGTGGCGCCGGCTCCGGCGTGGCCGAACTGCTTGCGGCCGAAAACATGCCGCTACCGATCCTGCATCTCGGGCTTCCCGATGCGTTCCAGCACCACGCCAGCCGCGAGCAGTTGCTGGCCGAATCGTGTCTCGATGCAGGCGGCGTGCGCGCGGCGATCCTGCGGCGTTGGCCGGCGCTGGCGCAACCCGCCGCAACGCGCAGCATTGCGGGCGCGGGCTGAGCCACGCCGTTCCACGAACATGACCGATCCCTCGACAACCTCGGCCGCCCTCGCGGACTATCACGCCACCTTCGGCAACAGCTACAACCCGCGCCGCCTCTGGCGCGACCGGCGCGCGATCCTGGCGCAGCCGCGCATCGCGACCGAAACGCGGCCGCCGCTGTCGTTGTCGCCGCTGCGATTCGCACTGACGCTGGCGGTCGTGCCCATGCTCGCGATCGGGTGGGCTACGGCTCAACTGGCCAGCGTGCTTTATCCCGATGGGCGGGCGCCTAGCGCCGTCGAAACCAACGCACGCGCGATCGAGCAGCCGCTGATCGTATTCCTCAGCGATGCCGACGCCGACCAGATACGCGCCTGGTCCACCATCAAGCGCGACGTCCTGCCTCCGGATGCCGCGCGTTTGTACGATCAGGGCAAACAAAGCCTCGGCCCCACGTCGGCTGCCGCCGATCCCACGCTTGTGACGCAAGCCATCAGCGGCTTTGTCTCCGAGTTGCAGCGCTCGACGTTGGCGCCCGAACAGCAACGCGTGGTCGCTGCCAAACTGTTGCGTCGGGTCCAGGCCCGTCGCCACGCCGACGCCTTTTCGAACGCCTTCCTGCACAGCATTCTGGAGGGCGGCGCAGCGATGCAGGTGATCGCAGCCTTCACCATCCTGCTGTCGGCCTGGACGTTTCGCCGGCTCGTTCGACGCGATCCGCGCTTTCCGCTCGGCGAGCGAGCCGATCGGCTATATCTGTACTACAGCACCAGCCGTCTTTTCTGGCTGACGATGGCGAGCATTGCCTGCTACGGCGTAATCAGTTTCGCCAGCGCCAGCGGCGACGCTG
>JAYSZI010000027.1:0-2023 GCA_043738095.1 Lysobacter sp.
CAGCTTCAGCACCGGTAGCGGAACCCAGACGTACAGCAACCCCGCCGATGTAGCCATTGGCGACAACACCACAGTCGATAGTCCGATCACGGTGTCCGGTCGCAGCGGCAATGCCCCGAGCACTGCCTCGGTCTCCGTCACCATCCTGCACACCTACCAGGGTGACCTGAAGGTGGACCTGGTAGCGCCGGATGGCTCGCTCTACAACATCCACAACCGCACCGGTGCGAGCGCCGACAACGTCATCAAGACGGTGGTACTGAACCTGTCGACCGAAGCGCTCAACGGCACCTGGAAGCTGCGCGTGAACGACAACGCCGCCGGCGACACCGGCAAGATCGACAGCTGGAGCATCACGTTCTGATCGCTTGACCCCACTGGCGACCTCGCAGCCCCGGCTTCGGCCGGGGTTGCTTTTCAGGCCGTCGCTGCACCACTGCTTGCGAGCAGCAATGTCGCTCGTGCAATCGCAACATCCTCTGCACGTTGCTGCAACGGCCCAACCCTTGTGGCCAGCGCCAGAAGCGCCGCATTGCTCAATCCACCGCGCCGTCCGGAGCAATCCGCTATTCGGCGCCACTTCCATCGCAGTACCGCTTTTAGGCGGTATCGAACAGAAGGAACTGCCCGATGAAACCGCATCACACTGTCCTAGCCCTGTTGATCGCCGTGATGCCATGGGGCGGCCAAGCATTGGCCCAGGCACACGACAACCGCCACACCCGCGACATCGCCGCGATGGGGCTGGCGGACGACCCGTTCGCGCCGGTCTATATCGTTACCTCGCGCGCACTCTACGAAAAAGGCATCAACGTCATTGCGCGTGACGGCGTCAGTCGCCAAGACAGCCTCGGCACGGCACTGGTGGTGGCGCAGATCAAGGCGCACCAGCTCAGCGAAGTAAGCCGGCAGATTCACGAGCGCGAGAAACGCTGTGGGGGCTACTTTGCATTCACGACGCGCACGGCCGCCGACGCGTTTATCCGTGCCGATCGCGCGCAGCAGGCTGCCAACACCGCGTTTCTCGCCCACTACACGTTGGACAATCAGGCCACGGTCAATCCTTGGTTGCCGCAGGTGGCCGAGGGCAATATTTACAACACCATCAATCACCTTTCCGGCTACAAGAATCGCTACTACACCAGCAGCTATGGAAAGACGTCGGCCGAGTGGATCCGCACGACCTGGCAGGGGCTGGCAGGGTCACGCAGCGACGTCACTAGCGAACTGTTCAGTTGTGCGAACTGCTCGACCCAGCCTTCGGTCATCTTGACCATTCAAGGCACCGACTTGCCGAACGAGATCGTGGTGCTCGGCGCCCATCTGGACTCGATCAACGGGTCGGCCGGTGGCAGCACGGAGCAGACCGCACCGGGCGCCGATGACGATGCCTCAGGCATCGCCTCGCTCACCGAAGTTATCCGCGTCGCACTGGCCAGTGGCTGGAAGCCCAAGCGCACGGTCAAGTTCATGGGTTACGCGGCCGAAGAGGTCGGCCTTCGGGGGTCGAACGCGATCGCCCAATCGTTCAAGACCGCGGGCAAGAACGTCGTCGGCGTGTTGCAGCTCGACATGACCAACTACAAATCCGGCGCGCCCGTGGACATGCAGCTAATCACCGACTATTCCAACGCCGACCTCAAAACGTTCTTGACCACACTGTTCGACACGTATTTGGCGCCGCTCGGTCTGACGCGCGGCACCTACACCTGTGGGTACGGTTGCTCCGACCATGCTTCTTGGACCTCCGCGGGGTATCCGTCAGCGATGATGTTCGAGGCGGGAAACAGCACTGGCGCCTATTTTCCCCATATCCATACCGCCAACGACACGCTGGCGAACATGGGCGAGTCAGCCGTGCACAGCGCCAAGTTTGCGAAGCTGGGTTTGGCATTTCTGGGGGAGTTGGCTAAGACCAGCAGCGGCATCCCGCCTAACACACCGCCGGTAGCGAACTTCACCAGCAGTGTCAGTGGGCTTACGGTGGCGTTCACCGACAATTCCACCGACAGCGACGGCACCA
>JAYSZI010000028.1:0-8324 GCA_043738095.1 Lysobacter sp.
CCAAAGCTCGACTCCAGGATGTCGCCTTCCTTGAGTCGCTCGATGTCCGCCTCATCGACCTCCTCGTCGACGAACACGCTGGCGCCCAGGCCCGCCATCAGCTTGCTGCGGCCCCAGAATCCAAGCGAGGACCAAGCGCGCTTCAGCGTCGTGCCGACATCGCGGTCAATCAGGTACAGCGGCAGGCCGCGTTCCGTCGCCTGCATGGCCGCCGCCTTGAGTTCGGCGCCGGGTTCGACGCCCAGCTGTTCCGCCAGCCGGCGCTGGTAGGCGGCCAGCGCGAGGTTCGCGGCGAACATCGCGGTCCGGCCGGTGCGGATGACCTGGATCAGGTCGAGTTTGGCGAGCGCATCAGGGTCGGTTAGCGATTGCAGGCGCGGGCCGTCGAGTTCGACCGCGACCGCGTCGAAATTGCCAGTCCCAATCGCATCGCGCACGGCATCGATGCTCGCCTGGGAAACGTGCGCGGTGCCGAGCAGGGTGAAGCGCGTGCCGTCGCGTTCGACGATTGCGTGCGGCTGGCTGCGCAGTACTTCTTCCAGTGACATCGCCTCAAGCACCGACATGGATCGATCCGGAAAGGGTAGGGCGGGCAGGCAGAAGCAAAAGCAAAAGGAAGGAGGGCATGGGCATCGCTTTGATCGCAGAGACAGCGCCGAACGATGCCGTCAATACGAATGCAGGGGGAAAGGGCACGGGGAGCTTAGGGCTTGGGGCAGGCCCCGGCAAACCCGTTATGCGGCCGATTCAGGCGACGCCAAATGGCAGGTTCGGTGACGACACCACGCGCTCGCCGACGGGATGGCCGCGTAGAAAGTCCAGCCCCGCGGCAATCACTGTCGGATCGTCAAGGATGCGGCGATGCCCCAGCCCGCGCGTCGTCAGCAGACGGGAACCGGGCCAGTAACGCGCGTAGCGTTCCCCCTCCGACCAGGGCACGTCCCGGTCTTCGAGGTCATGCACGATCAGCGCCGGCCGGTCGATGTCAGGCACCACGTGCTGCGCTTGCTGTTGTTCGAAACTGATGCCCAGGCGCGAGGCGAACTGCGCGAACATGCGCTGGCATAGGTACTCCGCCATGCCCACGACACGAGCGAAGCGCAGGCCCGCATCCACCGGATCAGCCGCAGGCGCGATCAGGATCGCGCGCTCGGCCTGTAGGCCACGATGCAGTGCGAGCGCTGCTGCGGCACCGCCCAGCGAATGCCCGATCACGCCGGCCGCGGGGCCAAACGTTGCTCCTACGCCAAGCACGCCAGCGGTGAAGTCCGGCAGCGTCGCCTCGCTGCCCCCGCTCTTGCCATGCGCCGTCTGATCGAACGCCACCACGGCGTACCCAGCCGCGCGCAAGGCGCCCACCCACCCCTGGATACGGGTGCCGTGGCTGGACCAGCCGTGCGCGAACAACACGTACGGCTCACGTCGCGGATCGCCCCAGGCGTAGGTCGCAATCGGCACGCCGTTGAAGTCGATGGAGACTTCCCGGGCTCCATCGGTTGGCGCCGATTGCGCGCGCTGCCTCGACGACGACAACGGGGTGCAGAACAGCCGAGCCCCGCGACGCAATGTGGCTGCGGGACGCAGGCGACTGCCAATGCGGAAACTCAACCGTAGGAGGGCCATTTGCCCCATATCACGAACGATCGTGCTTATTTCTTTCGATGATGATGTGGACATGACGAACTCCGTAGGCAACTTAGGGGGAGTGGGACCGAATCAGTCGCTCGTACGCCCGCCGGCCGCGCGACTGGGCGGCCTCGAATCCGAACAAACCGGCGTCGTGATGGACCATCAACGCCAAGCCATAGACCTCGAACGCCAACTGCTGCGCATCGGCATCGGCTTGCAGCTCAGCGGCGTCGATCGCGTACCCGATCGCCCGTGCCAACTCGTTGCGCCAACGGATTTCGAACTCCACCAGACGGTCGCGCAGCGGCCCAGGGCGGTCGTCGTACTCGCTGACGGCGGCTAAATACAGGCAGCCGCCGTTGTGCGTGTGCCGGACCCAGTCGAACCAGGCCTCGACGATCGCGCGCAGCCTCGGCAACCCGCGCCGGTGCTTGAGCGCGGGCATTAACACATGGTTGAAAAAGCGCTCGCCGGTGGAGTGCAGCACCGCCAGCTGCAGGTCCTCGCGTGACCCAAAATGGGCGAACACGCCGCTCTTCGACATCCCGACTGCTTGCGCCAGCGGGCCAATCGACAAGCCCTCCAGCCCGGCCGAGCAGGCGATGCCATAGGCCCGATCGATGATCGATTCACGGGTGGCGGCGCCTTTGCTGGTGGCTGGTTGTGAGGGCATCGGTAGAAAATAGCACGAACGTATTATTATTGCGCCTACCGTTGGTCAGTGGCCGACCCCGGCGCTTTTGCTTGCACCCCTGGCGTTGCTGGACTGGAGTTGGCACCCGGGCCCAATGTGCGCTGCATCTGCACCGAGTCCAGCCAGCGGCCGTGCTTGCGGCCCAAACCGTAGAACACACCCACTGTATGAAACCCCAGCCGCTGGTGTAGGACCACTGACGCGACATTGTTGCGGTCCCCAATCACCGCAACCATCTGCCGGAACCCGAGCGCCTCGCATTCCGCGATCAAGCGCGTCAGCAATTCGCGGCCGATTCCCCGACCCTGGAGGGCTGGCGAAACGTAGACCGTGTTCTCGACGGTCCAGCGATAACCCTCGCGCGCCCGGTAGCTGCTGGCGTAGGCATAGCCCGCGAAAGCGCCGTCGTGTTCGGCTACGAGGTAGGGGAATCCTTGCGCGACCAAGGTATGCCAGCGACGCGCCATCTCGTCCTCGTTGGGGGCGATGACTTCGTAGGTGGCTACACCGCCGCCGACTTCATGCGCGTACAACGCCGTGATCGCAGCGATGTCCGCAGCCACCGCACCGCGCAGGGTTAGGCCCATCCGTCCGCGGCTCAGTCGCGGTAGCGCTTGAGCAAGTCGCCATACGCATCGATCCGGCGGTCGCGCAGGAACGGCCAAATCCGCCGCACCTGTTCGCTGCGGGCCAGGTCGACCTCGGCCATGAGGATTTCAGGCTGCGCGGTATCGGCCTCGGCGAGGAATTCGCCCTGTGGCCCGACCACGTGACTGCTGCCCCAGAAATCGATGCCGGCGGCGTCCAGCGGCGACGCCTCGTGGCCGACGCGATTGCACGACAGCACCGGCAGGCCGTTGGCGACGGCGTGGCCGCGATGACTCAGGATCCACGCGCTGCGCTGGCGGTCCTTCTCGGCTTGGTCGTCAGTTGGATCCCAGCCAATCGCCGTGGGGTACAGCAGGATCTCGGCGCCGGCCAGCGCCATCAGCCGGGCTCCTTCGGGGTACCACTGATCCCAGCACACCAGCACGCCTAGGCGACCCACCGAGGTGTCGATCGGCTCAAAGCCAAGGTCGCCCGGGGTGAAGTAGAACTTCTCGTGGAAGCCCGGATCGTCTGGAATATGCATCTTGCGGTACTTCCCGGCGATCGCACCGTCGGCCTCGAACACCACGGCGGTGTTGTGATACAGGCCGGCCGCCCGGCGCTCGAACAGCGAACTGACGAGTACCACGCCGTGCTGCTTCGCGAGTTGGCCCAGGCGTTCGGTGCTGGGCCCAGGAATCGGCTCGGCGCGATCGAACTCGCTAACGGCTTCGTGCTGGCAGAAGTACGCGCCGTTATGCAACTCCTGCAACAGCACCAGTTTGGCGCCTTGCCTAGATGCTTCGGCGACGCGCTGCTCGATGAGCGCCAAGTTCGCCTCAACGTTGCTAGCGCTTTGATCGGTGATGGCGCGCTCCTGGATCAGCGCAACGGGGAGGGTGTGTTTGGTCATGAGCATTCCGTTTGTGCTTCGGAGGCGTAGGGCCGGTCCCTGCTCGCTGCTGTGCGCACAGGAGGGGATAGGGTGAATTTCAACGAAAGAGACGGCCTAGAGGTGCGCGGCTCCAGGTTAGGTTTGCGATAAGGCTTGTGAGGGTGAACCAGGGTGGTGGGCCGGTTTCCCCCGTCTACGCCACCAGACCTTCTGGTAGCTGCATCGTGAGGCAATGCAGGCTGCCGTTTTGCCAGATCAATGGGCGACACGGGATCGGCACAATCTCTCGCTCCGGGAAGGCCTGCTTCAGAACGGCGACGGCCCCGTTATCGGCCGCGTCACCATAAACCGGCATCAGCACCGCGCCATTGACGATCAGGAAATTGGCGTAACTCGCCGCCAGCCGGCGCCCGCCGTCGACGATGGGCTGGGCCCACGGCAGCGGAAACAAACGGTACGGTCGGCCATCGCGCGTGCGCAGCGCCGCCAGTTCCGCCGCCATCGCCTGCAATTCGGGGTAGTGCGAGTCGGCCGGGTCGTCGCAGCCCTGGTACACGATGGCGTCTTGCGCCGCGAACCGGGCGAGGGTGTCCACGTGCGCGTCGGTGTCGTCGCCTTCCAGCGCACCGTGATCGAGCCAGAGCACGCGATCCTGCTGCAGCCACTCGGCCAGCCGGCTGCTCAAGGCTTCCCGTCCCAAGTCCGGATGACGCTCATGCAGGCACTGCCACGTGGTCAGCAAAGTGCCTGCGCCGTCACAGTCTATGGCGCCACCTTCCAAAGCAAAATCAATCGGTTGCCGTGAACTGTTGAGAAACATTCCAGATTCGTGCAGGCCTTCGATCAAGCGATCGTCGCGGCTTGCATCGAACTTGCCGCCCCAGCCGGTGAAGCGGAAGTCGAGCAGGCGGAAACCATTCTCGCTGCGCAACGTGATCGGGCCGGAATCGCGCAGCCAAGTATCGTCGTAGGCGATTTCGATGAAACTCACCCGCGCCATATCCACCCGGGCGGACGCCAGCCGCGCGCGTGCATAGGCCTGCAAATCCTCGTCCGCGACGCAGATCACCACCGATTCGAAGCGAGTGATCGCCGCGACCAACGCGATATAGGTATCTTCGACCTCGCCGAGGCGGTCGGCCCAGTCGGTGTCGGCATGCGGCCAGGCGATCAGGACGGCAGATTGGGGTTCCCATTCCGCGGGAAGACGCAGGGCAGGCTTCATCGGCTCATTGATATCCGTGTGCCGACGGCTTGTCGGCGATGACCCATTGTCCGGGAACGACGTGACGGGGGTAAAGGCGGATGTCGATTGAGATGTTTCGCCGGGTCGACCCAACGGCGGAACCCAACCATGGACGCGCGCTCCTACGGCGGCGTGAATAAGGGGTGTGGCTGTGACGTCGAAGCCTCGGCCGCGGACAGGAGCCGTGCTTGTTTGCGCTGTTTGCGCTGTTTGCGCTGTTTGCGAGCGCAGAAATCTAGCGCTCACCTGAGAGCCTCGACCCCTTGGACGTTTGTCGGGATGACGAGGAATCCTACGCGGTCACCTCAGACCGCCCGTCCTTTTGTGCATCTGTGCGGCCTTCGGTCCGCTCAACGGATCGCTGGCTTCGGACCGATTTCCTGCGGGTCGGCCTTATTGGCCACCACGTCGATCACGCGGGTTTTCTCGAAGTACACCGTGAACCCGGGATAGACCCATCGGTTGATGGTGGGCCATTGGCGTTTTTGGCCGCCGCGCGGGTCCATGCGGTGGCTAGGCGCGCCGAACCTGGCTTGGACCTGGGACATGTTCTGGCCGCGGCTGGGCATGGCAAGCTTTCGCTCTTCCTGTACGCGCTCGATTAACAGCGTTTCAGCCGCGGCGGTATTGGCCAGGGCGAGCAAGGCGAACAGCGGTATCACGGCAAGGGGGAATTTCATGGCGAGGCCCTCGAGAGTTGAGCGATTGTAAGCACAGCGCCGGGGCACTTGGCACCACGCCGCCGTCACGAGAGCGATGGCAAGGCCGTAAGAGGTCCGGGCCGCGGGAGGAACGAAAAAGCCGCCTTTCGGCGGCTTTCATTCGATTGGGTCAGCGAAGCAGCAGCGACACTGGCCTTCCCCGCGCTTGGCGCTCGCGCACCGAGCGGCTTCTTAGCGCTGGCGCGCCTTGAATCGCGGGTTGGACTTGCAGATCACGAAGACTTTGCCACGACGGCGGACGACTTTGCAGTCGCGGTGACGGTTCTTCGCCGACTTCAGGGAGGACAAAACCTTCATGACAACCTCGGCAACGGGAAAATGAAAATAAGCCCGCGAGTCTACCGGCTTATCCGGGGCAAGAGCAAGTGGCAGTCATAGGTCAGCGTCCCGGCGTCGATGGCGCCGCCTGGTCGCGCGGCAATCCCGAGCGTCACCGCCTGCCGGCGCGCGGGCCTCGTGTCGTGGCCGCCCCATCGTCACTGCCGTCAGCTAAGTGCCTGCTCCCCGCATAATGGCCCCATGGATACGACTATTCCCGTGTTGACGATCGACGGCCCCTCCGGGTCGGGTAAGGGCACCATAAGCCGTCTTGTGGCCCAACGGCTCGGGTGGCATTACCTGGACTCAGGCGCCTTGTACCGCGCCGTCGCCGTTGCCGCAGGCTGGGGCGATCTCGACCTCGGCGACCATGGCGCCCTCGTGCGCTCCACGTTCGATACCGAGATCGAATTCGAGGAAGACGCCTCCTGTGAGCTGCGGATTCTGGTCAATGGCGTCGACGCGACCGATGAACTGCGTACCGAAACTGCCGGCGCTGCCGCCTCGGCAATAGCCGCGATTCCCGAAGTCCGGGCGGCCTTGAAGGACCGTCAGCGCGACTTCCGCCGCTCTCCCGGACTGGTCGCCGACGGCCGCGATATGGGCACGGTGATCTTTCCCGATGCGCAGGTGAAGGTGTTCCTGACCGCGAGCGCCGAGGAGCGGGCCGAAAGACGCTATAAGCAGTTGAAGGACAAGGGGGTTTCCGTTACATTGGCTGGTCTGCTGCGGGAGATTCTCACCCGCGACGCCCGCGACGCCCAGCGCCAGGTGGCACCGTTACGACCGGCCGAAGACGCCGTCCGTATCGATACCAGCGGCCAGGGGATCGAAGCGGTCGTCGAACGCGTCCTGGCTTTGATGCCGGCACGCTAGGGCGTTTCAAGCGCAGCAGCACGGCCCGTCGCAATCCCGCGGCGGCATCAACCAACGACACATGGCGTAGCTACATCGCGCCACATAACGGGTGGGTCGACCACGCGCCGCGGCTTCCAGACATTCGGAAACAGCGGCCGGTGCGGCCCGTGTGTTCACTTGAGTAATTTCCCAATGACCGAATCATTTGCTGAGCTGTTCGAACAAAGCCAGACCAATCTGGCGAAGCTGAAGCCGGGCTCCATCGTTATCGGTACCGTAGTCGAGGTCCGCAGCGACGTGGTCGTGATCAACGCCGGCCTGAAGTCCGAAGGCATCGTGCCGATCGAACAGTTCCGTAACGACGATGGCACCCTCACGGTGGCCGTCGGCGATGAAGTGAAAGTTGCGCTCGACTCGCTCGAGAATGGCTTCGGCGAAACCGTGCTGTCGCGCGAGAAAGCCAAGCGCTCGATGGTGTGGGACGAGCTCGAAGAGGCCCTGCAGGCCAACGCCACCATCACCGGCCGCATCAGCGGCAAGGTCAAGGGTGGTTTTACCGTCGACATCAAGGATGTCCGCGGCTTCCTGCCCGGTTCGCTGGTCGACGTGCGCCCGGTGCGCGACTCGACCTACCTGGAAGGCAAGGAACTCGAGTTCAAGCTGATCAAGCTGGACCGCAAGCGCAACAACATCGTCGTCTCCCGCCGTGCGGTGGTCGAGAGCGAGCACTCGGAAGAGCGCGAGCAGCTGATGGAGAAGTTGGTCGAGGGCGCGATCCTCAAGGGTGTGGTCAAGAACCTCACCGACTACGGCGCGTTCGTGGACCTGGGCGGCATCGACGGCCTGCTGCACATCACCGACATGGCCTGGAAGCGCGTGCGCCATCCGTCCGAAGTCGTGGAAGTGGGCGCGGAGCTCGACGTACGCGTGCTCAAGTACGACAAAGAGCGTAACCGCGTCAGCCTCGGCCTCAAGCAGCTGGGCGAGGATCCGTGGGACAACATCGCGCGCCGTTACCCGGCCGACACCCGCGTGTTCGGCAAGGTCTCCAACGTCACCGATTACGGCGCGTTCGTCGAGATCGAGCCGGGCGTCGAAGGCCTAGTCCACGTGTCCGAAATGGACTGGACCAACAAGAACGTCAACCCGGGCAAGATCGTGCAGGTCGGTGACGACGTGCAGGTCATGGTTCTGGATGTCGACGAGGAGCGTCGCCGCATCTCGCTGGGCATGAAGCAGGTCACCTCGAACCCGTGGGAGACCTTCGCGGTCATCTACAAGAAGGGCGACAAGGTCGAAGGCCAGATCAAGTCGATCACCGACTTCGGCATCTTCATCGGCCTGGACGGCGGTATCGATGGCCTGGTGCACCTG
>JAYSZI010000029.1:0-8321 GCA_043738095.1 Lysobacter sp.
CGCGATGGGCATCCAGGCGCATCTCGACCGCCGCACCGAACTGACGATGGAGGAATACGACCGCCTGCTGGTCGGCAGCAATGCGGTCCGGTTCGGTACGCGCAACGTCGTGCTCGATGCCGGCTTCATCGCCCGAGCCCGCGGCGCAATGGACAAGCCGGTGTTGTTCCTGAAGGAGATCAAGGAATTCCACCGCGAGTACGAGTGGGTAGGCTGATGAGCGCCCGGGACTACACCTCGCTGCGTGTCCGCTTCGACGACGACATCGCCTATCTGCAGCTCTATCGGCCGGACGCGAACAACGCGATCAACGACCATCTGATCGACGAGTTCACCTCGGCGATCGATGAGTGCGATGCGCGGGCGAAGGTTGTCGTCGTCGAAGGGCTGCCCGATGTCTTCTGCTTCGGCGCGGACTTCGCTGAGCTGCAGAAGAGCTTTGATGGGGAGGGTATCCCACAGCAGGATCCGCGGCCGATGTATGACCTGTGGCGACGTCTCGCGACCGGCCCCTTCGTCTCGATCGCGCATGTGCGCGGAAAAGCCAATGCCGGGGGGATCGGGTTCGTCGCGTCGTGCGATATCGTCCTCGCCGATTCGGCGGCAGTTTTCAGCCTGTCGGAACTGCTTTTCGGCCTGATGCCGGCATGCGTCCTTCCATTCCTCGTCCGACGGATCGGCTTCGCCAAAGCCAACTACATGACGCTGACGACGCAGCCTGTCACCGTACAGCTCGCGCATGAGTGGGGTCTCGTCGACGCGTATGAGGACAACAGTGAGAACCTGCTGCGCAAGAACCTGCTACGTCTGCGCAGGCTCGATAAGAACAGCATCGCGCGCTACAAGCGGTACATGAGCTCCATCGAAGGGTCGCTCGATGCGGCCGAGCCCAAGGCGCTCGCCGCGAACCGTGACGTCTTTTCCGACGTCGAGAATCTGCAGAGGATCTCGCGCTACGTGAAGACCGGACAGTTTCCGTGGGAGCGCGTCGCGTGACTTCGGAAAAGGCCGTCGAGCTGCAGTTTCTTGATCGACACATCGTGCAGATCAAGATGCAGGATCGTGTCAGCAAGAACACCTTTTCCGAAGCCCTGACCGACGGGCTGATGGATGCGTTCGCGGAAGTGGAGCGCCTGTCCGATTGCAAAGTTGTCATCTTGACCGGGTACGACAATTACTTTGCGAGCGGTGGCACGCAGGAGCAGTTGCTGGAGCTGTCCGATGGACGCGGTGCGTTCACCGATCGCGCGTTGTACAGCCTTCCGCTGCATTGCCCCGTTCCCGTGATCTCCGCAATGCAGGGACACGGCATCGGCGGTGGCTTCGTGCTGGGGATGTTCGCCGACATGATTGTGCTTGGTCGGGAAAGCATTTATGCCTCGAACTTCATGCGCTACGGCTTTACGCCTGGCATGGGGGCGACCTTCATCCTGCCGCAGAAGTTGGGGTTGGGGCTGGCGACGGAAATGATGCTTTCGGCGAACAACTATCGGGGGGCAGAGTTGCAGGAACGTGGCATTCCGTTTCCCGTGCTCGCACGCGAGAAAGTCATGGCCCATGCCATCGAGCTGGCGAACACGTTGGCCGAGAAGCCCCGCGTTTCCCTGATCACACTCAAGGATCACCTGACCGCACCCATACGCGCCGCGCTGCCGAAAACCGTCGCGCAGGAGGTTGCCATGCACGCGATAACCTTCGCCCAACCCGAAGTGAAATCGAGGATCGCCACGCTCTTCGGTTCTTGATAGTCCGCCCAAGCATGCCTTCATCATGCAGACACCCCCGCGCCAAATTTTGGCGAGCCGTTTTTCCACTCGATGAGAAGCTACCGTGACCCTACAAGACATTTTCGAAATCATCGTCCGCCACACGCGCGAAGTTCTGCCGGGGCTCGATAATCATGATTTCCAGTTCTCGGACTCGCTGCGCGAACTCGGTGCAAACTCGATTGATCGTTCCGAGATCGTGATGCTGACGCTGGAAACGCTGTCGCTGAAGATTCCGATGATCGCGGTCGCCAAGGCCGAGAACATGGGCGAGCTGACGGGTCTGCTGCATGGCAAGTTGTGAGCCCGAACCCATCGTCGTCACTGGCATCGGGATCACCAGCTCGATCGGCCAGGGCCGCCGCGCGTTCGTAGATGCCCTGCTTGCCGGGGAGCACCGGTTTTCCGCGATGCAGCGCTCCGGCCGGCAGGCGCCGCAGAACGGGGGCGGGGACGCCGTCGCACCCTTCATCGGTGCGGAGATTGGGGAGCTCAGGATGCCCGATGCGATCCCCGTGGCGAAGCTGCGCAACGCCTCCTGGTCCGCCCAGGTGGCGCTCGCGACGCTGCACGAAGCTTGGGAAGATGCCGGGTTGGACGACGTTGATCCGGAGCGGATCGGTCTGATCATCGGCGGATCGAATGTGCAGCAACGGGAGCTCGTGCAAAGCCAGCTCCAGTACCGCGACCGCGTCGAATACCTGCGTCCTACTTATGCAATGTCGTTTATGGACACTGACCTGTGCGGCCTGTGCAGCGAAGTGTTCGGCATTCGTGGCCTGGCCATCACCGTGGGAGGCGCGTCCGCGAGCGGACAACTGGCGGTGATACAGGCTGCCGAAGCCGTGCGATCCGGGCAAGTAGACGTATGCATCGCGCTCGGCGCATTGATGGATCTTTCCTATTTCGAATGCCAGGCATTCCGCTCTCTCGGAGCGATGGGTTCGGATCGCTTTGCGCACCAGCCCGAGCTCGCATGCCGGCCCTTCGACCAGGATCGCGATGGATTCATCTTTGGCGAAGCTTGCGGCGCGATCGTTGTCCGGCGCGCCGGAGATGTGAAGGGTGATGCTGCACCACGGCATGCCGAGTTGAAGGGATGGGCGATGGCATGGGATGCCAACCGCAACCCGAATCCCTCTTTCGAAGGCGAGTCGACTGCGATCAGACGGGCGCTGGCAAATGCGAGGCTGACTGCCGATGAGATCGATTATGTCAACCCGCACGGTACGGCATCCGTGGTTGGAGACGAGACCGAGCTGGCTGCGCTGCGCGCCTGCGGCCTCGACCACGCGTACATCAACTCGACGAAGTCCCTAGTCGGACACGCTCTCAGCGCCGCTGGCATCGTTGAGTTGATCGCCATCATGCTGCAGATGCAGATGGGGAAACTGCACCCTTCGCGCAATCTGGAGCGCCCGTTGGACGAGGGGTTCCGATGGGTACGCGCGAACTCGATCGACCATGTCGTCCAGCGCGCGCTCAACATGAGCATGGGCTTCGGCGGCATCAATACAGCGGTTTGTCTGCAACGCTGCTGACTTTGGCGGCACGGTACGTACACACGACTTATTCAGGAGAATTCGATGAAGACCTACATGTTTCCAGGACAGGGTTCACAGGCGCGCGGCATGGGCGGCAGCCTGTTCGATGAGTTTCCCGAGCTGACCGAGAAGGCGGACAAGGTTCTGGGCTACTCGATCAAGGAGTTGTGTCTCACCGACCCTGGACGCGAGCTCAGCAAGACGCAGTTCACCCAGCCCGCGCTCTACGTAGTCAATGCACTCTCGTACTACAAAAGGATCCGGGACACTGGCGAGACTCCCGATTTCGTGGCTGGCCACAGCCTTGGCGAATTCAACGCCCTGCTGGCGGCCGGGTGTTTCGACTTCGAAACCGGTCTGAGGCTGGTCAAGAAGCGCGGCGAGCTGATGAGTCAGGCGACGGAAGGCGCGATGGCGGCCATCGTCAACGCCAGCCGCGACCAGATCGAGACGCTGCTGAAAGCCAATGGCTTGGACAATGTCGATGTCGCCAACTACAACACGCCCTTGCAGATCGTCATCTCCGGACCGACCGATGACATCGCCGCATGCCAACAGATTTTTCAGTTCGACAACGTGATGTACGTTGCGCTCAACACCAGCGGCGCGTTCCATTCCCGACTGATGCTCCCCGCGCGGCAGAAGTTCGAGACCTTCCTGAAGAAGCGCAAGTTCTCGAAACCGAAAATCCCGGTGATCGCGAATGTGACAGCAAAGCCCTATCCGGATAGCGCGATCGTCCAGTACCTGTCCAAGCAGATCGACAGTACAGTGCTGTGGAGCGACACCATCCATCATTTGATGTCGCTCTCCGACACGATGGAGTTCATCGAAATCGGCCACGGCAATGTGCTCGCGAAAATGATCGCCAAGATCAAGCAGATCGCGGAAAAGGCCGATGCAGCGAAAGTGGACGCAGCGAAAGCCGAAGCGGAGAAGGCCGTGTCGCTTGCGGTTGGCAAAGCGGAAAGCCAACCTGCTGTGGAAGAGGGTCCGGCGCTTTCGGCAACGCTAGTGGAAGCGAACCGTGAAGCCTCCAATGCCACAGTGTCCGGCGACCGTTTCGCACTCGCAGCGGAGAAGGTCGCGGCATGGAACCAGCGCCATCCGGCCGGCACAAAGGTCAAGTCCCTGGCGGCCGACTATGGTGATCTGATGACCCGCACTTCAGCGGTCGTGCTGTTCGGTCATCGCGCGGCCGTGTACATGGACGGCTATAACGGCTATTTCGATCTCGATGAAATCGTGTCGGCCTGATTGCGTATGGGCCTTCCAGTCGTTTTTATGTTCTCCGGTCAGAGCTCCCAGTACTATCAGATGGGCCGGGAGCTTTACGACAAGCATCCCAGGTTCCGGATGTGGATGGACTATTGCGACGAGATCGCTCAGCCACTGATCGACTGTTCTCTGTGCGATGTGCTGTACCGGGGCGGCGACAGGAGCAAGCCATTCGACCGCCTCCTGCATACCAACCCCGCCTTGGTGTCTTTCGAGTTCAGCCTCGCGCGCGTGCTGATCGAGGCCGGCGCTTCGCCGAGTTATCTGCTCGGTTACAGTTTGGGCGAAGTCAGCGCCGCGGTTGTGGGAGGGGCGTTGACCTTGGAGCGGGGCATACGCTATGTCGTCGATTACGCGAAGTTGCTCGAATCCGAGAGCCCCCCTGCGAACATGCTGGCGGTCATCGATGCAGGGGCTATTGAAAGCCGTTATGCAGATCAGCTCGGCGGCTGCTGGGTCACCGCACGAAACTTCGACAAGCATGTCGTAATCACGGGGTCTGTTTTGGCGATACAGCGCCTGCGCGAGGCGTTGGCGCGTGATGGTGTCCTCCATCAGTTGCTTGCGGTCAACTTCGGATTCCACACCGAAATGTTGGAACCGCTCGAAGCCAGGGTGACCGAACTGGCACAGGCGCTGGACTTTGATCGGCTGCGTATCCCCTTCGTCTCCTGCCTGGACGGGACGGTGTTTGACGATGAGGCGGACATCGAGCATTGGCCGCAACATCTGTGGTCGATGTCCCGCCATCCAGTCGCATTCGACACGACGGTGCAGGGACTGCTCAGAAGGGGCGACTTCCACTTTCTGGATGTTGGACCGAGCGGGACGCTGGCGACATTTGTGAAGTATCTGTGCCCCACGCCGAACAACTCGACGTTCGGCGACGTAATCAACCCGTTCGGCAGGGATAGCCAGACATATGGCAACGCTCTTCAACGCATGGGCCTGACCGACACTTACTGCCAATAGTGCAGAGGAAGAGACAAGATGGAAGGATTCTTCGAGAAAGGTCAGCAAGTGCTCGTCTCTCAGCCATTCAGCCGATTGCTGGGTACCGAGTTGTGCGAGCTGTCCGAGGGGTATGCCGAACTGTCGCTGCGGATCCGCGAGGACTTCAAGCAGAGCTATGGTTTCGTTCATGGCGGTGTGGTCAGTTATCTGGCTGACAATTGCCTGACATTTGCCGGCGCTACAGTACTCGGCAACTGCGTGACTTCGGAGTTCAAGATCAACTACGTAATGCCGACCATCGGCGATCTTCTGATCGCAAAATCCACGGTATTGTCCTTTGCACTGCGACAGGCGGTGTGCGAATGCAAGGTTTACGTCGTCCGCGCCCAGGAGTCTCTGCTGGTCGCAGTCGCCCAGGGCACGATCGTCAAGATTGAGACCGATGTACGGATGGGCGTATGAGGGCGATCGTTTTTGACGACTACGGTTCGTACGATGTGCTGCAGATGCGTGAGGTGGACAGGCCTGAGCCCGGTGTTGGCGAGGTGCTCGTCCGCGTGCACGCCGCATCGGTGAACCGTGCCGATGGCTACTTCATGCGTGGTCGCCCATATCTGGCGCGTGTGAAGAGCGGCTGGAAGCGCCCGAAGATCAATGGCCTCGGGCTTGATTTCGCCGGAGTGGTCGAAGCGGTCGGCGAAGCCGTGACCGCTTTCCGCCCAGGCGACGAAGTCTTCGGTGAAGTAGCGGATGCGTACACCAGCGTCGCGCGCTCGTTCGCGGAGTACCTCTGTGTTGCTGCGAAGAGCGTCGTCAGAAAGCCGGCCAATGTGTCCTTCGAAGAAGCGGCAGCGGTACCTCTGGCGGGATGCACGGCGCTCTACGCGTTGCGTGACTACGGGCTGTTGCGAGCCGGCCAGCATGTGTTGATCAACGGCGCCGGCGGCGGCGTCGGAACGCATGCGGTGCAGCTAGCAAAGCACTTCGGCGCCACGGTCAGCGCCGTCTGTAGCGAAAGAAAAATGGGTTTTCTGAGCGATCTCGGCGCGGATCACGTGATCAACTATCAGAAACGCGATTTCACTGCCGAGAGTGTGCGCTACGACGTGATCGTCGACATCGTCAGCAGTCAGAGTGCTCGACGTTGCAAGCGCGTGCTCGCGCCGCACGGAAGATTTGTCTGGGTGGGCGGGCCTGACACCAATCGGTGGTTTGGACCCATGCGACCCGCGCTGGATGTGCTGTCGATGTCGCTCGTCAACCGCCGGCAACACTGGCTCTGCGTCGCAAAGACATCGACGGCGGCCGATCTGGCGGTACTCGCTCAATCGCTTGCCGACGGGACGTTGCGCCCGGCCATCGATCGGCGCTATCCCCTCGAAGACGTTGCCGCTGCCATTCGTTATATGGAACAAGGCCATGCGTGCGGCAAGGTAGTAATCGAGATATGACCAACGGCCCGATAAGCGGTAACCGATGCGTGGCCGTACATCAATTGATGTGCCATTATTGTGAGGACCGGCATGCGGGGTGGCGTACCGGCGGCTTGGAAGAAGTTGAGTCGAGTCAAGGCTCTCAGGGAAGGGGACGCTATGGATACGCAAAGCAATCCGAAGGTGATGGCGTTTGTGCCGCTCTTCATTCTTGCCACATCGCTCAATACGCTCGGCATCGTGCTGGCCAGCGGGGGCTGGTTGAGGTTCCTGCTAATGGCCGCAGGCCTGGGCATGATGCTCGCCTGCCTGGTCAAGGCGGTTGGGGCGCGAGAGCAGGCAACAAGGGCCCCCGGCAGCGCGCGCGGCGTTGCTCCGCTATCAAGCCTCGCGCAGCAGCGCATGCCCAAAAAATCGACCAAGTCGGATACCGATTTGCCTTTCGGTTTGGCTCAGGCGTTCTATCGGATTTTCTCCACAAGGGTCGTCACTGAATCTCCGAGTGACCACGGTTGATCGAGGCGTATAGCTCTTAGATACCAGAATTGAAGCAAGGACTGCGGATTCATGATGGACCATGACACGTTGCAAGAGCGGGCTGAAGCCTATCTAAAATTTCTCATCTGCGAAGCGGCGGATACTGCGCTGGTATTCGATGCAGAGACTCCGTTCGGCGAAATCGGCGTCAATTCGTTTCTGGTACTGAAAATCCTGAAACGCCTCGAGCGGGACTTCGGCGTCCTGCCCAAGACTCTGCTCTTCGAGAACTTCAACGTCCGCGATCTCGCCCGATATTTCGTCAGGACGCATGCGGATGCTCTGGATCGCATGTTTGCGGGCACCCCTTCGTCCGCTCGCACCGCGGCACCGCCAGCGCATGACCCATCAGGCCGCACCACACCTGCGCAGCACGTACCGACCGCAGCTGTGCTCGTAAAGATGCCGCAGCTTGTCGCGATCAAACATCTAGACAGGTATCCGCAACTCAATCAGCGCCGGCTGCAGATTTTCAACGAGTACAAGAACGAGTCCTCGGTATCGCGCGGCACCGCGATGATCGCGCCACTGCTGTTCTTCGGCGACGCGCAGCGCGGCTACTTCAACTGCGGCAAAGGCAAGGGCATCCTGCTGGCCTACGGCTATACCGGCCCGGAAGAGCACTTCCCGCCGCTCGCCGAGCAGTTGTACCGGTACTGCGACGCGCACGGCCTGCAGTTCAATCTGTTCGTCGAAGACCGGCTGCCCGAGCTGTGCGGCAAGCGCTTTTCTGCGACGCCGTTCGGCGTGATGCAGCGTGTGACCGACCTGGCGTCCTTCACGCTGGAAGGCCAGAAGATGCGACGTCT
>JAYSZI010000030.1:0-25242 GCA_043738095.1 Lysobacter sp.
CAGGATGGCCCCGTCCATCTGCGCGGCCCCGGTGATCATGTTCTTGACGTAGTCGGCGTGCCCCGGACAGTCCACGTGGGCGTAGTGGCGCTTCGACGATTCATATTCCACGTGCGCCGTCGAGATGGTGATCCCGCGCGCTTTTTCTTCCGGCGCCGCGTCGATCTGATCATAGGCCTTGAACTCACCGCCAAAACGCTCTGCGCCCAGCTTGGTCAAAGCAGCCGTCAAAGTCGTCTTGCCATGGTCCACGTGTCCAATCGTGCCCACGTTCACGTGCGGCTTGGTGCGCTCGAATTTACCCTTGGCCATGACAGTCGCTTCTCGTTTTTTGGACGGATGGTGGTGGCGGTGTGACGCAAACTTTGAAACTGAATTTGGTGCTCACGAAAGGAATCGAACCTTCGACCTCCTCCTTACCAAGGAGGTGCTCTACCGACTGAGCTACGTGAGCAAGTTGTTCCAGCAGGCCCTCTAACGACGAAGCATCAATGGAGCGGAAGGCGGGAATCGAACCCGCGTAATCAGTTTGGAAAACTGATGTTCTACCATTGAACTACTCCCGCGCCGAAACCACTGCTGGGCATTGCACCGACGACTGGTAATGCCATCGGGTGTCGCTTCTCTATTCAGTCCGAGTTGCCAAAGCAGGCCCTTCAAAACTGGTGGAGGGAGGTGGATTCGAACCACCGAAGGCGTAAGCCAGCAGATTTACAGTCTGCCCCCGTTGGCCGCTTGGGTATCCCTCCAAAAGAGCCCGCAATTCTGGCGCTAGATTGGCAGGAAGTCAACGCAGTCTGAATACGGATTTGTACTTTTCGCACTTCGGAGGGGCAGGCCCGGGGCGGCGACCTTGTCGCATGGCCGCGACCCAACCTCGCCCGGGTCAGGCAAGCTCTAAACGTTGAACAGGAAGTGGAGCACGTCGCCCTCTTTCACAAGGTAGTCCTTGCCCTCTTTGCGCAAGCGGCCCGCGTCGCGGGCGCCGGACTCGCCCTTGTACTGCAGGAAATCCTCGTAGCCGATGGTTTCGGCGCGGATGAAGCCCTTTTCGAAATCGGTGTGGATCACGCCAGCGGCTTGAGGCGCGGTCGAACCGGCCTTCACGGTCCAGGCGCGGACCTCCTTCACGCCCGCGGTGAAGTAGGTCTGCAGGCCTAGCAGCTTGTAGGCGGCGCGGATGACCCGGTTCAGGCCCGGCTCCTCGAGGCCGATGTCGGCCAGGAACATGTCCCGGTCGGCGTCGTCGAGTTGGCTGAACTCCTCCTCGATCGCGGCCGACACCGCGACCACTTCCGCACCCTCGCCCAGCGCGCGCGCGCGCACGGCGTCCAGGTGCGGGTTGTTCTCGAAGCCATCCTCGAGCACGTTGGCGATATACAGCACCGGCTTCAGAGTCAGCAGGAACAGGTCGCGGACCGCGAGCTGGTCGTCCTCGGACAGGCCCAGCGCACGCGCCGGCTGGCCAGCGTCGAGGCCGGCGCGCACGCGTCCGAGCACTTCGGCGCGGACCTTGGCGTCCTTGTCACCGGTCTTGGCCGAGCGCTCGGCGCGCTGCAGGGCGCGCTCGACCGAATCGAGGTCCGCCAGCGCCAGCTCCGTGTCGATCGTGTCGATATCGGAGATCGGGTCGACCTTGTTGTTGACGTGGATCACGTCGTCGTTCTCGAAACAGCGCACGACGTGCGTGATCGCGTCGACCTCACGGATATGGGCGAGGAACTTGTTGCCCAGGCCTTCGCCACTGGCGGCACCGGCGACCAGCCCGGCGATATCGACAAATTCGACCGCGGTCGGGATGCACTTCTGCGGTTTGACGATCTCTGCCAGCACGTTCAGGCGCGGATCGGGCACCGGGACGATGCCGACGTTGGGCTCGATCGTGCAGAACGGAAAGTTGGCGGCGGCGATGCCAGCCTTGGTCAGGGCATTGAAAAGGGTCGATTTGCCGACGTTGGGCAGGCCGACGATGCCGCATTTGATGCCCATTGAGGTCTCTCCAGAAACGGGAAAAGGGATCAGGGAAAAGGGAGTGGCGAATGCGCCATCCCCCTGGGTTCCGGATGCCCGGTATTACGGAAGCGGTTGGTTGGAGTGGAAGGCCGGAGGGTGATTTCCACCATTCCCCGTTCCCTTCATTCCCCATTCCCCGCCCTCGGCGTATGCAGCCGCTTCATGGCCTCGTTGAAGTCACCGCTGACGGCCAGGGGCAGCACGTCGATGGCGTCGTCGATGGCGCGGCCAATCGCGGCCTCGTCGTCGCGCCCGGGCCGGCCCAGCACCCACGGCGTGACCTTGTCCTTGTGGCCCGGGTGGCCAATGCCGACCCGCAGCCGATGAAATTGCCCATGCCCGAGCAGGCGCATGGTGTCGCGCAGACCATTCTGACCGCCATGGCCGCCGTCGAACTTGAGCCGCGCCGTGCCCGGCGGCAGATCGAGTTCATCGTGAGCCAGTAAGGCCTCGTCCGGTTCGATCTTCCAATAGCGCAGCGCCGCGGCGACCGACTTGCCCGCCAGGTTCATGAACGTGGCCGGTTTCAACAGCCAGACCGGCTGGCCGGCGATTTCGACCTTGGTGGTCTCACCGAACAGCTTCGACTCCAGCCCAAAACGTCCGCCCAGCTTGGCCGCGAGGGCGTCCACAAACCAGAACCCGGCGTTGTGCCGGGTCCGGGAGTGTTCGGGTCCGGGGTTACCCAGCCCGACGATGAGGCGTAGACCTGCCATCGATGGTGTCGCAAACAACCGCGGTCGCACCGGGACACCCGCCAAGGCAGGCATCCCGGCCCAACGCGATTACTTGTCGTCGTCCTTCTTGACGGCCTTGGCAGCCGGCGCTTCGGGCTCTTCCACGGCGTCGGCCTCGGGCTCGATCTCGACACGGCCGTGACGGGCGACAACCACGGCGGCATCGTGTTCCTTGCCCAGCTTGAGCTCGGGGATCTCGACGCCGGCCGGCAGCTTGAGCTCCGACAGGTAGACCATGTCGCCGACGGACAGCTCGGCCAAGTCGACTTCGATGAACTCCGGCAGGTCCTTGGGCAGGCAGCTGACGGTGACTTCGTTGAGCTCGTGGGTCACGACGACGTCGGAGGCCTTGCCGGCCGGTGACGTGTCCTGATTCAGGAAGTGCAGCTGCACCGCAACGCGGACAGGCTGGTTGACGTCCACGCGCTGGAAGTCCAGATGCATGATGATCTGCTTGAACGGGTGGCGCTGCATGTCACGCAGCAGCACGCTCTCGACCTTGCCATCGACATCGAGGCTGAGGATCGACGAGTAGAACCACTCGTTCTGGCTGGCCTGCCAGACTTTCTCGTGGTCGAGCTGGATCGGCTGCGGCTTGCTCTTGCCGCCATAGACGATGGCCGGGATGCTGGCGGCATGACGCAGGCGGCGGCTCGCACCCTTACCTTCGACATTGCGGCCAGTGGCCTTGATGTTGTGTTCGGACATTGGAATTACTCACTTTGCTGACAGTTGTCCGCCTTGCGGCGGTAAGAACGCTCATCCGCGACCAGATGAGCGGTTTTGCGATGACGGAGAATCTCCATCACCGCGAATGGTGTCGTCGGCGTCAGTCGACGTAAAGCGAACTGACCGACTCACCGAACGCAATCCGGCGGATGGTTTCGGCGAGCAACTCGGCGACGCTGAGCTGGCGGATCTTGCCGCACGCCCGCCCCGCATCGGTGAGCGGGATGGTGTCGGTGACCACCAGCTCGTCGAGCTGCGACTTGCCTACATTGTCGATCGCCGCGCCCGACAGCACCGGGTGGGTGCAGTACGCGACGACCTTGAGCGCGCCGCGCGCCTTGAGCGCAGCAGCGGCAGCGCACAGGGTGCCGGCCGTGTCGACGATGTCGTCCACCAACACGCAGACCTTGCCCTCGACGTCGCCGATGATGTTCATCACCGTCGACACGTTGGCGCGCGGGCGGCGCTTGTCGATGATCGCCAGTTCGGCATCGTCGAGGCGCTTGGCGATTGCGCGGGCGCGCACCACGCCGCCGACGTCCGGTGACACCACGATCAGATTTTCGGTGCCGTGCGCGCGCCAGATGTCGGCCAGCAACAGCGGCGAGGCATAGACGTTGTCGACCGGCATGTCGAAAAAGCCCTGGATCTGGTCGGCGTGCAGGTCGACCGTCAGCACCCGATCGGTCCCGACCGCGCTGAACATCTTGGCCGCGACCTTGGCCGTGATCGGCACCCGCGAGGAGCGCGGACGACGGTCCTGGCGGGCGTAACCGAAGTACGGCACCACCGCGGTGACACTGCTGACCGAGGCGCGCTTGAGCGCGTCCACCAGCACCAGTAGCTCAACCAGGTTCTCGGCGCTCGGGGCGCAGGTCGGCTGGATCACGAACACTTCCTGCCGGCGCACGTTCTCTTCGATCTCGACCTGCACCTCGCCGTCGGAGAACCGCCCGACGAGCGCCTTGCCGAGCCGGATCCCAAGCTCCTTGCACACCGCCTCGGCGAGTGGGCGATTGGCATTACCGCTGAATACCAGCAGGCTGCGATCGTTCTGCACTCGTCTTCTCCGCTTCGCTCTGACCGTGGCGGACGTTCCGCCCGACCTGGCCCACGAAGCCGGATCAAGCCGTGATCTTTAAAGATGGCAGCTGTCCATTGACTCCGGACGG
The DNA here is from genome assembly GCA_043738095.1 of Lysobacter sp. Lineage (GTDB taxonomy): Bacteria > Pseudomonadota > Gammaproteobacteria > Xanthomonadales > Xanthomonadaceae > Lysobacter_K. The sequence goes on from JAYSZI010000030.1 coordinate 4,652, forward strand.
CCTTGTTTCAACAGCAATTGGCAGGGGCGGTAGGATTCGAACCTACGAATGCCAGGATCAAAACCTGGTGCCTTGGGCCTCTTGGCGACGCCCCTGCGGTGGTGTTGCTTGGTTGGTTTCGAGCGCATCGCGCAACGGCGAACGTGGAGCACCTGCCGCCAGCCAGGCGGTGAGGCCCGATGGCAAGTCCGCCAACGCCGATTCGGCGGATTCGCGCGTGGCGAACTCGACGAAACAACCGCTGCCGGAGCCGGTCAGATGCGGCGTGCCGATAAGCGACAAAGCCGCAAACGCGGCCTCAACGGCCGGTTCGCGCCCACGCAGTACCGGCTCGAACGCATTCCCGAGCGATGCACCCGAAACGAAGTCGGCTATTGTCACGGGCACGGCATCGCGCGTCAATTCAGGCGAACGAAAAAGTGCAGCGGTCGCGGCTGGCACCCCCGGGTCGGCCAGCACGTACCAGGCCGGCGGCAAATCGATCGGCGTGAGCCTCTCGCCTACGCCCTCGGCCCACGCGTTGTCGCCCAGGACGAAGACGGGAACGTCGGCGCCGAGCTGCAGCCCAAGCGCGGCCAGGCCGTCCAGATCCAGCCCCGTGCCCCACAGGGCATTTAGGGCCACCAAAGATGTTGCGGCATCGGAGGAACCGCCACCGAAGCCACCCCCCGCTGGGATGCGCTTTTCGATGACGATATCGACGCCTTTGGAGACGTTTGCCGATTTTTTTAAGAGTCTCGCGGCCCGAACGCACAGATCGTCGGTTTCAGCGACGCCCGCGACCGAGCTGCCGTGGCGGACGATCAACCCATCATCGCGAACGCGGAAGCGCAAGCTGTCGCCCCAGTCGAGCAGGCGGAATACGGTCTGCAGCTCGTGGTAACCGTCGTCGCGGCGACCGGTGAGGCGCAAAAACAAGTTCAGCTTGGCGGGCGCCGGCCAGCGCGACCAGGAATGAGACATCACGGCGTGGCGGGCCCCCACTGATCGACGATCAGACGAACGCTGGCCTCGCCACGGCGGGCATCGAGCCGCGCGGGCAGGGGCGCGCTCGCGCCGGATTGGGCGCCGGGCTGCGGCCAGTGGTAATTGATGGTCCAGCCGCCCTGCTCCATGCGCAGCAGCCTTCCGTCCTGGCCATAGCTGACGCCGGCAGCGCCTGCGCCCGGCGCCCGGCCGCCGCGCACCCAGTCGGCCAGTGCGGACACCGGGATTTCCCAACCGGTGGCCTCGCGCAGCAAGATCGCCGCGTCCGGTCCTTCGCGCGGGCCGCCGTCCAGGCCTTCGAGCCGCGCCAATCCGGGCGACCCGACCAAGCGCCAACTCTGGCGCGTGACCGGCGCACTGAGCGACACATCAAACTGGTCGCCCTGCTGGACCCACTCGATCCGACCGCTGCCGCCGTTGCGGCCATTGGAAACCGCGATGCGTCCCTGCAGCGACCACGCAGGCTCCCGCCGTAACGCGGCTTCACGCGCGACCTGCTGCGCTTCGGCAGCGGCCGATTGCGCGGGCGGTAACGCTTCACGCACAGGTTGAGCGACGCAGGCACTCAGCAAGGCGGCAACGGCAATGGCCAGCACACGACGGGTGGTCATGCGCCGAACTCGTTGGCAACCGGGGCACTGGCTGTGTTCTGGTCTGTACGCGGCGCGGCTGACCTCTGCGCCGGCGGAACTCCTGTGGCTTGGCCTGCTGCTGGTTTGCCTGAAGCAGATGCTGCAGGCCTGCCTGAAGCGGGATTGGCTGCTGCTGATTGGCTTGCTGAAGGCTTGGGTGCTGACCCGGCTTCAGGGGGCTCAGACGTGGTTGCGGGCTCGGCTGGGCGGGGCTCGTGCGACCTCGAACCGGCTCCTTCGCGCTTGTCGGCGGCAGGCTTATCCGACATTGGGTCTGGCTTCTCGACGCCAGGCTTGGTGGGAGCACCGGTTGCAGCAGGCTTGGTTGACTCGGATGCCGCGGGCTTGGCGGCATCCGACGCCTTCACAGCCGCCGGCACGATGCCAGTCTTGTCCACCGCCCGCTGCAAGGCGCGGCTTTCGGGGTCGAGCTTGCGTGCCTCGTCGAGGTATTTGCGGGCTTCTTCGCGTTTGCCGGCCCGCCACAGCACTTCGCCGAGGTGCGCGGCGATTTCGGCATCCTTTTGCAACGCAAACGCGCGCCGCAGCTCGACCAAAGCGTCGTCCACGCGGCCGAGCCGATACAGCACCCAGCCGTAGCTGTCGACGATGGCGGCGTTGTTAGGCTCGGCGGTGCGGGCGCGATCGATCAGCTCCAGGGCTTCCTGATAGCGCGTGGTGCGGTCGGCCAGCGTGTAGCCCAGCGCGTTCAGCGCAGCGACGTTGTCGGGTTCGGCCACCAGGATCTTGCGCAGGTCCGCTTCGGCGCGGGCGATGTTGTCGCGTCGCTCCCAGCTCAGCGCGCGCGCGTAGAGGATCTCGGATTCGTCCGGGAACCCGGCCAGGCCGCGTTCGTAGGCGTCGAGCTCGCCGGCGAGGTCGGTGTCCTTCTGACGCAACGCCGCCTCCATCAGATAGCCGTCGCGGCGCGCCTCGTCCGGCGCCGAAGCGTCCGATTGCAATTCGCGCAAGGACTTGAAGGCCTCGTCGCCGCGCTTGAGTTCATGCAGCACGTTGGCCGCGCGCAACCGCGCCACCCAGCGTTGCGGGCCACCCGGGACGCCTCGATACCACTCCAAGGCTTCGTTGTAGCGCTCGAGAAACTCGGCGACCTGACCGAGCAGCAGGCGTCGTTGCGGTTCCGGCTTGGCGGCATCTCGGCTGAGCTGCTCGTACAACGCCGTCAGCGCCGGCTTGTCCTCGGCGCGCGCCAGCAGCGACGCGCGCAACGCGTAGGTCTGCTCGTCCTGCGGGCCGCGCGCGAGCGCCGCGGACGCCGCGGCGAGGTCGCCCAGCTGGTCGTATTCCTGGGCGATGGCCAGCCGCAGGTCGGCGTCGCTAGCGGCGCGGTCGGCGATCGACGCGAGCACCTGCTTGGCCTCGTCGGGTTTGTCGCCTTCGCGCAGCTGGCTGGCCCGCAACAACGCCACCCGCGGCTCGCCCGGGAAGCGGCGGACCACCTCGGTCACGATGCGTTCGGCGAGTTTGGGCTGCTCGAGTCGCTGCGCGAGGCCGCCGAACGCGAGCCAGGCTTGCAGCTTGTTGGGTATCTGGCCGTCGACCAGCATTTTCTCCAGCAGCCTCACCGCCTGCTGCGGATCGCGCGCGCCCAGCCCGACCACGCCCAGCGCCTGACGCCAACCTTCGTCGTCAGGAGACGCCAGCAGCGCGCCGAGGTGCTTGCGCGCGCCGCGCTCGTCACCCAGACGCAGCGCGAGGCCCGCTTCGGCGGCCAGCAACGGCAAGCCGCCGTCGCCGTGTTTGCGCCAAAGTTTCAACGCCTCGGCGGCGACCGCGTCGTCCTTGGCAAGCAGGGCGATGCGGGTAGCGCGTTCGGCCAGGGCGACGTCGTCGGCAGCGCGCGCCGCGGCGAGATAGGCGCGGGCGGCTTCGTCCAGGCGTCCGGCCTGGAGCGCGAACTCCGCCGTCAGCAATGGCTCCAGTGCGCGGCCGGTGACATCGTCTTTCGCGGGTTTGGCCACCGACGGCGACACCGCTGCGGCAAGCGTCACAGGGCTGCACAGCGCCAGCGCGAGGGCCAGGGCGGCGGTGACGGGACGTAAGACGGAGGGCATAGGACGCTTCAGACTCATTTAGGAATCAGGGGCCGGTAGAATGGGGCCTTCAGCAGCCGCAGCTTATCGCACGCACCTGAACACGTACGACAAAGGCAGGCACCGCAAGCCCGGTACGGCAAGTGCTGGCACAGCGAGCCCGGGCCCCCGTGTTGGTACGACAAGCCGGACCGATTAGTCCGGAAGACTCGGCCCGGTTCCGCACAAGGTGCATCGACCCCGAAATGAGTTTGTTCGTCCTCGGCATCAACCACCAGACCGCGCCGGTCAGCCTGCGCGAACGCGTCGCGTTTTCGGCCGACGCGGTGCCGGCCGCCCTCGTGGGTTTGCGCGCACTGCCGCAGGTGCAGGAGGTCGCGTTGCTGTCGACCTGCAACCGCACCGAGCTGTACGCGGTGACCGACGACGACGGCTGCGCGCTCGCCGACTGGCTGGCAGCGCATCAGGACGGCAGCAGCGGCGATCTGCACGCTTATCTGTATCGCCACCGCGATGCGGACGCGGTGCGGCATCTGTTCCGCGTGGCCACCGGACTGGATTCGCAGGTACTCGGCGAGCCGCAGATCCTCGGCCAGGTCAAGGACGCCTGGGCCACCGCACGCGGTGCCGGCAGCTTGGGCACGCAACTGGATCGGTTGTTCCAGCAGGCGTTCGTCACCGCCAAACGCGCGCGCACCGACACCCGCCTCGGGGCGAATCCGGTGTCGGTGGCGTCGGCGGCGGTGCGGCTGGCGCAAGAATCGTTCGCGCGTCTGCAGGATTCGACCGTGCTGCTGGTCGGCGCCGGCGAGACGATCGAACTGGCGGCCCGGCATCTTGCCCAGGCCAAGCCGAAACGCTTATTGGTCGCCAATCGCACGCTCGCGCATGCGCAGGACCTGGCCAGTCGGTACGGCGGGGTCGCGCTGCCGCTGTCGGAGCTCGGCAAGCATCTGAGCGAGGCCGACATCGTGCTGTCAGCCACCGCCAGCCGCGAGCCGATCCTCCACCAGCACGACGTCGCTGCCGCTCTGGCCGCGCGCAAGCACCGGCCGATGCTGCTGCTCGATCTGGCCGTGCCACGCGATATCGCCAGCGATGTTGCTGAGTTGCGCGACGTGTTCCTGTACACCGTCGACGACCTCGAACGCGTGATCGAAGACAACCGTCACAGCCGCCGGGAGGCCGCGATCGAGGCCGAAGCGATCGTCGAATTGCAGGTGTCGCGCTTCGTCGAAACGCTCGCAGCCAGCACCCGCACGGCGCCGCTCAAGCGCCTGCGCGCGCATGGCGACGCGGCGCGCGCCGAAGTGCTGGCCAAGGCCAGGCAGCAACTCGACGCCGGGCAAGATCCAGGCGAGGTGCTGGACTTCCTCGCCCACACCCTTACCAACCGCTTGCTGCATGCGCCGACGATCGCGCTGCGTGAGGCAGCCCTGACCGGCAACGCCGAATTGGCGCGCGCGGCGGACAAGCTGTTTCCCGCCGAGGAGCCGGGAAATGGGAATGGGGAATAGGGAATGGATCGATGCAGGCGCGGGCGGATCCCTCGCCGTTGTGACCAAGACCAGCGCGCGTCGCCGCACCCAGCGCGGACACGAACCAACCCGCCGACCACCATTCCCTGTTCCCCCTTCCCCTTTCCCGGCTCCAATCAATGACCCCTACGCTGCGCCGTAAGCTGGAAGCACTCGCCGAACGGCGCGAGGAACTCGAACGCCTGCTTGCCGACCCGGGCGTCATCGCCGACAACGAGCGGTTCCGCAAGCTGTCGCGCGAGTTCTCCCAGCTGGAACCGGTCGCGACCGCGCTCGCCAATGAAGCCGCAGCCAAGCACGACCTAGCGGCGGCCGAGACGATGCGCAACGATCCGCTGCTGCAGAACGACCGCGACATGCGCGACCTGGCCGACGAGGAAATCGCCACCGCGAACGCGCGCCTGGAGCAGCTCGACGTCGAGCTGCTCGCGCATCTGATCCCGAAAGACCCGCGCGACGACGGCGACATTTACCTGGAAGTGCGCGCCGGCACCGGCGGCGACGAAGCGGCGATTTTCGCCGGCGATCTGTTCCGCATGTACTCGCGGTATGCCGAGCGCCAAGGGTGGAAGGTCGAGGTCGAGTCGGCCAGCCAGGGCGACCACGGTGGCTTCAAGGAAGTGATCGCGCGCGTCGAAGGCCGCGGCGCGTATTCGCAGTTGAAGTTCGAATCCGGCACCCACCGCGTGCAGCGCGTGCCCGAGACCGAATCGCAGGGCCGCATCCACACCTCGGCGGCGACGGTGGCGATCATTCCGGTCGAGCCCGACGGCGAGCCGATCGAGATCAACGCCGCCGATCTGCGCGTCGACACGTTCCGGGCGTCGGGCGCGGGTGGCCAGCACGTCAACAAAACCGACTCGGCCATCCGCATCACCCACCTGCCCAGCGGCGTGGTGGTCGAGAACCAGACCGAGCGCAGCCAGCACGCGAACCGCGACAAGGCGATGAAGCGACTCAAGGCGATGCTGCTCGATGCGCAGACTGCGAAGGCCGCGGCCGCGCAGGCGCAAACTCGCAAGTTGCAGGTTGGCAGCGGCGACCGCAGCCAGCGCATCCGCACCTACAACTACGCCCAGGGCCGCATCACCGACCACCGGGTCGAAGGCTTGACGTTGTACGACCTGCCGAACGTGCTGACCGGCGCCCTCGACGATCTGGTCGCGCGGCTGCAGCAGGAGCATCAGGCCGACGAATTGGCGCGGTTGACGGAATCGCCGTGATCGCGCGCGGCATGCGCCGGCGCGCGTGGCGTGCGGTGCGCTGGATGCGATGCCGCCAATGACCGTCCATGCGCATCTGACACGCCATGCCTCACGACGCCGTGGTTGTGACGCGAACGCAAAACTGTCAACCCGTACGACACGATTGCCGACGGCGCCCAACGGCGCGACGAGCTTCCGCGTAAGTGACCACAGCAACGTCTTTTCGCCTCGGGCACGATCTGCGACATGCCGATGCCGTGCACGGTCGGAACGGAGCGAGGGCGCTGCTCTGCTCGCTCGACCCGCTCCCTTTACAGCGTGCGGAACTATCGATCGTTATGCTATCCGCGATGGCCTGTTGGGCTCGGATGTGCGGGAGGGGGCATGTCGGATCCCATGGCGGGATGACATGATTGACCTTCCGAATTCGAGGCTTGTCATGCCCCTTTCCACTCGCCGCGCCACCCTCGCCGACCTTGACGTGCTCGCGCCATTGTTCGATGCCTATCGCTGCTTCTACGACCAAGCCGAAGACCTAACGCGTGCGCGCAACTTCCTCACCGAGCGCCTGCAACGCGACGAGTCGGTGGTGCTTTTGGCAGAAATAGACCGCGTAGCAGCCGGGTTCACCCAACTATATCCGTCGTTCTCCTCGGTGCGCGCGGCGCGGGTGTGGGTGTTGAACGACTTGTACGTGGCGGCGTCGGCGCGGCGATGTGGCGTGGCGCAGGCCCTGCTCGCGGCGGCCGCCGATTTCGCCCGCGGCGATGGCGCGATCCGACTGGTATTGGAAACCGCGCCCGACAACCACGCTGCGCAGGCGCTGTACACCGCCCAGGGCTGGCTGCGCTACGACGACACGTTGCGCTATCAGCTGCCGCTCCACGTCGGCTGACCACTGCGTGCACGAACACGATCCCCGCGGCGACGCCCTACGCGCAGTCGAACGCGAGCCGCGCGACGCGATGGCATGGATCGTTCTGGCTGAACACGAACTCGACGCCGGCGATGCGCGCGCCGGCGAGGCAGCGGCGCAGCGCGCCTTGGCGTTGCGGCCCGGCCATCCCGAGGCGTTGGCGCGGTTGGGTCGCGCGCAATGGATGCAGGGCCGGCGCGCTCTTGCCGTCGCAAGTCTGCGCGCCGCTGCCGCCAACGCGCCGACGCATCCGGGCATCGCGGTCTGGCTGGGGCATGCGCTCGAAGACAACGGCGAGGCCGAGGCCGCAGCACAGGCGTATGCCCACGCCCACGCGCTTGCGCCCGACGAGCCGCAGCTGGCTGCGTACCTGCTCTTGTGGCGACGCAAGTTGTGTGACTGGCGCGGACTGGACGCATTGTCGCAACAGGTACGGGCCGCGGTGCGTGCCGGTCGCGCCGCGGTCGAACCGTTCGCATTCCTTAGCGAAGACGGCAGCGCCTCCGAACAGCTGCAGTGCGCGCGATTGCGCGCGGCGCAGGTGAACCACGCGGTGCGGCCATTGCCGCCGCCGTCGCCCCGGGCAAGCAATGGCGTGCTGCGGGTTGGGTTTTTGTCCAATGGCTTCGGCGCGCACCCGACCGGGCTGTTGACGGTGGCGTTGTTCGAGGCGTTGCGCGCGCAAGCGGGCAAGATCGCCAACGCGGGGGTATCGTCAACGTCCGATCCTCGCGCGCTGGAGGTGCACTTGTTCGCACTCAACGCCGATGACGGCAGCCCGATCCGCCGACGCCTGCACGCCGCCGCGCATGCACTGCACGACGTCGCCACGCAGCCACACGCACGCGTGGCCACGCGCATCCGCGAGGCGGGCATCGATGTGTTGTTCGACCTGCGTGGCTGGGGCGGCGGCGGCGCGCCCGAAGTGCTGGCTATGCGCCCGGCCCCGGTGCAGGTGAACTGGCTCGCCTACCCCGGGACATCAGGAGCGTCGTGGATCGACTACGTGCTGGCCGACCCGTTTGTGTTGCCCGATAGCCTCGCCGCCGACTTCAGTGAAATCGTGGTGCAGCTGCCGCGCTGTTTTCAGCCGTCCGATACGACCCGGGCGATTCCGCCGCCCCCGTCGCGCGCAAACTGCGGACTGCCCGAGCGTGCCGAGGGCGGCATCGGCGTGGTGTTCTGCTGCTTCAACAACAGCTACAAACTCAACCCGCACAGCGTCGCGCGCGCGCTCGAGGTGCTGCGCGGCGTGCCCGGCAGCGTGCTGTGGTTGCTGTCCGGCCCGGGCGAGGCCGATGCGCGTCTGCGCACGTTCGCGCAGTCGCAAGGGGTCGCGCCGCAGCGGCTGGTGTTCATGCCCAAGCAACCGCACGCGGAATACCTGGCGCGGCTGCAGCATGCCGACCTGTTCCTCGATACCGAGCCCTACAACGCCCACACCACGGCCTCGGACGCGTTGTGGGCCGGGTGTCCGGTGCTGACGCGACCCGGCCAGACATTTGCTGCCCGTGTGGCCGGCAGCTTGAACCACCATCTGCTCATGCCATCGATGAATGTTGACAGCGACGCCGCGTTCGTCGCGAGCGCGATCGCGCTCGGCCGCGATCCGGAGGCGCTTGCGGCGGTGCGCGCGGAGCTGGCGGTACGGCGGCGGGACAGTGGGTTGTTCGACATGGACGGGTTCGCGCGCGACTTCGTCGCAGCGGTCCTGGCAATGTCCGGACTGCGCAAGCCTGCGTAGGCCAAGGTAGGTAGCCGCTGCGGCGCTCGGAAGCCTTCCGTCCAGCCGTGTGCACGACCGCGGGTTTCGGCTGCGACCCTGCCCGGGCTACGGGGCTGGTGCTGGCGATACGTCGAGCTAGCGCAATGCGGTGGTCGCAGGGAAAGGCTGAGCCACGGCCCCGGGTTTCGCCCGCACCACCACCCGGGCTACGCTGCACGCATGACAGCCGACCGCGATTTCATTGTGCTCAACCTGTGCGTGCTGACGGTGTCGGACTCGCGCACGCGGGCCGAGGACACTTCCGGCGACTACCTCGCCAGCGCTTTGTCCGACGCCGGCCATCGACTCGCCGAACGCGCGCTGCTGCCCGATGACCGTTACCAATTGCGCGCACTGGTGTCGCGCTGGATCGCCGACGATGCGGTTGACGGCGTGTTGGTTACGGGTGGTACCGGGTTCACCGGTCGTGATTCGACGCCAGAGGCACTGCTGCCGCTGCTCGACAAACTGATGCCGGGCTTTGGCGAACTGTTTCGCGCGCTTAGTTTCGACGAGATCGGCACGTCCACGCTGCAATCGCGCGCGTTTGCGGGGTTGGCTAACGGCACGTTCGTGTTCGCCCTGCCCGGCTCGACCTCGGCCTGCCGCACCGCGTGGGACCGGATCATCCGTGCGCAACTCGACGCGCGCACCCGCCCGTGCAATCTCGCCACGCTGCGCCCGCGCTTGAAGGAAGTCTGACCACGTGAGCGCGACACCTTCGCTATGAGGATCGACGTCATGCCGCTCGCCACCACCCTGCGATTGCTCGCCAAAGCCCGCGGCCTCACCACCGCCGACATCGCCACCGCGATTCCGCGCGCCGGCGTAGCGACTGTCAGCGCCTGGCTGCGCGGCGAGAAGCTGCCGGGGCACGAGCAACTCGATGCGCTCGCCCGCACGTTCGGCGTGCCGGCCGGCGCGCTGCTGGCGGAACTGGCCAGCACCTTCGACCCGTCGCGCACGCAGGGCGAGCACGATCTGCTCGCCGCCTACCGCACGCTCAACAGCAAGCAACAGGGCGCATTGCTGGAAGTCGCTGCCGCGATGGCCGGAACCAAACGCAGCACCGCGCGCAAAACCACCGCCAGGAGCAAGCCGGCATGAGCAAACTCAAACGCAAAGACTACGAGGCGCAGCTGGAGTCGCTGCAAGGCGAACTGGTGGCGATGGCGCGATGGCTGCAACACAGCGGCAAACGCCTGGTGGTAGTGATGGAAGGCCGCGACGCCGCCGGCAAGGGCGGCGCGATCGAGGCCATCGCCCAGCACCTCAACCCCCGCCAATGCCGCGCGATCGCACTGCCCAAGCCCAATGATCGCGAAGCGGCGCAGTGGTACTTCCAGCGTTACGTCGCTCACCTGCCGGCAGCCGGCGAGATCGCCTTGTTCGACCGCAGTTGGTACAACCGCGCCGGCGTCGAAAAGGTCATGGGCTTCGCCACCGACGCCCAGGTCAAGGCCTTCCTGACCCAGGCGCCGACGTTCGAGCAAATGCTGGTCGACGATGGCATCGTGCTGTTCAAGTACTGGCTATGCTGCGATCAGGCGAAGCAGGAAGAGCGTTTCGCCGAGCGCCTGGCCGAGCCGCTCAAGCGCTGGAAGGTGTCGCCGATTGACGTCGAAGCGCGCAAGCACTACGCCGACTACACCGCCGCGCGCGAGACGATGCTCGAGGCCACCCACACCCCGCACGCACCCTGGACGCTGGTGGATTTCAATGATCAGAAGCGCGGCCGGCTGACATTGATCCGCGATCTGCTCGATCGCCTACCCGACACCAAAATCCCGCAGGCGAAACTCAAGTTTCCACCGCTGTCGGCCAAGCCACGCGCGGAACATTACAGCGTCCTGGAGCCGATCCCGTCATACGACGCGTGACGGCTCACCCCTGCCCCGGAGGGATCGTCCCGACGGTTGCGGGCGCGGCATCGTCAACCGCAGTGGCCTGGTGCTGCCGCCGGGCATGCAGGAATTCGATCAACCCCGGCAGGATCGCGAACACGAACGACGCGCCCAGCACGGCCATGATCACGCCGACGTCGAACGGCGGATCGCGCCATCGCCATGCCCACGATTCGCCGTAGGCATTCGATAACCCCAACATTGCGCGGAATGCTGACCAGTGCAACACGATCACGATTGCCAGCGCCGCCAATGGCAGCACGATCAGAAACCCATGCAGCAGCTGCTCAAACGCTGAGATGTGCCGCCGCGGCGCGGTGTAACGAATGTCGCGATAGGCGGTGACGGTGTGCGCGATGGCGCCGAGCGTCATCAGGCCCAACACTGGCGCGCTGACCTCGAGCAACAACAACGCGAGCATCGGCAGGCCAATCTCGACCGTCTGCAGCAGGTGCAATGCCGACTCGTGCACGCCGGACGTCTGCGCCAGGCGCGTGCGGGCATGGGTGAGGTAGTCGGCCAGACCCGCCAGCAACCAAAGCGGCAACACCGCGTAACCGAGCAGGCCCCACAGCAGCGGTTCCATCGCCGCCGGCGCCGTCAGCCGGCCGGTACACCGGCTGTGGCCGGCGTTACCCGCCACACCGCATTACCGACATCATCGGCAACCAGCACCGCACCGACGCGGTCCACTGCCACTCCCACCGGACGCCCGCGCGCGTTGCCTGCGTCATCGACAAAGCCCGTCAGGATGTCCTCGGGCATACCGCTGGGCCCACCACCCATAAACGGCACGAACACGACTTTGTAGCCACTGCGCGGCCGACGGTTCCATGAGCCGTGCAAGCCGATAAACGCACCGCCCGCATATCGTGCCGGCAGCAACGCACTCTCGTAGAACGCTAATCCGAGCGGCGCGACGTGCGCACCCAGGGCGTAGTCCGGCTTGATCGCCTTGGCAACCAGGTCTGGACGCGGGGGCTGGATGCGGGTGTCGACGTGTTGGCCGTAATAGCTGTACGGCCAGCCATAGAAGCCCCCGTCACGGACGGAGGTCAGATAATCAGGCACGAGGTCGCTGCCGAGTTCGTCGCGCTCATTGACGACGGTCCATAACGCGCCGGTGTGCGGATGCCAGGCCAGACCATTCGGGTTGCGCAAGCCGGTCGCGAACACGCGGCTGCGGCCAGCCGCTGGGTCGACTTCGAGAATCGCCGCGCGCTCGACCTCATTGCTCATGCCGTTCTCGCCGACGTTGCTGTTCGAGCCAACGGTGACATACAGCCGCGTGCCGTCGCGGCTGGCGAGCACGTTCTTGGTCCAGTGGTGATTGATCGGCCCGCCCGGCAAGTCCACGACCTTGACCGGCGCGACCTCGATGCGCGTCTGCCCGCTCGCATACGGCACGCGGACCAGTGCATCGGCGTTGGCGATGTACAGGGTGTTGCCCACTAGAGCCATGCCAAACGGCGAGTTCAATCCGGTCATGAACACGCTGCGGGATTCGACGACGCCATCGCCATTCTGGTCGCGCAGCAAGGTGATGCGATTGGCGCTGGGCACGCCGGCGCCCGCACGCTTCATCACCATTTTCGTCAGTTTGGCCTTGAGGCCATCGTCGTCTTTCGGGCGGGCCGGGGCGTTGCTCTCGGCCACGAGCACGTCGCCATTGGGCAACGTGTAGACCCACCGCGGATGGTCGAGGCCGGTGGCGAACGCCGCGACCGCTAGCCCAGGCCCCGCGGTCGGCTTGCCGCCGTCGGGCCAACCCGTGGCCGGGGCAATCACGACGGTTGGAATCAATGTCTTGTTCGGTGCGGGCAAGGTCGGGTTCGGGCCGATGCCGGCACTAGGCGGCAGCGTCGCCCGGTCGCCGCAACCGGCCAGGGCGACAAGCGTCGCCGCGAGTAACCAGCGCGTGCTCAACTTGGGCCTCAACCGAACGCAACGCTGAGCAACAACAGAAACGCCACCACCGCCAGCCCCGCATGGCCGAGCATGAAGCCCACCGGCAGCGGCCGTTGCTTCATCTGGTAGGCGAGGTTCAACACCACCCCGCCGGCCGCAGCCAGTGCGAACAACACCGTCGCCGTCATCGCGCGCCCCGGCAGCCCGACCGTAAACGCTGCATAGATCAGCAAGGTCAGGCCCGCACCGGCGAGGAAGCCATGCATCATCGCCAGCCAGTGCGGCGGATTGCGCTTGCCGGCCATCCGGATTGCCGCCATCACGATGCCGCCCGCGGCCGCGACCGCGAACAGTCCGGCGGCGGTTTGAATCATGCCCATCGCGTCCATGTGCCTGCTCCCGTGAGTGTGCGTCGCCCGTGTACCAGCGACGCTAGCCAGCGCGGGGTTAGGGTTGCGTGTAATTCGGCTGGGCTCGCAGTTCTAATTTGCGGCAGGACTACAACGCCGCATAGCGTGCGTAAGGGGTTTCATCCCTAGCGCTGTGCGTGGCGAGTGGTTTCAGGTCCGACTGGCTTGGATGAGCCCGTCGCGACTAAAACCGCTCCCACACATTCACTACGCCCTATGTCGCGCCCCGACGGTTCAGCCGATAGCGAAGCCGTCCCCGGGCGCCTCGCGCTCTTCCGCTGGCAGGCGTTCTAGTTCGTCGACGCGCGCCCGCGGCGGTCCTTGGCGCAACCATGCGGCCAATGCGTCGATCGCGGCCGCATCGCCCACGGCGAGCACTTCGACCCGGCCATCAGCGAGGTTGCGGGCGTTGCCGCGCAATCCCAGCGCGCGTGCCTGATCACAGGCGGAGGCCCGGAACCACACGCCCTGCACCTTGCCGCTCACGATGAAGCGCGCCGCACTCATCAGGAGCCCGCGCCCGTGGCCGATGCCGCCTTCGGCATGCCCGCGGCCGCATCTGCGCCCTTCTGCTTGCCACTAGCGGCGGCAATGGCCGCCTCGATGTCGCCGGCCGTGACCGGGCCGAGAATCTTCTTAGCAACCTTGCCGTCCGGCGCGATCAGATAGGTCATCGGCAAGCCGCGCGGCGTGTCGAAATCCGCCGGCGGGCTGTAGGTATCGACGATCGCGATCGGATAGACGACCGGATGAACCTTGAGAAATTCGCGCATCGCCGCTGCATCGATATCTTCGTACGCCAAGCCCACCACCTCGACGTCCTCGCGCATCGCATCGAGCGCGGACAACTCCGGCATTTCCTTCAGGCACGGCGCGCACCAGGTCGCCCAGAAATTCACCACGACCCACTTTCCCCGATGGGCGGCGAGCTCAAAGGTCTTACCGTCGATGGCAGGCAGGCTCAGCGCCGGTGTCGCCTTGCTGCCGGCCACTGGCTTCGGCGTGGCCGCGGGCACCGCATCCACCACCGGCGCGGGCGTGGCGGGGGCCGGTGTTTCGTCAGGCTTTTGGCATGCCGTCAGGAGAACGACGTTGAACAGTAGGGCGGTGGCGATCGGGTAACGCGGCATTGGGTCAATCCTGAGTGTCGGCATGGATGCTACTGACGCGACGTTTGAGCAGATCGCGCAACGGAATGCGCAACTCGTCCATCGCCGCCACCGCGGAGTGACCCAGCGAGTCCTCGCGACACGGCAGGCGCGCTTCGGCGATCGGGATACGCAGTTGGCAGGCTTCGTACAACTCGGCCAGGGTCAGGTCGTCGAGGTCGCGCGACAGCAGCCATTCGCCACCTTCGGCGCGCCGCACCACGTTGATCTGGCACAGCTGCGCCAGCATGGTCTGCACCAGGGTGTCTGTCAGCATGGGTTCGAGTTTTTGAATCTCGTCGCTGTGCAGTCCTTTGCCCAGCTTGCGCACCTCGTTGAACCGCGCGAGCAGACGCAACAGACCGTAGATCTCGTAACCGTCTGGCAGGCGCATCGCCACCGGCTGGTAGCGGAACGCGGACATCGACGACGCCATCGATGCTCCCAGCAATACCGCCGTCCAGCTCAAGAAGATCCACAGCAGGAACACCGGCACGAAGGCGATCTTGCCGTAAATCGTCGAATAGGCGCCGAAGCTGGCCAGGTACGCGCCGATGCCCCACTTCACCAGTTCGAACAGGAACGTCGCGAGCAGCGCGCCAGCCATTGCATGGCGCCATTTGACCGTGCGGTGGGGGACCACGCGGTAGATGGCAGCAAACGCGAGCAGCTCGATCGCCATCGGCGCCAGCCGCAGCATCACCGTCTCGAGAAAGTGGCCCGCCGTAGTCGCGAATACGGACATCGAAAAGAACTTGGCCGACACCGCCAGGCTCGCCGCCGCCATCATTGCGCCCAGCGTGAGCACAGTCCAATACACCAGAAAACGGCTGAGCTTCGGCCGCGCAATCTTGACCCGCCAGATGCGGTTGAACGATGCCTCCACCCCGGTCAGGGTGATCAGCAGCGACACCAGCAGCGCAATCACGCCGGCGGTGGTCAGCTCGCCGGCGTTGGCCGAGAACTGTTTGAGATAGGACTCGACCGAACGCGCCGCACTGGGCACGAAGTTGGAGAAAATGTAGTTGCTAAGGCGATCGCTCCATTCCCCGAACCCCGGGAACGCCGACAACACGCCGAACACCACCAGCGACAGCGGTACCAACGCGAACACCGTGGTGAACGACAGCGCACCGGCGGCCTCGAACAGGTTGTCGTCGAGCGAGCGCCGGGCAAGGAAACGGAAGAAGCTCTCGGTGCGTGCGCGGTCGCGCAGACGATCGGTCCAGCGGTTGAGCGAATCTAGGGGTTCCATCGGCCGGAGGTTAACCGATGAAAGGTGTGGGTGGCGGTAGGCGCACCCATACGCCTTCCCGAGGCCGTAGTTCCTGTCAGCCACGCGTCACAGCGTCCCGGTCATCCCGCGCCCAGCCGCGTTGTTGGGTGGCTAGGGCAGGAACCCTCGGCTCTTCCTGGGTCCGAAGCAGCCGGATTAAGACGCGTAGGGCCTTGCCGCATGCGCATCCTCTATCCTTCCCGCTCGATCTTCGCCCGAGTAAAGCAATGCCCGAGATCCTTGTGCTCTATTACAGCCGCGGCGGATCGGTCGCCCGCCTGGCGCGGCAGATCGCGCGTGGCATCGGCGAGGTCGAGGGCATGAGCGCGCGCGTGCGCACGGTGCCGCCGGTGGCCGCGATCACGCAGACCGCGGCGCCGCCCGTGCCAGAAGAAGGCGCGCCCTACGTCGAGGCCAAGGACCTGGTTGAATGCGTCGGTCTGGCGCTCGGCAGCCCGACCCGCTTTGGCAACATGGCCGCGCCACTGAAGCATTGGATCGACGGCCTCAGCGCGCAATGGGCCAGCGGCACGCTGGTCGGTAAGCCCGCCGCGGTGTTCACCTCGACCGCGAGCATGCACGGCGGGCAGGAAGCCACGCTGCTGACGATGCATCTGCCATTGCTGCATCACGGCTGCGTGCTGGTCGGTATCCCGTACACCGAGCCGGCCCTGAGCACCACCCGCAGCGGCGGCACCCCGTACGGCGCCAGCCACGTCGCGGGCCAGGACGACAATCCGCAACCGACCGACGACGAGGCGCTGCTGGCGCGCGCGTTGGGACGGCGACTGGCGATGATCGCAGCGAAGTTGGCCGCATGATCAACGCGTCCACCTCGCATACGCCTGCCTCGCGCGTATTGATTGCGGCGCTGGCCGCGCTGGCGACCTTGTTCGCCGTCTGGTTCGCGCCTACGCCGAACCCGTGGGCGGCGCTGGCGGTATTCGCGCTGCCGCCGGCGCTGTTGGCGCTCGGTCGTTGGCGCGGGCGGCGCACCGCAGGCTATTGGGCGTCGGTGTTCGCACTGTTCTGGTTCAGCCACGGCATCATGGTTGCGTACTCGCGGCCCGCGGATCGTTGGTTCGCACTGGCCGAGGTCGCGCTGGCGCTGGTGATCATTTTCGCCGCGAGCGGGCCGGGCATGCGCGCACGGCTCGCGCAGAAGAAGGCGGCACGGGCAGACCGCAAGGAATGACCCTGCCTTCGGCGGGGCCGGCCGTATAATCGCGGTCTCTCCTCGGCGCCCGGCTCCCACGATGGATCAGCTCTGCATCGTCACCACCGGCGGCACGATCGACAAGGTTTACTTCGACGACAAGTCGGACTACCAGGTCGGCGAGCCACAGATCGGGCGCATCCTGGAGGAGCTTGGCGTCGCGTTCCGCTACAGCGTGATTCCGATCTTCCGTAAGGATTCGCTGCATATCACCGCCGCCGACCGCGAACTGCTGCGCGCGACCATCGCCGCACAGGACGCTAGGCACGTGCTGGTCACCCACGGCACCGACAGCATGGTCGAAACCGCGAAGGTGCTGGCCGCGCTCACCGACAAGACCATCGTGCTGACCGGTGCGCTGAATCCCGCGAGCTTCCGCGGCTCGGATGCCGAGTTCAACATCGGCACCGCTGTCGGTGCAGTGCAGTCGCTGCCCCCGGGCGTGTACATCGCTATGAACGGCCGCATCTGGGATCCCACGAGAGTTCGCAAGAACGTTGACGCAAACCGCTTTGAGGCGCTGGGGTAAGGAGCGCCACTGGTGGTCAGCAGGGGCATCCCGCACGCACTAACGTGGTTTCAGCTAGAAGATTCCGCCCGCTGCTGACAGCACGCAGTGCTTTAGCGGCTGGAGCTGGAATGTTTTCGCCAGCGGCTTGCCCGCCGCCGCACTACCACTGCGCGAGTCGCCCAATTGAAGTCGCGCAATAGAACCAGTCAGAGGTTGATCCCAGATCCCTCTAGCAAATGCCAGTGGTTCTGACTAAGCGGCCGAAGTCGAGGGTGCCGTCATCCTGATGCTGCACCAGCTCGGCGTCCGAGCCAGATGCCCCAGCTGTCGAACTTGCCGACGTCGCCGGCCGCGTGGTCGTCGCCGCTGACGAGCAGATTGCGTTTCACTTTCTATCTGAAATCGACTACTCGGATGTCCGTTGCCAAGTGCACGGATGGTCTTGCTAACAAACAACCCCGGCCGAAGCCGGGGTTGCGGTTGGTGCGAATGCCTATCAGACCGGCATCAGAACGTGATGCTCCAGCTGTCGATCTTGCCGGTGTCGGCGGCGGCGTTGTCGTTGACCCGCAGCTTCCAGGTGCCGTTGAGCGCCTCGGTCGACAGGTTCCTTACGAACGTGCCGATGACGTTATCGGTGCTCGTGCCGGTACGGTTATGGATGTTGTAGAGCGAGCCATCCGGCGCGACCAGATCGACCTTCAAGTCGCCCTTGTAGGTGTGCAGGATGGTGACCGAGATCGACGTATCGCTCGGGGCGTTGCCACTGCGACCGGAAACGGTAATCGGACTGTCTACGGTGGCGTTGTCGGCGATCGCGAAGTCGGTACCGTTGGTGTACGTCTGGCGAACGCTGCCGACGGTGACCGCCTGGCTCTTGGTGTGGGTAGCGCCGCCATTGTCAGTGACCGTCAACGTGACGGTGTAGGTACCGGCCGCGGCGTAGGTCTTGCTGGGATTGGTCGCAGTCGACGTGGTGCCATCGCCGAAGTTCCAGCTGCGCGACGCGATGGTGCCATCGCTGTCGGTCGAGCTGTCGGTGAAGGTCGCGGTCAGGCCGCTGGTGGCGACGCTGAAGTTCGCCACCGGCGCGGCGTTGCCACCGGTCGGGCCAATCCCATCAATGAACTGCACGCCGCTGCCGCCTGCATCCAGCCAGTTGCTCAGACGCGTCGCATTGCTGCCACCGCCGGTCCATGACACGGAAATGCGGCCGTAATAATCGCTGCGATTATCGCCGGTAGCACTGCAGGACGAAGGACCGCCGTGCAGCTGGCCGATCACGCGCTTCTCCGGGCTAAACAGTGGCGAGCCGGAGGAACCGCCCTCGGTGATACCGCCGGTCGGCTGCCAGAACACCCAGATGTGACTGCCGTTACCCGGCGATGTCGTGCCGCTGTAGCTGCTGGTGCGGGTGGCTACGGTGGAGTGGCTGATGCGCTTTTCGGCAACGTTCGGGTGGTGGATGCCGGTGGCGCCGGTGAAGTCACCGCTGCGACGGTCCCAACCGCTCCAGAACAGGTTGAATGCAGCCGGAGCGGCATCGTCCAACTCGACCAGGGTAAAGTCCGACGCGCTGTTGGCGGAGCGGAAGAACGCCCCGGTCAGGAACTGACTGAGGGAGCCGTCGCCGTTCTGGCCACTGGCACTGCCCGTGCGGCAGGTCGAGTTCTGGTAGTTCCAGTACGTGACCAGCGACGCCGCATTGCTGGCAGTGATGCCGCAATGCGCCGCGGTCAGGAAGAACATCTTGCGGTCGTTGGCGGCGTTGTTGAGCAAGCTACCGCTGCAGAACAGGCTGCCGCCGGTCGAGATTGCCGCGACCGAGCGAATCTGCGGGCGGTGGGCATCACCGGCCGGGCAGACCACGTCGATGTTGCAGCTTTGCGACGTGCCCATCGGCTCGATCATTTCCATCTGCCGCGCCATGCGGCTGAAGCCGCGGTAGTCGTGGCCGACCTTCGCCAAACGCAGCTTCAGCTGCCCCGCTTTATCGCGTGGCACCACCACTTCGATCACGGCCTCATCGCCGGGCACGATCGGGGTCCACAGCTGGCCGTGGCTCTCATTGTCGGCGGCGGTGAACGTTCGCACCAAGGACTGATCGTCGGTGCGTGCAAGCGCCGCCGGGTAGACCAGCAGGCGTCCGCCAGCAGGCATGTTGTATTCGCTGAAGCCGAAGTTGAGCGACAACGCGCCGCGCGATTGCACGCGCAAGCGCCAGACCAGGTGATTGGCATCGAGGTCTTCCCACTCGCCGGAATTCAGCGGCGTCATGTCGACGGCGAGCGACTGGGCGAAACGCGGCGCCATATCGCGTGCTTCGCGTTGCACGTCTTCGGTGCGCAGGCGCGCCACATCGACTACGGCCATGCGCCGCAGCTCGACATTGTCCAAACGGGCGAGGTTGTGATCGAAGGCCGCCGGGCGCACGCCGGGCGCCGCGAGGGCAGAACCCATCGACAGCACGCTCAGCAAGCCGATCAGCTTGAGGGAAATTCTCAGTCGTTTCATTGATGACACTCCATGTGTGAAATTCAAGATCGAAGAAACGCAATACCTTTCCGGCGAGTAGACCTTCCATCAGTGCATCGTCGCGAAGTAAGGCGGCGGCGCGCTGTCGAATTGGAGCAAAGGACGTGCGTGGGGCGTCAGCCGGCTGGCGCCCCAAGTCGAACCACCCGACAAGGCCGGGTGGGTGCTGCAGCGCGGCGGGTGACGCTCACCCGCCGCTGGGTCGTGCCCGTTGCGTCGTTAATCAGAACGTGATGCTCCAGCTGTCGATCCTGCCGGTGTCGCCGGCGGCGTTGTCATTGACACGCAGCTTCCAAGTGCCGTTGAGCGCTTCGGTCGACAGGTTCAGTACTACCGTCTTGATGACGTTGTCGGCGCTGCCACCGTTGCGGTTGTGGAGGTTGTAGAGCGAGCCATCCGGCGCCACCAAGTCCACCTTCAGGTCGCCCTGGTAGGTGTGCAAGATGGTCACCGAAACCGACGCGTTGCTCGGGGCGTTGCCGCTGCGGCCGGACACCGTGATCGGACTATCGACTGTGGTGTTGTCGCCAATGGCTACATCGGCGGGGTTGCTGTACGTCTGGGTTCCGCTACCGGTGCTGAAGCT
>JAYSZI010000031.1:0-2003 GCA_043738095.1 Lysobacter sp.
CGAGAACGAATGCCGGCAGATGCTCAGCACGGGCTACCGCCACCCGGGACCGGCGGCGGTGCGCTACCCGCGCGGCAATGGTCCTGGCGTCGCCATCCAGCCAAACCTCGACACCTTGCCGGTCGGAAAGGCGCAATGGCGCCGCCGCGGCGAAAGCGTCGCACTGCTTGCGTTCGGTGCGCTGGTGCCGACCGCCGAAGCGGTGGCCGATGCCTTGTCGCTGAGCTGCGTGAACATGCGCTTCATCAAGCCGCTGGACCGTGAGTTGATCCTCGAACTGGCGCGCAACCATTCTGGCCTGGTCACTCTGGAAGACAACGCCCTGATGGGCGGCGCCGGCAGCGCGGTCGCCGAGCTGCTCGCCGAGGAAGGCGTTACCGTGCCGATCCTCCACCTCGGGCTTCCCGATGCCTATCTCAACCACGCCAGCCGCGAAGACCTGCTCGCGCAATCGGGCCTGGACGCGGCCGGCGTCCGCGCCGCCATCGTCAAGCGATGGCCCGGCATTGCCGGCTCACAGGTGCGCAGCGCGGCAAGCTGAACGGCGCACCTTTGTTCAGGATTCGAAGCTTGTGCGATATCGCTGCTTGGGCTTCAATGGCGGGGAGTGCATGGACTCGCGCTCGTGGCCTTGAAGGGGTGTGTAATGAACTGCCGGTGCAATGCGGTCGGACTGTCGCTGTTGGCCATGCTCGCGCTCGCGCCCGGTGCAGCGTTCTGCCAGTCAAAGCCTGCTTCGCCGCTGCAACTCAAGTTCCCGACGGCATCCGGCACCACCGCCGCGCCTGCCTCGCTTGCACATCGCCAGCCGATCACCGTGGCCAACGGCGCCCGCCGTGGGCCGCGTTTCCAGCAGGCCGAGCCGAGCCTCAGCCAGCGTGCGCTGCAAAGCCTGCTCGATACTGCCGACGCCGAAACGCCGGCAGCTGCCGGAGCTGACGAGGCTACGTTTCGCTTTGAGCGTCGCGGCTCCGCGGGGCGCGAACTTTCCCAGGGCTACAAGGCCATGTGCCAGCGCGCGGCCGAGAAACTCTGGGACGAGCCGAACGGAAAACGCGTGAAGTTCGACATCGCGGGCAAGCCCGGCGTCGCCATCGAAATTCCGCTGCGCTGATTTTCGCTGCTCAGTCCGGCTGGAATCCACCGGTCACGCGATCGCGGTGTTCCAGGTCGGGGAAGGTCCAGACATCACACAAGCCCCTTTCATTGATCAGCTTGCGCACCTGCGCGCCTTGCGTCGAGCC
Source organism: Lysobacter sp. (assembly GCA_043738095.1). Classification (GTDB taxonomy): domain Bacteria; phylum Pseudomonadota; class Gammaproteobacteria; order Xanthomonadales; family Xanthomonadaceae; genus Lysobacter_K. The sequence continues at coordinate 1,245 of JAYSZI010000031.1, forward strand.
GTGCTCGACCAGCAGCCAGGCCGAGGGCGCGAGGAACTGACGTGCTTCATCGACGATGCGTCGAATGCAGTCCAGGCCATCCTTGCCCGCCACCAGCGCCAACTCAGGTTCGAAGCGCAAGTCACCCTGCGAGAGATGGACGTCACCCGCCGAGAGATAGGGTGGATTGCTGACGATCAGGTCGAAGGCCTCGCCTTGCACCGGCGAGAACCAGTCGCCTGCCAGGAAGCGGATCCGGCCGGGCGCCATGCGCTCGGCATTCTTGCGCGCGACATCAAGCGCGCGCGCGTTTCTATCGACTGCCGTCACCGAAACGAGCGGCCGTTCACAGGCGATGGCCAAGGCGATCGCGCCGCTGCCGGTACCGAGGTCGAGTACGCGCAAGGGCGTGTCGATCGCAAGGCGCTTCAAGGCAAGTTCGACCAGCAATTCCGTTTCCGGTCGCGGTATCAGGGTGTCGCTCGTCACGACCAGCGGCAGCGACCAGAATTCCTGCAGGCCGAGGATGTGCGCGACGGGCTCACCACGCATCCTTCGCGCAAGCAGATCGCGAAAGCCTTCATCGGCCGAGGCCGGAAACGGATCGTTGGCGTGGGCATAAAGCCACGACCGTGGTTTTCCCAAGGCATGTGCCAGCAGGATCTCCGCTTCGGCGCGCGCCTCATTGCCCGGAAGACGTCCGGCGGCAAGGGCAAGTGCGTCGGCGACTGTGTTTTCCGGCATCCGCGCATTGTGCCTGATGACATGACGCTGACATGG
>JAYSZI010000032.1:0-25165 GCA_043738095.1 Lysobacter sp.
AGATCCACTACGACAACGCCGGCAGCGACAGCGGCGAACGCGTGGAAGTGGTCGCCACCGCCGGCGAGAGCCTGACCGGCTATCGGGTCTATCTGTACAACGGCAGCACGCCGTCGGCCGCGACGTTCTACGACAACGACTTGGTGCCCACCGGCAGCGTGGTCAGTTGCGGGGGCAGCGTGCGCATCGCGACGCTCACTTATCCCGCCAACGGCATCCAGAACGGTCCGCCCGATGGCATCGCCCTGGCCAATGGCGCGGGCGCGCTGGTGCAATTCCTCAGCTACGAAGGCGCGATGACCGGATCCAACGGTCCGGCCGCGGGCCGCGCCAGCAGCAACCTGGCGGTTTCGGAAAGCGAGTCGAGCGCGGTTGGCACCTCGCTGCAACTCGGTGGCAGCGGCAACAGCTACGGCAATTTCAGCTGGCAAGCGTCGGGCACCCAGACATTCGGTGCGTGCAACCGCAACCAGACGTTCTCGGCGCCCAATCCGCCGCCCGTGGTCACCAGCACCACGCCGACCAATGGCGCGACCGGCTTCCCCGCTGCGGGCAATCTCGCCGTGGGTTTCAGTGAAGCGGTGACGCTGACCAGCGGCGCATTCGCGTTGCAGTGCAGCCAGTCTGGCGCGGTCGCCTTGACCCATCCGAGCAGCGGCACCAACTTCTCGATCTCGACCAACACCGCCCTGTTCGCCAGCGAAACCTGCGCGCTGACAGTGACCGCGGCCAAGGTCAGCGACAGCGGCGGCGCCCGCCCGGCGCAGAACACCGTCGTCAACTTCACCGTCGCCGCCGGCGGCGGTGGCAGCGGCTACTACGCGCGCGTCAACACCAGCAGCGCCAGTCAGCTGCGCTGCTCGCTGCACCAGACAATCCGTGGCCACACGGCATACCCGTACAGCGGTGGCACCACCAATGCCTGGAGCATCCTGGAGATCGCCGACGAGGACCCGAACAACGCCGGCCGCATCCTCGACGTCTACCGCAACCGCAGCTACCTCAAGGGCAGCGAGCGTGCCGGCACCGGAACCGGCATCACCTACAACCGCGAGCACACCTGGCCGAATTCGCTCGGCTTCGGCAGTGCCAGTGGCGATCTGGGCCTGCCGCACGCGCCGTACACCGACACTCATATGCTGTATTTGAGCGACACCACCTACAACTCCGACCGCGGCAACAAGCCGTACACGGATTGCACCGTCGCCGGCGGTTGCGGCGAGCGCGTGACCGAGGCCAACAACGGCAGCGGTGGCGGCAGCGGCGTGTATCCGGGCAACTCGAACTGGGTGAAGGGACCGGACGGCAATGCCGGCTCGTTCCAGGCCTGGGGCAAGCGCCGCGGCGACCTCGCGCGCGCAGTGCTGTACATGGCGATCCGCTACGAGGGCGGCCGCGACGTCAACACCAACCAGTCCGAGCCCGACCTGGAGCTCACTGACGACCGCAGCAAGATCGTGATCACCTCAGCCTCGCCGGCGTACATGGGCTTGCTGTCGTCCCTGCTGGCCTGGCACAACGCCGACCCGCCGGACGCAGCCGAGCGCGAGCGCAACGAGGTGATCTTCAGCTTCCAGGGCAATCGCAACCCGTTTATCGATCACCCCGAGTGGGCGACGTCGTCGTTGCTGACCTCGGCCAAGCCGGCGACCTGCCAACTCAATTGATTTAAGGCCGGGCAGCTAGCCGCCTGCAGCGAGCCCGGGCCCTGAGCGGTCCGGGCTTTTTGTTTGCGCGGCGGTCGCTATGCAGCCTGCCGCTACAATTCGCCCATGCCTGTCCCGCCCGCGTCTGTTCTGATTGTTTACTGCACCTGCCCAGACACCACGATCGCCGATGCGCTGGCGCAGGCGTTGGTGTCCGAGCGCCTTGCCGCCTGCGTCAACGTGCTGCCCGGCGTGCGCTCGACTTACCGCTGGCAGGGCCAGGTCGAGTCCGGCGCCGAGGTGCTGTTGCTGATCAAGACCACGTCCGACCGCCTCGACGCGCTGTCGGCGCGCGTGGCGACGCTACATCCCTATGAACTGCCGGAAGTGATTGCGGTCGAAGCCCTTGGCGGCCTCGCCCCATACCTCGACTGGGTGGCCGAACAGACGCGAACCCATGACTGATTCCGATAGTTCCGGCGTTGCCTCCACGCGCCAGCGCCGGGCAGGCGGCCTGTTCGCCACGCTCGCGTTGGCCGCGGCGCTGTTCGCCACACCCGCCATTGCGATCGACGAAGCCGACCTGCTGCCCGTCGACCGGGCGTTCGTACTCGCGGCCGACGCCGACGCGCCAGACAGCATCGCGATCCGCTGGCAGATCGCCGACGGCTACTACCTGTACAAGCACCGCATCAGTGTGCAGTCCGATGCCGGCTTCGCCGCTCGGCCGCTGCAGTTGCCCAAGGGCAAGGCGTATACCGACGAGTTCTTTGGCAAGGTGGAGACCTACCGCGGCACCCTGGTCGCGACGCTGCCCGGCCGCGCCAGCGGGGCGCGCACCACGCTCAAGATCAAGTACCAGGGCTGCGCCGACGCCGGCATCTGCTACCCGCCGCAGACGCGCACGCTGACGGTGGCGCTGCCGGGGGCGGCCTCAGTCGCGACCCCTGCCCGCAATGGCACGGATGGCCTCGCGGCCGCTCCGGCGGTTCCGTTCCGCAGCGGTTCGCCACCGTCGAGCGGCGCGAATCCTTTTGCTGGAAATCGCCTGCTCCCCCCCGCACCGGGCATCGATGCGGCGCCATTGCCGGCGGAGCGCGCATTCGGTTTCGAGGCGATCGCCGGTGACGGCAACACCTTGCTGCTGCGCTTTACCCCGGCGCCTGGCTACTACTTGTATCGCGACAAGACCACGTTCGCGCTGGATGCACGCGGGCGTAGCGCCGGAATGGTCCTCGGTCGGCCGCAATGGCCGCGCGGCAGCGCGCACCAGGACGAGTACTTCGGAAACACCACCGTCTATTTCGATCAGATCGACGTCACCCTGCCGCTGCAACGCAGCCATGCCGGGCCCACCGAACTCGCGTTGACCGCGGGCTTCCAAGGTTGTCAGACCGACGGCATCTGCTATCCGCCGATGACCCGCACGGTGGAGGTGGCGCTGCCTTTGGGCAGGGTGGCTGCTCCGGCCGTCGCAGGTGTGTCTGCGATCGCCAGCGACACCGCTGGCGTACAAGCCGGCGCCGCAGAGGCTGCTAACCCTGCCGCCGGGGGCGCGGCGGTGGTGGGAGGAAATGCCGCGCCTACAGCCGCCATCGCGATGCCAGGCCCAACAGCCTCGGTCAAATCCGCTTTTCCAGGTCCTGGAGCGAACGCCGTCGCGCCCGAGCAAGCCGAAGACAGCCGCTTGGTAGCCGCGTTACTGGGACCGAACCGCTGGTGGGCGTTGCTGAGTTTCTTCGGTTTCGGCCTGCTGCTCGCGTTTACTCCGTGCGTGTTGCCGATGATTCCGATCCTGTCGGGCCTGATCGCCGGTCACGGTCCTGGGCTCGGCGCGAGGCGCGCCTTTGCGCTGTCGTTCGTGTACGTGCTGGCCAATGCGCTGGTGTTCACCGTCGCGGGCGTGGTCGCGGGGCTGCTTGGCGCCAATCTGCAGATCGCGTTCCAGAACCCTTGGGTGATTGCGGCGTTCGCGGCGTTGTTCGTGGCTCTGGCTTTGTCGAGTTTCGGCCTGTTCGAACTACAGCTGCCTAGCGCATTGCGTAGCCGGCTCGGCGCGCTCAGTGACCAGCAACGCGGCGGGTCGTGGGTGGGGGTGGCGGTGATGGGGGCGCTGTCGGCCTTGATCGTCGGCCCATGCGTCGCCCCGCCGCTGGCCGCGGCCGTGCTGTACATCGGCCAGACCCAGGATCCGGTGTTTGGCGGCGCGGCCTTGTTCCTGCTCGCGATGGGAATGGGAGTACCGCTGATCGCGTTCGGCGTGGCCGCGGGCAAGGGGCTGCCCACCAGCGGGCCGTGGATGGTGGCTGTGCAGCGCGCGTTCGGCTTCGTGTTCCTCGGCCTGGCGGTGTGGATGCTGTCGCGGGTGCTGCCACCGGCCCTCAGTCTGGCGCTGTGGGGCGCATTGCTGTTCGGCGCCGCGGCCCTACTCGCGCTGGCTGCGAGCAAGCCCACTGCGCGTGACGGCGTGCGGGCGCTGGGTTGGACCACCGCACTGCTACTGGGTTTGGCCGGCACCGCGCAGGTGATAGGCGCCTTGGCCGGCAGCCACGATCCGCTGCAGCCGCTGGCCGGGCTGCGCGACGGCGGCACCCACCGCGCCGAGTTGCCGTTCCGCAAGATCAAGTCGCTGGCCGACCTCGACCGGGAAGTGGCCGCGGCCCACGCGGCCGGGCAACCGCTGATGCTCGACTTCTATGCGGACTGGTGCGTGTCCTGCAAGGAAATGGAGAAGTACACATTCCCCGATCCCACCGTGCATACCGCGCTGGCCGGTTTCGTGTTGCTCAAGGCGGACGTAACCGCGAATGACGACCTCGATCAGGCTTTGATGCAGCGATTGGGCATCATTGGCCCACCAGCTACCTTGTTTTATCTCGACGGTGTCGAACGTCGCCCCTCGCGTTTGTTCGGTTTTGAAAACGCCCCTAAGTTCGTCGGACGCGCCAATGGCGCGCGGCGCTGACTGCCAAGCTGCTTGAGCGCGCGCGTGCGAACACCATGAAATCCGCCGCCCGGATCGTGCTGGTCGCGCTGGCCGCGGGCGTGCTCGGCGTTGCGCTCAGCCTGTGGACTTCCGGCCCAGGTCCGCTGCTCGGCCCGACCCTGCGCAGCGAAATCGGCCAGCGCGCGCTGCATGCACTGGCCTCCTCGCGCGCGCCTCCATCGCCGCCGGGCCTCACGATCGCCCGGCGCGGCGAGCCGATGCCGCTTCTGACCGTGCCAGATCTCGCCGGCACGAAGGTCGTCCTGCCCACCGCCTATGCCGGTCGCCCACTGCTGATCAATTTCTGGGCCAGCTGGTGTGCGCCATGCCTGAGGGAAATGCCGGAATTGGACCGCTATGCGCGTCTTCAGGCCGCAAGCAGTCCGCAAGTGATCGGGATCGCGCTCGACAACGGCAATGACGTCCGCGCATTCCTGCAGCGCACCCCCGTCGCCTACCCGATCCTGCTGGATGTCCCCGGCCCGCGCGACAGCGGCGTGCAATTGGGCAACGCCAGGGGCGTTTTGCCCTACAGCGTCCTGATCGGCGCCGACGGCCGCGTACGCAAGCAGAAGCTGGGACCCTTCCAGCCGGGGGAAATCGAGGCCTGGGCCGACGCAGTGCCCGCCAACCCGTAGCGCCGAGGTCTGCTCGCTGCTTCTGCTGGCGCCACCCAGCCCGGCTGCCCGCCTGCCATCTTCGTGGCAACCGCCCGATTAAAAAGCGAAGTTGGTCCGGCTGCTCGCCCCGGCCAGACAAGCCGCGCCAAAGCTACCGCTACAATTTCCGCGACGGCCGCCAAGCGCGCCCAGCGCCAAAATGTTTAGAGCAGCCACTCCAACAACGGCTTATTGCCGAGTAACGTCGCCGATATGGCAGTCAAATTCTAGACACGGCCGCCGAGCTGACGCACACTGCCCACTTTTCCGCACCGGTCCGGCCTCTATGGCGAAGCTCCTGGTTCTGCACGGCCCCAACCTCAATCTGCTCGGCGAACGCGAGCCCGGCATTTACGGCCGCACCACCCTGCCCGCGATCGACCATGCGCTGCAGATCGATGCGCAATCCGCCGGTCACACCCTGGAGAGCCTGCAGTCCAATGCCGAGCACGTGCTGATCGAGCGCGTCCATGCCGCGCGCACCGACGGCACCGCGATCATCCTGATCAATCCCGCCGGGCTCACCCACACGAGCGTCGTGCTGCGAGATGCTCTGGCCGCCGTGTCGCTGCCGTACATCGAAATCCATTTATCCAACCCGCACGCGCGCGAGCCGTTCCGCAGACACAGCTACTTCAGCGATCTGGCCATTGGCGTGATCTCCGGTTTCGGTGCCGACAGTTATCGCTTTGCGATGGAAGCCGCGCTGGCCTGGCTCGATAAACATGCCGCAGCGCGCTCAAGCCGATCCTGAAGCCACTTTTACCTTTCCCATTTCCACCCGCCCTGGACCGGGCGCCACAACCTGAGAGGCCCGCGAATGGACCTGCGCAAAATCAAGAAGCTGATCGATCTGCTGGAAGAGTCGAATCTGGCGGAAATCGAGATCAAGGAAGGCGAGGAGTCGGTCCGGCTGGCACGCACCCCGCGCGGAAGTTACGCGATGCCGCCACCGATGCCGCACGCCGCCCCGCCGCCACCGCAGCCGGCGCCGACGATGCCGATGCAGTCGCCGACCGAGGCCGCTACCGGCGGACATAGCAAACCGCAGTCCGATATGCCCGAAGGCCACGTCGTGCGCGCGCCGATGGTCGGCACGTTTTACACCTCGCCGGCACCGGACAAGCCGGTGTTCGTTACCGTCGGCCAGGCGGTCAAGCAGGGTGAGACGCTGGGCATCATCGAGGCGATGAAGATGTTCAATCCGATTGAGGCCGATGTCTCGGGCACCGTGCTCAAGGTGATGGCCAACAGTGGCCAGCCGGTCGAGTTCGACCAGCCGCTGTTCGTGATTGGTTGAGGCGGAAAAAAGGAAAAAGGGAATGGCGGGATTGGGCGCTGCGAATTACCTTCGCGCGAATCCACTGCCCCTGCAGTTCCCGATCCTGATTCCCCGATCCCGCTCCTCATTCCCTATTCCCGCTTCGCTCTTGAGTAGCCCCCATGCTCGATAAAGTCGTCATCGCCAATCGCGGCGAGATCGCGCTGCGCATCCTGCGCGCGTGCCATGCGCTCGGCATCCGCACGGTCGCGGTGCATTCCACCGTCGATCGCAACCTCAAGCACGTCGCCATGGCCGACGAATCGGTCTGCATCGGCCCAGCGCCGTCGACCGACAGCTACCTCAACATGGCCTCGATCATCGCCGCGGCCGAAGTCACCGACGCGCAGGCGATCCATCCGGGTTACGGCTTTCTGTCGGAGAACGCAGACTTTGCCGAGCGCGTCGAGGAGTCGGGCTTCATCTTCATCGGCCCCAAGGCCGAAACGATCCGTCTGATGGGCGACAAGGTCGAGGCGATCCGCGCGATGAAGGAAGCCGGCGTGCCGTGCGTGCCCGGCAGCGGCGGCCCGCTCGGCGACGACGCGGCGACCAACGTCAAGATCGCGCGCGAGATCGGTTATCCGGTGATCGTCAAGGCCGCCGGCGGCGGCGGCGGGCGCGGCATGCGCGTGGTCCACACCGAGGCCCACCTGCACAGCGCGATCCAGACCACCAAGACCGAAGCCAAGGCCGCGTTTAGCAACGACATGGTCTACATGGAGAAGTTTCTCGAGAACCCGCGCCATATCGAGATCCAGGTGCTCGCCGACGGCCAGGGCAACGCGATCCACCTCGGCGAGCGTGACTGCTCGATGCAGCGCCGCCACCAGAAGGTGGTCGAGGAAGCGCCGGCACCGGGCATCACCCCCGAGCAGCGCGCGAAGATCGGCCAGGTCTGCACCGAGGCCTGCGTGCGCATCGGCTACCGGGGCGCCGGCACGTTCGAATTCCTGTACGAGGACGGGCGGTTCTACTTCATTGAAATGAACACCCGCATCCAGGTCGAGCACCCCGTCACCGAGCTGGTCACCGGCATCGACCTGGTGCGCGAACAGCTCATGATCGCCGCCGGTCACAAGCTCACGATCAAGCAAAGCGACATCGTGCTCGACGGCCACGCAATCGAATGCCGCATCAATGCCGAGGACCCGGACACGTTCATGCCGAGTCCGGGCCTGATCCAGCATTTCCATGCGCCCGGTGGGCCTGGCGTGCGCGTCGACAGCCACATTTACGAAGGCTATCGGGTGCCGCCGAACTACGACTCGATGATCGGCAAACTGATCGTGCACGGCCGCGACCGCGAGACCGCAATCGCGCGCATGCGCGTTGCGCTGAGCGAAATGGTCGTCGACGGCATCAAGACCAACATCCCGCTGCAGCAGCGCATCCTGTCCGACATCGGTTTCCAGCAAGGCGGCGCGAATATCCACTACCTCGAGAAGCGGCTCAAGGAACAAAAAGAGAAGACGCTGTCGATCGTGTGATGGCGCACCCGCCTCTACCGCTACCTGAGAGCGCGGGCGGAGAGGCAACCCGTTTGTGCGTCGTTGAACGAAAGCAGGAATCCAGACTCAAGCCCATGCCCTACGTCGAGCTCACCCTGCCCTGCACCGAATCCGAGCAGCCGCGTTACGAGCGCGCACTCGAAAATGTCGGCGCGCTCGCCGTCACGCTGACCGATGCGCATGCCGACGCGCCCGACGAACAGGCGATCTTCGAACCCGGCGTCGGGGAGACGCCGGTGTGGGGTGAAATGGTGCTGACCGCGCTGTTCGCGGCCGATACCTCACATGCATTGCTGCTGCATGCGCTGGCCGCGGCCGACGCCGGCCTCGACTGGTCACGCGCGCTGTTCTGCGAGGTCGCCGACCAGGACTGGGAACGCGCGTGGATGGACCAGTACGAACCGCTCCAGTTCGGCGCACGGACCTGGATCGTGCCGTGGAACCACGCGTTGCCCCCAGGCGCCGATGCCGCCGACGCCGCTGTGGTGAGACTGGATCCGGGCCTCGCGTTCGGTTCGGGCACGCACCCGACCACGGCGCTGTGTCTGCAATGGCTGGACGCGCTCGCCGGTGATGGCACGTTGCGCGGCGCGCGCGTGCTCGATTTCGGCTGCGGCTCCGGCATTCTTGCGCTCGCCGCGCTCAAACTCGGCGCGGCGCGCGCGGTTGGCGTCGACAACGATCCGCAGGCGTTGCTCGCAACCGACGATAACGCGCAACGCAACGGCGTCGGCGATCGCCTCACGGTGTCCCTGCCCGACGACGAACCCATCGCGACCTACCCCGTCGTGGTCGCCAATATCCTGGCCAAGGCACTGATCGCGCTCGCCGACACGCTGACTGCGCGGGTGGCGCCGGGTGGGCAGTTGGCAATGTCGGGCATCCTTGCCGGCCAGGAACACGACGTCATCGCCCGCTACGAAGGCGCGTTCGCGCAGTTGCGGGCCGAGCGCCTCGACGACTGGATGCGCGTGACCGGCGTGCGTCGCGGCTGACCGCGGCGCGCGCGGGCATGGTTGAATAACCGCCATGTTGCTCGCCTGCCCCCACTGCGGTTACCACCTGGCGCTGATCTTGCCAACGCCAACGCCGTCGCCTGGTCCGTCGCCGCGTTGCCCGCGTTGCGATGGAGTGGTTGAGCCGCTATCGCCGCGTGCGGGTGACGGCGCCGCCGACGAGTCCGTAGCCGGGGACAGTGCCATCGACCCACCCGCGAGCGCTGAAGTCGGCGGCGCGAATGCCGCGCCCGGCGAGTTGTCCAACGCAGCAGAACCGAACGCCGACGCGGTCGATGGACCCGCGTCTGACGCCAATGCCTCCGTCGCTGCGCGCAACCCACGTCACCGACCCGACCGCACCGCGCGCGCGATGCCGAGTTTCGTCCGCGGCAGCTCGGCGCTGCGCCCCAGGCGCCGATCGTGGCCGTGGTACGCGGCTGCTGTCGCGTTGGCGATGGTCCTGGCGCTGCAATTGCTTCTCGCCCAGCGCCACGAACTTGCGACGAGCACGCGTTGGCGACCGTGGGTGGCAGCGCTGTGCGATGCACTGCCCTGCGATATTCCGCCGTGGCGCGAACCCGGCGCCTTTACCATGCTCGGCCGCAGCGTGCAGCCCAGCCGCACGCTTCCCGACGTGCTCGTGGTCGAAGCGAGCTTTCGCAACGACGCGCGCTGGCCGCAGCCGTGGCCGACCCTGCTGTTGACCTTGTCGGACGTCGAAGGCCGCGATGTCGGCGCGCGCGCGTTCGCACCGTCGGACTATCGCCCGGGCCGCGCCAACGCCGGCGATCGACTGGGCCCTGGCCAGAGCGCGACGGTGCACCTGCAGGTGCGCGAGCCGGCGTCGGGCGTCGTTGCCTTCACATTCGACTTCCAATAGCCATTGGCCGTATGGCCACCCCGATGCCAGCCGTCGCGGTGTCGCTCGCGACCCACGCGCGCTAGACTCCCCGTCCCGCCTCGGCCCGCAGCCTGCCGGCGGACGCCAGATCCGGGGGATCCGTTTGAACGCCGCAGCCGATCGCAACGACCCCCGTCCCGGCCCCCGCGTGCCCCTGCGCGACCACGTCGCCACGTCGATCCGACGTTTTTTGGGCGATCTCGACGGGTGCGGCACCGCAGATCTCTACGAGATCGCGCTTCGCGAACTCGAAATCCCGTTATTCGTCGAAGTGCTCAAGCACTGTGACGGCAACCAGAGTCGCGCCGCGGCCATGCTCGGCATCCACCGCGCCACACTGCGGAAGAAATTGCGCGACTACGGACTGGGTTGAGCGCGACGACGCGAAGACTCAGGTCCAGCCAAAACCTGATCAAGTCCAGAAATCTGGCGCGGCAAAACACATAGAATCCGATCGGTCCCGCACGCCGTCGCCGTGGCTTCCACGTATGCCCGCAGTCCGTGATTCCACCGGCGCGCTCGATCGCCGACATCCCTCCCTGTTCTAGAGCCCTTCGCGTAGATCAACCAGGGCCAGCCAGGCCGCTGCCACGGCGCGTACGCAGCGATCCACCTTCGCGGCGCACAACGTGACTGGCACAACACGCCGCCAACCAAGCCCGTCACTGGTTCCGACGACCACGGTTTTGGCGGGATAAGGCGGCGGCCGGCAGGCGCGGCTCCTGCGTAGCGCCTGCCCCTGCCCGATGTAGCACGCAAATCCTGTGCACCGCGGCTTGGCGCCGGCGGCGGGTCCCGGCCGAGCGGCTACAATTTGCGCCTTTCCGTTGCCAGCGCTGCCCGATGACCACCGACCTTCTGCCCGTGCGCCGCGCGCTGCTGTCTGTTTCCGACAAAACCGGATTGCTCGAACTGGCGCAGGCCCTCGCCGCGCGCGGAGTGGAACTGCTCTCCACCGGCGGTACCGCCAAGGCGATCCGTGACGCGGGGCTGGCAGTGCGCGACGTGTCCGAAGTCACCGGTTTCCCCGAGATGATGGACGGTCGGGTCAAGACCCTGCATCCGCTCGTGCACGGGGGCCTGCTTGGGCGCAGCGGCATCGACGACGCCGTGATGGCCGCGCACGGCATCGCCGCGATCGATCTGCTGGTGTTGAATCTGTATCCGTTCGAGCGGGTCTCGGCGAACCCTGACAGTTCGTTCGAAGACGTAATCGAGAACATCGATATCGGCGGGCCGGCGATGTTGAGGTCCGCTGCCAAGAACTTCGCCCGCGTCGCGGTTGCGACCGATCCGGCGCAATACGCAGGATTGCTCGACGAACTGCAGGCCAACGACGGTGCACTGTCGGCGAAAACCCGCTTTGCGTTGTCCGTAGCCGCGTTCAACCGCGTCGCCCAATACGACGCCGCGATCAGCGACTACCTGTCGGCGATCAAAGACGACGGCACGCGCGGCCTGTTCCCGGCCCAGTCCAACAGCAACTTCGTCAAGGTGATGGACCTGCGTTACGGCGAAAACCCGCACCAGCACGGCGCGTTCTACCGCGACCTGTACCCGGTGCCGGGCACGTTGGCCACGTTCACCCAGCTGCAGGGCAAGGAACTGAGCTTCAACAACCTCGCCGATGCCGATGCGGCGTGGGAATGCGTGCGCCAGTTCGAGCGCCCCGCCTGCGTGATCGTCAAACATGCCAACCCGTGCGGCGTGGCCGAAGGCGCGGCCTGCGGTGATGCGTATGAGCTCGCCTACGCCACCGATCCGACCTCGGCATTCGGCGGCATCATCGCGTTCAATACGGCGTTGGATGCAGCCACGACCAAGGCGATCCTCGATCGCCAGTTCGTCGAGGTTTTGATTGCGCCCGCATTCGACGATGCCGCCCTCGCCTACTGCGCCAAGAAAGCCAACGTGCGCGTGCTACGCATCCCGCACGGCGACGGCCGCAACAACTTCGACGTGCGCCGCGTCGGCTCCGGTCTGCTGATGCAGACCAGCGATATCCGCGAAGTCACGCGCGATGAGCTCAAGGTGGTGAGCCAACGCGTGCCTACTGCAACGGAGGTCGATGACCTGCTGTTCGCTTGGCGCATCGCCAAGTACGTAAAATCCAACGCGATTGTCTATGCGCGTGACCACCGCAGCATCGGCATCGGTGCCGGCCAGATGAGCCGCGTGGTCAGCGCCAGGATCGCTGCGCTCAAGGCCGAGGAGGCCGGCTTGGTGGTGCCGGGCTCGGTGATGGCCAGCGACGCGTTCTTCCCGTTCCGCGACGGCATCGATGCCGCGGCCGCGGCCGGCATTCGCGCGGTGATTCAGCCCGGCGGCTCGATGCGCGATGGCGAAGTGATCGCGGCCGCCGACGAGCATGGGCTGGCGATGGTGTTCACTGGCATCCGCCATTTCCGGCACTGAAGCAATGATGCAAAACGTGCTGCGCATCCGGCGCATCGGCCTCAAGGCCGTGACGTGCATGGTGATCGGCGCAGCGCTGTCGGCGTGCCAGCCGCAGCCCGCTCCGGCGGTCACCCGCGTCGACCCGGACGCGCAACTGCAGGCATTCCTGGTCTCCGTCTATGGCGCGCAGGCGACGTCCAAGTCGCCGTGGCATGCCCCCGTGGAGGCGGGCGCGAATGCCGCTGATACGATCCAGCGGTCGCTGTGTGCACGCCAAGCGGTTACGCTGGCCGGGGTTTCCCATCTGCTCCTGGCGGTGTGCGGCGAGGACCCCGCCGGGGGCCATGCCGCGCCCGGTTTGATCGACTTCTACGTGCTCAAGCCGCACGGCAATCGCCTTGTCGTTGCCGCTAGCGCGCGCGACCAGGGCTTCGGCAGCTCCGGTCGGCCCGGCACCGTGTCGGTGCTGCGCCTGGGAAGAAATTTTTATGGTTTCCGCGTCGAAGGCACTTGGGTCGGCCAAGGCTACGTGCTGGGGACACAGTCGTTGGTGGTAGCCAAGGGCGCCACGTTAGTCACGGCCGCCGATATCCGCAGCACGATCAGCAACGAGGGCGCGATCGACTGCGAGCAGGACGCCGATTGCGCCAACCGCATGGTTGCCCTGGAGTTCGACCTCATCGTCGATAGCAGCAACGCCGCGGCGAAACTCTATCCGCTGCTGATCCGCGAGCACGGGCGGGAATGCGGTCAGACGGTGCAGCGCGAGCACCGCTTGATCTTCGACGCCGTTGCGTGGCGATACCCTGTGCCCGACGCCTTGATGCGCGAGGGCTGTATTTCCAACCTATCCGATGCGGGAGAGGCAAGCCAATGAAAGTTCTGGTGATCGGTTCCGGTGGCCGCGAGCACGCGCTGGCATGGAAGCTTGCGCAATCAGCGCGCGTCTCCGAGGTGTTGGTCGCGCCCGGTAATGCCGGCACTGCGCAAGAAGACAAGTGTCGCAATGCCGCCGTCGACGCGGCCGATATCGACGGGTTGCTCGCGCTGGCTAAACGCGAAGGTGTCGCGGTCACCGTGGTCGGTCCAGAGGGCCCGCTGGTCGCTGGCGTCGTCGACCGTTTCCGCGCCGCCGGCCAGCGCATTTTCGGACCCACCGCGGCCGCGGCGCAGCTCGAAGGCAGCAAGGCGTTCGCCAAGGACTTCCTCGCCCGCCATGGCATTCCCACGGCGTATTACGCGGTGCACACCAACGTCGATGAAGCACTCGCCTACGTGCGTGACAAAGGCGCCCCCATCGTCGTCAAGGCCGATGGTCTTGCCGCTGGCAAGGGCGTGATCGTGGCGATGACGCTGATGGAGGCCGAAGCAGCGATCACCGACATGCTGTCCGACAACGCGTTCGGTGCGGCCGGCGCCCGTGTGGTAATCGAGGAATTTCTCGACGGCGAGGAAGCCAGCTTCATCTCGGTCGTCGATGGCACCACCGCCCTGCCGATGGCGACGAGCCAGGACCACAAGCGCGTCGGTGATGGCGACACCGGCCCGAACACCGGCGGCATGGGCGCGTATTCGCCCGCACCGGTGGTCACGCCGGAGGTGCACGCGCGGGTGATGCACGAGATCGTCGAGCCAACCGTGCGGGGCATGCGCGCAGACGGCATGCCATTCACCGGTTTCCTCTATGCCGGCCTGATGATCGATGCCAATGGCACGCCGAAAGTGATCGAATTCAACGTACGTTTTGGCGATCCGGAAACGCAGCCGGTGATGTTGCGACTGCAGTCGGACCTGCTCGATCTGGTCGATGCCGCGATCGACGCGCGCCTGCATGAAGTCAACGCGCAGTGGGATCCGCGGCCGTCGCTGGGCGTGGTCATGGCTGCGAAAAATTATCCCGATACGCCCCGGCTAGGGGACGCGATCGACAGCTGGGATGCGCCGGAACTGCCCGACACCAAGATCTTCCACGCCGGCACCAAATTGGACGCCAATCGCAGCGTAGTGACCAGCGGCGGACGCGTGCTGTGCGTGTGCGCGCTTGGCGATTCCGTCGCCGACGCGCAGCATCGCGCATACGGGGCGGTCGCCGGCGTGTCGTGGCACGGCGAGTTCCATCGCCATGACATCGGCTGGCGCGCGATCGCGCGCGAACGCGGCGCGTGATGGGCTGCGACCGCCATTTGCAAACCCAAGGGCGGGGAAATGCCGCTGCGGGCCACCGGCTCGCGGCCTGACGAACGTGGGCGGCCCTGCCTACGGGGGCGCGAGATTGGGAGGACTTCCTCGCTGCCCGACCTCGACAGGCGCGTAATTCGCGCGACCAAGGCTCATCCAGGGTGGGGGAATTCGCTCGCTGGGGTTCATGCGATTTTGAAGGCGGGCAACAGCAATGCTAAGGCGCCGCTCGTCGACGCACGACCAAACGCCATTTTCCGCACTTACGGCATACGCCCGCCACCTCGTGGCCACATGACATCTGCCTGCCTTCGCTAGACGGCTTCGCCAAGCTCCACCCGGGCTACACTCCCGCCAACCGCGGGGGACGCATGGCGCACAACCAGTACGAACTGCTCAAGCAACGGCGCTTCCTGCCGTTTTTCCTGACCCAGGCGCTGGGTGCGTTCAACGACAACGTCTACCGCCAGGCGATCATCGGCCTGCTGTTCTACCTGGGCGTCAGTCCCGAGGAGCGCACGCTCTACACCAACCTCGCGCCGGCGCTATTTATCCTGCCGTACTTCCTGTTTTCGGCGACCGCGGGGCAGATCGCCGAGAAGCTGGAGAAATCCAGGCTGATCCGCATCACTACGGCGATGGAAATCGCGATCATGTCGCTGGCGGCGATTGGTTTCCTGACGCAAAACATGACCGTGTTGCTGGTCGCGTTGTTCGGCACCGGCCTGCAATCGACGTTGTTCGGCCCGGTGAAATACTCGATCCTGCCGACAGTCCTGCATCCGCGCGAACTCACTGGTGGCAACGGCCTGGTCGAGATGGGCACCTCGATCTCGATTCTCGCCGGCATGATCTTCGGTGGCATGATTTTCAATCTCGCCGGTGAGAACGGCCCCGTCGTTGCCGCGACCGCGATCGTGCTGCTCGCGATCACCGGCAATCTGGTCAGCCGCGCGATCCCGCGCGCCGACGCCGGCGCGCCCGAGCTCAAGATCAACTGGAACCCGATCCCCGAATCGATCGCGATCCTGCGCCTGGCGAAAAAGCAACCCGCGGTGCGCAACGCGATCCTGGGCGTGTCGTGGTTCTGGTTTATCGGCACGGTGCTGACCTCGCAGTTGCCGACCTACGCCGAGATCAACCTCGGCGGGCCGCAACGCAGCGCCAGCCTGTACATCTTCGTGCTCGCGCTGTTTTCGATCGGCACCGGCATCGGCTCGCTGTTGTGCGAGCGGCTGTCGGCACGCACGGTTGAAATCGGCCTGGTGCCGCTGGGCGCGTTCGGCATCAGCGCGTTCATGCTCGACCTGTATTTCGCCCGCAGCGGTCTCGCGCCTGTGACCGGCTTGAGCATCGCCGCGTTCGTGCAGCAGCCGGGCAGCTGGCGCATCGTCATGGATCTTGTTGGCATCGGTTTGTGCACGGGCTTCTTCGTGGTGCCGCTGTTCGCGTTGATCCAGAGCCGCTCGCTCAAGCACGAGATGTCGCGCGTCATCGCCGGCATGAACATCCAAAACGCGGCGTTTATTGTTTTGGCCGCGGTGCTGGGCATTGTCGTGCAACGCTTCCTCGGCTGGACGATCCCGCAGGTGTTCCTCGCGCTGGCGATTGCCAATGCGCTGGTCGCGATCTGGATCTTCACGATCGTGCCCGAGTTCCTGATGCGGTTCCTGAGCTGGGTGCTGGTGCGCACGCTGTACCGGCTGCGCGTGGCCGGCATCGACCACGTTCCGGACGAAGGCCCCGCGCTGATCGTGTGCAACCACGTCAGCTACATGGACGCGCTGATTCTGAGCGCGAGCATCCCGCGGCCCGTGCGCTTCGTGATGTACTACAAGATCTTCCGGATCCCGGTGATGAGCTGGATCTTCCGCACCGCCAAGGCCATCCCGATCGCCGGTGCACGTGAGGATCGCGCGCTGATGGAGCAAGCGTTCGCCCAGATCGACCAAGCGCTCGCCGATGGCGAGCTCGTCGGCATTTTCCCCGAGGGCGCGCTGAGCAAGGATGGTGCGATTGCGCCGTTCAAATCTGGGGTCGAGCACATCCTGGCCCAGCGCCCGGTGCCGGTGATCCCGATGGCGCTGCGGGGCATGTGGGCGAGCATGTGGAGTCGGCGCAATGTGCGCGCCGAGGGCGGGCGGCTGGATCGCATGCGTGTGCCGCGGCGCTTCCGGGCGCAGGTCGAGGCGGTCGCGGCTGCGCCGATGGACGGCGGTGCCGTTGACGCAGCGCAGTTGGAGGCGAAAGTGCGCGGGCTGCGCGGGGACGCCGCGTAGTCGCAACCCTCCGGATACCACGAGTCGCTGCTAGGATTCAGCCCAGCGTCGGAGACGACAGGTAACACCTCACCTTCCCTCTCTTTACCCTTGCGAGACCACTGCATGAACATGCCACCGCCTCTGCCGACCCACGCCATACCAAATCACATGGCGTGGGCCATCACGTCGATGATTTTGTCGTTCTGCTTTTGCTGCTTGGTCGGTGGCATTCCCGGCATCGTCGCGATCGTGTACGCGGCCCAGGTCAATACCAAGCTCAATTACGGCGACGAGGCCGGCGCGAAGCGGGCGTCGGATAACGCCAAGATCTGGTGCTGGGTCGCCACGGCGTTGGCGGTGCTCGGTCTGCTGTTGAACATCGCCACGTTCATGAGCGGCGGCACCGAGCGCTACATGGAAATGATGCAGCAGATGCAGCAGTGATCTCCTCGCTGCACCCGCAACACGGCAGGCTGATCGCGACCACGCTGCTGGCCGCGCCCGTGGCCGTGTTGGGGGTGTGGGCGCTGCGTCGTTTCGATCCAAACGCAGTCGGCAGCCCGTTCCTCCCGTGCCTGTTCCATACGTTCACTGGGCTGTACTGCCCTGGCTGCGGGCTGACGCGGGCGCTGCATGCGTTGGTCCACGGCGACCTCGTGCAGATGCTGGCAATGAACCCGCTGCTGCCGGTGCTGATAGCGACGTTGCCGCTGCTGGTGCTGCACGGCTGGGGATACCGGCTGGCGGTACCGCGACCGGTTCTGCAAACACTGTTGAGCGCGCGGTTCTGGATCGGCTTGATCCTCGGCTACGGGGTGCTGCGCAACCTGCCGTGGTGGCCGTTCACCTGGTTGGCGCCGGGCTGAGCTTCTGCCTCGACCCGCAGACCTAATTGATCAGCTGACAAAACCGGCGATCACGAACAGTGCCAACACCGCCAGCCAGACCAACAGGCTGCGCCAGATCAAGCTCATCGCATCACGCAGCTCCGGCATCTCGGCCACCGCGACCGACGGGACCTGGAGGGGGTGGGCAACGGCCGGTTCATTGGCATCGTCGGCGGCTTCCTCTGCCAGTTCGTTGCGCACGCTGGCTCGCGCCACCGCGTCGAGAAAGCGGTTATCGAGATTGAACGACGGACCGCCGGATTCCCGCCAAGCGCCGAGCACGGTGTCGAAGTTGCCGACCAACGCCAACGCCAGCGTCATCAGCTGCGCTACCGGCCAGTCGAGGATCGCCACCAGCATGCGCGCGCCGGCGGCGGTTTCGGCCGGCAACGTGCGCGCGCCTTCGCCTTCGGCCGACAGTGCCGCCAAGCGATACAGCACCGCGCCCAGCGGGCCGAGCAACAGGAACCAGAACAACACGGCAAACCAGCGCCGCAGCGCGCTTTGGAATACCGCACCAATCAGCGAGCCGCCATCAAGCGCCGGGGCGACGCCATCGGGCCACAACCGGGCTGCGGCCTCGCGCCGGGTGAGCGGATCGCGTGCTTCGGCGATCGCATCGACATCCACATCCAGATCGCGCGGACCCCAGGTGTAGAACAGCATCGCGATGCCGAACAGCAGCCCCGCCAGGCCATACAGCGGCTTGTCGAGTGCATATTGGAACAAGCCAACAGCGAGCAGTGGCGGCACCAGCGCGAGCGTGATGCCCCACTGCCCATGCCAGATACTGCCGTCCGGGAACCGCGTGCCGAGCCAGCGCATCCAGTCGACATACCAGCGGTAGTGCCGCACCGAGGCGGCGAGCGACGGCGCGAGGTGGCCAATCACCAGTGCAACGACGACAGCGATCAGGGTGACGGACATTGCGGCCTTTTTCTCCGGATCTCACAGGTACGCCACGATTCTAGCGCGCCCCGGCACCGTCGACCCCCCGCTGCCATTTATCGCGATGGCGAGGCTTCAGCCACCGCGAGCCATTGCTCGATCAACCAGCGCGCAATCGAGATCGGCGCCGATAGCAACGGCCCTCCGTCGTCGGCAGTGGCATCGGCGGCCGTGCCATCGCGATGTTGGTCGCGCGCGCGGGCGGCGCGAATTTCGTCGGCAGTGAACCAACGCGCCTCCTCGAGTTCCTCGCTCACGCGCGGTTCGTCGGGCTCGGCATCGGCGATGAACCCGAGCATCAACGCGCCGGGGAACGGCCACGGCTGCGAGCCCATGTACCGGCAGCTGCGCACGCGCACGCCGGCCTCCTCCATGACTTCGCGGGCCACGGTCTGCTCCAGCGATTCCCCCGGCTCGACGAAGCCGGCGAGCACCGAATAGCGTCGCGCCGGCCACGCGCTTTGGCGCCCAAGCAGCAGGCGCTCGCCATCGCTAACAGCGACGATCACCGCCGGATCGGTGCGCGGATAGTGCTCGGCTGCGCACTGGCCGCAGGTGCCCAACCAGCCGCCACGCGACAACGCCACTGCGCCCCCGCACACGCCGCAGAAGCGATGCCGACTACGCCAGTGCTGCAGCGCGCGCGCTTGCGCGAAGACACTGGCCTCCAGCAGCGACCACTGTGCCGCAGCACTGCGTAGGTCAACGCGATTGGGCGCCTCGAACGCGGCCAACTCGGCGTCCAACGCAAACCAACCGCTGCCGGCGGCGTCCAGACCGAGAAATGCGGCGGCGCCGACGCCACCGGGGCCGTCGCTGAGGTCATGGCCCGACGGCGTGCTCAGACCGCCTTGAGCATCGGCCAGGGCATTGCCCGCGGCATCGAGTAGCACCACGTGCGCGCTGTGCCAAAGGGCGGTGAGCGCTGACGAATCATTGCGCAGGTGATCGGCGCGATCGAGCGCGCCGCGACAGGCACCGTCGGATTCGACGAACGCGTAAGGTGCCCGCGGCGTGCTCACACTGCGAACGAGGACCCGCAACCGCAGGTGGTTTTCGCGTTGGGATTGCGGATCACGAACTGCGCCCCATGCAGGCTTTCGGTGTAATCGACCCGCGCCCCCATCAGGTACTGCAGGCTCAGCGGATCGACCAGCAACGTCATGCCGTCGGTCTGGATCGCGAGGTCGTCCTCGCCCTGCTCTTCATCAAATTCGAAGCCGTACTGGAAGCCCGAACAGCCACCGCCGTGGATGTACACGCGCAGCTTCAACGCCGCGTTGTCTTCTTCGGCGAT
The DNA here is from genome assembly GCA_043738095.1 of Lysobacter sp. Classification (GTDB taxonomy): domain Bacteria; phylum Pseudomonadota; class Gammaproteobacteria; order Xanthomonadales; family Xanthomonadaceae; genus Lysobacter_K. The sequence goes on from JAYSZI010000032.1 coordinate 19,991, forward strand.
CAGCTCGCGAACCTTGCTGGCCGCGGCGGCACTGAAGTCCAGTGGGCGGTCCAGCGACTGGTAGTCGGGGATGAGGGTCGGCAGCGGGAGGATTTCCATGGCATCAGGATGGGGCGGCGGACGGTCGCATTCAAGCCGAACATCGCGTTGAGCGAGCCGGGCGTGGCTATTGCTCATCTCCGCAACAGCACACGCTCGACTGTTGCAACGCGAGATGGGTGGGCGCTAGAGCCCCGCCCCGCCGGTGGCCTCGGCCCAGGTGAACGAGTGCTCCACGACCGGGCCCGATCGCGGCTGCAACCGCACCGTCACGCGTACCGGCGTTACCCCGGCCGGCAGGAACACGTCGCCCTCGACCTGCTGGAAGTACTTGAACGAATACGCGACCCCGGGAGCACCTGGCTGCTGGCGCAGGTCGGCCCAGCTCAGCTTTTGCAAACGGCCGTCGCGGGTGCCTTCGACCAGCAACGTCAGGCGTCCGGCGCTGATCGCGCCGCGGTTCAGGGTCTGGGTCAGCGTGCCGGCGAAGTGCCATGCCGATTCGCCCCGGGGTTGCTTGCTCTGGGCCTGCAGCTTGAGTGTCTGGACGCTCAGGCCGCGCCGTTGCGCGGTGGCCCCCACCAGGCGTTCGTAGAACGCGACATCGGCGCGCAAGCCGGCGATCTCCTCATCACGTTCGGCCAAGGTGCCTTGCAGGTCGCGATTGGCATCCCGGCTGATCTGGTCGGACCGGCTCAGCGTGGCGACGCGTTGCCGCAGCTGCTCGACCTCGCCTGCCTGCACGCGGCTTTGCCGCTGGCTGCTGGCCAGTTGCGTGCGGACATCACCCGCACCCGGTGCAAACACCCGCCACAGCCCCCAGCCGCCAAAAGCGACGCCCAACACGCACACGACCGCCGCAACGATCCACAGGTTCCGGGTCGCATGCGACGGAGACGGAGACGCGGGGGCGATTTCGGGTGTCGAGGCCATGCGTGTCTTGACTTTGGGCAGGGCGATCAGCCTACACCGAGCGCGCATTCTCGCTCGCGCAACCGGCATCGGGTTGTCCCTATACTCGGCGTGAACTGCTGTGAGGTGATTCCAATGTCCGAAGCGCATCTGTTTGCAGTGGGCGTGGTGCTGGCCTGGTTAGCCGGCATCCGCGTCTATTTGACCGTGTTCGGCGTTGGTATTGCCAGCGCGTTTGGCTGGCTGGACCTGCCCCAAGCCCTGGAAGTGACGCAGTCGCCGTGGGTGATCGGCGTTTCCGGCGTGCTCGCCGTAGCGGAGTTCTTTGCCGACAAGATCCCCGGTGTCGATTCGGGCTGGGATCTGCTCCACACCTTGTTACGCGTGCCTGCGGGTGCGTTCCTCGCGGCAGCGACGCTGTCGGGCGACGGTGGCCTTGGTGCCGGTGCGCTCGCCACTGGCGCCGGCGCGGCGCTGACCAGCCACCTGCTCAAGAGCGGCTCACGCGCGTTGCTCAACACCTCACCGGAGCCCGTCACCAACTGGACCGCATCGGTGACCGAGGACGTGGCCGTGGTCGGAGGCCTGGCGCTGGTGTTCGCGCATCCGTGGCTCGCCCTGTCGATCGCGACGTTGATCAGCGTGCTGGTCGCGCTGCTGCTGTGGTGGGCGTGGCGCAAACTGTTCCGGCGCACACCGCGCCTTCCGGACTAACGCTCAATATGCGGTTCGGCCAGCAGAGCTGTGAGGCCCGCGGGTTAGCGAAGTAAGGGCAAAACCTGCGCCAGGCGCCCAGCACTCATACTTGGCCTAGGGAGATTTGCTGCGGCGCTTTGCCACGGGCTGCGTGCCTTCTCCGCGGCTACTGTCTTTTCTGGCCTCTACTACTTCATCTGCAACTGCGGCGGCGGCGCCCAACACCGAACCAACAACGAGCCCCACCGCAGTAATTGCGCCCACGGCACCAAACAATGGCAGCGCAGTAACGACGGCCACGCCAGCTCCTGCACCAGCAGCCGCCTTCACCAATCCCTTCACAAAGCCCATTTGTACGTCCCCATGCTTAACACCTAGATCTTATCCGCACATCGACGTGAGGTTGATCAAGGACCTAACGCAAGGCGTGTACTGCTCGGCTATCGCCCAGAGCTCAACGCTAGGGTTCACGCATGGCGATGGGATTGAGTACTGTCCCGGGCGTAGCTGCCACTCAACTCTCCATCTTGGTGAGTAGATAGTTCTGCTCGCCCAGGCGCTCGATTAGCGCCAACTGCGTCTCGATCCAGTCGATGTGCTCCTCCTCAGACTCGAGGATGTCCGCGAACAGCTTGCGGCTGACGAAATCGCCGACGCTTTCCGCATGGACGATGCCCTCGCGCAGCGCCGGCAACGCTTCAAACTCCAGCGCCAGATCGCAGGTCAACACCTCGCGCGGATTCTCGCCGATGCGCAGTTTGCCCAGCGCCTGGAAATTCGGCAGGCCGTCTAGGAAGAGGATGCGTTCCGACAACTTGTCGGCGTGCTTCATCTCGTCGATCGACTCGTGATACTCGTGCTCGGCGAGTTCCTTCAGGCCCCAGTTCTTCAGCATCTTGGCGTGCAGAAAATACTGGTTGATCGCGATCAGCTCGTTGTAGAGCGCCTTGTTGAGTAACTCGATGACCTTTGCGTCGCCTTTCATTCCGAACCCCTGCTGCCTGCAATGCCGGCACTCTAATCCTTGCGCGCGGGTAATGACGGAACGCGAATCGAGTGCATTTGCACGCGGCAAACGAAACCGGGTTGACGCGGGCACGCATCGCGTACCCCGAGCCTGCGGTCAGGCGGCGCGTTGCAGCATCGGCAGGGGCAGTGCGCGTGCGGCGCGAGCCTGTTCGAGCAGTTCTGAGGCCATGTCGAGGCAACTGCCGCAGTTCGCACCGGCGCCGGTGCGCATGGTCAGTTCCGGCATGCTCTTGCAGCCGGCCTCCGCGGCTTGGCGGATGTCGTGATCGGTAACTCCGTTGCAAACGCAGACGTACACGGCAGTGGCGAGTCGGCAAGCAGCCGGACCGGCTGCCAGCACATTCCGCCATGAATGCGAATGATTGTCAATTAGCCGGTTCGCTGCCGCCCCGCGCGGGCTGATCGGCCCCGGGCGGGAACCGCGGGCGCTGCCGGTGATGCACTGCCGACCGCGGATCGGCCGTTGGAATGGGCACCGCCTGGGCCCCCGCCACCCCGCGCGCGAACGGCGCCAGATGGCGCAGGGCGCTGGCGTAAACCCCGCGCTTGAAGATCACCACGTGCTCGAGCGGGTACCAGAAGTCCACCCAGCGCCAGTGGTCGAACTCGGGCTTGTCTGTCCCGTCCAGACACAGGTCAGATTCCTGCCCGGTCAGCCGCAGCAGGAACCACACCTGCTTTTGGCCGATGCAGACCAGCCGGTCGCTCCGGCGGATGGCTCGCGGCGGCAAGCGGTAGCGCAGCCAGCCGGGGGTCGCACCGAGTACCTCCACGTGATCCGGGCGCAGGCCGGTTTCCTCGCGCAACTCGCGATACATCGCCTCGATCGGCGTCTCGTCGGTGTTCATCCCACCTTGTGGGAACTGCCAGCCATCGCGATGCACGCGCCGCGCCCAGAACAAGCGTCCGTCGGGATGCATCAACACGATGCCGACATTAGGCCGGTAACCGTCCGGATCGATCACGATGCGGACTCCTGAATTGCTGACTTGCGTCACTGTGTCTGACTCTGCCATGCGCGTTACCGCACGACAAGCCGACCCACGCAATGATTGACAGCACCGGCTTGGGCAGGAACAATTCGCGGTTCTCCGCGTGGCTATGTAGCTCAGCCGGTTAGAGCACAGCACTCATAATGCTGGGGTCGGTGGTTCGAGTCCACCCATAGCCACCACACGCATCCAGGCCCGCAACGGGCCGTCCGCAGCGCCGGACTACAGGCCGCCCGCGGCCCTTTCGCACTCCGCATCGGCACTGTTTGCATGGATATCTTTAAGGTCTTCACCATCGAAGCCGCGCATCGGCTGCCGAACGTGCCCGAGGGCCACAAGTGCGCGCGTCTACACGGGCATTCGTTCCGGGTAGAGGTGCATCTGTCGGGCGAACCGGGTGCGCAGTCCGGCTGGGTTATGGATTTTGGCGATATCAAGCAGGCATTCCTACCGCTGTACGAGCAGTTGGATCATCACTACCTCAACGACATCGCCGGGCTCGAAAATCCGACCAGCGAACAGCTCGCGCGGTGGATCTGGGAGCGATTGAAGCCAGCACTGCCGCTGCTCAGCGAAATCGTGATTCACGAGACTTGCACCTCGGGCTGCCGTTACCGGGGCTGAGTTGGATCCCGCCCCCAAACAGGTGGATTAGGGACGCTCCCCCGCCTGTCGCTGCGCGTAAGTCCGATCCGGATGTCTGCGGAGCAGGCTTTTGGCACAAGCCCCTGATTCCTCACGACTTTGAATGTCGGACAACGGACGTCCCTGCTGTTGTTGCAATGCAACATAAGTCCCTTTATGCTGCATCGCACAATCCGACAGTCCCGACGGATTGATTGACAGGAGCCCGCCATGAATCAGCAGTTCAACGAACAGTTCGCCGCCGCTACGCGCCAGTTCGCCGACACGGCCGCCCAGATCAATCGTCTGGCCCTCAACAATGCCCAGGCCGTGTATGGCCTGCAGCTCGCCGCGATCGAAGAGCGCGTCAACGCGACCTTCGCGTTCTGGGGCGAAGCGGCTGAAATCCGTGACCTGGACGGTCTCAAGACGCTGCTGCCGAAAGGCGTGCAGGTTGCCCGCGAGAACATCGAGCGCGCCGTAGCCACGAGCCAGGAAGTGCTGGGCCAGACGGTGAAGACCCAGGAATCGATCGGCGAGATTGCCAAGTCGCAGTTTGAAGTCGCCGCGCAGAAGGCCCAGGCCACTGCCGAGACCGCGCAGTCCAACTTCGTCGAGGCCGCCAAGGCCGCCACGCCGAAGCACAACAAGTAAGTCTCTCTCCCGCTTCGGCTGGAACAAACAACCCGGTAGCTACGGCTGCCGGGTTTTTTGTTGGCTGAACGTTTTGTGGTTACGAACGCAGGCTTACCACTCGCCTTTCAACTTGAGCAGAGCATAAGAGCTGCTTCTTTAATCGGGCGGCAGTGTCAAGGTCTTGCTCCTCCGTTGGTCGGAATCGTCGCCGCGTGGGTCACGCTTCTTTTCGCAGTCGGCTCGGTGA
>JAYSZI010000033.1:0-25107 GCA_043738095.1 Lysobacter sp.
ACCCGATCCCTTCCCGAACTCGGAAGTGAAACGCACATGCGCCGATGGTAGTGTGGCTTAAGCCATGCAAGAGTAGGTCATCGCCAGGGGCTTTACCCCTGAAACCCCAGCCCACAAGGCTGGGGTTTCTTTTTGCCTGGCGTTTGGACTGCGTGGAGTTAATCCCGTAGGCCCCACTGAAACTAAAACTTGCTATGGCCGAGATAGTCGATGGGGTATCGGGATACCAAAGACGCTGGATTCTGAGCCGGCCATCGGCCGTGGTGAGTGCATCCATGGCACCGTCTTGGGTACCACCCAGAGGGCTGCTGCTTTCGGGCCGAGGGACTGACGGCTCAATCCCGGTCCAAAGGCCAGCGACTCCAGAAGTTGGACGAACGGCGATGGGCCTTCCGTCGGAGGATTACCGTGCGGCCCAAGGCGTCACCGCGCCTGGCGCGACTCACAAATCTGCCTGACGCCAACCGAACCCAAACGCCCCGCCCGAAAGGTCAGGACAGAACTATCCGTCCTCATAGCACCAACGGCCGTTCACCGCCGACGATGACGATGTCTGCTGGGCGGCGCGCGAACAGGCCCACGCTGACCACGCCCGGAATCTGGTTGAGCGTCAGCTCCAGCGCCACCGGGTCGGTAATCGCCAGACCGTGAACATCGAGTATCCAGTTGCCGTTATCCGTCGTGACGCCGTCACGCCAGACGGGTTGGCCGCGGGCCAAGCGAACGATTTCGCGGGCAACCAGACTGCGCGCCATCGGGATCACCTCGACCGGTAGCGGAAACTTGCCGAGCACGTCGACGCGTTTGCCTTGGCAACCACACCAGTCTCATCTAATGCGGCCAGATGGTGTACAAATGTACACCCTATGTACACCCTTCCTCCCCAGCGTGCCGCCGTCCTGGCCTTCCTCCGTGACCAGGTGGAACGGCAGGGACGCGCGCCCAGCTTGGCTGAGATCGCCGCGCAGTTTGGCTTTTCCTCGCGCAATGCCGCTCAGAAGCACGTCAAGGCCTTGGTGGCCGACGGACTTATCCAGTTGGCTCCGGGCCGGAAACGCGGCATCCAGATCGTCGGCAGTCGGGGCAATGCCCAGCAACTGCTTCTGCCGGTACTGGGACGGGTAGCGGCCGGCCAGCCCATCGGCGCGGACATCGGCCTCGACAAGGAACTCTGGTTGGACCGCACCTTGTTTTCGCTGGCACCCCATTACCTGCTCCAGGTGCAGGGCGACTCGATGACCGACGACGGCATCCTGGACGGTGATCTGGTCGGCGTGCACCGCACCTCCGACGCGCGCAACGGCCAGGTAGTGGTCGCGCGCGTAGATGACGAGATCACCATCAAGCGTTTCGAACGTGGCGAGAAGATCATCCGCCTGCTGCCACGTAATCCTTCCCATGAGCCCATCGTGGTGGAGCCCCATCAGGACTTCGCCATCGAAGGGGTTTACTGCGGATTGATCAGGCAAGGCTGATGGGCGCCGTCGTCGCACTGGAAACCTTGTTGACCGCGCAGACGCTGTGGCATGCCGGGCGTAGTGCGAAGCTCAGCGCCGACGGCGAACCTACCGGCCACGCCGCACTCGATGCGCTGCTGCCCCAACGCGGTTGGCCGCGCCGCGCACTTACGGAACTGCTGTTGCCGGCCGATGGGGTCGGCGAGCTTGAGCTGCTGTTTCCTGCGCTGGCGCGCCTGAGCCGGGCCGGGCATCCGGTCGTGGTGATCGCACCGCCCTACATTCCGTATGCGCCCGCCTGGCAAGCCGCTGGCGTGGACCTGTCACGGCTGGAAATCGTGGACGCCTCGCCGCGCGATGCGCTCTGGGCTTTCGAGCAATGCCTGCGCAGCGGTGCCTGTGCCGCCGTGCTGGGCTGGCCGCAGCAAGCCGATACGCCATCGCTGCGCCGCCTGCAGGTCGCGGCCGACAGCGGGGATTGTCTGGGCTTTGCTTTACGCGACCGCAAGCATGCTGCCAACGCATCGCCTGCCGCATTGCGCATGGAGCAATCCCGCGGGCAATGGCATGTACGCAAATGCCGGGGCGGACAGCTGCCTTCAAGTGCCTTCACGCTGGCGGCGCATTGAGCCTCGCGCATGCTGTGGGCCTGCATACTGCTGCCGCAGCTGGCGCTGGATTCCGTCCTTCGGCGTTTGCCCGATCCTGAAAAGCCGCTCGCGCTGGTCAGTGGCCCGGTGCACCTGCGCAGCCTGCATGCGGTCAATGCCAATGCCGCCAAAGGTGGGTTGAAACCGGGCATGCGCTTGTCCGCCGCGCATGCCTTGATGGCCGACGTGGCGACGGTCATCCATGACGCGCAGGCCGAAGCGCGTTGGCATCGATTCCTCGCCGCGTGGGCCTATCGGCACAGCTCGCTGGTCAGCGCGCAATGGCCGGGGTGCGTGATGCTGGAAGCACGCGCCAGTTTCCGGCTCCTGGGGCCGTGGCCGCGGTTCGAGGCGCGCCTGCGCGAGGAGCTGAGCGCATTGGGATTTACCCATCGCATTGCTTTGGCGCCTACGCCACGCGCCGCCCGGGTGCTGGCGGGATTGCGCGACGGACTGGCGGTGACCTCCGCGCCTGCCATGCACGATCTGCTGGCCAAAGTCCCCGTGCGGCGTGCCGCGCTGCCCGATGGCAGCGGCGAACGCCTGCATCGCACGGGTATCGGCGACCTGCGCACTTTGCGCGGCTTGCCACGCGACGGCCTGCGCCGGCGATTTGGCATCGAACTGCTCGAGCACCTGGACCGCCTGTATGGCGAGGCCGACGATCCATTGGTGTATTACGTACCGCCGGATCATTTCGACAGCCGTATCGAACTGGGCTTTGAGGTCGAACACCATCCGCCGCTGCTGTTTCCACTGCGACGCCTGATCAACGACCTGTGCACCTTTCTCTCCATCCGCGATGGCGGCGTGCAGCGCTTCGTGCTGCGGCTGGAGCACGAAGGGCAGCACACCGACGTGGAGGTGGGCCTGCTGGCGGCCGAACGCGAGCCGGCGATGCTGTTCGAGCTCACCCGCAACCGGCTGGAACGGGTGGCGATTCCCAAGCCCGTGGTGGCCATGCGCTTGCTGGCACGGGAACTGCCGCCGTTCGTGCCCGCTTCGCGCGACCTGTTCGACACGCGGGCACAACAGGCGTTGCCTTGGTCCCAACTGCGCGAGCGTCTGCGAGCACGCCTCGGCGACGAGGCGGTCTATCGCGTCGTGCCTGCGGGCGATCCACGGCCGGAACGTGCGTGGCGTCGCGACGACGGCCGACCATGGCTGAAACCGACGCTGCCGCCCCGCCCAAGCTGGTTGCTCAGGCAGCCCATACCGCTGCGTGGCCACGACCTGCGCATTGTCTACGGTCCGGAACGGCTGGAAAGCGGATGGTGGGATGGCGAGGACGCGCGCCGCGATTACTACGTGCTGGAAACGTCGCAGGGCCAGCGCGCCTGGGCCTTCGCACCGGTGGGTCGGCGTGACAGTTGGATGCTGCACGGGTGGTTTGCGTGAGCGGGAATGGCCCCGATGGGGTGGACCGCGATACGCCCGGGGGCCGCCCATCACGTGCGATCGAGGTGGCCGGGCGCATGCGCATCGCCGCCAATGACGATGGGCATGCCGAGGAATTCCCTGCTTACGCGGAACTCCATTGCGTGTCCGATTTTTCCTTCCTGCGCGGCGCCGCCAGCGCGGAGGAATTGTTCACGCGTGCCGTGCACTGTGGTTACGAGGCGCTGGCGATCACCGACGAATGCTCACTGGCGGGCATCGTGCGCGCCTACGAGGCGTCGCGTGCCAGTGGACTGAGGCTGGTCGTCGGCAGCGAGTTCCGCCTGGAAGACGGCCTGCGCCTGGTGCTGCTGGTGGAGACGCTGGGCGGCTACACGCAACTGTGCGAATTGATCACCCTGGCACGCCGCGCGGCAGGCAAAGGACGCTATCGGCTCACACGCGCCGATGTCCAAGCGCAGTTCCTCAACACGCCGCCGGGCGTATTCGCGCTATGGCTGTCGGCCGGCGATGCATTGGCGGAGCAAGGCGCGTGGCTGCGTGAGGTGTTCGGTGGGTGCGCTTTCCTGGCCGTAGAGTTGCATCGAGAAGCAGACAACACGGCGCAGCTGTCATCCCTGCTTGCCCTTGCCCATGCCTTGCAGCTGCAGCCCGTGGCCACGGGTGACGTGCACATGGCGGTGCGCCGCCAGCGCGTACTGCAGGACACCATGACGGCCATTCGCCACGGCCAGCCGTTGGCTGACTGCGGCGCGCATCTGTTCCGCAATGGCGAACGCCACCTGCGCACGCGCCGCGCGTTGGGCAATATCTATCCGCATGCACTGCTGCAGTCGTCGGTGGCGTTGGCACGCCGCTGCACATTCAGCATGGACCAGATCCGCTACCGCTATCCGGCTGAGCTGGTGCCCGAAGGAGAAACGCCGGCCACCCATCTGCGCGCTTTGACCAAAGCAGGCATGCACTACCGTTGGCCCGAAGGCGCACCCACTGCCATCGTTGTGCAGATAGAAAAGGAACTCGCGCTCATCGCGGTGAAGCAGTACGAGGCGTTTTTTCTCACCGTGGAGGACATCGTGCGTTTCGCGCGCAGCCGCAACATCCTCTGCCAGGGCCGGGGGTCGGCAGCCAACTCGGCGGTCTGTTATGCGCTGGGCATCACGGCGGTCCACCCGAGCGAAAGCCGCTTGTTGATGGCGCGTTTCATTTCGGTCGAGCGCGATGAACCGCCGGACATCGACGTGGACTTCGAGCATGAGCGTCGCGAGGAAGTGCTGCAGTACGTCTACCGCAAATACGGACGCACGCGCGCCGCGCTGGCCGCCACCGTCATCTGCTACCGCGGCAAGAGCGCGGTGCGCGACGTGGCCAAGGCGTTCGGCTTGCCGGACGACCAGATCGCGTTGCTGTCGGGATGCTTTAGCTGGGGCAACGGCACGACCCCGATGGAGCAACGGTTGGCCGAAGCCGGTTTCGACCACACCAATCCATTGATCGCGCGCGTGCTGGCGGTGAGCGCCGCCTTGAATGGCCACCCGCGCCACCTGTCGCAGCATGTCGGCGGCTTCGTGATTTCCGATGCTCCGCTGTGGACGGTGGTGCCCGTGGAAAACGCGGCGATGAACGACCGCACCATCATCCAGTGGGACAAGGACGATCTGGCGACAATGAAACTGCTCAAGGTCGATTGCCTGGCGTTGGGCATGCTGACTTGCATTCGCAAGGCGGTAGCGCTGGTGGAAAAACATCGCGGTTATGCGATCGATATCGCCAAGATCCCCACCGACGACCCGCCCACGTACGCGATGATCCAGGCCGCCGACACCGTGGGCGTGTTCCAGATTGAATCGCGCGCGCAGATGAGCATGCTGCCCAGGCTCAAGCCGAAGTGCTTCTATGACTTGGTGGTTGAAGTGGCCATCGTGCGGCCCGGCCCCATCCAGGGCGGCATGGTGCATCCCTACCTGCAGCGGCGCATGGGGCGTGAGGCGGTGACCTATCCCTCGCCGCAGATGAAGGAAATCCTCGGACCCACCCTGGGCGTGCCGCTGTTCCAGGAGCAGGTCATGGAACTGGTCATGCACGCCGCGGACTACACCGACGGCGAAGCGGACCAGTTGCGGCGGTCGATGGCCGCATGGAAGTCCGGCGGCGACATGGAACCCCATCGCCTGCGCGTGCGTCAGAAAATGACCGAAAAAGGCTATGCCCCAGATTTCATCGAGCAGATATTCGAGCAGATCAAGGGATTTGGGTCCTACGGATTCCCACAGAGCCACGCGGCCTCGTTCGCCAAGCTGGTGTTGATCAGCTGCTGGTTAAAGCGTCACGAGCCGGCTGCATTTGTGTGCGGCCTTCTCAATGCGCAACCCATGGGGTTCTATACGCCCAGCCAGATCATGCAGGACGCGCGTCGCACACGCGGCAAACGGCGGGGTGTCGAATTCCTGCCGGTGGATGTGATGCACAGCGATTGGGACAACACGTTGCGGGGGGGAGCCCTGCGGAGCGGTGAAAGCGACGGAGAGCAGCCGGCCATACGTTTGGGTTTGCGGCAGGTCTGCGGATTCTCGGAGCGGGCGGCACACATGCTTAGCCGCGCCCGCGCCCAAAGCCCTTTCCGTGATGTTCCCGACCTGTGCCTGCGTGCAGGCCTGGATGAGAAGTCACGCAATGCGCTGGCTGAAGCGGGCGCGTTGCAGGGTTTGGTGGGCAACCGCAACCACGCACGCTGGGCCGTGGCGGGGGTCGAACGGGAGCGCCCGCTGTTCCTCGGCAGTCCGGATGAGGCGGTGATCGAGCTGCCTCTGCCCACCGTAGGCCAAGACATGCTGGCCGACTATCGCGCACTGGGGCTGACGTTGGGCGCGCATCCGATGTCACTGCTACGGGACAGACTTCGTGCACGCCGCCTGCTGGGTTCGCGCGACCTACAGGACCAACGTCACGGCAGCCACGTTCATGCCGTGGGTCTGGTCACCAACCGCCAGCGGCCGGCAACTGCGCAGGGGACGATGTTCGTCACCCTGGAAGACGAACACGGCATGATCAATGTGGTGGTTTGGGAACACGTCGCGCTACGCCGGCGCAAGGCATTGCTGGGCGCCCGCCTACTGGCGGTGCGCGGGCGTTGGGAACGGGTGGATGGCGTGGTCCATCTGATCGCACAGGACATGCAGGATTTGAGCGATCTGCTGGCCGGCCTGCGCACTTCTTCGCGGGATTTCCACTGAGGCCGGGGGCGTCTGCCCTTGCCGGCTTTTTGCTGCAGGGCCGTGATGTAACTGGTGGAAGCCGCCGTGGCTGCAACGCCCTCAATGACGTCGGGAATGAGGTTTGGCCGGAGGCGGGCTGTCTTCGCGTCCCTGAACCAAGGGATGAAGCTTCGACCGCCCTGCCCACAGCCTGTTTCGTTCGGTGTGCTTCTGCCGTCGTCGCACCATTAATCGCATAACGGCGGCATTCGTTCCCGCTCATCAGGCGGCAGCTCCTTAGACATCACCCGCCATAACGAGCGCATGGGGGTTTTTCATCCACCTGCTAAGGCGCAGACTTCATGCGCAACACCTTGGGTCGATGAAGGCCTGCAGGCTCACCTCATCAGCACGCGATTTCTGCGACAAAGCCTCCACATTTTTCCGGAGCTTTCCATGAACCAGTCGATTACCGATGCAGGTACCGCGGCCGCGCAGCGGGTCGCTGCATGGGTCCCGCCGCTGGCGCGGTTAGGTTATGCCGCCAAAGGGGTGGTTTACGGTCTGGTGGGCGCCATTGCGGTCAAGGCCGCGATGGCATCAGGCAAGGCCGAAGGCACCACCGGGGCACTGGCGTCGTTGCGCGACGAAAGCGGTGGGCGGCTGGTGTTGGTTCTGATCGCTGCGGGGCTGGTCGCGCACGTGATCTGGCGAGTGGTCCAAGCCCTGCTGGACCCGGAACATCCGGGCGGCAACGACCCCAAGCGGGTCGGTATGCGTCTTTTTTACATGCTGAGCGCGGTGATCTATGGGTCGCTCGCCGCCACGGCGTGGCAGTTGAGTCGCGACGTGCATGCCGGCTCCGGCGACACACATGTGACCTGGGTGGCCTGGCTGCTCGCCAAACCATTTGGCGCCCTCCTGGTCATGGCCGCCGGCTTGGCGGTCTTCGGGTACGGCCTGCACCAGCTCTGGAAGGCATGGCAGGGCGACGTGAACAAGCGTATGCAACCCAGCCCCGAAACATCGCGGGGTGTGCGCCTCCTGGGCCGTATCGGTACGGCGGCGCGGGGTCTGGTGTTCCTGCCCATTGGTTGGTTCGTCTTCACCGCAGGCCGTCACTACCGGGCCGAGCAGATGGCGGACACCGGCGATGTCCTGAAGATGATCGAGCACGGCGGCCTGCTCGCGGCCGTCGGCCTGGGCCTGCTCGCGTACGGCCTGCATCAGATCGCCAAGGCCATGTACCGGCGTATCCAGCGGCCGCTGTAGCGCTCATCGAGCAAGGCATCAATCGCACGCCCCAGAGCATGCCCAGTGGACCCAGTTTGCTCAGCACAAACACTTGAGAATTGCGGGGCCATTCTTCAAAAGGCTCCGCTGTGCCGGGCAGCACTGTGGGTTGGTGACGATTCCTGGGGCCCGATCACTTTTAGTCGGGCCTTTTGGCGGTGCGCAAGCCCGACCCTCTGCCATTGCTGGTAATTGGGCGGATATGTCATGACGCCATACGTTGAAGCCCTGCTACGCGAACTGAGCAATGATTTGCCGCTCATGGCAAGTTCGATGAGTCCCGCTGCCTTCCGCGAGGCTGCGTTGTTCCGCTGCAGCGAGATCTTGACACTCGCTCCCCAAATCGACGGGCCTTCAGTGGCGCTCGCGATGGAGCGCCTGCGCACGGTCTACGGCTGGTAGGGCCGCGCCGCGAATACTGCGCTTCGCGGCGTCAGGCGTTTTTTCCTGGACTAAAGCGACCTCGCCCCGCTGGCTACCAGGGGACTGCGACGCTGCAGCATCGCGTGCCCTATCGCCGTACCCCCACCGCCTCGCGCAGCGGCACGCGCGTTGGCCAGCCGCCCGCCATCGCCTTGTACACCGCGATCGCGCCGGTGACGCTGCGAGTGCGTGCATCGGCGAACGCATCCTGCGCCTGCAACTGGGTGCGCTGCGCATCGAGCACTTCGAACAGATCGGTCGCGCCGGCATCGAAGCGCACCTGCGCCAGTCGCGCGGCGTTGGCGCTGGCGCGGGAGGCGCGCTCGAGGTGGCCATCTTCGACGCGCGCATGGCCGTAGCGCACCAACGCATTTTCGGTGTCCTCCAGGGCGAGCATGACGGTTTGCTGGTAACGCGCGAGTTCGCCCGCAGCGTCGGCGTCGGACGCGGCGATGCGCGCACGCACGCGGCCGATGTCGAGAAACGACCAGTCGATCCCGAGCGCGACCAACCGGGTCTCGCTGCCGCGTTCGAACAGCGCGCCGGCATCGATCGCGTGGCTGCCGATCAGGCCGCCGAGGGTGAAGCGCGGGAATAGGTCGGCAGTGGCGACGCCGATGCGCGCGGTCGCAGCGTGCAGACGATGTTCGGCGCCGACGACATCGGGGCGGCGGCGCAACAATTCGCCCGGGGTGCCGGCGTTGATAGCTGCGGGCAGCGACGGCAACGCGCGCTGCGTTTCGAGTTCGGCGATCAATGCACCCGGTTCCTGTCCGGTCAACACCGCAAGCCGGTGCATGGTGACGGCGACTGCGGCTTCGAGCGCGGGCACGCGCGCACGGGTCGCCTCAAGCTGCGCGCTCGCGCGCGAGGTATCGAAGTCGGTGCCGCGACCTTCGGCATGGCGCGCTGTAACCAGGCGCAAGGTGTCGCGCTGGTTGTCGGCGTTCTCGCGGGCGACGCGCAGGCGCTCCTGCAGCCCGCGCAGATCGGCGTAGCTGCGTGCGACTTCGCCCACGATCGCGATCTGCAGGGCATCGAGGTCGGCGGCCGTCGCCCACGCTTGCGCGCGCTGCGATTCGACGTTGCGGCGAACGCGTCCAAACAAGTCGAGTTCCCAGCCGGCGACGATGCCGGCTTCGTAGCTCTTGCCGTCGCGCGCCTCACGCGCCACGCCAGGCAACTGATCGGCGCTCGCGCGCGCGTCGCTCGCGCTCGCACTGGCGGTGAGTGTCGGCCAGCGATCGAACCGAGCGCCGCGCAACAGCGCATTGGCCCGATCGAAGCGACTGAGCGCGATGCGCAGATCGTGGTTGGCGACCAGCGCCTCGTCGACCAGTTGCGTCAGCAGCGGGTCGCCGAAGCTGTGCCAGAACTCGGCATCGGCAGCAGGCGTCGAGGACGCGACGACGTTGGCTGACGCGCCCTGCGGCGCGGTCGCTATTGAGTCGCGTGCAAACCGCTCCGGCGTCGGCACAGTCGGTCGCACGAAATCCGGGCCAACGGTGCACGCCGCAAGCAGCGCGCTCGCCACGGCAACGGTCAGGACACGCGTCACCATGGCAGCACCTCGCCCTGGTGCACGAAGCTGCCGTTCGGGCCCGAACCGTTGAGCAGCGCCATCGCCACGCTGGTCCTGGCGCCTTCAACCACGTCCAGGTCGCCGCCGGCGTTCATGTCGGTTTTCACCGAGCCCGGATGCACCGCGTTGACCTTGATCGCACTGTCGCGCAGCTCGTAGGCCAGGTGCACGGTCCATGAGTTGACGGCGCTCTTCGAGGCGTCGTATGCCGGCACCTTGAAGTCGTAGATAGGCGACGCCGGGTCGCTGTGGTGCGCGAGCGAGCCGAGCAGGCTCGACACGTTGACGATGCGCCCCGCGTCCGACTTGCGCAGCAGCGGCAGGAACGCCTTGGTCACGGCGACGACGCCGAACACGTTGGTCTCGAACGTTTCGCGCCAGGTCTGCAACGACTGTTCGGACGGCGGCTTGGCGACGTCATCGGTGAAGATGCCGGCGTTGTTGACCAGGATGTCGAGCCGGCCGTGCTCGCGCGCGACCGCTTCGACGGCGGTGGTGATGCTCGCGGCATCGGTCACGTCGAGCGCGATCGCCGACACCGACAGGCCCTCGGTCTGCAACGTACGCGCGGCGTCATCGGTCTTGGCGCGGTCCCGTCCGGCAAGCAATGTGTGCACGCCGGCCGCGGCGAGTTGGCGCACGGTCTCCAGGCCGATGCCGCGGGTGGCGCCGGTGACGAGCGCGATCTTGGAAGGGGTTTGCATGGGAATCTCCAGGGGGAAGGTGGGGTCAGACTTGCGCGGTGACGGATGCGGGCAGCGCGGGCTCGGTCGACGTGCGGCGCGTGACCAGCTTGCGCAGTGCGACGTAGAACACCGGCGTCAGGAACAGGCCGAATAGGGTCACGCCGAGCATGCCGGCGAACACGGTGATGCCGGTGGCCGAGCGCACCTCGCTGCCGGCGCCGGTGCCGAGCAACAGCGGCACGGTGCCGGCGATGAACGCAATCGAGGTCATTACGATCGGGCGCAGGCGCAGGCGGCAGGCTTCCAGCGCCGCTTCGACAATGCCCTTGCCCTGCATCTCCAGTTCGCGGGCGAATTCGACGATCAGGATCGCGTTCTTGCACGCCAGGCCCATCAACACGACCAGGCCGACCTGCACGAACACGTTGTTGTCGCCGCCGGTCAGCCACACGCCGGCCAGCGCCGACAGCATCGTCATCGGCACGATCAGGATCACCGCGAGTGGCAGGGTCCAGCTTTCGTACAGCGCGGCCAGCACCAGGAACGCGAGCAACACCGCCAGTGGAAACACGATCAGCGCTGCATTGCCCTGGGTCGCCTGCTGATAGCTCAGGTCGGTCCACTCGAAGCCCATGCCGTTGGGCAGCACCTTCGTCGAAAGATCGGTCAGCGTCGCCATCGCCTGCGCCGAGGACAGCAGGCGCGGATCGGCTTCACCGGCGAGGTCGGCGGCCGGGTAGCCGTTGTAGCGCAGCACCGGATCGGGACCGTAGGTCTGGTGAATCTTGACCATCGAACCGATCGGCACCATCTCGGCGCGATCGTTGCGGGTGCGCAGGTTAGCGATGTCCTCGACGCTGTCGCGGAACGAGCCGTCGGCCTGGGCGATGACCTGCCAAGTACGGCCGAACTGGTTGAAGTCGTTGACGTAGGCCGAGCCGAGGTAGGTCTGCAGCGTGTCGAACAGTTCTGTCAGTGGCACGCCTTGCGCCTTGGCCTTGACCCGATCGACCTCGGCGTCGAGCTGCGGCACGTTCGCCTGGTAGCTGCTGATCGGGAAGCCCATGCCAGGCGTCTGCATGACCGCGCCCTGGAACGCATTGACCGCGTTCTGCAGCGCGCCGTAACCGAGGTTGCCGCGGTCTTCGATAAACAGCTGATAGCCCGAACCGTTGCCGAGGCCGAGGATCGGCGGCGGCATGAACGAGAAGGTGAAGCCTTCCTGCAGCCCGGCGATCTTCTGGTTGATCTCAGCGTTGATTTCCGCCGCGCTGCGGCTGCGCTCGTTGAACGGCTTGAGCGGGAAAAACGCCACGCCGGTGTTGGGCGTATTGGTGAACTGCAGCGCGTTGAGTCCCGGGAACGCGACCGAGTGGGCGACGCCTTCCGTACTCATCGCGATGTCGCTGACTTTCTTCAGCAGCTCATCGGTACGCGCAAGCGACGAGCCTTCCGGCAGCTTCACACCCGCAATCAGATAGAGTTTGTCCTGGATCGGAATGAAGCCGCTCGGCACGACCTTGAACATCAGCCCGGTCGCGACCAGCAGCACGGCATAGACGAGGAACACTGCTCCGCGCTTGCCGAGCGTGCGCGAGACCGCGCCCTGGTACTTCTCCGAACCGCGCTTGAAGAAGCGATTGAACGGGCGGAACAACCAGCCGCCGAACAGCCGGTCGATCACACGCGATGGCGCGTCCTTCGGTGCGTCGTGGGCTTTCAGCAAGCGCGCAGCGAGCGCCGGTGACAGCGTCAGCGAGTTGATCGCCGAGATCACCGTCGAGATCGCGATGGTCACCGCGAACTGCTTGTAGAACTGACCGGTCACGCCCGACAGGAACGCCATCGGCACGAAAACCGCGCACAGCACCAATGCGATCGCGATGATCGGCCCGGACACTTCCTTCATCGCCTGATGGGCCGCCGCCATCGGGGTCAGACCTTCCTCGATATTGCGTTCGACGTTTTCCACGACCACGATCGCGTCGTCGACGACGATGCCGATCGCGAGCACCAGGCCGAACAGGCTGAGCGTGTTGATCGAGAAGCCGAGCAAGTACAGCGCGCCGAACGTGCCGACGATCGAGACCGGCACCGCGATCAACGGGATGATCGAGGCGCGCCAGGTCTGCAGGAACAGGATCACCACCAGCACGACCAGCAGCACCGCTTCCAGCAACGTGGTCACCACTGCCTTGATCGAGTCGCGCACGAAGATCGTGGTGTCGTAGACGGCCTCGTACTGGATGCCGGCCGGGAAGCGCTTGGCCACGTCGTCCATGTTGGCAATGACCGCTTCCTGGATCTCCAGCGCGTTGGCGCCTGGCGCCTGGAAAATGCCGATGGCGACCGCGTTCTTGCCGTCGAGCTGCGAGCGCAGCGTGTAGTCGCCGGCGCCCAACTCGAGGCGGGCGACGTCGGACAACCGCACGATCTCGCCGCCATCGCCGCTCTCGAGCACGATGTTGCCGAATTCTTCCACGGTGCGCAGGCGGCCCTGGGCGTTGATCAGGGTCAGGAAATCGCTGCTGGGGATCGGCTCGGCGCCGAGCTGGCCGGCCGAGACCTGCACGTTCTGTTCGCGCATCGCCCGCAGCACGTCGCCTGCAGTTAATCCTCGCGACGCGATCTTGTCCGGATCCAGCCACGCGCGCATCGCGTAGTCGCCGCCGCCGAAGATCTGCGCATCGCCGACGCCGGGCAAGCGCGCCAAGGCGTCCTTCACATGCATGCGCGCGTAGTTGCGCAGGTACAGCGTGTCGTACTTGCCGTCCGGTGAGGTCAGGTGCACCACCATCAGGAACGTCGGCGACTGCTTCTGCGTGGTGACGCCTTGGCGGCGCACGTCTTCGGGCAGTCGCGCCAAGGCCTGGCTGACGCGGTTCTGCACGCGCACGGCGGCGTCATCGGCATCGGTGCCCGGACGGAAGGTCACGGTGATGACCAGCACGCCGTCGGAGCCGGCAACCGACTTGATGTACATCATGTTCTCGACGCCGTTGATCGCTTCCTCCAGCGGCGTCGCCACAGTTTCGGCGATCACCTTCGGATTGGCGCCGGGGTACACCGTACGCACGACCACCGACGGCGGCACGACCTCGGGGTATTCGCTGATCGGCAGCAGCGGGATCGCGATCAGGCCGGCGGCGAAGATGAGGATCGACAACACCGCGGCGAAGATCGGTCGGTCGATGAAGAACCTAGAAAAGTCCATGGCATGTTCCTTGTACGGCCCACGGCCGCGTGAGTTGCTCCGGCCCACCCGCGATTGCAGGCAGGTGTCGGTGTTCTTTTGAGGCCGTGGCCCCGGCCGACCCTTCCTGCGCGGGGGGAGGACGCGCGGAAGGGTCGGCGGCATCAAGCGGGAGGCGGGATCAGCCCGACGAGGAGGGCATCACTTCGCTCCCGCGGCGCTTGCCACCTGCAAGCCCGGCGCCGGCGCGCCCATCGCGATCGTCTTCGGCGCGACCGGCATGCCGGGGAAGAACACTTTCTGCACGCCGTGCACGATCACCTTGTCCTGCGGCGTCAGTCCCGACGTCACCACGCGCAGGCCGTCGACCATGCGGCCGAGCACGATGTCCTTGCGCATGGCGGCGTTCTTCGGCCCGAGCACGTAGACGTACTTGCGGTCCTGATCGGTCAGCACCGCCTTGTCGTCGATCAGCAGCGCGCGCGTCTCGGTATTGCCTTCCAGTTGCACGCGTGCAAACAGGCCGGGCGTGAACACGTGGTCGGGATTGGCGAGCACGGCGCGCGCGCGGATGGTGCCCGTGCGCGGGTCGACCTGGTTGTCGACGAAGTCGACCGTACCCGCATGCGGATAGCCGGTCTCGTTGGCGAGGCCGACGCGCACCGCGTTCCTCGACTCGGCGCGTTCGCCATTGCGCGACGATTCGTTGTAGCGCAGGAACGTCTGTTCATCGCTCTCGAAATACACGTGCACCGGATCGAGCGACACCAATGTCGTCAGCAGCGTGGTGTCGGCCTGGGCGAGGTTGCCGGTGGTGACGAGCGCACGACCGGCGCGGCCGCTGATCGGCGAGCGCACCTGGGTGAACTGCAGGTCGAGCCGCGCGCTGGCGACTGCGGCTTCGGCGGCGCGCACCGAGGCGTTTCCTTGCGCGGTCGCGGCCTTGCGCGTGTCGAACTCCTCGCGCGAGATCGCCTGCACCGCAAGCAGGTTGCGGGCGCGCACGTCCTGGCTCTGCGCCAGGCGCGCTTCGCTGCGCGCGCGTTCCAGGTTGGCCTGGGCGCGATCGAGTTCGGCGCGGTAGCGGCGCTGGTCGATCACGAACAACAGGTCGCCCTTGTTGACCGGTTGGCCTTCTTCGTAAGCGACGCGTTCGACATAGCCACTGACGCGCGGCCGCAGGTCGACGGTTTCCACCGCAGTGACGCGGCCGGTGAAATCGTCCCACTGGCGCACGGGTTTGCTCAGCACCGTGGCGACGCTGACTTCCGGCGGCGGTGGCATGGCCGCACTGGGCGCGGCCTGGCTGCCGCAGCCGACGGCGGCCAAAGCGATCAGAACGCTCGCGGCCAGCGCGAGGATCGGGAGCCCGGTACCGGAGCGGGCGAGGTGCTTGGACGGAGTCATCGGTGGCGTTCCTGTTTGGATTTGAAGGAGCTGAGCGTCTGCAGCAGCGTGCGCGCGTCCTGCAGACAGCGTGCTGGCAGCAGGGTGGGGGTGCTATCCGGATCTTGTGCAGCGGGGGCGTGCGCCGCGCTTGCTGGCATCGGGCGCGCGCGCGCGGCATGACGGACGATCGCGCGCGTGGGCGCGATCGCTTCCGCAGGGTCGATCAACGCGAGCGCGCGCTGGCCGACTTCCAATGCCGTCGGCCACTGCGGGCACGCACAACCGGCGTTCGCGTCGGTGCGGACCGGACTGTCGACGGCGAGCAACTGCAGCCGCACCGACAACGCCAGCGCTTCGTCGTGCAGCACGCGCGCGAGCATCTGCAGCGCCGCACCCGCGATCGAGCGATAGCCGTGTCCAGCCCAGGGGTGCTCGCCGCCGGGGCCGCCGATCAGCACATAGCTGCCGCCGCGATTGGCCTGTGCGAGCAGCGGTAGCAGGTGGCGGGCGGCCACCAGGTGCGGCAACAACTGCTCGTCGAGTTGGCGCCGCAACACCGCGGCGGGTTGATCGAGCAGGCGGCCGCGCGCGTCGCTGGCAGCGACCACCGCGATCACGCCGGCGAGCGGTCGGCCGAGTTCGCGCAGGGTGGTCGCAAGTTCGGTGCCGCCGGTGTCCTGTTGCAGCTGCGCCGGCAGCGCGACCAGGTCGGCGTCGCGGTAGGCGCTGCGCAGCGCGTCGCATTCGTGGTCGGCTGCGGCCACCGCGATGACGGGTCGACCGGCAGCAATCGCCGCCTGCAGCACGCCGCGGCCGACTGCGGTCGCAGCACCGACGACGACCAGGGCCGATTTCATTGTCCCGCTCCCAGGATTCGCCTTCCCGAATGCGGGACATTGCGGGCGCGCGCCCAACGGGCCGCCACGGTGGTGAGCAGCGGCAGCACCAGCATCGCGACGGGCAGGCCGATGGTGAAGGCGAGCACCCACGCCATCAGCCAGGTCCCCGCCGCACCGGCGGCGAGCCCTTGACGGAACACCACGGCAGCCACGCCGATCACACCCGCCATTGCCATCAGCAGGATCGGCAGGAACACAAAACGGGCGAGGCGGGAGGTCGGCATGGCGGCGGAAGGACGACGGGGAGGCGGGAATGGGGCACAGCCTAGGCCCGCCATCGGCACTTGATTAGCCAGCGATTCAGGGAATAATTGTCCCGACTCCGGGCCAATGCACTTTTGGTCCGCGCCCCCGCCCATCGGAGACCGTCATGGCCCGCGACCTCAACGACACGCTGATCTTCGTCAAGGTGGTCGAACACGGCAGCTTCATTTCCGCCGCGCGCGCGCTGCGTCTGCCCAAGACCACCGTCAGCCGCAAGGTGATCGACCTTGAGACGCGGCTGGGCGCGCAACTGCTGCATCGCACGACGCGCAAGCTCGGCTTGACCGAAGCGGGCAACATCTACTTCGAGCATTGCCAGCGCATCGCGCGCGATCTCGACGAGGCTGAAAGCGCGGTCGGGCAATTGCAGGGCGGGCCGCGCGGCTGGTTGCGTTTTACCGCGCCGTATTCGATGGGCATCGACAAGATCGCGCCGCTGCTCGGCGAGTTCCACGCGCGTCATCCGGAAGTGCGCATCGAGATGGTGCTCAGCAACGAACCGCTGGATCTGATCGACAAGGAAATCGACGTCGCCCTGCGCATCGGCCACTTGCCGGACTCCAATCTGATCGCGCGCCGGCTCGCGGTGTTCCGTACCCAGGTCTACGCCAGCACGTACTACCTCGAGCGCCACGGTGAGCCGCTGCATCCCGACGACCTGCAGCACCACCGCGCGTTGGCGATGCAGAAGGCGCGGCGCAACGGCGGCTATGTGTGGACGCTCAACGACGGCGAACGCGATGTCGATTACGCGATCGCGCCGGTGCTGGTCGCCAACGACCCGGGTGCGCTCAAGGGCGCGCTGCTGTGCGGCGAGGGCCTGATGCTCGCGACCGACGTCATGGTCAAGGCCTATGCCGAACAGGGCTACGTGCAGCGCGTGCTCGCCGGCTGGACCGGCCCGGAGTACGAATTCAACGCGGTGTTCCCGCGCGGCCAGATGCAGTCGCCGAAGATCCGCGCGTTCGTCGATTTCCTGGTCGAGCGGCTGAACTTCGACGCCGACTACATGCAGATGCTGTGCCCGAACCGGCAGATGATGATCGACGCCGCCGATGCGGCGCGGACCGCGCTGACGGGGGAATTCGCGCTCGGCCCGCACGAACGGGCGGCAGAAGTGGTGCATAACGCGTAGCTAGGCAATCGCGGCATCGTCGCGCTGACGCGCGTTGCCTGCGGAGTTGGTCTTTCGGCGAACGCCGGACTCCGATGTGCGGGGAGTTCATGCGTGCGCAGTGCCGCTGCCGCAAGCCAGTCACATGTGCTCGCTAGCCTGCCGGCTCTTGTTGCGCTGGGGACGCATCCATGTCCTACGTCGGAAGGTGGGTCGTGGCCGCAGTGCTGGTGGCGATGATCGGCTGCAGTGGCGAGGCGCCTGAGATCGCCCGGTCGCCAGGCGATGCAGTGCCCGCCGTCGCGATGCAGGTTCTGGAGAAGTACCGGGCGACGGCAGCGTCGTCGGGCCGCAGGTGCTGTCTGCCAGTCCCGCCGGCATCTTCGACGAGGCCGCGATGAATTTCCGTCTCCCCAAGAATTAGTGGTTAGAGGCTGTCGGCGGAGATCCATCGTTCCGGGAGGCGATTCCGGCCGCATCGGTAGCGACTCGTGGCGGCAGCGGCGACAATGCCGGCATGGACAATTTGACCCCCAACTTGCTCGACACCGTCGAGCTCGAAACCGCCGCGTCGCCGACCTGGAGCGTGCTGTGGCTGCACGGCCTGGGCGCCGACGGCAACGACTTCGCCCCGATCGTTCCGGAATTGGTGCGCCGCGACTGGCCTGCGATCCGCTTCGTGTTCCCGCACGCGCCGGTGCGCGCGGTGACGATCAACAACGGCGCCCGCATGCGCGCGTGGTACGACATCAAGGATTTCGACCTCGCCAGCCGTGCCGACGAAACCGGCGTGCGCGAGTCGATCGTGCAGGTCGAGGCCTTGATTGCTCGCGAAGCCGCGCGCGGCGTGCCGGCTTCGCGCGTGCTGCTGGCCGGCTTCTCGCAGGGCGGCGCGATCACGCTCGCGGTTGGGTTGAGTCGGGACACGCCGTTGGCGGGACTAATCGCGCTGTCGGGCTACCTGCCGATGGCCGAGCGTCTGGTGGCGGACATGCCTGCCGTGGCCAGCACGCAGCCGCTGTTCATGGCCCACGGCCAGCAGGACACCGTGGTGCCGTACCGTGCCGGCGAGCTCAGCGCCACGCGCCTGCGCGCGCTCAGCTTCACGGTCGACTGGCATGCCTACCCGATGGCGCATCAGGTCTGCGCCGAGCAGATCCGCGACCTCGGTGATTGGCTGTCGCAGCGCTTAGCCACCGGCTGACACATTCGCGCATGACGGCCGCGCCGGGCCGGGGCTACTATCGGGTCAAGCCGGTTGCCATCCGCCGGCCGAGGGCACGGGGCGTCGAATCGATGAAGCGGGGCCGGCCATGAAAGTAGTGATCGCCGACGACGAGCCGCTCGCGCGCGAACGCCTGCGCGCGCTGCTGGACGAACTGGGCGGGGTCGACGTGGTGGCCGAGGCCGCAGACGGTTTCGAAGCGCTGCATGCCTGCGCCGAACACCAACCCGACCTCGTGCTGCTCGACATCGCCATGCCCGGCATCGACGGTCTTGAGACCGCGCGCCATCTGGCCGCGTTTGACCCGCGCCCGGCCGTGGTGTTCTGCACCGCGTTTGACGCCCACGCGCTGTCCGCGTTCGACGCCGAAGCGATCGATTTCCTGGTCAAACCGGTGCGCCCCGAGCGCCTGGCCGCCGCGCTGCAACGCGTGCGTACGTTCGCCGCCGGCCGCGTCGCTGCACCCGCGACCACGCCGGGGCGCCGCCGCAGCCACCTGTGCGCGCGCCTGCGCGGCAGCCTGCGGCTGATCCCGCTCGAAGACGTCCACTACCTGCACGCCGAAGAGAAGTACGTGATCGTCCACCACGCGCGCGGCGAGGACCTGATCGAGGAGTCGCTGAAGTCGCTGGAGGAAGAGTTCGACGAGCGCTTCGTGCGCATCCACCGCAACTGCCTGGTGGCGCGCCACGAGATCGTGGAACTCAAACGCGACCCCGACGGCCACGTGCACGCCGTGCTGCGCCATGGCAAGCAGCCGCTGGAAGTCAGCCGCCGCTGCGTGTCGGGGCTGCGCGAGACGCTCAAGCATCTTTAGGTTGGGTTGACGACGTGCGGTTGGACGCGGGGGTGTTGTAGGAGTCCCCGGTACCTGCCCCGATCTCGGGCGATAATCCGCCCATGAAAACCCTGCGCATCGCCACCCGCAAAAGCCCGCTCGCGCTATGGCAGAGCGAGCACGTCGCCGCCGCGCTGCAGGCCGCCCACCCCGGCCTTGCCGTGACGCTGGTGCCGATGAGCACACGCGGCGACGAGGTGCTCGACCGCTCGCTGGCGGCGATCGGCGGCAAGGGTCTGTTTCTCAAGGAGCTCGAACTGGCGATGCAACGCGGCGACGCCGATTGCGCCGTGCATTCGCTCAAGGACGTGCCGATGGAGCTCGAAGCCGGCTTCGCCCTGCCGGCGATCCTAGCGCGCGCCGACTACGCCGACGCATTCGTCAGCAACCACCACGCCGGAATCGACGCGCTGCCTCCGGGCGCGATCGTCGGCACATCGTCGTTGCGGCGCCAGGCGCAGTTGCGCGCGTTGCGGCCGGACCTGGACCTGCGCGACCTGCGCGGCAACGTCAACACGCGACTGGCCAAGCTCGACGCCGGCGACTACGACGCGATCGTGCTGGCCTGCGCCGGATTGCAGCGGCTGGATTTCAGCGATCGCATCCGCGTGCGGCTGGTGGCACCGCAGTGGCTGCCGGCGCCGGCGCAGGGCGCGATCGCAGTCGAATGCCGCGACGACGACGCCGCCACCCGCGCGCTGTGCGCCGCGCTCGACCACGCCGACACGCGCACCTGCGTCGAAGCCGAGCGCGCGATGAACCGCGCCTTGCACGGCAGCTGCCACGTGCCGGTAGCGGCGTACGCGCAACTCGACGGCGCGCGCCTGACCTTGCATGGTCTGGTCGGCTCGGCGGCCGACGGCCGCGCGGTGCGGGCAGAAGCCCATGGCCGCGGCGATGCGCCCGACTGCCTGGGCATCGAAGTGGGGCAACTGCTGTTGGCGCAGGGGGCGCGCGAGTTGATCGGCGTTATCGAGTAGCGCGGTGCTTACGGGGAAGCCGAATACTGCTCGGCTCGGGCAATGGGAAAGCCCAGGATGGTTTTCAGTACCTCTAAAGAATAAGTCACGCTCGCGCAGAGCAGGACTGGGTGCCCGATGGACAGCGCACTGTCGTCGCCCTCAGTAGTACAACGTCACCAAATGCTTGGCCTGGGCGAAGAACAACCAGCGCTCTACCAGCGCCCCGGCCAATGCCGCCGATGCCGCGAGCGGGAACGCCACGATGGCGCTCGCAGGCAGCAGCCACGCCATTGCCGCAAGCACCAACGGCAGCCCTGAGAACATCAGCAACGCAATCGTCCGCAACTTGCGTGCGTGCTTGCGCGCGACCACGAAACCCATCTCACGCGTGAGGTAGTTGTCGTCGGTGTGGGGGCGCTCGAACACGCCTATTTCTCGGTTCGGCAAGCCAACCGCATCACCACGGGTGACGGTCAGTGCAGTGCGGTCTAGATCGCGCCAATAGACCAGCTTGGTCGCGCCCGTGGCCAGCGCCGCCGCTGCGATCAGCAGCGCGAGCCCGTTGCCGGCGCCGCCCAGCGCGCCAAACACGCTCAGTCCCGCCGCGAGCAACGCGCTGCCGCACAGCAGCGAGAACAGCAAGTACGCCGGCACTACCAACGGGTGCCGCCACGCGGGGATCGGCTTCAGCGACGCGTAGATCATCGCGGTGCAGACTACGGTCAGTATCGCGCCGACGATCGCCGCCACGCAGATGGCGATGCCCCAGGCGTTGCCGTGCAGTACCGGCAGGTTTGCGTCCGCGGCAATCAGATTCGGCAGCAGCAATGCGCCCAATGCCAGCGCCGGCACGTAGGTCAGCAGCGCCAGCACGCCTTCGCGCGACAGCCACGAGCTGCGCCATTGCGACACCGCGCGCCAGGCGCGCAGCGGCTTGCCCAGGTGCGCCAGCGAACTGAGCAGGCCGACGGTGATCATCAGCAATGCCAGCGCCAGTAACGCGAGCAGCGCGCGTGCGGATTGCGTCTGAGCGAGGGTCGCGAACGCGATTGCCGCCAGCAGGCCGTAGCCGGCGCCCGACAGGGTGGTGAAAAAGATGACGGAGAAGGCGGGATGCATATCAGCGCGCCGGGGTTGATCTGAGCCAGTTCGGATTGCTCCAAGCCGGGTGACACGGCGATCCAAACAGGCTCGGATCGACCGCGGGCGCCCATGCTCGCGGGCTAAGATCGACCAAGGCGCTCAGATCGATAGCGGCGGACGATGCGAGCCCGACGGGCGACTCGCTCGTCGCGACTCGAGCCGCAGTCCGCGTGAAGCCAAAGGCGGAACTCGGGGTGCTCGCGAGCCGCAACATTCTCGGCGAAAGCCCGCGGTTTACGCTGCGCCGTACCGAGCCTGAGCGCGCGCCAGGATCGATATCGATGCTCATCGCGACAGCACCCGGTCAAGCCAGCGCAGCGCCGGCGACAACGCGGCGGTGTCGAGCGGCTCAGCCGGCAAGACGGCCGCCGCCGACGTCTCCGCCCCACCTGCGCGCCGCGGCCGCGGCGGCAGGTACTGGTTGACCGGTTTGTAACCCAGCGCCGGCATCAGGTCGACGCCGCCGCGCGCGGCCACCAGCTTGGACACCTTGGACGCAGGATCGCCGAGGTCACCGAAGTGGCGCGCCTTGGTCGGGCAGGCCTGCACGCAGGCCGGTTGCCGCTCAGCTTCGTCGAGGTGCTCGTTGTAGATGCGATCGATGCACAGGGTGCATTTCTTCATCACGCCTTCGACGTGCGAATACTCGCGGGCACCGTACGGGCAGGCCCACGAGCACAGCTTGCAGCCGATGCACTTGTCCTCATCGACCAGCACGATGCCGTCTTCGGCGCGCTTGTAGCTGGCGCCAGTCGGGCACACGGTCACGCAGGCCGGCTCCTCGCAATGCAGGCAGCTGCGCGGAAAATGCAGCGTCATCGCTGGTTGCGCGGCCTCGGTGGCGAGGCTATGGCTCGACGCGCAGGCACTGCGCGCAGCGGGCGCGCTGGGCACCGCCGCGGCGTGCGGGTCGAACGCCGGCGTGGTGAAGTCGGACGCTGCGACTTCATAGCTGTGCACGCGATTGAACCAAACCCCAGTAGGGTCCTTGCCGTACGGCTGCTCGTCGGTGAGCGGCGCGGAGAAACCGCCCGCGTTCCACTCCTTGCACGCGACCGCACACGCATGGCAACCGACGCAGGTGTCGAGGTCGATCACCAGGCCCATCTTTATTTTGGATGGCGGCGGCAGATCGGTCATTTCGCTTTCCTGGTCGCGATCAGCCAGACGCCCACCGCAAAGATCGCGATGCCGAAACTCACGCTCGGCAGCATCGCGACCAGCACGGGCGTCAGCGACGTCGCCTCCGCCGCCAGATTGATCGGGTCGAACGCGCCCAGGCCAAGCAGCACCACCAGCGCGAAGCCAATCGCGACGCACAGCCAGCCGGCCAGCAGGCGCATCAAGTTCATCGCTGGCGCTTCCCGCGTGAATCCTTCTCACGAAACCCAACGCCGTAACGCAACGGCTTGTTGTCGGCGGCGGCAAACGCCAGCGGCATGAACTGCGGTTCGGTTTGGCTCAATGGCGTGGTCTTGGCGATGCGCACACGCAGGTCGAACCACGCGGCCTGGCCCGTGACCGGGTCGGCGTTGGCGTAGTCGCCCTTGGGGGTGATGTCGCTGATCAGGTGGTTGAGCAGGAAACCTTTGCGGCCTTCGGGTGCGTCCTTCGCCAGCTTCCACGCGCCCTTGCGCTTGCCGATCGCGTTCCAGGTCCACACCGTGTCGGGCTGGGTGTTGGCGGCGAACCGCGCCTGCACGGTGATCGTGCCGTGGTGCGATTGCACGGTGACCCAGTCGTCGTCGGCGATACCGTAGCGCGCGCCGGTGTCCGGGTGCAGGTACAAATAATTGTGCGTCGCGATCTGCCGCAGCCACGCATTTTGCGAGCCCCATGCGTGGTACATGAACATCGGGCGTTGGGTAACGGCGCTGAGCGGGAAGGGGTTTTCAGACGCAGTGTTTTTTCCGTCATTGCGGCGGACGCTGGGATCCCTTGGAACGCTGCTGTCATCGCGTTCTGGCGAGAGCAAAGTCACTGGATTCCCGCTTTCGCGGGAATGACGAGCGGAAGCATCGCTCGAATCAGCGGCCGACACCTGCGCGCCCTCGAACGGCTCATACCAGATCGGCAGTGGATCGAAATAAGTGGCGACGCGCTCGCGATGCTGCGCCGGCGGTTGCTGTTCGCCGTGGCCTAACGCGGCGAGGCGGAACTTCTGCAGTGTTTCGGAATACAGCTGCAGCACGATCGGCTCGGCGTGGCCGAGGAATCCCATCTGGTGCGCCCAGTCGAGGTAGCCGCGATTGGCCATCTTGAAGTAGCGCGCGTGCTCCGGAATTTTACTGCGCCAGAAACCGTTGTTCTCGATATAGCGCTCGAGTTGCTGCGGGTTCGGCGCACCCTTGGCTTCGCTGTCGCCGTGCTCGCCGCGCCAGCCCGCTAGCAGGCCCACGCCAGGCGCGCGTTCGTGGTGGACGATGTAGTCGGCGTAGTCGCGGTAGCGCGCGCTGCCGTCCTCGTGGACCATGCCAGGCAAGCCAAGACGCGCACCGAGGTCGAGCAGCACCGACTGGAAACCGCGCACGTCGCGGCCTTCACGTTGCTCGGCGGCGTCCAGCACCGGATGCCGGATCGCATCGGCGGCGCCGTCGGCGTCGGAGATCGGCCGATCCAGCATCGAGATCGCATCGAAGCGTTCGAGATAGGTCGTGTCGGGGAGGATCAAGTCAGCGTAGGCGACCATCTCCGAGGCGTATGCATCGGCGTAGATGATGTGCGGGATCTTGTACTCGCCGCTCGCCTCTTTGTCGGTGAGCCAGCCGATGGTCTCGGCGGTATTCATCGACGAGTTCCAGCTCATGTTCGCCATGAACATCAGCAGCGTATCGATCTTGTAGGGATCGCCGGCCCAGGCGTTGCGGATGACCGTGTGCATCATTCCGTGCGCCGACAGCGGGTACGCCCACGAGAACGCGTGGTCGATCCGGCGCGGGTTGCCGGCGGCGTCGACCAGCAGGTCCTCGGGCGCATGCACGAATCCGAGCGGCGCGGCGTCGAGCGCGCCATTGGCCTGGCGGGTCTTTCCCGGGCGGTTCGGCGGCGGGATTGGCTTCGGGAACGGCGGCTGGTAGCGGAACGAACCTGGCGTGTCGACCGCGCCGAGCAGCAGCTGCAGCAGGTGCAGCGCGCGGCAGGTGTGGAAGCCGTTGCTGTGCGCGCTGATCCCGCGCATCGCGTGCATCGCGACCGGGCGGCCGACCATCTCGGCGTGCTCGCGGCCGTGGGCGTCGGTCCAGGCGATCGGCAGCGTGACCGGATGGTCGAACGCCGCCTCGGCCAGCTCGCGCGCGATCCGGCGGATGGTGTCGGCGGGGATGCCGCAGCGTTCGCTAACGGCATCGGGCGCGTACTGTGGGTCGAGGTAGCGTTCGGCGGCAAGCTGGAACGACGG
>JAYSZI010000034.1:0-8202 GCA_043738095.1 Lysobacter sp.
TGCGACCGGCCTTGAATGCGGCGCGGCCGGCTTCGACCGCGAGCTTCATCGCGTGCGCCATCAGCACCGGATCCTTGGCGCCGGCGATCGCGGTGTTCATCAGCACGCCGTCGCAGCCCAGTTCCATCGCGATGGCGGCGTCGGAGGCGGTACCGACGCCGGCATCGACGATGATCGGCACCTTCGCGTTCTCGACAATCTCGATCAGGTTCCACTTGTTCTGGATGCCCAGGCCCGAGCCGATCGGCGCGGCCAGTGGCATTACAGCGACGCAGCCGATTTCCTCCAGGCGCTTGGCCAGCAGCGGGTCGTCGGAGGTGTAGACCATCACGTCGAAGCCGTCACGCACGAGGATCTCGGCGGCGGCGAGCGTCTGCACCACGTCGGGAAACAGCGTGCGCGCGTCGCCGAGGACTTCGAGCTTGACCAGCTTGTGGCCGTCTAGCAGTTCGCGCGCGAGTCGGCAGGTGCGCACCGCGTCGTCGGCGGTGTAGCAGCCGGCGGTGTTGGGCAGGATCGTGTAGCGCTCGGGCGGCAGCACGTCGAGCAGGTTCGGTTCGCCCGGGTTCTGGCCGATGTTGCTGCGGCGGATCGCGACGGTGACGATCTGCGCGCCCGCGGCTTCGGTCGCCAAGCGGGTCTGCTCCAGGTCGGTGAACTTGCCGGTTCCGGTGAGCAGGCGCGAGGCGTAGGGTTTGCCGGCGATGATGAGGGGGTCGAGGAAATGGGGTGCGGTCATTCGGCGATTATCGCACCGGACGCAATCTTCGGCGGTTGCGGTTGCGGTTGCGGTTGCGGTTGCGGTTGCGGTTGCGGTTGCGGGGGCGTCGTCAGCGATCATTGAGCCGGCGATCGCCAACTTCATGTGCAAGGCTCGGCGTACATGACGACGGCCGAGGGCCCGTCACGCCGTGGGTGGCGCCACTACCCGCCGCCGAGCGCGTGCACGATCTCGATGCGGTCGCCCGGCGCCAGCGGCCGCGCGTCGTGCTGGCTGCGCGGCACGATCTCGCCGTTGACCTCGACCGCGACGCGCCGTTCGGTCAGGCCTTCGAGTTGCAGTAGTTGCGCGACCGTGGTGGGCGCAGCGATCTGGCGGAGTTGGCCGTTGAGCACGATATCCATGCCGCATTGTCGCTTTCGACACCCCCGGCGACCAGCACGAATCGCCGTGGCCGCGCCCGGGGCGCCGGCATTTGTCGCGGCGCGGCTTGTGCGCGGCGGCGGCGCGTGTTTGGATGCGCTCCATCCGCCGGCGTACGCGCCCGGGCGGGGCTATCACTATTTCACCGTCGCCACACTGCCGCCATCGGGGATCCTTCAGAAGCCGCTTTTTTGTTTGTCATTCCTGCCGACGCAGAACCTGTGACGGTGCGGTCTGGTCAACGCCACTGGGTCTAGCCGGCAAGGCATGACGACAGAAAGGTTGGGTTTTGTGGGTCCCACTACCTCAGGAATAACCACGCATGAAACTCGTCCACACCGTTCTGGCGGCCGCACTCACGCTCGCCACTACGCCCGCGCTCGCCCAATCCTTTGACCGGCCGTATACGCAGACGGTGTTCTTCGGCGACAGCCTCACCGACGCGGGCTTCTACAAGCCGTTCCTGATCGGGGTGTCGGGACCTGCGGCGGGCTTTGTCGGCCGCTTCACCACCAATCCCGGTCTGGTCTACGCCGAGTACCTTGCCGCGTACTACGGCACCAGCGCCGCGCCGGCCTGGACGCTGACCACGACCGGCATCGTGCCGGCCGACGGCACCAACTACGCCGCCGGTGGCGCGCGTATCGCCCTGCAGCCGGGCTTCCCGCCGTCGGGGCCCACCACCATGGCGCCGTCGCTGACGATGCAGATCAACAGCTACTTGACCACCAACGGCGGGCGCGCGGATCCCAACGCGCTGTACACCGTGTGGGGCGGCGCCAACGACCTGTTCTTCCACGTCGTTCCGACCCCGCTGCGGACCACGCAGGCGCAGTTCCTCGGCGCTGCCACGCAGCAGGTCGGCCTGGTCGCGACACTGCAAAACGCCGGCGCGCGTTACATCATGGTGCCGACCCTGCCGGATGTAGGGCTCACTCCCTTCGGTCTATCGCAGGGGGCGGCTGGTTCGGCCGGCATCACCGCGCTGAGCAATGCCTACAACCAGACCCTGTTCGGCGGAATCGCCCAGAGTGGGCTGCGGGTGATTCCGCTCAACACCTTCGGGCTGTTGCGCGAGGTCAGCGCCAATCCGTCGAGTTTCGGCTTCACCAACGTCACCAACCCGGCGTGCGGGGCGACCTCTTCGCTGACCTGCAGCACGGGCAATCTGGTCGCGCCGGGCGCCGACCTGACGTACGCCTACGCCGACGGCGTGCACCCGACCACGGGCGGGCACAAGCTGCTGGCCGACTATGCGGTCGCGGTACTCGATGGGCCGCGGCAGATCGCGGCCATGCCGAACGTCGTGTCGATGGTCGGGCGTGCCCGCGCCGAGCGGGTCACAGCCCAACTCGCGGTCAAACCCGAGGCCAACGGCATGCGCTGGTGGGTCGACGGGCGCGGCGATTTTCAGCGCTACGATCACCGCGAGTACTACGACGGTGCTGGCCCGGCGCTGACGGTCGGTCTGGATTGGGCCTTCGGCAACCTGGTGCTCGGCGCGTTCGGCGGCGTCGGCCGGCAGAACATCGATTTTGGCCGTGGCGGTGGCAGTTACGATCAGGACGATCGCAGCCTCGGTGCTTACGCGGGTTGGAGCGCGGGCGGGGCGTGGGTGAATGCTCAGGTCAGCCAGACCGAGCTGGAGTTCGACAGCGCTCGTAACGTCAAGCTGGGCGCGGCTACCCGCGTGCACCGTGGGCAGGCCGATGGCGACAACTTCAGTGTCGGCCTCAACGGCGGCTGGGAGTTCGGCGCCGGAGCGTTGCGCCACGGGCCGGTGATCGGTGTGCTGTCGCAGGACATCGACATCGACGGCTTCGCCGAGAGCGAGCCGACCCTGTCGACCTCGCTCGCGCATCCGCGCCAGCAGTACGACTCGCTGATCGGCAGCGCCGGCTGGCAGGTCAGCTACACCACCGCGCACCTGACCCCGTACGCACGACTGACCCTGGACCGCGAGTTCGAGGACACGCCGGACGAGGCGTTTGCGCAGTTGCAATCGATGCCGAACACGGCGCCGTATGCGGTGCCAGGTGCGAGCTTCGATCACCAGTACACGACGCTGCTGCTCGGCGCGCGGACCAAGGTGTTCGGGCTGGATGCCAACTTCGGCACCCACTTCACCATTGGCCAGCAAAGCGGCCAGCACGGCACGGTGTTCGCGAGTCTCGGCGGCCGGTTCTAAGGCCTGGCACTGCGGTTGCGGCGGAAGGCGAGGGTAGGTCTCGACTCGCCTTACGTTGCCAACGCGCGCAGCCGCGGCATAGACTTCGCAGCATGCGGGTGTAGCTCAATGGTAGAGCTGTTGCTTCCCAAGCAACTGACGAGGGTTCGATTCCCTTCACCCGCTCCATAATATTCTGCAACGGCGGCCGCTCTTTCGCGGGCCGCCGTTTTTATTGGCGCAGCGATATACGCAGACAAGCGGAGGCGCGATGGCAATCAAGGTCGTGCTCGGCTGGCGTGAATGGGTCGCGTTGCCCGCGCTGGGCATCGGCGCGGTACGCGCCAAGATCGACAGCGGCGCGCGCAGCTCGGCGCTGCATGTGGATGCGCACTGGCGCTTCACTGAAGGCGGCGCACCCTGGGTTGGTTTCCGCTTGAGCCCCGATGGAGTGCAGGGTCCAGCGCTGGAAGCGTCCGCCCCGATGCTCGACGAACGCGAAGTCACCGATTCGGGCGGTCACCGCACCTACCGCGTCTTCGTGCGCACGCAATTGCGACTGGCCGGCATCGAGCGTGAGATC
The DNA here is from genome assembly GCA_043738095.1 of Lysobacter sp. GTDB lineage: Bacteria > Pseudomonadota > Gammaproteobacteria > Xanthomonadales > Xanthomonadaceae > Lysobacter_K. Next base: position 3,895 of record JAYSZI010000034.1, read on the forward strand.
GACATCAATCTGTCGGATCGGCGCGGCATGCTGTTCCCGATGCTGCTGGGCCGGACCGCGATGGCCCGGGTGTTCACCATCGATCCGGCGCGTTCCTTCCTTCACGGCTGCCTACCTGTCACCGGCCCCCTTCGGTAATCCACACCCGCCATGAGCCATGCCCCATGAAGCTTGCGATCCTCTCGCGCAACAGCAAACTGTATTCGACCCGGCGCCTGCTCGAGGCCGCGCGCGTGCAAGGCCACAGCGCCCGCGTGCTCGACCCGCTGCGCTGCTACATGCGCATCGCCAGCGACGGTTTTGCGATGCATTACAAGGGCCGCGCACTCGCCGGCTATCACGCGGTGATCCCGCGCGTGGGCGCGTCCGTGACGCGCTATGGCACCGCAGTGCTGCGCCAGTTCGAGTTGATGGAGACGTTCACCCCGAACCCGTCCGACGCGATCCTCAAGGCGCGCGACAAGCTGCGCTGTCACCAGCTGCTCGCGGCTGAAGGTATCGGCCTGCCGGCGACGGTGTTCGGCGACAACCCCGACGACACCACGGATCTGCTGTCGATGCTTGGGCCGCCGCCGCACGTCATCAAGCTCAACGAGGGCACCCAAGGCGCGGGCGTGATGCTGACCGAGAAGCCGTCGGCCTCGCGCGGGGTGATCGAGGCGCTGCGCGGGCTGTATGCCAATTTTCTGGTGCAGGAGTTCATCGCCGAAGCCGAAGGCGCAGACCTGCGCTGCTTCGTGGTCGGCGGCAAAGTCGTTGCGGCGATGCGACGGCAGGCGCCGAAGGGCGACTTCCGCTCCAACCTGCATCGCGGCGGCACTGCCATGGGCATCAAGCCCAGCAACGCCGAAAAGGAAGTTGCAGTCCGGGCGGCGCGCGTGCTCGGGCTCGGGGTGGCCGGTGTCGACCTGATTCGCGCCAACCGCGGGCCGCTAGTGCTGGAGGTCAACGCCTCCCCGGGGCTGGAAGGGATCGAGGAGGCCAGCGGGGTGGATGTGGCGGGCGCGATCATCACCCATGTAGCTAATGGCGTTAAAAGGCAGCAATCACGTCGCCCAGCGCAGCGAAGCGTCTGAGCCACCAAGCTGATTTCACATGGAATTAACGCAGTTTTTAACGGACGTTTAATCGCTGGGCACGTAGTCTGGCCCTACCGAAACACTGCTACTTCCATCTCGTCAGGTTGGTCGCTCGCAGGTTGCGGTAATCGGGGCAATACCCTTTTGACCCAGGCGCGGCGGCCCCGCGCTTGGGTCTTTTTGCATCGCGGCCGAGAGTTGGGTGAAGCCGGCACCACAGCGCCTTTGGCAGAATCGCTGTGAACCGCCATGCTCAGCGATCAGATCCCGGAACCTTGCGGCGATCCGTTCGTCTAACGCCTTTTGCCGCACCGGCGCTGACGCACCGTCTCGGCCACACATCAGGAAGTCCCATGCGCATTCTCGTCATTGAAGACAACCAGGACATTGCCGCCAACCTCGGCGATTTCCTCGAAGACCGCGGTCACACCGTCGATTTCGCCGCCGATGGCATCACTGGCCTGCACTTGGCCGTGGTCCACGAGTTCGACGCGATCGTGCTCGATCTGAACCTGCCCGGCCTCGATGGCCTGGAGGTCTGCCGCAAGCTGCGCAACGAAGCGCGCAAGCAGACGCCGGTACTGATGCTGACCGCGCGTGACAGCCTGGACAACAAACTCGCGGGGTTCGATTCCGGGGCCGACGATTACCTGATCAAACCGTTTGCGCTGCAGGAAGTCGAAGTCCGGCTGAATGCCTTGTCGCGCCGGGGCCGTGGCGTGCAGACGCGCGTGCTCAACACCGCAGACCTGGAGTACAACCTGGACACCCTGGAAGTGCGCCGTGGCGGCAAACTACTGCAGCTCAATCCGACGGGCTTGAAGATTCTGCAATCGCTGATGGAAGCCTCGCCGGCCGTGGTCACGCGGCAGGAGCTCGAGACCCGCGTCTGGGGCGAGGAGCTACCCGATTCCGACTCATTGCGCGTGCACATCCATGGCTTGCGCGCGGCCGTGGACAAGCCGTTCGAGTCACACCTGATCCAGACGCGCCATGGCATCGGGTACCGGATCGCGGCACCGGAACCCACCGCCTAAATGCCGGCAGCCGATCCGCCCGCACCCGCGCGACACCGCTACCGGCGGCGGCTGCGCAGCCGCATCATTCTCGCGTTCGTGCTGCTGGGTTTCGGGCTGACGGCGCTGTTTGCGTTTGCGACCAACTGGACGCGAGCGCGGGTGGAGAACGCGCTGGTCGAAGACGTGATGAATCGCAACATCACCGAGTACGCGCGCCAGTTCGAGCTCGATCCAAAGAACCCGGCCTTTGCCGTGGACCAGATCCGGGCGTTCGTCTACACCCCCGATAAATTTGAATCGGTGCGCCGCAACCGTCCTGAGTGGTACGGCTACAAGGACGGCATCCACGGCGTCACTGGCACCGACGAGAACGGCAATCCGCTTGCCTACAAACTGGCGGTGCGTAAAACCCCGGGTGCGTGGTTCTTTCTCGCCTACGACATGACCTCGTCGGTGCGCAGTGAAACGCAGTTCAACCGGGCGATCTACCTGTCGGTCATCGTGTTTACCCTGCTTTCCTTGCTGGTGGGCTGGTGGGCCGCATCGCGCGTAATGAGCCCTGTGTCGGAACTGGCCACCCGCCTAAAACAATCCGGACGCAGTTCGCAGCCCGAGGCGCTTGCAGCGCATTTCCCCGACGACGAAGTCGGCCAGCTCGCCGAGGCGCTCGACGCCTATGCCGGCCGTCTGACCGACGTCGTCCAGCGCGACCGCGAGTTCAACGCCGACGTCAGCCACGAGCTGCGCACCCCGCTGGCGGTGATCAAGGGCGCCGTCGAGCTGCTGATGTCCAAGCCCGACCTGGACGACAAGACCCGCAGTCGCGTCCAGCGCATCCAGCGCGCCGAGGCGCAGTGCACCGACTTGATCAGCGCGTTGTTGCTGCTGTCGCGCAATGAGCGCGGCCACGGGGCGACCGACGTGGCGAGGCTCGCCGAACAGCTGCTCGAAGCCCATCGCGCGCAGCTGGCCGGCAAGCCGCTGCAGCTACGCGTCGAAGGCGAACGCGGGCTGATAGTCGACGCGCCCGAGGCGGCCGTCGCCGTAGCGCTGGGCAACCTGATCGGCAATGCGGTCAAGTACACCAAGAGCGGCGAAGTGATCGTGCGGATGGTAGGCGAGTCGGTCCAAGTGATCGACTCGGGCCCAGGTTTGAGTGCCGAGGATGCTGCCAAGCTGTTCGAACGCGGCTATCGCGGCACCCACGCGGGTCATTCGCAGGGCGGTGGCATCGGCTTGTCGATCGTGCGTCGGCTGTGCGAGCTTTACGGCTGGCACGTAAGGGTCGCGCCCGGCCGCGAGCATGGTGTGGTTGCGGTGCTGACGTTCCAACCCGCGCCCGCGGCCTAGGCCCCCGCCGTAAGCGAGGCGACCAGCAGTGCCGAAGGCGGCCTTCTATGTGGAGATGATCGCGGCGACCTCGATGAAGCCGCCGCCAGATCTTCCTGCAAAGGTTCGGGTTGCCGCGCTCGCACCTACGGGTGCGGGCCACTAAATGATTACTCGATCAAGCGATCAAGCGATCAAGCGATCAAGCGATCAAGCGATCAAGCGATCAAGCGATCAAGCGATCAAGCGATCAAGCGATCATTCGGCCGCGGGCTCCAACCAGCCGTACTTGTCCGGCGTGTCCCCTGTAAATAGGCCGAAGAACAATTCCTGCATGCGTTTCGTCAGCGGTCCCGGCTTGCCCGCGCCGACCTGGCGGCCGTCGACCGATCGGATCGGAGTAATCTCGGCCGCGGTGCCGCACATGAACAACTCGTCGCACAGGTACAGGTACTCGCGCGGCAGATCGCGTTCGACCACCTCGATACCGGCGTCGCGCGCGAGCCGGATGATGGTGTTGCGGGTGATGCCGTTGAGCAGTGCGGCGCTGATCGGCGTGGTGTGCAGCGCGCCGTCGAACACCAGGAACAGGTTTTCGCCCGCGCCTTCGCTGAGCAAGCCGGTCGACGCCAGCGCAATGCCTTCGCCAAAACCCAGGCGACGCGCCTCGCGTGCGACCAGTTGGCCCGACAGATAATTGCCACCGGCTTTGGCGCCCGCCGGCAGGGTGTTCGGCGCGAATCGCTGCCAGCTCGACACGCACGCATCGATGCCTTGCTCCAGCACCCCGGCGCCGAGATACGGACCCATCTCCCACGCCGCCACCGACACTTCGGTCGGACAGTCGGCGGACAGGCCGAAGCCGCCGAGCCCGAGGTAGG
>JAYSZI010000035.1:0-24076 GCA_043738095.1 Lysobacter sp.
TCTACGCTCGCCGACCACGGAGGGACCGCGAGGCCGGTTAGACTCCAGTGCGGAAAGGGGGATCGTCAATGAACAAGAACGCACTCGCCGTGGTTGGGCTGCTCGCCGTTGCGCTGGCACTTTCAGCGAACGCAGGCGAACCGCAGAAACACGGTGGCTTCTGGCAAAAGTCGTTGTTGGCCTCAAAGGAGGAGCCCAAGGCCTGCCTCTATTCCGTGGGTACGCGCCCTCGCAGCTACAAACTCATGATTCCGACCCTCTTCTTCGGTCGTGAACCGCTCAACAAGAAGGTCGGCCAGGCCTATTTCGGCATCTTGGGCAAGGACTTTGATGCCGGCGACGAAACCGGCGAGATCCTGGAAATGTGCGTCCCGCCGGGCCGCTATGCGATGACCTGGATCCAGTACGGCATGCTCGGCGGCGTAGGGCTTTCCTCGACGTTCTACGACCGGGCTTTCAAGCCCGTCGTATTCGATGTGGAGGAGGGCGATTACTACCTCGGAAACTTCGCCATGCGGCAGCGGACCATGGGGCCATTCGTGCTGTATCGCCAGGTTCCAGAGCGTGACGACGCGTTGATCAGACAGTATGCGCGCCGGCCCCCCGGCGGCGTGCTCAAGCCGCTCGCGTTGCCGGTCGTCGATGGACCGCTTCTCCGCCGCGACAACGCCTCCGGTTCGGTGGGCGCAGATTGATCGGATGGCCGACCTATCCCCCGGCCCCGATGACATGGCCCTCTGAAGACGCTCCTGGTCCAGTAGACGTACGCAGGGGTCCGTCTTTCCGTACGGGTTGCTCAGAAGCGGAAGGAGCGACCACACAGCCACCCACGAAGACGAAGACAACGTGCGCGATAGGCGGCAACATCAGAATGGTTCGTCGGGCCGCCTGATAGGGCGCCCAGAGTGCGCGAGTAGCTCAGGGCCGTGTCGTAAAACACGCGCCCAGAAGCCCGTGCAACGCATCGCATATGCGCGTGACCAGACGTTGCTCGACGTCGACCAGTGTCTCGCTAACCGTGGCGTTCATGGCAGCCTTGTCGCCATCGCGCCGGTCCGACAGCGTTTGGCCGGAATGGTCAGATCATTTTTTTGAAAGCATGAGTGGTAGCGGCGGGTGCTATGCCTGCAACCGGCGCTGGTCGCCAGCCCCGGATTCGTTCTCCTTCTGCTCAACGTCGGTACAGGCGTCGGAGCGCAACGTCCGCTGACTATCGTAGTGGTGGGCGGCTCTTCCATGCTGCCAATTTTGCCAATGCCGCCGGCGCTTTACCGGGTGTTGCACCGCGAGAGTCATCGTCCGTGGCGGCGTCATCATGAGTCGCCGTTTAACCTTTGCAATCCCTAGCCCGGAGGCTGTCTTGTCCCATTCCCGACGCCGATTTGTTCTCGAACGATGGCGCACGTTGTTGGCGTTGCCTGCGCTGGTGCTGCTGGCAACCATCGCCTCGGCACATGGTGTAACGGGCGGCGACGCGGCGTTCCTGGAGCAAACGTCTGGCCGGCAATTGCTAGTGTTCACGTACTTGGGCGCAAAGCACATGGTCACCGGCTACGACCACTTGCTGTTCCTGTTTGGCGTCGTGTTCTTCCTGTATCGCATGCGCGAAGTCGGTGCCTACGTGACGCTGTTCGCGATCGGTCACAGCGTGACGCTGCTCTATGGTGTGCTCGGCGGCGTTCACGTCAATGCCTATCTGGTGGACGCGATCATCGGTCTATCAGTGGTCTATAAGGCCTTGGACAACCTTGGCGCCTTCAAACGCTGGTTCGGGTTTCAGCCCAACACCAAGGCTGCGGTGCTGATCTTTGGCTTTTTCCATGGTTTTGGCTTGGCCACCAAGCTGCAGGACTTTGCGCTGTCGCGTGACGGCTTAGTGCCCAACATCCTGGCATTCAACGTCGGCGTCGAGCTCGGTCAGCTGCTGGCGCTCAGCGCCATCCTGATCGTCATGGGCTTCTGGCGCCGGACCAGTGCGTTCACGCGCCAGGCATTCACCGCGAACACCTTGCTGATGACCGCGGGCTTTGTGTTGATCGGCTTCCAGCTCACCGGCTATTTCGTTTCGTAATTCGAGGAAGGGCATGTCTCACATTCAATCCGAAGCGCCATCGACCCGGCGTCTGCTCAAGGCCACCGCTGCCGCCATCGTGGTGGCCGGCGTCATTCTCGTCACGGCCGTGCTGCCAGCCGAGTACGGCATAGACCCCACCGGCATCGGCGGGCGTCTCGGGCTCAACGTGCTGGCCAGGACGGCCGCCGCCGCGGAGCTGCCGGCAACGCCCGCCGCTGCCAAGCCACCCGAAGCGGAACTGGACGCGGTCGGGCAACCGCTGAAGGCAGTCGAGGCCAGCGTCGTCAGCAAGCGCGAGGGTGCGTACCGGCGCGACACGCTGTCAGTGACCTTGGCGCCTGGCAAGGGCGCCGAGATCAAAGCCGCAATGAAAGCCGGGGACGGCTTGGTGTTTCATTGGACAGCCAGCAGCGATGTCGCCGTCGATATGCACGGCGAGCGCACCGGCGCGGCCAAGGACGAATACACCAGTTATTGGATAGAGAAGACGCAACGCCAAGCATCCGGCTCGTTCACCGCCCCGTTCGACGGAAGCCACGGCTGGTATTGGCTCAATCGGGGCAGCGAGCCGGTCACTGTTCAAGTCGAAGTCACGGGCTTCCAAGAGAAGCTGTACCTCCCCGGTCATCAATAACCGACCGCCACGCAGTGCCGTTTCACGGCCGTGTTTGATTATCCCATTGGAGCAATGCAATGAATGTACGACTGATCCTGCTGTCCGCCATGATCGCTGCGTCAACCATGTTCGCGACTCCCGCGAAAGCGCATGACCCAAAGGAGTTCGATCGCCTGATGCAGGTCGCTGAGGTACAGAAGAAGCCGACGACGTGCGCGCAACTGGCAGACACCAAGCACTATTCCAACGACATCGCCAATGCCGACATCAAGGCGCTGAAGTTGCGTTGCGACAAGGCCGCGATGAAGGCGGCGGCGGCGAAGGCGAAGGCGAAGGCCGCCGCCAAGGCCAGGGCCGCGGCGAAAGCACGGGCAGCCGCGAAGGCCAAGGCAGCAGCAAGCAGTGAAGGCCACAGCCACTAAGCGTTAAAGCTGCTGGGCGAAGAATCCGCAGCAGCGCTTTCATTTGGCCCAAGGACGCTGCTGATGATCGAGATTCTCCGTCACCGCAATTTCCGGCGGCTGTTCTTCGCCCAGATCGTGGCGCTGGTCGGCACCGGTTTGGCGCGCCGGCCCTGCAAGGGAACCCGTGACTTCGTCAGAGGTGGCGAATGCAGATTGCCGGTGTGAGGGATCTTTGGAGGGCATAGAAATATTGGCTTTGAGCCCCGCGGCCGACCTGGGTAATGCATGAACGTCTCCGCACCACGCAACGGCGGTTCTCCTAAAGAACGGTGATCAAGAAGGCAACTTCACGCCAGGGCGAACCCGGGTTCGACAGGATGGTCCACCCTCATCCTTACGGCGCCTACGATGAATCTTCCGAAGCTGACCACCCTCGCGCTCGCGTGTGCGGTCCTGCCTGTGGCCCTGTCGGCGTGTGCGCCGTCGTCTCCGCCGCCGGCGGAATCCACCGCGGCTTCTGCAGCATCCCCCGGTACACCGGCGGCTGCCACGGCGCAGGGTCCGCTCGATGCGACCTCCGCGACCGGCATTCCGCCGTCGCAGGTGCCGCCCGAAGGGACCGCGACATTGCCGATCGCGCCGACAGATGGCAGTGCGGCGCCGGATCCGACCGCCACCGCCGCAGTGCCGCCGCCCGTTGCCGTGAGCGCCGCACCGGCCGATGCCGATCTGCCCAAGGACAGCCCGCTGCGCGCACAGGTGCTGCTGGAACGCGCGTTCTTCTCACCCGGCGAAATCGATGGTGCCGGTGGTGGCAACACGCGCAAAGCGGCCGCCGCTTATCAGAAGGCCAACGGCCTGCCCGAGAGCGGGGCGCTCGATGCGGCCACTTGGGAAGCGCTTAACCGCGATGTAGCGCCGATACTGATCCAGTACACGCTCACTGCCGAAGACGTGGCCGGGCCGTTCGAGCAGACTCCGACGGCTCCGATGGAGATGGCCAAGCTCAAAGCGCTGCCGTACGCGTCGGTCGAGGAGAAGCTCGGCGAGCAGTTCCATTCCAGTGCGGCGCTGATCAAGAAGCTCAATCCCGAGGCCGACCTGAGCGTGGCCGGTGCAACCTTGACGGTGCCGAATGTGGCCGCGGCGATGCAGCTGCCCAAACCGGCCAAGGTGGTGGTGGACAAGTCGGATGCGTCACTGATGCTTGAGGACGCGGCCGGCAAAGTGCTCGCACGTTTCCCGGTCACCACTGGCAGCGCGCAGTTCCCGCTGCCGATCGGCGACTGGAAAGTCACCGATGTAGCGCGAAACCCGGTCTGGCATTACGACCCGAAGCTGATCGCCAACAGCAAGAAGACCGACACCAAGGCCGAGATTCCGCCCGGCCCGAACAATCCGGTGGGCACCACCTGGATCGGTGTCAGCAAGGAGCACTACGGCATCCACGGCACCCCGACACCGACCAAGGTCGGCAAGACCGAATCCAACGGCTGCATCCGCATGACCAACTGGAGTGTGTCCGCATTGGCCAAGGCGGTCTCCCGCGGAATGCTGGTGACGATGAGGGAGTGATGCGCGATCGGCGCGTTCGGTCGCAGCCCTACGTCACGTATATCTGTTGACCACCCCACAATCGGATGAAATGAAAAACGGAGCGACCTGATCGCTCCGTTTTTTGTTAAGCGCCAATCAGCTGGCTTCGACGAACTTGCGGATATCTTCGACGAGTTCTTCCGCTGCATGTTGCAGCTCCTCACCTTCCCTGCCGGAGTGACGCACCTTCGCAACGATTTCGCCTTTGTCATTGGAGAAAACCAGCTCGATACCCACGCCCGCCTGGGCAAGGTGACCACCCGCATACGGAATCCAGCGTTTGGCCGCACTGGCCCGAGCCGCCCAGTACACGGCAGATTTGACGTGCAGCACCTTGGCACCTTTGTTCTTCGCGCCTACGCGTTGCAACGCCTTGTCGAGGTTGGAATTCAGTACCCGCTCCATGTCCGCGTCTGCAAGCGACGTGAGATTTTCCGCCGGTGCGACTACAAAACCGTGCTGGGATAGACGCACGTTGGGCGATATCCAAATCCATTCGATGGCTTCGTTTTCCGTCATATTGGTGTAATCGGTGATGATCCCCTTGCCATCCTGGAGGTTATCGCTGGTGACCCCGGCGGCGTGCGCGGGCAAGTACACGAGGCCACACAACAACAGTGCTGCAATCCTGCGACAGAACATTTTGGTGCTCTCCTTGTGAAGCGCCGTCACCCCGACGACGCAAACGCGCCATCATATGACGCCAAGAAAGCTATAGCCCTCCTCGATCACACACCGCCTCGTCGCGCGAATGCTGCCCCGGTCCGCTTGCGGGAGCGAAATGTGGCGGCGGGGGTGGGCATGCCGAGGCTGGTCAGATTCGCTATAGATCGTGCTGCCGTCGGGTCAGGCTTACGTGGGAAGTGGAAGCCCGCTCGGGCGCTGAGGCCACCGCGTCCATCCGTGTGTGCGGCGAGGGCACTCCAGGGCCGCGCAGAGGACTAGGATGCAGGGGCGTTAGGTTTTTGCGCGCCACCAAAGGAAACGCTATGGCCCACGTTTACGGTCCCGGACTGGTGCTGCACTTGTATCCGGAAGAACTTCTCAGGTTTGGCGCCAGCCACACGGTCGAGCCCGATGATGCGGTTGCCGCGCAGCACTATTTTGTGTGCCTGTCGGCCGACGCTAAAGAAGGCTTGTGGACGCCGCTGTACCTGACCCGCGGCCAGGATCGCCTGGCCATCCAGGAGGACGCCAAGAGCGGCAATGCGCGCTGGACACGGGGCGTGTCGTACTACTCAGCCGACGAACTGTGGCGGATCCCGCACAAGGCCACCCAGCGCGGCGCGTCGGCGGCGGGCGATACGTCCGAGCCCAAAGCCCCGAATCGGGTCGCGTTGGCGTCGTTGCCCAGTCGCGCGCAGTTCCCCTCAGATAGCGCGTTCCGGCCACTGCTACGCGCCTAGCGTTGGGCTGAGGGCGTGAGTCTGCGCGCGATCATCCACCTAGTCCTGCACGTCGCCGTGCCGGGGCTGGTGGCGTGGCTGTTTTTTCGCCACCCGCAGCGATCGCCTGCGATGCAAGCGGGCACGCCCAAAAAGAGCGTGCCCCCGGTGCGCATGCATCACTTGGGCATGCTGCGATTGAGTACGCTCCAGCACGCTTGGTTGCTGTTGTTGCTGGGATGGGCGATCGATCTGGATCACTTGCTCGCCGACCCGATCTATGCCCCCGACCGCTGCAGCATTGGCTTCCATCCATTGCACACGGCCCCGGCGATTTTCGTTTACGGCGCGATGGTAATTCCCATGCCGACGCGCTTGCTTGGCATTGGCTTGTTGATCCATATCGGCCTGGACCTGATCGACTGCCTGTGGATGCGCCACAGCGGCTAGTCGCGAATATCACGCTGGGCCACCTAGACTCCTTCGCGCAGACCGTACCAGCCGCGGTGCGTTACCCCCCACGAGGAGAGCGACGATGATCGACAAGATTCCTGCCGGGACATTGGTGGTGGTAGCCGATGGCGAGAGCGCGCGCGTGTTCCGCAATATCGGCGAAGACAACGCACTGACGCTGCAACAGCAGGACCTGTTGGAACTCATGAACATGGACGACGACGGCCCCGCGGGCGCCCTGCCGGCGGAGTCTACTGGCAAGCAAATCGACCACGCGACGTTCGCAAAGCAGTTGGCCCATCGCTTGAACGACGGCGCGCTCAAGAATCGGTACGAGCACCTGGTGCTCATCGCCGATCCGCAGACCCTCGGACTCATGCGGCCGCTGCTGCATAAGGAAACCGTGCAGCGGATGGTCGGTGAGATAGCCAAAACCCTGACCAACTCCCCGCTCGAAGTCATCGAGCGCGCGCTGTCTTAGCGCCGCCAACGCCGGGGCCTCGCATATCGGCCCCGCGACGGCTTTGATTGACGAGCCGGCCCGTTTTGGGTTCCTAGACGTGGCCCCGACGTGGTCCGCGGCCCGTTAACTCCGGATAGGGCAGCGCTAGCTGCGACCGGGGCAAGTCCATGCGGGCCCAGGGAGATGGGTGTTGCGCGAACGCGCTGCATGCGCCTGCCGCCGTAGCGTCATCCCAAGAACTGCAGACTGAATCCCTGAGGTGTCGGTTACACACGCGCGCATCCTGCCATAACCCGGCGGCGCCCGAACCAGGTTTTCGCCGCGGGGATGCAAGATGATGAAATCCGAGCCGCGGGGCCCATTCAATTACGGCGTCATGGCTTCCGTCGCTCGCTTCGACGCGGCGCCACGTTCGCCAATCCGCCGGCCTGCGTGATGGCGGTCATCGGCGACGTGTCCCCATCCTGTGAGTCCGAGGACAAAGCCGAGCCCCACAGCGAGCTCCCTGAATCGCATCTGCGGCCATATCCCTGGCCAACACAACACTGAGATGAGGACCCCATTGAACCGATACGCCGCGACGGCCCAGTAATGTTGGAAGCGCCCAGTCAACGGGTTCTGGCCGCCGTCGCTTCGGCCTACGAAGCGCCGGTCCTGGGACGTGCGCAGACGACCGATCCGACCGAGCGCCTCGACTTGCTCGATGCATTGCGCGGTTTCGCCTTGGCCGGGGTATGGCTGGCCAATCTGGTGGCGTTTTCGCTGTACGCGTTCCTGCCCAGCCAATCCATGGCTGCGCTGGCCACGGCGGATGTCGATCGCCTGCTCGATCCGGCACTCACCGTCCTGGTCAGTGGCAAGTTCTTCCCCCTGTTTTCGCTGTTGTTCGGTGTCGGGTTCTCGTTGCAGATGCAGCGTACGAACGGCCATCCCACAGGCCAGCGACGTTACCTGCGACGCTTGGGCGCGTTGTTCGTCATCGGCCTGCTGCACGCGTATCTGTTGTGGTGGGGCGATGTGCTGCGCTACTACGCGGTGCTGGGGTTGATGTTGCTGCCGCTGTACGGTTGGCCCGCGCCGCGGCTGGTAACCCTGGGCGCTGTGATGATCGTCGTGCAGCCTTTGCTGGCGCAGTTGTTTCCCGCGGCGGAGCTCGCATTGGTAACCCAGGACAGGGCCTATGCCGCCGCGTTGGCGGCTTTCAGCAGCAGCGATTGGTCCACGATGCTGCGCGGAAATCGCCTCTTCGCCGACTGGTGGTTGCCAGCGCACTGGGGCACCGCGATGTCGGTAGCGGGTTGCATGCTGATCGGGATGGCGCTGGGCCGCAGCGGGGCACTGCGCGATCCGGTCGCACATGCGCAGTTCTGGAGGCGGCTGCTGCTGGCGCTTCCGGTAGGGCTGGCGCTGGCATTGGCCCTGACGTTATCCGACTACGGCCGTCTGCCGTGGCCCGGCGGCTGGCAGCACAGCGATAGCGCCAAACTGCTATTGCGGGTGCTCAATCGCGCTGCGGGACCCATTCTCGGTTTGGGCTACATGGCTGGGTTGGTGTGGGTGTTCGGCACGCGCCGGGGACAACGCGTGTTACACCAGTTGGTGCCTGTGGGCCGGATGGCTTTGAGCAACTACCTCGGGCAAACCTTGGTCGGCATCGGGTTGTTTTACGGGATTGGCCTCGGCCTTGGCCCGCGCTACGGGCTCGCGGGGGTGGTCACCGTATGGTTCGGGGTGTTCCTGTCACAGATTGCCCTTAGCCGATGGTGGCTGGCGCGGTACCGTTTCGGTCCCGTCGAGTGGCTATGGCGTGGCGTGACCTACGGCTGCCGGCCACCCATGCGGCGGTGAGTGGGCAGACCGCGGACACAAGGCTTGCTCGGGTTTGGGCGAACCAGCGACCAACCGTTTGGTGTTTTGTCAGCCCGCGCGGCTAGTCCGCTATCGGCTTGTGGGAAAGGGCGCCAGTGTCCGCGGGCGCTTGTTTGGCGTAGGTTCCAAGTTACCCGGGCGCGCCTTGCTACAAGGGCGCTGTGCGCACCCTTGTCCCCTGCGGGGCATCCAAGCGCAATGGTCAGTGGAGGGTGTGGCCTATGTGCACATCCTGGCGGGGAACCTTCTGGTGATCCGTGGTTTTTTCCTGTTGGCCCTGCTTGGCGGCCGATTGCGGGTGGCGCCCATTCGCCGGATCCTGATGCTGGTTCTTTGCCGCTAGCTTTTTCTCTGCGGTGAGTTTTTGCTTGTCACTACGCATACGAGTCCTCCCATTGCTGGCCGGCACACCGGTGAGCCGGCACGCGTGGTCGCCATGGGTCATTCCGGTGCGACCGAGTTCACGCTACTCATTTTTCGTTAGCTGTAGGTGCAACGTCGTGTTAGCGCCAGATAACAAGTTGGTGGGATGAACTGGGCTTGGATCTGTGCCGCCGGCGTCGATCCGGAACCGGGTAAACCATCAGCACATCCCTTGGTTCAGGCAACTGGCCTAGAATCCGCGCATGTTTTGCCGTTTCGCTCTCGCCGTGCTGGTCTGTGTGTTGCTCGTTGTGCCCCTCCAGGCACGCGCGCGCACGGTGTATCGCTGCGTACAGGACGGCACGGTCAGTCTGGCTACGGCCCCCGAGCCCGGTTCGCGCTGCGAGGCCAAGCAGGTCGACGACAACGCTGCAGCGCTGCCCAACCTGTGGGGCGCGATGGGCGTGATCAACGGCACGCTGTACGAGCGCGTGCAGGACGGCAAGACCGTCTACGGCACGCGCAAGCTGCCCGGTTCGGTAAAGGTGCTAGCGTTCACGGTGAAGACGCCGCCGGGCGAACCGGCTCATCCGGGTTTGGGCAAGGTCGGCAAGCCGCGGCTGGACCGGCACGCGGCACAGTTCAAGGCCGCGGCGAAGGCGACGGGAGTTGACGATGCGTGGCTGCGCGCGATTGCGCATGCTGAAAGCGGCTTCGATGCGTCTGCGGTGTCGCCCAAAGGCGCGCAGGGCGTGATGCAGCTCATGCCGATGACCGCGAAGGAATACGGCGTCATCGATCCGTTCTCCTCGGCCCAATCGATCAGCGCTGGCGCGCGCATGCTTAAAAGTCTGATGAAGCGCTATCGGGGCGACCTGACGCTCGTCGCTGCGGCGTACAACGCCGGCATCGGCACGGTGACGCGCTACGGCGGTGTGCCTCCCTACGCGGAAACGCAGGCATATCTGGTCAAGGTGCTGGCATTGCACGCGCGCTACCGGGAAGCGCTTGGCGGCAAGCCTGCCGGCGGCGTGGCTTTGAAAGCCGCGCAATAGCGGCGCGTCGGCGAGGATCGAGGTCTGCACGCATCGCTGGACCGGCGTGTGTATTTCCCGGTGTGGTAATGCCTGATACGTTCGGCAGCCGAGCCCAGGTCCGCGCATCATGAGCCAAGCACTCAGTCAGCCAGACGTGCTGTTTTTCCAGCGGCTGCTCGCTGCGGAAGGCTTGTACCAGCACGCGCTCGACGGCGTGTGGGGACGTTTTACCGAGAGCGCAGCGAGCGCGTTCGAGGCGCAATCCGATGAGCTGCGCGCCACGTTGGGTGAGTTCGACCAGCGCAGCGAACAGGCCATCAGGGGTTTGGCCTTGCGGGCCCAGCGCGAGGCGCGAACGTTCCTGCAACGGCTGACCGGTCACCGCCTCACCGTCCGCATCATTTCCGGCACGCGGACCTACGACGAGCAGAACCAGCTGTTTCGGCGCGGCCGCTTCGGCAATCCCGGACCCATCGTCACCCAGGCGCGCGGTGGGCGCAGCGCACACAATTTCGGCATTGCCTGGGACATCGGATTGTTCAGCGCCGCAGGCGGCTATTCGCTGCGCGAGGCCGACTACATCGCTGCCGCGCGCATCGGCCGCTCGCCGGCGCTGGAGTGGGGCGGGGATTGGACGAGGTTCCGCGACGTGCCGCATTACCAGCTGGCGCTCACGCTCAGCCTAACCGCGCTGCGCGAGCGCTTTGAGGCCGGGCAGCGGTACGCATGACCAGCGAGCGGCGAGTGCGTGGAGCGGGCCGCTACAAAAAATGTCGCCCCGAGTTCATATGCCCACGCCCGGCCGCTGCCTCAGTGCAACATCTCGCTGACGTCAGGTGGCGACAACGGTGGGCTACGGCCGCTGGCCATTTCCTCGGCAAGTTTGGCTTCGTACTGCGCGAAGCTCAGCCCTTGGGCGTTGACCTCCTGCTGCGCGGCGATGCTGAGCGCAGACGAGCAACTCAAACGGATGCTGGCACCATCGCGCTCGTGCAGCACGGCGGCGCGTTTGAGCATGGCCAGCACCCGCGCCGCGCTGTCTGAGCCGCCCACAATGCGTCCGCCCAGTCCGAGCGTCCATTCGCCTTCGCGACGGACAATCCCCCCGAGCAGTTGACCGTCCTGGTCGCGCAACTCCGCGTGCGGTTCGATCGGAGTGGAGGCTGGGGCCGGCGCGTTGCGCAACTTCGCCAGCCGCCGGATGCGGGCGTCGCGTCGCGCTTTTGAGGTGATCGACATGGCGCGCTCCCCTGAGTGTGTAAGCCGATGATAGCGATCCGCTTGCACAGAATCGGATCATTTGGAAACGATTGCGACGTGGGCGTGAAACGAGGCTAACCGCAGGCGTGCTTGCGACATAGAGCCGAAGGGCAGGGTAAGCACGTTGTTGTGATTTCCCTCGGGAGTGGCCTCATGAAAGCCGCCATCGCTTGTGCACTAATGCCCACGGTGCCATGAAGCCGGACACCAAGGCCCGATTATCGGTGAGACCGCTGCCTCGCGCGGCCCACAGCAACATTCACCACCGCGCGCGCTTTCATCGGGGAGGTGCAGCCACGCGTCGTAAGCGCGTGCAGGTGCCGTTGGAACACAGCCGGCGCCCCGCTTGGAAGTAGAGCCAGCGGCCGTGAGTCCGGGCAACGTCGACTCATCGCACGGCGGAATGGCGCCCACAGCCAGTCCGGGTAGCCGCGGATGGACCCTCGTGCGCTGCTGGACCCAACGCCACGGCCGCACCAGCGGCAGACAAAACGGGTGGATGACTGCTTCATAGACGCCATCGGACGGATTCGTCACTCGGCTCGACTACCGCGCGCAGGCGGAGGGCGACCAGCAGGAGTATTCGAAAGAGCGCCGCACGTAACACCCAGACCCAACCCGAGGGCACAGCCGGATGGCCTTCCGGCCACCCTGGTTGCGGATCACAGATCGTGATCCGCCCGCACGAGTCAGTTTCCGGGCGTTAGTCGCAACAGGCCGCCCTTGGCTCCGTCCTCAAGCAGCCAGATGTCGCCGTCGGGACCCTGCTCGACCTCGCGGATGCGGTGCGGCATCGGATATCGTGCGGCCTCGCGCGCATCGGTGCCGGCAAATTCGATTCGCACCAGCGCCTCGCCCGACAGCGCACCGATCAGGCCGTCGCCCTGCCAGTCCGGGAACCGGCGGCCGGAATAGATTACGAATCCGGCCGGTGAGATCACCGGAGTCCAAGCAACTTTTGGGGCGTTGAATTCCGGGCGAGTGTCGTGATCGGGAATTCGGGTGCCGTTGTAATGGTCGCCGTTGGAGACGATCGGGTAGCCGTAATTTGCGCCGCGCTCGACCAGGTTTAATTCGTCACCACCACGCGGGCCCATTTCGTGGTTCCACAGCCGCCCCTGCGCATCGAACGCGATGCCCAGTGGGTTGCGATGGCCGAGCGTCCACACTTGCGCTGCGACGCCACCGTCTTTCGCAAACGGATTGTCCGCTGGAAGCGAGCCATCGTCATTGAGGCGCACGATCTTGCCAAGGTTCGATTGCATGTCCTGCGCCGGAGTGAATTTCTCTCTTTCGCCGGACGTGATCCACAAGTGGCCATCGGGACCGAACGCGAGGCGGTGGCCGTAGTGGCCCTGGCCGCTGACCTTGGGCACCTGCCGCCAGATCACCTCCAGCTCGGACAGCGTGCCGCCACCGTTGTGATCGAGCGTCAACTTGGCGCGCGCCACGGCGCCGCCGCGCATGCCGCCGGCACCGGCCTCGGCGAAGCTGAGGTAAAGCAGCCCGTTGTTGGCGAATTGCGGATGCAAGAGGACATCACCGAGCCCTCCCTGGCCTCCGTACGCTACTTTCGGTACCCCGCTTACGTTACCGATGGTGGCGGTGGCAGATGGATCCAATAGCCGCAATGCACCCTGTTTCTCCGTTACCAGTAGGCGGCCGTCGGGCAGGAATGTCATTGCCCAGGGCTCGTCGAACGTGGCAATTTCGGCCGTCCCGAAAGGCAGGCCCGGTGGCTTGGACTTTTCGGCGGGCGTCGCTGCCATCGCGCTTGGCTGCCGTTTGTCGGCTGGCCCATCGTGGCTGGTGCAAGCGGCCAGCAGTGCTGCGAGGCACGCCGCCGTCAACGTGTTGATGATCATCGCGGAGGCCTCCGTGGCGGACGTGGTGGCATTGGGAGTCGAGCAGGTGGCTAATGCAGTGAAGGCGCCTATCGGCGCCTTCACTGCATGCTGTGGAGCAGAAACTACATCATCTGGTCGCGCTGCTGCTCGGCGCGTGCGGCACCGATGGCGGTTTCAACCTGTTTGACCTCTTCCGGCGGCGGCAGCACGGCCGGCAGTCCGAGCGAATCGATCCACAGCTCGCGGGTCCAACCCGTGGTGTGATACAGGTGATGATCCTCGTCGTCCTCCACTTCGGCGTGGGCGGCTTTGAGCACGGTGGTCCACTCGCCTTTGCCCTTTTCGGCCACATGGCCAATCAGTTCCCAGTTCATGTGGTCCTTGGTCTCGGCCAGCACCACGCATTCGCCGGCCACCAGCTCGGCGCCACGCGCGTCGCCGGCCTGCTTGGCCATCTTCATTGCCTGCACCAGCGAGGCGCCGATATGAGCGACGACCTGGCGCCCCGGGGTCTGCGTCGCGGGGTCCAACCCGAGCGCGTCGAACACGCCCAGCAGGACCTGCTTATGGTGTTTGGTTTCTTCCAGGTATTCGGTCCATTCCTTCTTGAGGTCCGGATTGACCGCGCATTGCACCGCGTTCTTGTAGATCTCAATGCCACCGATTTCCGTTTCCAGGGCTTGATAGAGCAGTTCCTGCACCTGCGCGACGTCGTACTCAGTCTTCTTCACCACGGTGTTCTCCTGGGTTCGCGCGTGCGCTGCACGCTTGGGGTAAGCAACATGCCGCGCATCTTGTCGAGCAAGCGTGAGATATCGCTGAACGCGGGATACCGTCGGATCGCATCCGCGGACGTCAGCGGATCAGCGCCGTGGTTGCCTCGAACGGCAGCGGCGTTGCACCCGCGCCGACGATGGCCGGTTCGGCGCTGGCTAGTGTTTCCTTGGACGCATCGATCACCATCAGGATGTTGCCCGCCTGGATCTCGTCGTCGAACTTGCGCCGCACCGGATCGGCCAGCGACGAACCCACCAATGCCGACGCCCAGCCGCCCACCATTGCGCCGGCCAACGCGATCGCGCCGGCGCCAGCCAGGGTCAACCCGATGGGGGTAATCACCACCGCCACCAGCCCGGCGAGCAATCCTGCGGCGCCGCCGTAGCCTGCGCCGCGCAGGGCGGCGGGAATGAAATCGCTATCGGCTTCCTGACGCTCGTTGGGGATCGATTCCAGCTCGATGTCCGAGCGGGCGACCAGCAGGATGCAATCGTCGTCGATGCCGGCAGCGCGCGCGGCGGCCATGGCTTCGCGGGCGGTGTCGAGGTCTGGCGTGCTGAACACGTGTCGGATCTTCATTGTTCCTCCGTTGGAGGCGCGTTCCGCCGCATGCGGACACCATCAACCCACGCCCACAGCTTTCGCCGCGTTTGGTTATTCACGTGTGATGAGGCTAGAACGCCGGGTGTAGGGTGCTTTTTTGCGTTTGGCGGAGATACGACATGCTTCCTTCGATCGACATCGCGTGCCCGTACTGCGGCGAGGTGATCGCCATCCTCGTCGATGATTCCGCCGGCGAGCAGCAGTACGTAGAGGACTGTCAGGTGTGTTGCAGGCCGATCAATGTCGCGGTGAGCTTCGATGAGAACGGCACCCCATTGGTCACTGCGCAGGGCGAGAACGAGGCTTAGCGTCAGGAGTGCCCAGCGCGTGCCGCCGGGTTTTGGCGTCTCTGTAAGCGTTCATGGGTTGCAGCCTGCCGTTCGTAAAGATTGTGTTTTGATTCAGCCATTTCGCGCCTCGCCAGGGCGCGCGCACGCGCCAGGTGGCGGTTATTTCGGGACCTGCCGGGGCCGTCTAGCGTCAGTAACGGACGCAGTGGTTAAACCAACGTTGTCTTAACCAAGCCGCCTGCAACGCTGTTCATCTGGCGCTGGGCAAGGTGCGGTCGTGCGGTCCAATCCCCCAGAGTAGTTCCGGGCCCGCGCTGACCTTTTTCAAACTGTGGAGACAACAATGATGCAGATCCTTTCTCGCAAGTCCGTGATCGGTGCGTTCGCCTTGGTGGCCGCGCTGTCCGCGCCGCTGGCGTTCGCGCAGTCCGCCGCGGCTACGGTTGAAGCCACGCCTGCTGCGACCACCACCCAGAACGCGACGAGCACAGAGAACACCACGGCGACCATCGAGGCCAGTACCGAGGCCACCCAGCCCAGCGTTGCACCCGCAACGGCCAGTACGTCCTCCATTGCACCGCCCCCCGCACCGCCAAAGAAGAGCTGGTCGGACATCGATGCCGACAAGAATGGCAAGCTGACCAAGGCCGAGGCGGGGACCGTGCCGGCCCTGGCGAAGGTATTCGACCGGGCCGATGGCAACGCCGACGGCGCGCTCACCACCGATGAGTACAAGGCTTATACGGCCCAACTGCAGGGCGGCAGCCCCGGCGCCGACGGCAGCAAGTAACGCCGGTTTCTGTGCGAACCATGGCGGCCTGCGGGCCGCCTTTTTTTTCGCTACGGTTTCATACTGCGGCAATGGAAGCGCATAAGAATCGCGGCATCGGTCTGATCGGTTTCGATGCCGACGACACCCTCTGGCGCAGCCAGGACTATTTTGACGAGGCCCAACGCGAGTTCGAGCGCATTGTCTGCCGTTACGTCGATCTGCACGACGCGCGCGCGCAGCAACACCTGTATGACGTGGAGAAGCGCAACATCGCCCTGTTCGGCTACGGCGTCAAAGGCATGATGCTGTCGATGATCGAGGCCGCAGTTGCGATCACGGGCGAGCGCATCAGTGCCGGCGATGTGCATCGCATCGTTGAACTCGGTAAAGCCGTGCTGCAGCATCCGGTCGAACTGCTGCCTGGGATCCGCGAAGCAGTCGAGGAAATTGGTAGTGAGTACCAGATAGTGCTGATCACCAAGGGCGACCTGTTCCATCAGGAGGCCAAAGTGAAGCAATGCGGCTTCGCCCAGCTGTTCCGGCGCATCGAGATCGTCAGCGAGAAGGACCCGGCGACGTATGCGCGACTGCTGCACGAGTTTGGCCTGCCGGCCGCACGCTTTGTGATGATCGGCAATTCCCTACGCTCGGATATCGCGCCCGTGCTCGCCCTGGGCGGCTGGGGCGTGCACGTGCCCTACCACTCGACCTGGGCGCATGAGACCGAAGCTGAGATCGCTGCGGACGCGCCACGTTTGCGCGAGGTCGAGAACGCGGCGGCGTTGCCGGCCACGGTGCGTGAAATCGCCGCGCAAACACTCCGCTGAGGCCGCGCTACATCCGAGCGCGCCGCAGATCGCTGCAATCATTGTGGTGCCATCGCCCAAGCCAACGATGGCTTAGCGGCATCGCAGCGATCAGGGTCGAAGGGCATGTTCCTTCGGTTGAGAAGTGAAAAGAAGCGACTCATCGCCTCGCGACCACGGCCCCGCTTGATGCGACAGAGACCACGTGACTGTAGGCACCCAGCGGCCCTAAACCCACCCCAACGCCAGCTAAGTGCGGCACCCAAATGGCAGCGGGATTGGCAGCGGATTCAGGCGTGTTGTCGCATCGTCGCCGAACGTTCCGCGTGGTGCGGAGCAAACAGGAGATCACCATGTCCAGTGTGTCCCGCTGGCTCGCCCCCACTATCCTGGCCGCCGGCCTCGGTTGCGCGGCGCTGTCGCCTGTGCCGGCCTTCGCCCAAAGCGGCGACGATCTGGTTCGCGTCTTGGTCGACGTCGCCGATGTAGTGCTGCGTGGCAACACGCCCTACTACCGCAACGGCAACTACAGCAATGACGATCGCCTGATCGTCGAGCGGGATCGCTACGGCAATCCCGTGTATTACCGCCAAGGGGTTCGCCACGATCGTAATGCGCCGCCGTACGGCAACGCGTACGGCTACCACCGCGATGCGCCCAGCCCGCAGGTGAAGTGCAACAAGCATGGCAAGTGCAAGGCCAAGTACTACGACGCGCGTTATGACCGTGACGGCGACGACGATCATGACGACCGGTACCGCCGTAAACATCGCTACGACGATTGAGGAGTCGCGACGGCGGGGCGGCGAACGGCACTCCGGTTCGTCGCCTTATCGTCACTCGGGAGGGTGTCGCGTGAAGTGGTCCGAGTCGATGGTGACTGCTGATGGCAAGTTGCTTCAAGCTGACTGGTGGCCTCATCGCCGCGGGCAATTTCATAAGCAGTTCACCCGGCAGGACCCAATACTTCGGTCACTCATCAGTGGGCGGTTGTCGTCCAAAGGAAATCCGCATGGCTTTCAAACTTAAATCAAAGCTGTCTGTGCTGGCGCTTGTGATTGCCGGGTTTACCGGCTCGGTTGCTGCGCAGGACTACACCTTCAGCTGGAACCCGCGTAGCGGCGATGTGTGGGTCGATAATCAGCTCAACGACGTCAACCGCTACGGCACTCGCTATCGGGAACCGTTTGTCGACGAGATGGTGCGCAATTACGGCGCCCCGCGTGAGCTGGTGAACGAGCTGCTTGGTACGCGGCGCTGGGCGCCGGGCGATGTTTACTATGCGTGCTCGATCGCCCAAACCATTGGTCGTCCGTGCCGCTACGTCGTCGACGAATGGGATCGCAGCCACGGCAAGGGGTGGGGCGTCGTTGCTAAGGAGCTAGGCATCAAGCCTGGGTCGGCCGAGTTCCATCGTCTCAAGCGCGGGTTCGTGCCTACCTACGACCGCTGGGCGCGCCCGATTGTGATCGATGCGGATCTGCGTAAGGACTTCCCGAATCGGGGCAAGGCCAAGAGCGCCAAGAGCAGTCATGGCAAGGCGCATGCCACCCAGGGCAAGACCAAAGTGAATGCCTCGGGCAAGGCCAAGGTCAATGCCTCGGGCAAATCCAAGGCCCATAGCGAGCATGGCGCACCGGGGAAGACCAAGAGCCCGGCCGCTGGCAAGGCCAAAGGCCCGGGCAAGGGCGATAAGGGTGGCGGCAAGGGTTAATCTGCGCCGGTGAAATTGCCGGCATCAGCACCCTTGGTTACGCATCGCGGCGGCTGTCATTGCCGCCGCGTTCGTTTTGAAGTCCAAGCGCCCGCGGCTCTCGACGTGCTCGACTGCACCTGCTCGATCTGCCGAATGACCGGCTACTTGCATCTGATCGTCCCGGCATCCCGTTTTCGCCTGTTGGCAGGCGCAAATGATCTGGTCGAGTACACATTTAATACCGGTGCCGCGCGCCACCGTTTTTGTCGGCATTGCGGTATCAAGAGCTTCTACATCCCGCGCAGCCATCCCGATGGGATCGACGTCAACGCGCGCTGTTTGGATCACGGCACCCCTGTAGAAATGACCGTGACGCCGTTCGACGACGACAATCGCGATGTCGCCACCGAGGCGATCGCCCACCTTTCAAGCGAGTAACCAGCGCATGCCGGCGCTGCCTGCCTGACGTGCACCGGATAGGCGAGAATAGGGCGGCAATGACCCACCTCCATCCCGCCCGAGAAAACGCCGAGCACGCAACCGGCCGTCAGGCCCGGTACGCGCAATCCGTGCGCCTGTCGGTGGCCCCGATGATGGACTGGACCGATTCCCACTGCCGGGTGTTCCATCGCCTGCTGGCGCCGCACGCGCGGCTCTACAGCGAGATGGTCCACGCCAACGCGGTGATCCACGGTGACCGCGCGCGGCTGTTGGCGCTGGACCCTGGCGAACATCCCGTCGCATTGCAACTTGGCGGCAGCGAGCCGGCGTTGCTCGCACAGGCGGCGCGGATTGGGGCCGAGGCGGGCTTCGACGAGATCAATCTCAATTGCGGGTGCCCCTCCGATCGCGTGCAAGCCGGCCGCTTCGGCGCCTGCCTGATGCGCGAACCCGCGCTGGTGGCCGAGTCCGTCGCGGCGATGGTTAGGGCCTGCGCGGATCTGGGGCGGGGCGTGCCGGTGACAGTAAAGTGCCGCCTCGGCGTCGACGACGACCACGACTACCACCACTTCCGGGCTTTCATCGATCGCATTGCCGACGCCGGCTGTGGCTTGTTCGTGATTCATGCGCGCAATGCGTGGCTCAAGGGTTTGTCGCCGAAGGAGAACCGCGAGGTGCCGCCGCTGCGCTACGACTGGGCCTGGCGGCTCAAGCGCGAACGCCCTGATCTGGCCATCGTCGTTAACGGCGGCATCGCCACGGCCGACGAAGCCGCGGCGCACCTGCTACACGCCGACGGCGCGATGCTCGGACGCGTCGCGTATCACGAGCCGTATCTGTTGCACCGGCTCGATGTGGAATGGTTTGGCGGCAAGTTGCAATCGCGCGCTGCGTTGCTCCGGGCACTGCGCCCCTACGTGGAGATGCAGCTCGAACGCGGCGTGTTCCTCAAGCACATTACCCGCCATTTGCTCGGCCTGTTCCATGGTCAGCATGGCGGCCGCGCGTTCCGCCAGATCCTTAGCGAAGGCGCGCACCGGCCCGGCGCTGACTGGTCCCTGATCGAGCGCGCCTTGGCGATAACCGAATCGCGGCCCGCCGCAGGGCAGCACGACGACCTTGTCGTTCGCCGGCACGTGGGGCAGGCATGATCAGCCGCGACATCGCCGCGTTCCTGGACTTCGCCCGCGCCACGCCGACCGACTTCGGCCCGGCCACCGCACGCGCTGCGTTCCTGGTCGCGCCCGACGGCTTCCAGCTTGCGGTGCAGTCCGCGGCCGACAATCGCTACATGGCGGCGGCCGCTGCGTTCGATGCTGACCGCGCCTCGGCGCAACACCGCAACTTGCATCGAGCGTTCGCCGAAGTTCTACCGACGGTGTGTTTCGCTGGCGCCGCAGACACGCCCGATGCGTTGTTCCCGAACAACGTGTTCGCCACCGCCCGCCCGGATGCGCGTTTGTATCCCGACGCCTCGCCGCGCTACGTGGTCGGACGCATGCGCCATCCGGTCCGCCAGCGCGAAGCCGCGCGCGGCGACATTCGCCAGTTCTTCGGCGGTGTGCTTGGCTACGCGCCGATCGACCTGTCCACCCAAGCCCATCCGTGCGAACTGACCGGCGCGCTGGTCATCGACCGGGCCCGAGGCCTGGGCTTCTGCGGCCTGTCGGAGCGGTGCGACGAGCAGGGCGCGCGGTTGATGCACGATGCCTTTGGCCTGCGCGCCACGTTGCTGTTCGACCTGGCCGCAGGCGAATACCACACCAACGTTGTGCTCGCGGTTCTGTCCGGCCGCGCGGTGCTGGCCTGCCCCGCTGGGTTCGCCGACCCGGCGGTGGTCGCCGCAATCGCCACGCTGTACGCGCCGCACGCGGTGCTGCTGTCGCCGCAGGAGCACGCCGCGTTTGCCGGCAATGCGATCGCGCTGTCCGAAAGCACAGTGTGGATGAGCGCTCGGGCGGCGCAGTCGTTGCTGCCCGCCAGTCGCGATGCCCTGGCCGCCGCCGGTTTCGGTGTGCGCACGGTCGAGCTGGACGCAATCGAAGCCGGGGGCGGTTCCCTGCGGTGCTGCGTAGGCGAAATCTTCTGAGGCGCGCTGTCTTGGTAATCTTGGGACCGATCGGGGCGCCGGCTGAACGGTGAGGGTCATGTGAGGAAAAGTTCAGACCGGATTCACTGCTGGCTTTCGAGAATGCAGCCTGAGCGCACTGTTTGCGCAGGTTTCGTCGTCCCATGAAGATTCCCGCGCTCCTCCGTCCTTGGCCCCGTCTGCCAGCCATCGTGCTGCTGGCCGTGGTGGCGCTTGGGGTGACGGGCGTCACGTTGGCCCAGAGCCGTGGTCAGCGCACTCAGGCTGTCCGCGACCACCGTAGTGAGGATCGCCAAGCCGACCATCGTGCGTTGGCCGACGCGGTGCGGCGGGTGGAGCGCGCCTCCGGCGGAGGGGAGGTCCTCAGCGCCGAGCGCGTGCAGTCCGATGGTCGCGACGTGAGCCGGGTGAAAGTGGTCGATGCCAGTGGCCGGGTCCGGGTCTACATGGACGACACGCGGCCGCGAGAGCGCTCGGGCGACCGTACACGCCGCGACGACAGCAAGAACGACTAACCTCTCGGTGTATCGGTCCACGACCGCCCGCGAACGGAGTTTACATGCGCATTCTGCTGGTCGAAGACGAAGCCCCCCTGCGCGAAACCCTGGCCGCGCGCCTTAAGCGCGAAGGCTTTGCGGTGGACGCTGCACAAGACGGCGAAGAGGGCCTGTACATGGGCCGCGAGGTGCCGTTCGACCTGGGCATCATCGATCTGGGTTTGCCCAAGATGTCGGGCATGGAACTGATCAAGGCGTTGCGTGACGAAGGCAAAAAATTTCCGGTGTTGATCCTCACCGCGCGTTCCAGCTGGCAGGACAAGGTCGAAGGCCTCAAACAGGGCGCCGACGACTATCTGGTAAAGCCCTTCCACGTCGAGGAGTTGCTCGCTCGCCTCAACGCGCTGGTGCGCCGCGCTGCGGGCTGGAGCAAGCCGACTCTGGAATGCGGCCCGGTAGTGCTGGACCTCGCCGCGCAGACGGTGATCGTCAACGGCATCAACGTCGACCTGACCAGCTACGAGTACAAGGTGCTCGAGTACCTGATGATGCACGCCGGTGAGCTGGTCTCCAAGGCGGACCTCACCGAGCACATCTACCAGCAGGATTTCGACCGCGACTCCAATGTGCTGGAAGTCTTCATCGGCCGCCTGCGCAAGAAGCTCGATCCGGAAGGCGAATTGAAGCCGATAGAGACGGTCCGTGGCCGCGGTTATCGGTTCGCTATCCCGCGTAGCGAATAACGTCGCGAAGGTCCCCCGCGTGGCGAGGCGTGCACTTTCACTGCATGCTCGCCAGTTGCTGGCGGCGAGCCTTGGCCTGGTTGCCTTTCTGGGGCTGACCGGTATTGCCCTGGACCAGGCCTTCCAGCGAACGGCCATCAGCAACCTGCAGGAACGCCTGCAGAATGACGCCTACGCCTACCTGGGCGCGTTCGAATTCACCCGCGACAGCCAGTTGATCGAGCCGCCCGAAGGGCAGGCCCCGGATGCGCGTTTTCGCCAGCCCGGAAGCGGCCTGTATGCGGTGGTGCGCGGCAAGACCCTGCACTGGAACTCGCCCTCGGTACTCGGCCGCAACCTGCCCGAGCCGGAACTGCTGAAGGCCGGCGAGCAGCGCTTCGAACCGGAACTTGAAGGCTTTGTCGACGACAAGGGTGTCGTGCACAAGTACTACCGCTTCAGCACCGGCGTCGCCTGGGAACAGGGCGAGACCGGGCAGGAAGGCACCATCACCCGTTTCACCATCGCCATCTACGAAGATGCCGAACAACTCGACCGCCAGGTCGGTGTGTTCCGCGCGTCCCTGTGGGGTTACCTGGGCATGGCCGCGGTGTTGTTGTTGCTAGTGCAGATGCTGGTGCTGCGCTGGAGCCTGCAACCCCTGCGCGTGCTGGAAAGCGAACTCTCGCGCGTGCGTCGCGGCGTCGCCGACCGATTGTCCGGGCGGCACCCGCCGGAATTGCAGCAGATCACCGACAGCATCAACGGCCTGATCGAAAGCGAATACACGCACCTCGACCAGAGCCGCAATACGCTGGCCGACCTGGCGCACAGCCTGAAGACGCCGCTGGCAGTGATGCGCTCGCGCCTGGATTCCGGTGCCGAGGAAGCCGAGCTTCGTGGCGAAGTGGCCGCGCAGATCCAGCGCATGAATGAAATTGTTTCCTACCAGTTGTCGCGCGCAGCGCGCAGCGGGCATGCCCTGTTCTCCGCGCCGATCAGCATCGAGCCGCGCGCCGAGGAAATCGTCGCCAGCCTGGAAAAGGTCTATATCGCCAACGGTGTGTTCTGCGAATTCGAAGTGGATGCCGACGCCAGTTTCTATGGCGAGATCGGCGACCTGCAGGAACTGCTGGGGAATCTGCTGGAAAACGCCTTCAAGTGGGCCAAGCAACGCGTGTTGCTAACCGTGAAGGTCGAGCCGGCGGACGGCAATCGCCGCCCCGGTGTTTTCTTCGCGGTGGAAGATGATGGCGACGGCATTCCGCCCGAAGACGTGGAGCACCTGTTGCAGCGTGGCGTGCGTGGCGACGAGCGCGTGCACGGGCACGGCATCGGCCTGGCTATCGTGCAGGACATCGTGCGCGCCTATCGCGGCGAGTTGAAGGTCGAGCGTTCGACTGAACTGGGTGGCGCGCGATTCACCGTGCATTTCCCGCCCGTGTTTTGAACTAGCGAATCATTCCCGGGAGCAGGCTGTTCCAGCGCGGAAGCGCCGGGCGGGGCGTGCTGCTGCGCGCTGGCGCGGGCGTGGCCGCCGGAGCGGCGGGCGCTTCCGGATCGCTGGCGGCGGGCGAGACGGCCTTGCCCGGCTTGGCCGAAGGCGTGTCGTCGGTTGCGGTGGGCTCGTTGGCCAACGCAATCGCGGCAAAGGCGAACAGACTCAGGGCCAGCAGCAAACGGGACATGTCAGCGGTCTCATGGCGGGTCATGCAAGGTCAGATGCGCCGAACGGGCAAATAGTTGCATTGGCCAAGTGTATCCGGAACCGGGCGACTTCACAGGGCCATGATGCAGCGCAGCATGGCCCTTGACGCGGCATGCGGCAGACTTCGCGACGATGAATGCCATTGCCCTGCGAGCTCCCCACCTGCGAATCCGCGGCCCTGCCCTGCGCCGGGCCCTGATCGCCGGCGCCCGCCGGGTCATCGCCGACCGCGATGTCCTCAACAAGATCAATGTCTTTCCGGTGCCCGATGGCGATACCGGCAGCAACCTGGCTTTCACCCTGGGCAG
>JAYSZI010000036.1:0-23368 GCA_043738095.1 Lysobacter sp.
GAACGCCTCGCGCGTGCGCCCACTCGACCATCGCCTTGCCGCAGAACTCCTTGCCGTTGTCGGTGCGCATCACCCGCGGCAAGCCGCGACTGAGCGCCAAGCGATCGAGCACCCGCGTTAGCATCTGGCCGGAGATCGCGCGCTCGACTTCAATGGCGACGGCCTCGTGCGTGGCGTCGTCAACGATGGTCAGGCACTTGAGTACGCGACCTTCGCCGGTCGCCGCTGTCGCGACTGCGCCCCTCATCTTTGCAACGGCCATGGACAGGCCTGAAAGGCCGCGGTTCACCCTGTGTGGGTGTGCAAGGAGCTAACCGACTGCGTCGGGGCCAGCAGGTGCCGTGATGTGGTGTTCCTGGGCGCGGAAAGTTACCACCAGCACATCGCGATGGGCGGGTTGTGCCTGGTCAAGCGCCGTGACCGCGGTGACGCCGTGGAAGACGCGGGTATCGTCGACCAGCGCGGCATCCATTGGCGCGGTCAGGGTGAAATGGCCGAGTTCGCGGCCGTCTTCGGCGTGGATCGTGGTGGTGCCGCTGGCGATGTTGTGACGGTCGATCAGCAGCACCAGCACGTAGTCGACACCGTCGCGGTGCACGCCCTCGGGCGTCGGCTCACCGGGCTCGCCGGCCTGTGCCTCGATCCGAAACTGGTGCAGTTCCACCTGCCAAGCAGCCACCTCCGGCGCGAGTGCGCCAAAGAAATCGCGGCTGAATTCGAGAATTGCGCGCAGGCTGCTGCTCGCCGCGACCGCAGGTAGCACCGGCTCGAACCAGCGCTCGATATCGCCCTGGAGCGGGTTGTACTGCAGGGTCTGGTAATGGGGTTGGTGCGGTGCGCGCACGATCGTGCCGTCGGCTGCGACCATGAATACCGCATGCCTACGCCGCCGCTGCCGCCCGCGGCTCGCAAGGTAGGTGTCGGGCCCGAGCGTGTCCCAACTGGCAGCGAATGGTGCCCAGTCTTCGAGTGGGCGATACCGCTCAAGCAGTGTGTGCATCGAGCTACCGGCGACAAAACTAAAACCCTGCGCTTGCAGCGCACGCTGCAGGCCAACTGTGCTGTCGGGGCTGGGATCGGTCACGGTGAGAAGAGTTCGTTCAGGGCACCAACCCCGTGCCAACCCGCATTGCGGCCTGCACCAGCAACGCCACCACGCAGGCGAATGCACCGAACCAGATCAGGCTGCGCAGTGCGTGGACGTTGGCGAGGTAGCAAATGCCGTAAATCATCCGCAACACCACGAACGCGATCGCAAGCAGCGCGATCCGGTCGACCGGCACGCCGGCGAGTTGGGCGAGGATCACCCCGGCGGCAAACGGCGCGAACGCCTCGTAGCTGTTGAGTTGCGCGGCATTGGCGCGGATGGAACGCGGGTTGTCCTGGCGCGCCATCCAACCGCGCGGATCGCGGTTGTCGTAGCGTTTACCGCTGGCCTTGGCTACGGCGATCCAGAGGTACGGCTGCAGCGCGGCGATCAGCACGCACCAATAAGCGGTGGCTAAGGTCATCAAGGTTTCTCGGATGAATGGCGAGGCAAGCCTAGCGGAAAACAACGACGGCGCCGTGTGGCGCCGTTGTTGGATGGTAGGCAGTGGCACAGCTGCACACGGCACCGGTCACAGCGATGCCTGCCCAGACACCCGAGGGCTGGAGAGGCACACGCGACGACCGAACCCAGCTCCAAATTCCTTGAGTGGGCGCCTGGGGTTATCGCGGCGGCGGCTTGGCGCCGTCGTAGCGCACGGCAGTAGCGCCGGTGATCGGGCCCGTCCGGGCAGTGGCATGGACGTACAGGACGACCGGGCGCTCGAACACCAATGGCCCGTCGACGCGGGCATGGGGCCCGATCACTACGCGAGGCAGCTTGGGCTTGCCGAGCGAGATCCATTGCTTGGTCGGCTTTTCATAGTGGATGCCGCCGGTCACATGCGAGCGTACGCCGACGGTGATGTCGCCATTGACCGTCTCGATCCCGCCCGCAACGTCGGTATCGACCAAACCAATCCCGCCGTTCACCGTCCCGACATCGCCACGCACGCTGCTGCCGCGATCGACAAAAATGCTGCCGTTGACCGTCGCGACATCGTCGTTCACGGTCACGTTGCTGGCCACGCGGATGCTGCCATTGACTGTCGAGAGGCCGCCGACCTGCACGTTCTCCGCCACCCGGATGCTGCCGTTGACGGTTTCGGCATCGGCCACCCGGGCGCCGGCACCGATGTTGATGCTGCCGTTGACCGTGCCCAGCTCGCCGTAGCGCTCACCGGCTTCGACGGTGATGCTGCCGTTGACCTTGTCGATGTTGCGATCCAGCGCGAGGGCGGTGGGCGCGACCAATGCCAGCGCCAGCGAGAGGGCAAGCCCGCGATGGCCGCGTATCGGGGTGGCTCGCATCGGCGAGACGGGCGTCAGTGCTTTCATTGGTTGGGATCCGTTGGATGAGGTGTACAACTGGGATGCCGCGTGGACGGCGTAGGTTTAACCTGCTTCGCTACAATCCGCCCCTGTCTGAAGTCACTGGATCCCACAACGTGCCAGCCTCCGCCGTGCGACCCAAGCCCGCCCTCGCACCGGTCGTGCTGCTGATCCTGGACGGCTGGGGGCACCGTGAGGACCCGGCCGACAATGCCCTGGCACAGGCGCACCTGCCGCACTGGCGCGGGCTACTGGCCCAGCACCCGCACACCTTGATCCACACCGAAGGCCGTCACGTCGGGCTGCCGGAAGGGCAGATGGGCAATTCCGAGGTCGGCCACATGAACCTCGGCGCTGGACGCATCGTCTACCAGGACCTAACCCGCATCGATGCCGCGATCGAGGACGGCAGCTTCTTCGCCAATGCCGAACTGCGCGCAGCGTGCGCCGCGGTCAAGGCAAACGGCGGCACGTTGCACGTGCTGGGCCTGCTGTCGCCCGGCGGCGTGCACAGCCACGAGCAACACCTGCTGGCGATGCTGGAACTCGCGCGCCGCGAAGGTGTTGCCGATGTCGCCGTGCACGCGTTTCTGGATGGCCGCGACATGCCGCCGCGTTCGGCATTGCCGAGCCTGGAGCTGCTGCAGGCCGCGTGCGCGCGGGTCGGCAATGCGCGCATCGCCAGCGTCAGCGGTCGTTATTTCGCCATGGATCGCGACGAGCGCTGGGATCGCCAACGCCGCGCCTGGGATGCGATTGTCGACGCCTCCAGTGAGCACGTGGCCGGCGATGCTTTGGCCGCGCTGCGTGAGGCCTATGCGCGTGACGAGAACGATGAGTTCGTCGCGCCGACGGTGATCACCTCGAACTCCCGCGGCGGCAGCGCCCCGATGCGCGACGGCGACGCGATCGTGTACATGAACTTCCGCGCCGACCGCGCGCGCCAGCTTGCGGCCGCATTCGTCGCGCCGGGGTTTTCCGGCTTCGATTCGCGCCGTCCGCAGCTGTCGCGCTTCGTTTGCCTCACCCAATACGACGCGCGCCTGCCGGCAGCAGTGGCCTTCGCGTCGGACGACCTGCGCAACACCTTGGGTGAAGTGCTGGCTCGCCACGGCTTGACCCAGCTGCGCATCGCCGAGACCGAAAAGTACGCACACGTGACGTTTTTCTTCAGCGGCGGTCGCGAAGAGCCCTTTCCGGGCGAGACGCGCACGCTGGTGCCAAGTCCGCGGGTCGCGACCTACGACCTGCAACCGGAAATGAGCTGCCCCGAGGTCACGGCGAAGCTGGTCGCGGCGATCCGCTCCGGCGAAATCGACGTCGCCATCTGCAATATCGCCAACCCAGACATGGTCGGCCACAGCGGCATCCTCGCTGCGGCGATCCAGGCCGCCGAAGCCGTGGACATTGCGATCGGCGCGGTCGGTGCAGCGGTTCGCGAGGTGGGCGGCGCGCTGGTGATCACCGCCGATCACGGCAACGTCGAGATGATGCGCGACCCGATCACCGGGCAACCCCATACGTCGCACACGGTCGGGCCGGTACCGCTGGTGTATGTCGGGTCGCGCCACGCGGCGTTGCGCAGCGGCGGCGCGCTGCGCGATGTCGCGCCGACCTTGCTCGACTTGCTCGGCCTGCCGCAGCCCGTCGAGATGAGCGGGCAAAGCCTGCTGCTCGCAGCCCAGGACTGAGCAGGCGATGCCCCACGTGCCTGCCGCACTCTGCTTACGTTTTTGTGTCGGGCCCCGTCCCGGGCTGCGCTTCTTTGCACTGGCGGCGGCTTTGTCGCTCGCGATGCCGGCGGCTGCGCAGGATAGCCGCGAAGCCGAACGCAAGCTCGAAAGAATCAAGAGCGAACTCAAAGCAGTTGCGGCGGAGCGGCGGCAACTCGAAGACCAGCGCGGCGATGCGTCGCGGCAGCTGCGCGGCGTCGACGAAAAGGTCGGCAAGTCCAACCGTAGCCTGCGCGAAACCGAAATCCGATTGGTGCGCGACCAGGCCGTGCTGGTCGAGCTCAAGCAGCGTCGTGCGGCCATGCAGGACAACCTGGGTGCGCGCCGCGAGGAGCTCGCGCGGCTGCTGCGCGCGGCGTACACGCAGGGCGGCAATGCGCCGCTGAAAGCGCTGCTCGCACAGGACCGCGTCGCCGACAGCAACCGAGTGCTGACCTACCACCGCTATGCGCAGCGCGACCGGGCGCGGCGCATTGCGGCGCTGACTGCGGAACTGCGCGAGGTCGAGGCGCTGGAGCGCGACATCGGCGCGCGTCAGGCGCAGCTCGACAGCACCCGCCGGCAGCAGCGCACCCAGCTCGGCCAGCTGGAGCAGGACCGCAAGGCGCGCGCGGCGCTGGTGGCGCAGATCGACGATCGTTATCAGGACCGCAGCTCGCGCGAGAAAGCCTTGGGGCGCGATGCCAAGGGCCTGGAACAGCTGCTACGCCAATTGCGCGCCGCCGCCGCGCGCGAGGCGCAGCGCAAAGCCGTGGCCGCCGCTAAAGCGGCAAAGGACGCCAAAGCGGCAAAGGCCACGAAAATCGCCACCCGCAACGTGAACAACGGCACCAAGCGAACGGCCACGCGGGCGTCGGCTGTGCGCTCGCCACCGCGCGAGGCCAGTGCGCCGGCGTTGCAGGTCGGCGGCCTCGGCTGGCCGGTCTCGGGCGCGTTGCTCGCCGGGTACGGCGGCACCATGCCCGACGGTCGCAGCAGCGATGGCTTGCTGATCGGAGCGGGCGCCGGCAGTTCAATCAAGGCGGTCGCCGATGGCCAAGTGGTGTATGCGGAATGGATGACCGGCTACGGCCTGCTGCTGATTGTCGATCATGGCAACGGCTACATGAGCCTGTACGCCCACAACGATGCGTTGCTCAAGGACGTTGGGGCGAAGGTTAAGCGAGGCGAGTCGGTCGGCACAGTCGGCAGCTCGGGTGGTCAAGGGCGGCCGGCGCTGTATTTCGAGCTGCGACGCAACGGCCAGCCGGTCAATCCGACGACGTGGCTGCGGCGTTGATGCGTGCCGCGCGGCGCCCTTAACAGAAGCTTCCCGCGCCATTGCCTACCGTGAGGTGTGCGACGGACGTCGGCGGCGAACCGCCGCCGCCTTATGCGGTCCAACTGCTGATTCTTTCCCGGAGTGTACGTATGCGTTTGCATCAATGGGCCCGGCTTGGCCTCGTCATCGCCGTGCTGTGCGTGCCCGCCTGGGCCCAGCAAGTTCCGCCTGCACCGCCGCCGGCGCAACCGGTCAAGGACGCCCCGGCCACGCCGGTGGTAAAGAAGAACGCGGGCGAGAACCCCGATTCCAAGGTGCCGCTGGACGAGATCCGCCGCTACGTTGCCGTGTACAACGCGATCAAGCAGGCCTATGTCGAACCGATCGAAGACGACAAGCTGATGCATTCGGCAATTCGCGGATTGTTGTTCGACCTCGACCCCCACAGTGTCTATTTCGACAAGCGCGACGCCGAGAGTTTCGACTCGCAATCGCGTGGTGCCTACGACGGCATCGGCGTCGAGTTGCTGCGCCAGCCCGACGGCACCCTGCGGGTGATCGCGCCGATCGACGACACGCCGGCGGCGCGCGCGGGCATCAAGTCCGGCGACGTGATCACCGCAATCGACGGCAAGCCATTCAAAGCCGACGAGGGCGACAGCTCCGGTCCGCTGCGCGGCGAACCCGGCAGCACCCTGGTGCTCACGATCGTGCGCGAGGGACGCGACAAGCCGTTCGACGTATCGATCACCCGCGAAACCATTCGCATCGCCAGCGTGCGCAGCCGCTTGCTCGAACCGGGCTACGGCTATGTACGCATCAGCGCTTTCCAGGCCGATACCGCCGCCGATTTCGAGCGCCAGCTGGAAGTCCTCAAGGCCAGCGGCAAGTTGCGCGGCTTGGTGATCGATCTGCGCAGCAACCCCGGCGGCCTGCTGACCGCGGCGGTGCAGATCGCTGACGCCCTGCTGGAGAAAGGCAAGATCGTCAGCACGCGCGGCCGCATCGCGATCAGTGACGCCGAATTTGGCGCCACCCCCGGCGACCGCCTCAATGGCGCACCGGTCGTGGTGCTGGTCGATGCGGGTTCGGCCAGTGCGTCCGAAGTGCTGGCCGGCGCGTTGCGCGACAACGGCCGCGCACGCGTGATCGGCAGCCGCACGTTTGGCAAGGGCTCGGTGCAGACCCTGCTGCCGCTCGACAACGGCGACTCGGTCAAGCTCACCACTGCGCGCTATTTCACCCCGAGCGGCAAGTCGATCCAGGCCCTCGGCATCGTCCCCGATGTGATCCTGCACCCGGCCAAGGATGCCCAAAACGGCGGCCGCGCCGACGTCACCGAAGCGAGTCTGCGCGGGCATCTGGTCGGCGACGAGGCTATGCCAGGCGTCAATGTGGGTGAGGTGCTTGAGGGCGAGGCGCCGATCGCGGCGGCGTTGCTGGAGTTGAAGAAGCCTGTCGCGGTGGCGCCGATTACGCCGGCCAAGGGCTGACGCTGGGCGCGAGGGCGAAAGCAGCGGAGCAGAACTTCGCCGTAATAAGCCAGCGCTGCGGGTCGCGCGTCACAACAGCTGACGTTACCGGCGTATCGCCTCAATGCCGGGCGCCATTGGCGGTGGGCGAGCCAAAGCACTTCGTCGCGTAGGAACGTGGGCGAGTATTGCTGATGCCTGAGTTGAGCCGAGCCGCGTAGTGGCGGCAAAAGCATTCGTCGCCGCCATTTCGTTATGTGGTCGTACGCGGATGGACGGGCGTGCCTTTGCTCTAACGAAGCGGTCGCACCTTGAACGAATTGTTAGGCCGCAGCCGATGAAACCTCGGTACGCTCCACCCGCCACGGCGGATTGAGACGGTTCTCCCCGGCAAAGTAGAGCTTGATCTTGTTGCCAGAGGGATCTGTGAGCACGGCTTCGCGCCATAGGTAGCGCATATCGGTAGGTTGCTGGTCAAAAACGAACCCTCGCTGTACGAGTGCTGCGACCTGCTTGTCGAGGTCGTCGAGTTCAAAATAGATCACGGCATTGTTGGTGCCTGCGTCTTCTCGCAGTGCCAGCGAGAACGTCGCGTCGCCGTCAGGGCAAGAAAAGCGGGCGTAGTGCGCTGTGTCCACAATCTGCAGGAACCCCAGCTTGCGGTAGAACTCCGCAGTGAGCTCCATGTCCGTGACCGGCAAGGTCACCTGATTCAATCGCATCGCATCTCTCCGTAAGGTCTAGCGCGGCTTGGCCGGCAGCGGGAACGGCGTGACCACCCGCTCGCCGGTGCTGGCGTCGCGGATTGCCGATGGGCCTTTGCGCTCGACTTCCTCGATCCGGACGATGCTCTGCATCGGCAGATGCAGTACGCGCGTGTTGCCGAACTCGTCGCGCAGGCGCTCCTCGGTCGGGTCGATCACGACCCCGTCGTGCATGTCGAACACGAGTTCGCCGATCTCGGTGAAGCCCCACAACGCGCCCGAGGACACGTGTCGCGCATACAACTCATAAACCTTGCCAGTGTTGAGGAAGGTGACTTTGTAGAGGGGTTTGGCCATGCGGCGAGTATAGGACTTGGACGCGCACCGTCGCCCTTCCACGGGTGCATAGACGACGGAAAACGCAGGTCCCTCCGCGCTTCTTTAGTTACTTCGCCCACTGCTTTTCCTGGCACCGACTCCCTCAGAACCCGCGCTTGCGCCGCATCCGCTGAGCGATGCCGGCGCGCGCGACCAACGCAAACGCACCGCCGAATGCGAACCCCGCCAGGTGCGCGGACCACGCCACCGCGCCGAACGCCGGGCCGATGAAGGTAAACACCAGTTGCAGCAGCGCCCAGACGCCGATCAACAGCGCCGCCGGCACTTTCACGAATTCCAGGAACACCCCCAGTGGCACCACCACGCCCAGTCGCGCCCCCGGAAACAGCGCCAGGTACGCGCCGATCAATGCCGATACCGCACCGCTGGCGCCGATAATCAGCCGATCGGGCGTGCCGATCGCGAGCGCTGCGGTGAGATTGGCGATCGCGCCGCCGACTAGGAACACCGCGAGGAATCGCCACGAACCCATCGCGCGCTCGGCCGGCCAGCCAAAGATCAGCAGGAACAGAAGATTGCCCAGCAAGTGGGCCCAATCGGCGTGCAGAAACAGCGCCGTTACCAACCGCGCCGCACTGCGGTCGCGCAGTGCCTGCCACCAATCGGCTGGCGTGGCCAACCCGCCCGACAGCGCGCCCCAATCGAGCATCAACTTGCGTTGCTCGGCATCGGGCAACAGCGCCGAGGCGACAAAGCACGCCCACAGCAACGCAAACACCAGCGGCATCGCCCAGCGCTTGGGCGGCTTTTCGCGCGAAGGCAAGGCAACGAACATCGCTCAAGCCTCCGTGCGGCAATGATGCGGGTGGGGTGCCGGCGCGCACCGGGTTCGGTGCGTGCGGGCGTGGAAAATAACAGGCGTAGTACGCGCAACCAAGCGCGACCGGGCGCAGCGTCGTTGTACCGTCTGGTTAATGCCAATGCCACGATATAGTGCATACGGCGTCGTACGGCGGATTTCCCCGCGCGCGCTCCCATCGCCGCCGGTACCCACGTCACGACTGTGGGGCCCAGAAAACTGCAACTCCAATGGAGGCTTTACGCATGAAGCAAGCACACCGCATCACGCGCCTGAGCGCGCTCGCGCTGGGCATCACCGGCGCGCTCGCATTCGGCCACGTGCAGGCCTCGGGCTTCCAGTTGCGCGAGGCCAGCGTCAAGAACCTGGGCCGCGCCCAAGCCGGCACCACCGTGGCACGCGACGATACCTCCGTGGTGAGCTACAACCCCGCGGCGATGACCAACCTCGACAAGACCACTGTCCAGGCCGACTTCACGGTGATCGATCTCACCGCAACGTTCAACGGTGGCGGCAATGCAGCGGCGGGCTCGCCACTTGCGCGTCCGCTGACCGGTGGCAATGGCGGTGATCCGGGCGAACCCACCGTGGTTCCCGCACTCGCGATCGTGGTGCCGCTGTCGGGGGCGTTCAAAGGCCTGACGCTCGGCGCAAGCGTCACCGCCCCCTTCGGCCTGAAGACCGAGTACGACCCGAACTGGATCGGCCGCTATCACGCCGTGACGTCCGACGTGAAAACGATCGACCTGACCCTGTCGGCCGCGGTCAAGCTGCACGAGCGCTTCTCGCTCGGCGTCGGCTTCATCTACGAACGCGCCGAAGCGACGTTGACCAATGCGGTCGATTTCGGCTCAGCGATCTGCGGCGTCAACATCAACGCCTGTTTGCTGCCAACGCCCGCGACCGCAGCGTTTGGCCCGCAACGCAACGATGGCTTCTTCAAAGTAGAAGGCCAGGACAACGGCATCGGCTGGCTCTTCGGCGCGCAGTGGCAGCCCACTGACAAGCTCGCGATCGGTTACTCGCACCGCTCGGAGATCGACCATTCGCTGGAAGGCACCCTCGACTTCACCGTGCCCGGCGCCGTGCAGGCCGCGATGGGCCCGGGCGCGGCCGCGTTTGCCGATGGCACTGGAGGCGCCAGCCTAACCACGCCGAGCACCGACACACTGAGCGTGCGTTATGACTTCAGCGACAGCTTCCGCATGATGGCGGACGTGCAGCAGACCGATTGGCATTCGCTGCGCTCGGTGCCGATCACCCGCAGCAATGGCCAAGTGGTCGCCAACGAGGCGTTCGATTGGGGCGATTCGACCCTGTATGCGCTCGGCGCCGAATTCGACATAAGCGACGCGCTGACCCTGCGTGGCGGCGTGGCCTATGACGAGTCGCCGACCAACGACGCCGCCCGCTCCCCGCGCCTGCCCGACAACGAGCGCATGCTGTACGCGGTGGGTTTGACCTGGAACGTGTCGTCGAACCTCAGCGTCGATGCGGCCTATCAGCGCATCGAGATCGACGACCCGGCGATCGACCTGGCGTCCTCGAGCGGTTCGCGCCTGACCGGCGCGTACAGCGGCCACGCCAACCTGTTCGGCGTCGCGGCGCAGTACCGGTTTTGAGCGGAAACGACTGGCAGTAAAACAAAAAAGCCCCGCTTTGGCGGGGCTTTTTGTGAGAACCGCTCGCGGCCATTGGTAGCGTCCGAGCTGCCGGGTGCCGATAAGCAATACTGACGACGCAGCGTCGGTCTGAGAGATCAACGCTTCCGTCACGCGCAGGGCCTGAACCAAAATCGCCCCAGACCGGCTTCTGCGGGAACGAACTGTCAGGCCGCGTCACCGGCTGGAACGATACGGCTTTTCGGCCCCGGAGCACCCATGACCAGCAACCACAGACAGGTGCCAATCTCTCCGACGGTGGCAGGCAGCGTGACGAAATCCGCCATGGCGGTTTCCGGGTAGCCTGGGAAAAGCACGCGCCCGAAGACGTCGGTCAGATAGCCGAAGCAGCCCGCCATCAACAGGATTCCCAAGGCTCTGGGCAGAAAGCCGGACTTGAACACTAGGTACCCGAACGGAAGCAGCCAGAGCCCCCAGAAGATCTTGGAGACGAGGATGCCGTTGCGGTACGCATCGAGCGACAGCATCACCTGGGCCTGCAGCTGCTCGTTCGTGAATACGCGCAAGTATTCGGCGCCGGACAAGAGCGACAGGATGTCGAGCTTGTTAAGTAGATTGACGAAAGAGATGGGCACGCTGACCACCGCGAACGCCACCATCAGCGCGGCGGCGCCTTTGCCGACCGGGCTGAGCAATTTGTGTAGGACCAAAGGCAGCAACAGGAATGCGATGTAGCAGATGAAGCCCGCGACGATACCGAGCCGGAACAGTGGCGCGGATGCGGTGATGCTGCCCATCGTCGCCGCGGCATCGCCCGGCACAACGGTCTGCGATGGGACGTAGGCGAGACTGAAGATGCCGGCCGCCACGACGATCAGGTACAGCAGCCCCGCCGTTCTGGCGAGCCTCATGTTCGCGCCACTGTGTTCGCTCGGGGTCATGTCCTTGTTCCTTTGTGGCGGAAGGCGGTTCCGACAGGCGTCGTTACCGCGCTTCCCGCCGCGGCCATGTCCAGGCATGCCAGATAATCAGGAGCGACAGCGCGACTTCGATGATTCCCAGAAAGAGGTAGAAGTTCCAGGCGCCCGGCATAGTGATCAACATGATCGCCGCGTAGGCCGCACCCAGCACGATGTTCACCCAGCGATTCACGCTTGGCTTCAATGCCACGGACAGGTAAACCATGACGGCAGGAATCGCCATCAGCACCGCAGTTCCCAACAGCACGTTCTGGGTGATTTGCCCCAGCGGCCCCATGCGTCCGTCCAGCATGCCTTGCAGCTTTCCGGGCTTGTAGAGCCCGAAATAGTCCCCGTAGACGTAGCACAGCATCAGGCTGGTCCATAAGGCTGCAATCTTCAGCTTCACATGGACCTTCATGTCATCCAGGACGCGCGCGGCTTTTTCCGTTGATTCCATATCTGCTCCGTGCTCAGTTCGACAAACAACAAGACGCGACTATCAGGCGGCTAAGAAAGGTGGGAATGCACGGTGCATCCGGCTACCTGTCAGACGGCGCCCGGTCTGGAGGCATAGGCGGATAACCGGCCAAGTCGCCTGTTCGGGCTGCGCGGCCCATTTATGCTAGCGGCCCATGCAGAGTCGGGCGTGGGTCATAAGTCGGGGGCCCAAATGTCTAATTTGGGTCGCCAGCAGTCGCCGACACCGCGGGAGTGACTATGTCGCCCTTGATGGCCGCGCTCGGCCTGAAGCGGACATCGCGTCAATCGAAATCCGTTGCCAGATTCCTGGGCTCGCGCACTACCGTCTTCGATTGGGTTTCGCACTGGGGCTTAAATTCGAGGGCATGGCCTTGGAGTGCATGCGCTTCCTTGCCCGCGCGACATCAGGGAACGATTCGATCCGCTTCTGGGGGTTGCTTCCAAGAGGCCTGCACACAGGCCCATGGCGAAGACGATGTAACTGCGGTCAAGGTCGCACGCCAGTCCGATCACGCGGCGCAAGGCAGGCCCAGCTTTCGCGCCTACAGCGGCGGCGTAGCAACGCGCCATCGAGCTACAGCGCAACTGCGGCAGCGTTCGTGAGGGCGGCGGTAGCCGGGCGGCGCCGCATTTGGCTCGCACCGAAATCGCATTGGCTGATCGCATCGGACCCATTCCATTGTGGAGCACGTGCGACCAAAATATATACGACGTATGTTTTTGGTCGTCGTATGCTATATTCCTTAAATGGCAAGCGCCCCTCCCGACCGCCGCGGACGCAAACGCCAGCTCACGGCCTCACATCTGAGCGCGACTGCCTTCGAGCTTTTTGAGTCTCGCGGCTACGCGGCCGTCTCGATGGAACAGATCGCCGACGAGGCCGACGTAGCGAAAGCCACCCTCTACAGCTATTTTCCCGTCAAGGAAGCCCT
The DNA here is from genome assembly GCA_043738095.1 of Lysobacter sp. Classification (GTDB taxonomy): domain Bacteria; phylum Pseudomonadota; class Gammaproteobacteria; order Xanthomonadales; family Xanthomonadaceae; genus Lysobacter_K. Next base: position 12,783 of record JAYSZI010000036.1, read on the forward strand.
CATCGCGCACCGTTTTCGCGAGGACATCGCCGCTGGCATGGCCGAACGAGCGGTCGCGCTCGCCGCGCGCAAAACCTTCAACGCGCGCATGCGCTATCTGCTGCGCGAGTCCGCCGCTTGGCATACCGCGCGAAAGGTCTATCTGCCCCATTACCTGCGGTATCTGACCAGTCAATCCCGCTATGGCGACGAAGCGCCTGGCGAAAAGACTTCCAACAGCGACAGCCGGCAGATCCTCGCACTGATGTTTGAGGCCGGCCAAAAATCTGGCGAGGTTGACCCGCGACAAACGCCCGCACAGATCGCTTGGAGCTTTGATTACCTGCTCTTCGGCGCGGTCTCCGCTTGGCTTGCCGACCCGAGTACCGATCTGACCAAGCGATTTCTCGCCGCTTTTGACCTGGCCATGCACGGCGTGTCGACGATCCCACGAACGAAACAATCCAGATCACGTACCGCAGGAGCCAAATAATGGCCTTCAATCCGAGCATGGACACCGCGCCAATCAGGAAAGCTTCACTGGGGCTGCCGCTGCTCACCTACATCCAGAAAGACCCGTTGGGCGCAGCCAGTCATTTCCAGCGCCGCTTTGGCGACGTTGCGCGACTGAACATTCTCTTTCGCCGCATCTATTACTTCTTTAGTCCAGAAGCTGCTCGCCAGATCCTCGTCGACCATCAGGCGGAGTTCACCCGAGAACCCCGCCTGCTCAAAATCTTCGAGTCCTTTCAGGGCAAGAATGTCCTGACCACTGAAGGCCCGGACTGGGAGCGCCAGCGACGCATCCTGACCCCCGGCTTCTCCGCAAAACGCATCGCCGGCTATATGGGCCTGATGAGTGCTGCCATCGACGATAGCGTCGGCGCAGAACTCCCCGCCGAGCCAGGACGCAGTGCAACGGTCGACGTCGATTTTTTGACAACGCGCATCACGATGGACGTCATCCTGCGCACGCTTTTCTCTCATCCGACGACACACGTCGAGGCGAGCAGCGTTTCAATCGCCATCCGTGCGCTGACCCGACAAACCATGCGCGAAGTGTTCTGGACCTTCATCCCACCGAAGTGGATGCCCCACCCTGGTCGCGCCGCCAAGCGGCAGCACCTGCAGACCATCAACGCGCTGATTGCCACGCATATCAAGGCGCGGACAGATGAAACCACGGGCGCCGGCACCAGGCACGACGTGCTCGACATGCTGCTGGCGGCTTGCGATGACAAGCCGACGACGGCCAGCGCCACCCTCACGTCCCAGGAGATTCACGACAACTGCATCTTGCTCTTCACCGCGGGCTTCGACACCGCTGCCTCCGCGCTGACCTGGTGGATAGGTCTGATGGCGACGCATCCCGATGTGGTTGAACAGGTGCGCAGCGAAATAGACATCGCCAACGCCAGCGCGTCGTCGTTGGAAAGCATCGCGCGCCTGCCCTACCTAAACGCGACGATCAAAGAGGCCATGCGTCTCTATCCGCCGTCGACGGCACTGTTTACCCGCGTCGCGCTTCGGGACGTTGTGATCGGTGAGACGCCGGTTGCAAAGGGCACGCTTGTCGTGATCCCCGTCTGGCACTTGCATCACGACCCGCGATCGTTCGCCCAGCCCAGCGCTTTCCGTCCCGAGCGCTTCATGCCGGGCGCGCCCGCCATCCCTCGCGGCGCCTATCTGGCCTTCGGGGCGGGGCCGCATTTCTGTCTGGGCCAGCACTTCGCCACCATCGAGATGGCATTAATTGCGGCGCACATCGTGCAGAATTTCGAGCTGGCCCTGGACGCAGGCGCCGTGCTGCCTGAGCCCGTTGTGGATATGGCGCTGAAGCCGGAGACGACCTTGTACGTGCGCTTTACGCGGCGGCAGACAAGCGTGTAACCACTCGCTCTCACCGGCGCCGGCCAGGCCACTTCTTCCTTACCCTTTCTATGAGGAAACCCAAATGCGGCATTCCATCTTGCCAGCGGTGCTGGGTGCACTGTTGTCTTTCTCGTCGCATGCGGCGCAGCCCGACCGATGGCAGGTGCCGGTCGCGGTGAAGACACTCGACAACGGGCTAACGGTCGTGGTTTCCGAAGACCACAGCTCACCCACCGTCGGCGTAAGCGTGGTGTATCACGTGGGCATGCGGCTGGAGCCGCGCAATCGGTCCGGCTTTGCGCACCTGTTCGAGCACCTCATGTTCGAGGGCTCGCCGAAGGCGAAAGAAGGCGTGTTCGACAAGGTGATCACCGGTGGCGGCGGCCGCAATAACGGCTCCACACGTCCGGACTTCACCAATTACATCGCGATTGCACCGGTCACCGCGCTCGAGCCGATCCTCTGGCTTGAGGCGGATCGCATGAAGACGCTCGACTTCAATCCCGCCACGCTCAAGAACCAACAGGACGTGGTGAAGGAGGAGATCCGCGTCAACGTGAAGAATCAGCCGTACGGCGGCTTCATGTGGATCGACATCGGCCAGCACGCGTTTCAGAAATGGGAAAACAACCATGACGGCTACGGCAGCTTCGAGGACCTCGAAGACGCGAGCCTCAAGGACGTTTCCGCCTTCCATAGCGATTACTACGGGCCCAATAACGCAGTGATTGGCATTGCCGGAGATATCGCTCCGGCCGAGGCGTTCGCACTCGCGGAGAAATACTTCGGTGGCATCGAAGCACGCCCGACGCCGAAGGCACCGGATGTCAGCGAAGGCCTGAACACGCAGGAAAAACGCCTGCAGCAAACCGATGCGCTGGCGCAGGTCCCGGCAATCGCCGCGGCTTGGAAGATGCCCGAGCGCGGCAGCAAGGACCACGCACCGATGGCGGTATTAGGCGAACTGTTGGGTGCGGGCAACGCTTCGCGCTTCTATCAGGGCCTGGTCAAAGGCCGGGAGCTTGCACTGAATATCGATGCGCACGGGCTGGTCGGTCCTTGGGAATATGACGGCCCGACGCTGTTCACCGTCTTTGCGATGTACAAGCCGACCACGAATGCCGACGCCGTTCTGTCCGCGCTCGACGCGGAGATTGCAAAGGTCGCCACTGCGGGCGTGAGCGAGGAGGAGCTCGCACGGGTCAAGACGCGCATGCTTGCAGATTGGTACAACCACCTCGAACCCTTCATCGGTCGTGCCGATATGCTGGCTACGCTGCAGACGCTGTGGGGTGATGCGAACGTCGCCAACAAGATTCCGAGCTGGATCGAAGGCGTGACCAGCGCCGACCTGCAGCGGGTGGCGAAGACCTATTTGACGCGCGCCAACCGCACCGTCATCGATCGCGTGCCCGTCGCCACGGCGACAGCCGCGCCAGCGAACGCATCGAAGTAAGGGGACGACGATGAACAAGACCACGATTCTCGCCATCACCGTCGCCACACTGCTGGCCGGCCCCGCACTCGCCGGTCCGAAGGCAGAGCTGCCGAAGGACCTGCCGCCGTTCGGGACCGACCGACCACTGCCAGTCCTGCAGATCGCCAAGAAGACACTCGCCAACGGGCTGGAGGTCTGGGTCGTGCCGCGTGACGGCCTGCCGCGCGTGGATGCGGTGCTTGCCGTGCGCGGTGCGGGCCTGGCCGCGGATGCTGCCGATGCCTCCGGCTTCGCTGGCTTGCTTGCGGGACTGCTCAGCGAAGGCACCGCCAAGCGCAACTCGCGCGCGATCGCCGAAGCCGCGCAGGGCCTCGGCGGCTCGGTCGGTGCTAGCGCGAGCGCGGACGGCATCAGCGTGTCCGCCAATGCACTGGCCTCACGCGCGCCGCAGATGCTGGGGCTGCTCGCTGAAATCGCGCGTACGCCGAGCTTCCCCGACAGTGAGGTGCGCCTCGCACAAGCCAACGCGCTGCAGGGTCTGAAGGCGCAGGAGGCGCAGCCTGGCTTCAAGGCCGAACGCGCGCTGGGGCAAGTCGTCTATGGAAACCACCCCTACGCGCGCACCACGCTATCCGCAGGCGGCATCGGCGCCCTGACACCGCAAACGTTGAAGCAAGCCCATGCCTCGCGCTTCCGACCCGACCGCGCGCTGCTGGTCATTGCCGGTCGCATCGCGCCCGACGAGGCGATGCGCGCCGCCGAGGCCGCGTTCGGCGACTGGCGCGCGACCGGCACGGGCCCGACCAAGCCCGCGGCCGCGCCGCGCACCGCGCCGCCGTCCCACGTGCTGATCGAACGCCCCGGCAGCGTGCAGTCGACGATCCGTTTCGGGCGCCCGGCCATCGCCGCCACCGATGCCGACTACGTGCCACTACAACTCGCCGGCACCGTGCTCGGCGGGTCTTTCAGCTCGCGCCTGATGCAGAACCTGCGCGAGGACAAGGGCTACACCTACGGCGCGCGCGGCGGCCTGAATGCCCTGCACGCCGGTGGGCGCGTGGCCGCGTCTGCGGACGTACGCAACGAGGTGACCGGCGCGGCACTGAAGGAGTTCGTCGGTGAGCTGCGGCGGATGGGCGAGGAGTTCGTGCCGGCGCAAGAGCTCGAAGATACCAAGCGCTACGTTGCCGGCAGTTACCTCATCGCTAACCAGATGCAGGGCGTGGTTGCGGCCACGCTTGCCAGCAACTGGTTGGTCGGCCTGCCGGCGGAGTTCCTCGGCCAGTACGTGCCGGCGATCCGCGCGGTCGACGCAACGCAGGTCCAGGCGATGGGGCGGAAGTACCTCGACCCAAAGACCATGTCGATCGTGGTGGTGGGCGACGCCGAGGCGGTAGCCGAACAGCTCAAGGGTTACGGCAGGTTCGAGACGCGGGAGCGCTGAGCCGGGACGTCAGCGCTGGGCATCCGCTCAGCGCCTGGGCGGAGGCATCCGTAGGCTTTGGTGATCCAGAGCCATCCTGGCTAGGCGCTCCGGTCCATGCAAGAACGGGCATGCGACGAGTCCGTTGGACGGCAGTCGTTCGCTCGAATTGAAGCGCGTATGTCCGCGTCGGGTGGCGGATCAACCGGTCAATGCAAGAGCTTGTCGATAGCGTTCGATCGGGGACTCAAAGCCGGACAGCTATGAAGCGGCGAGCTTGCCCCAATCCCGCGCCCTCATTCTCCCAGCGTCAACAGCGACGCGTTGCCGCCGGCCGCCGTCGTATTGACGGTGATCGTCTTCTCGGTGGTGAAGCGCGGCAGGTAGTGCGGGCCGCCGGCCTTGGGGCCGGTGCCGGACAGGTTCTGGCCGCCGAACGGTTGCACCCCGACCACCGCGCCGATCTGGTTGCGGTTGACGTAGCAGTTGCCGACCTTGATGCGCGACGCGATCCGCTCGACGGTTTCGTCGATGCGCGAATGGATGCCAAGGGTCAAGCCGTAGCCGGTGGCGTTGATCGCGTCGATCACCGCGTCGAGCTGAGCGGCCTGCCAGCGGATTACGTGCAGCACCGGCCCGAAGACCTCCTTGTGCAGCTGGTCGAGCGAAGCCAACGCGTACGCGCGCGGGGCGAAGTAGCTGCCGTGCGCGGCCTGCGCATCGAGCGCGACCTCGGCGATCGTGCTCGCTTCGCGCTCCATGCGCTGCGCGTGTTCGCGCAGCATGTTGAGGGCGTCCTCGTCGATCACCGGGCCGACGTCGGTCGACAGCAGGCCGGGGTCGCCGACCTTGAGCTCGGCCATGGCGCCGGCCAGCATGTGGGTGACCTTGTCGGCGATGTCGTCCTGCACGAACAGCACGCGCGCGGCCGAGCAGCGCTGCCCGGCCGACGTGAACGCCGAACTGATCGCGTCCTTGACCACCTGCTCGGGCAGCGACGAGGAGTCGGCGATCAACGCGTTCTGGCCGCCGGTTTCGGCGATCAACACGCCGATTGCGGCGTCTCTTGCTGCTAGCGAGCGATTGATCGCGCGCGCGGTGTCGGTGGAGCCGGTAAAGGCGACGCCGGCCACGCGCGGATCGCGGGTCAACGCGGCACCGACGGTGGCGCCGTCGCCGGGCAGGAACTGCAGCACCGCTTCGGGTACGCCGGCTTCGTGCAGCAGCTTGACCGCGGTAAAGCCAATCAGGTTGGTCTGTTCGGCCGGCTTAGCGATCACGCTGTTGCCGGCGGCGAGCGCGGCCGCGATCTGTCCGGCGAAAATCGCCAGCGGGAAATTCCACGGACTGATGCAGACGAATACGCCGCGGCCGGACAATTGCAGCGTGTTGGATTCGCCGGTCGGACCCGGCAGCGCTTCGGGCACGAACAGCTTGCGCGCCTGCTGGCTGTAGTAACGCAGGAAGTCGACGGCCTCGCGCACTTCGGCGACGCCATCGGGGATGGTCTTGCCGGCTTCCTTGGTGCACAGCGCGATGAACAGCGGCATGCGCGCTTCGAGCAGGTCGGCGGCGTGCTCGAGAATCGCGGCGCGGCTCGCGGCCGGGGTCTCGTTCCAGCCGTCTTGTGCGGCCACGGCATTGCTCAGCGCGAGCTCGACGGTGGCGCTGTCGGCGGCCTGCCACTGGCCAACGGTCTCGCGACGGTCGGCCGGATTGGTCACCGCGATGTTGGTGCCCGATGCACGCGCGCCCGGGACCAGCGGCGCGGCGCGCCAATCGTTGCTGGCGGCGGCGTTGACCTGTGCAGCCAGCGCGCGCAGCTGATCGTCGTTGGCGAGATTGACGCCCATGGAATTGGTCCTGTCGGAATGCTGATGGGTCGCGGCGAAGCTGCGGTACAGGTCGGCAGGCAGCGGAATGCGCGGGTGCGGGATGCTGGCAAATGCGGCCACGGTGTCGACCGGGTCGCGGATCAGGTCATCGATCGCGACAGCCTCGTCGGTGATGCGGTTGACGAAACTCGAATTCGCGCCGTTTTCGAGCAGGCGTCGCACCAGGTACGGCAGCAGGTCCTCGTGCGAGCCGACCGGTGCGTACACGCGACATGGCACGTTCAAACGATCCGCCGGAATCACCTCGGCGTAGAGGTCGTCGCCCATGCCGTGCAGTTTCTGGAACTCGAACTGCGCGGCGCGGCCCGAGCGACTCGCCATGCGGTGCACCGTCGCGATCGTGTGCGCGTTGTGGGTCGCGAACATTGGATAGATCGCGTCACTTGCATCGAACATGCGCTGCGCATTGGCCAGGTACGACACGTCGGTGTTCGGCTTGCGCGTGAACACCGGATAGCCCGCCTGGCCCTCGACCTGCGCGCGCTTGACCTCACTGTCCCAGTACGCGCCCTTGACCAGGCGCACCGGTATGCGGCGGCCGTGCCGACGGGCGAGGTCGGCGATGAAATCGATCACTTCCGGCGCGCGCTTCTGGTACGCCTGCACAGCCAAGCCATAGCCTTCCCAGCCGGCGAGCGTGGCATCGGCGTACACCGCCGCGATCACGTCGAGCGACAGTTCCAGCCGGTCGGCTTCTTCGGCGTCGATGGTGAAACCGATGCCGTACGACTTTGCCAGTTGCGCCAGCTCGAGCACGCGCGGGACCAGTTCGACGAACACGCGCGCACGCTTGGCGTGCTCGTAACGCGGATGCAGCGCCGACAGCTTCACCGAGATCGACGGCGCCGCGAACACGTCGGGAGCGCCGCCGCCATCACCGCTGGCGGGGCGGACGCTGTTGCCGATCGCATGGATCGCGTCGCGGTACGCCTGCAGATAGCGCAGCGCATCGGCGGTGGTGAGCGCGCCTTCGCCGAGCATGTCGAACGAGTAGCGGTAGGTTGCGTTGTCGGCTTTGGTCGAACGCGTCAGCGCCTCGCCGATCGTGCGGCCCATGACGAACTGGTGGCCCATGATCCGCATCGCCTGGCGCACGGCCAGCCGGATCACCGGCTCGCCAACGCGGCCAACCAAGCGCTTGAACGCGTTGTGGACATTGCGCTTGGTGTCGTCGGCGAGGTCGACCAGACGCCCGGTCAACATCAGCCCCCAGGTCGAGGCGTTGACGAGCACCGAGTCGGACTGGCCCATGTGCCGGCGCCAGTCGGCTTCGCCGAGTTTGTCGCGGATCAGCTTGTCGGCGGTGTCGGCGTCCGGGATGCGCAGCAGCGCCTCGGCCACGCACATCAACAGCACGCCTTCCTCGCTGCCGAGGTCGTATTGGCGCATGAACGCCTCGATCGCGCCCTGGTTCTGCGCGCGCACCCGGACTCGGGTGACCAGGTCGGCGGCGGTGGCCTGCGCGGCGGCGCGGTCGGCGTCGGGCAGGCGCGCCTGTTCGAGCAGGGCGCGCACGTGCTCGGCCTCGTCGCGGACCCAGCCGGCGGTGATCGCGGCGCGCGCGGCTCCCGGCAGCGGTGGCAGTTCCGGGCTGATCAGGGCGGGCCCGGCCGCGTCGGCCGGGGGCGTAGCTAGGGTGGTCGGGGGGGAATCAGTGGTCATCGGGCGCGCAAGACAGCCGTGGTAAGCAGGCTAGTTTAGGGCTTCCGTCGCGGATCGGCCCCGGGCGCTATCGCAGACGGCGCCGGATGGTCATGGCGCAAACGCCGGCGGGATGCGTCGCAAGCCCCGACGGGTGGGCGCCCCGAGCGGTTTCGCCGCGTACGGCCATGGTCGCGCGGGTTGCCGCACAGCGGCCCGGCGGCTACCATTTCGCGGTTATCCGTAGCGCCTATGGGCTTCCCTGCCCAGGCGTGATGGGCCGCCCGGCACGCTCGGAGCGGCCTGCCAGCCACCTCCTTCCCGACGGTCCCCCGCATTAAGCGGGCCGGCGCCGGGAGCGGCAGCCGGCGGAGCACGCACTCGCAACCAACTGATTCCAAGCTTTGGGGCTCGAACTGATGAAAGCCGGTCGTATCAAGCAGTGGGCACTGGGCATCGCCGCGATGGCGTTGCCGGTCCTCGCGTTCGCGCAGGCCGCTGTGCAGGCGGACGGCACTGCGGGCGCTGCCCCCCAGCGCTGGCAGCTCAACATGGGCGAGGGCGTCACCGCGCAATCGATGAACGCCTATTCGGCCCATATGCAGGTGCTGTGGATCTGCATCGTGATCGGCATCCTGGTGTTTGGCGCGATGGCGGTGGCGATGTTCAAGTTTCGCCATTCCCGCGGCGCGGTGCCGGACAAGGACTTCACCCACAGCACCAAGCTTGAGATCCTGTGGACGGTGATCCCGGTGGCGCTGCTGGTGCTGATGGCATTCCCCGCGACCAGCAAGCTGATGGCGATGTACGACACCCGCAATGCCGCGATGACCGTCCGCATCACTGGCTACCAGTGGATGTGGAAGTACGAGTACCTCGGCCAGAACGTGTCGATGACCAGCCGCCTGGACCGCAAGAGCGACGCGATGCGCCAGAGTGGCAAGCAGCCGACGATGGCCACCGACCCGAACTACCTGCTCGATGTCGACAACGTGCTGGTGCTGCCGATCGACACCAAGATCCGTTTCCTGGTCACTGCCGACGACGTGATCCACGCCTGGTGGGTGCCCGCGCTGGGCTGGAAGCAGGACGCGATCCCCGGCATCGTCAACGAGGCCTGGAGCGACATCAAGACGCCCGGCATCTACCGCGGCCAGTGCACCGAGTTGTGCGGCAAGGACCATGGCTTCATGCCGATCGTGGTCAAGGCCGTGCCCAAGGCCGAGTACGCGCAGTGGCTTGCCGCGGAACAGGCCAAGCACGCGCCGGCGTCGCCGGTGGGTCCAGCCGAAGGCGGTACCGGCAACGCGCCGGCGCAGATCGATCCGGAGATGGTCGAGGACGTGCTGGAAGGCACCGAACCGACCGCGCCCGATGCCGGCAACGCGCCAAAGCCCGCCGCCCCGAACACCGACGCCCCGGCCGCTGCTGCGACCGGCGGCTGATCGCCGCGCCTTTCCTGATCGTCACGCATTTCATTTGAGGTAGGCCATGGCCACCAACTATTCAGCACCCGCCGCGGCTGGTCACGCTGCCGACCACCACGATGACCACGCCCATCCGCAGGGCTTCATCGAGCGTTGGTTCTTCTCGACCAACCACAAAGACATCGGCACGCTGTACCTGATTTTCAGCTTCGTCATGTTCATCATCGGCGCGGCGATGTCGGTGATCATTCGCACCGAGCTCGCGGCCCCGGGCCTGCAGCACGTCAGCCCCGAATTCTTCAACCAGATGACCACCATGCACGCGCTGGTGATGATCTTCGGCGGGGTGATGCCGGCGTTCGTCGGCCTGGCCAACTGGATGATTCCGCTGCAGATCGGCGCGCCGGACATGGCGCTGCCGCGCATGAACAACTGGTCGTTCTGGATCCTGCCGTTCGCGTTCATCATGCTGCTCGGCACGCTATTCCTGCCGGGCGGCGCGCCCGCCGGCGGCTGGACGCTGTATCCGCCACTGTCGCTGCAGGGCGGCAGCAACGTCGCCTTCGTGATCTTCGCCATCCACATGATGGGCATCAGCTCGATCATGGGTGCGATCAACATCATCGCCACCATCCTCAACATGCGCGCGCCGGGCGTGGACCTGCTGAAGATGCCGATCTTCACCTGGTCATGGCTGATCACCGCCTTCCTGCTGATCGCGGTGATGCCGGTGCTGGCCGGCGCGGTGACGATGCTGCTGACCGACAAGTTCTTCGCCACCAGCTTCTTCAACGCCGCCGGCGGCGGCGACCCGGTGATGTTCCAGCACATCTTCTGGTTCTTCGGGCACCCCGAGGTCTACATCATGATCCTGCCGGCGTTCGGCATCGCCAGCGAGATCATCCCCACCT
>JAYSZI010000037.1:0-1930 GCA_043738095.1 Lysobacter sp.
TTCCAAGGATCGGTCCCCACCATCGAGCAATTGAGCATCGACCAACCGATCAACATCCTGATCGTGGACGATGAGCCGAAAAACCTCACCGTGCTCGAAAGCGTCCTCGACGACCCCGGCTATCGGCTGGTGCGTGCCGAATCCGCCGACCAGGCGCTGCTGGCGCTCGTGGTCGAGGAATTCGCGCTGCTCATCCTGGACATCCGCATGCCCCGCATGACGGGCTTTGAGCTAGCCCAGATGATCAAGGATCGAAAGAAAACTGCCCGGGTGCCGATCATTTTCCTCACCGCCTATTACAACGAAGACCAGCACGTCCTCGCCGGCTATGACACCGGCGCGGTTGATTACCTCCACAAGCCCGTGAACGCGGCCATCCTGCGCTCGAAGGTCGCCGTCTTCGTCGAGCTGTACCGCAAGCAACGCGAAATCGCGACCTCCAACCGCAACCTGCTCGCCGAAGTGGGTGAGCGTCGCCGGGCCGAGGAGCGACTGCGCGAACTGAACGAAACTCTCGAACAACGTGTAACGGAGCGCACGGAATCGCTGAACGAAGCCAACCGCCGCAAGGACGAGTTTCTGGCGACCCTGGCCCACGAGCTGCGCAACCCGCTGGCCCCGGTGCGCAACGCCGTGGCGCTGCTGCACGCCAAAGGTCCGGCGATCCCGGAGTTGCAATGGGCGCGGGATGTCATCGACCGGCAGACCCGCGCGATGGCGCGGCTGATCGACGACCTGATGGACCTGAGCCGCATCAACCAGGGCAAGATCGAACTCAGGCGCGAGCGGGTCGAGTTGGCGACGATCGTGCAGCGCGCCGTCGAGACCAGCCGCCCACTCATCGACGAGATGGGCCACGAACTGGTGGTGACGCTTCCGTCCCGTCCCGTGATCATGGACGCCGATCTGACCCGGCTGGCGCAGGTCTTCCTCAATTTGCTCAACAACGCCGCCAAGTTCACCGAGCGGGGCGGCCGCATCGAGTTGCGCGCCAAGCAGCAAGGCAGCGACGTGGTGGTGTCGGTGACCGACACCGGCATCGGCATACCCGCCGACAAGCTACCGATCCTGTTCGAGGTGTTCTCGCAGGTCGAGGGGGCGTTGTCGCGCTCGCAAGGCGGGCTGGGCATCGGCCTGCACCTGGTCAAGCGCCTGGTCGAGATGCACGGTGGCCGGGTCGAGGCGCGCAGCGCCGGGCCGGGCCAGGGCAGCGAGTTCGTGGCGCGCCTGCCGCTGATCGTCGAGCGTCATTTGCCCGGCCCTGCGCGCGACGCGGGCGACCAGACCGTGCCTACCGCCGACCTGCGCATCCTGGTGGTGGACGACAACCAGGACGCCGCCGAGAGCCTGGCGATGTTGCTCAAGATGATGGGGAACACGGTGCACATGGCCCACGATGGCGAAGCGGCCATGGCTGCCGCAGAGGAGTTTCGGCCCGACGTGGTGCTGTGCGACATCGGGCTACCCAAGCTCAACGGCTACGAGGTGTGCCGCCAGATTAGACAACAGGCGTGGGCCGCGAAGACAATCCTCGTCGCCGTGACCGGCTGGGGGCAGGACCGCGACAAGCGGCAGGCGCAGGAGGCGGGGTTTGACCACCACATGGTCAAGCCGGTGGACCCGCAAGCGCTGATGAAGCTGCTGGCCGGGCTGGATACCGCGACGGGGTGACGGCCCGCCGGCCCTCACGCCAAGCTGCGCGCTTTGCTGTCGGCCGCGCAAGCGACCCCGGGGACTTTTCAGCCGCAGTTCACATCCTCGTCGCCAGGTCGCTGTGATCGCCCTGAGCCTGTCGAAGGATGAATGGGCTTCGATCGTTCGACAAGCTCACGACTCAGCCAGAACGGCTAACCTAACAGCATTGAGACCTGCCTTACGAATATCCCCTATCGCCACCGGGATGGACGATTGAAGCTCGCGATGCTTTGTT
>JAYSZI010000038.1:0-22430 GCA_043738095.1 Lysobacter sp.
GGGCCGCAAGCCAGCCAGAGGGTCTGCGCGTGCGGGGCGAGTGCGCAGGCCAGACGCGCCACGGCCAAACCGGCGCGCTGCATCAAGGTGTGCGGTGCCTGCTGCGCGGCTGCCGCTTGCTCGATACGGCGGGTGGCGGCGACGCTGTGCAGCGGGTAGCTGGTGTGCTGATTCAGGCGAATGAGCGACATATTTCACTCATCTAGAGCTTATGCCGGAAATTCTGGCGTTGGCTGCAAGGTTGACAGCGGCAGCTCGCTGACTTCTTTCAACAAATTGGCCAGCTGCAGCCCTGCCGCGTTGATGAGTGCATGGCCTTTGGCGGCTGTTGCGGCGGCCGCGTTGCCTGCCGCGCCTTGCGGGTTGTAATCTTGCATCTGCCAGCCCAGCTTGGCACTGGTGCCGTTGCCCAACGCGGGGTAGGTGGCGGCGCGGTCTTGCGAGGTGCTGTGAAAGTTTTGAGCCTGTGCCATATCTACAAATTGTTCTCGCAAAGCCAGCATCATCGAGGTTTCAATGTCGCCGGCGTGGATGCCAAAACGGTGCTCGTGCGCGGGGAACATCCCCATCACCGCATCACCCAAAGGCAGGTTGTACCAGTTGGCGGAATAAACGATCAAATCGTGCTCGGTGCGTAAATCACGCGCCACAATGTCCATGATGCTGGCTTGACCGCCGTGGCTGTTCAGCAACACCAGCTTTTTGATGCCGCTGCGCGCCACGCTGCTGCCAATGTCCATCCACAGGCTGATGACAGTTTGCGCAGACAGCGTCAGCGTGCCCGGAAAACGAATGTGCTCGTTGCTTTTGCCGATCTTCTGCGTGGGCAAAAACAGTACGGGCAAATCAGCAGCTAAATGCGGCAAGGCAGCGTTGACGACACCATCGACCAATGTCGCGTCCACACTCACCGGTAAATGCGGGCCATGCTGCTCGGTCGCTGCAACAGGCAGCACCGCAACAACCTGCGCGATATCTTGGCTGGCTGCCAATTGCGCGAAATGGCGCGTGGTTAAATCTGACCAAAAATGGGAGGGAAGCTGCATCAAAGCATCTTATCAAACAAACCAGAGTCAGCAAACCTACGCTTCAATGCGCTAAAGTAAGGAAAATAAGCCAATATTTTTTTACTTCTTACTCATTTTCATTTGCAATTTAAGAAAGCTCCACCATGAAATTACAAAACAAAATCGCCATCGTCACCGGCGCCGCCAGCGGCATTGGCAAAGAAATCGCCCTGACCTACGCCAAAGAAGGTGCCAAAGTGGCGATAGCGGATTTGAACCAGGACGCCGCCGAAGCCGCCGCTGCCGAAATGCGCGCTTTGGGCTTGCAGGCCATGGGCGTGGCGATGGATGTGACCGATGAAGCGCAGGTCAACGCCGGGGTTGCATCCGTCGTAGCGGCTTGGGGCACAGTAGATATTTTGGTCAGCAATGCGGGCATCCAGATCGTCCACCCTGTAGAAGAATTCAGCCTGGCCGAGTGGCGCAAGATGCTGGCCATCCACCTGGACGGCGCGTTTTTAACCACCAAAGCCTGCCTGCCGCACATGTACGCCGGCAAGCGCGGCGGCAGCGTGATCTACATGGGTTCGGTGCATTCCCACGTGGCGTCTATGCTGAAAGCGCCGTATGTCACCGCCAAGCACGGCTTGATGGGCTTGTCCAAAGTCGTCGCCAAAGAAGGCGCGGCGCATGGCGTGCGCTCGAATGTGATCTGCCCCGGCTTTGTGCGCACCCCGCTGGTGGACAAGCAGATCCCCGAGCAGGCCAAGGAGCTGGGCATCAGCGAGGACGAGGTGATCAAGAAGGTCATGCTCGGTAACACCGTCGATGGCGAGTTCACGACGCTGCAGGACGTCGCCAAGACCGTGCGTTTCCTCGCCGAATTCCCCAGCGCGGCGCTGACCGGGCAGAGCATCACGGTCAGTCACGGCTGGCATATGCAGTAGGGCAGCTTCGTCATTCCTGCGAATGCAGGAATCCAGAGACTTTTGCTCGCCACGCCTCGCGGTAGCCCGTCATAGTGGCTCGTGGCCTTTGCTCGTGATCCTGCGTTCCGGGGGGCTTCCTTCGGTCGAAAGCGGGATGCGCCCGTGACCTTGCCGTCTGCGCGCCAGCATCAGGCGATGAGCGATCCCCGCGAAGCCCAAGTCACTGGATTCCTGCGTTCGCAGGAATGACGGCCGGGGGGGCGAACTTCGCCGTAATGACGGTACCGGCATTTCCCAGCATTGGCGGTGGAGTCTTGATCCCCTGCGATGCCGCGCACCGGCAGAGGGTTGCCATGACTTATGCCAGTCGGTAATCGCGGCGCGGACGACTAGCCTGCTCGAACCGCGCGGGTAGGCCGCCGGTTCGCACGGACGCGGTCGCCACCCGCTCTGGCCACGTCGTCGACGTGGGCCCGATGCCAGCCCTTCCTGATTCGAGACCCGCCGCCATGCGCGCACCGCTCACCCTCGCCATCCTCGCCGCCTTGGCCACACCCGCCGCACACGCGATCGAAGTCGACGGCCGCATCGATCCGGCCGAGTGGCAGGGCGCGCAGCACATCACCGATTTCCGACTGACCCAGCCGCTGTCGCGTGCGCCTGCGCCGCAACCGACGGAAGCCTGGGTGCTGGCGACGCCGGAAGGCTTGGCCATCGGCTTTCGCAACACCCAGCCCGGCAGCGTGCCGCGCACGCGCGAACGCTCGCAGCGCGACAACAACGGTCCCGTCGACCGGGTGAACCTGTACGTCGACTTCGATGGCGACGGCCGCAACGGCTACAACTTCACCCTGACCCTGGCCGACAGCATCGCCGACAGCACGCTCACCAACGAGACCCAGTTCAACAGCGACTGGGACGGCGACTGGCGCCATGCCACGGCGGAGGACGGCGACACGTGGTCGGCAGAGATGCTGATCCCTTGGCATATTGCGCCGATGCAACAGGCGCGAGGCGATACGCGCACGATTGGCCTTTCGCTCGACCGCGTGATTGGTGTCACCGGCGAGCGCATGTCATGGCCCGCGGTGAGTTTCACCGAGCAACGCTTCCTGTCGGTGCTGGCCAAGGTCGAAATGCCCAAGTACAGCCAGTCGCTGCTCGCGATCACGCCGTACGTGGTCGGGGTGTACGACGCGGTGGGTGGCAAGGGCGACTTCGACGGCGGCGGCGACCTATTTTGGAAGCCCAACGGGCAGTTCCAGCTCAGCGCGACACTCAATCCGGATTTCGGCCAGGTCGAGAGCGATCAACTGGTCGTCAACTTCGGCGCGATCGAAACCTTCTTCAGCGACAAGCGACCGTTTTTTACAGAGAACCAGGGCTTCTTCGACGTCCCGTTCGGTTCCCTCAACAACGCCAACCGATTGATCTACACCCGTCGTGTCGGCGCTAATGCCGATGACGGCAGCGGCGCCGGTGACGTGACCGCGGCGGTCAAGATCAACGGCAGTGCAGCAGGGATCAACTACGGACTGTTTGCCGCGACCGAAGCCGACGACGTCGGCCGGGATTTCTACGCCTTGCGCGCCACCCGCGATTTCAAAAGCCAGGGCCTCGGCGCCATGGTCACGCGCGTGAACCGACCTTTCTTTGATCGGGTGGCCACGGTGGCGGAGTTCGACCACCGCTGGACGCCGAACGCAAAATGGAGCGTGCGCAGCACGGTGGTCGGCTCGCAGGTGGACCAGCGCGGCGCGCAGACCCGCGACAGCGGCGCGCAGCTGCGCATCGATCACCAGATCAATCCCGTCTGGCGCCAGCAGTTGTATGCCGTGCATCTCGGCGACGGTCTGCAGCTCAACGACTTCGGTTTCCTCGAGCGCAACAACTTCAATTACGCCCGGTACGAGCTGGGCCGCCGCGTCACCAATTTGCCGGAAACCTCACCGTACAACGCCCACAACTGGCGCTACGCGGTGTCGCGGCGCACGAACGATCACGGCCTGCATATCGGCGACGCCTGGGCGTTCAACCGCCAGAGTGATCGTCGCGACGGTGGCAACGAGTTTTTCGAGGTTGCCGGCTGGACCTCGGGCCACGACGATCTAATCACGCGCGGCAACGGCGTGGTGCAGATGCCATCGAAGCTGTTCCTGTTTGCAGAGCGCTTCCGCCCGCGCAAGGGCCATTGGGCGTTCTACGGCAACGCGCGCTACAACGCCGATGGTCTAGGCGGCATCGACGAGGGCGCGACCACGTTGTTCGTTGAGCCGACGTATCACGTCAACGACACCCTGAGTTTCAATGCCGGCCTCGAGGCGCGCCACAATCCGGACTGGCTGTTGTGGCGACCGGATCAGGACCCGCTCACCCGCGACAATCGGCTTGCCACGTTTCGCTCCAACATGCTGTCGCTCAACGCGGGCATGACCTGGCTGATCGACAACAAGCAGGAGTTGCGTGTGCGTCTGGAGGCGATCGGTTTGGACGCGCAGAGGCGCCAGACCTACCGCGTAGCGGACGACGGGCAAGCGGTGGCGGTGGCGGAAGTCGTGCCCGACTTCGCCCTGCGTAACATGGGTTTCCAGGTGCGCTATCGCTACGAACTGGCGCCGTTGTCGTACTTGTACGTGGCCTATGTGCGCGGCGGTTCTTTGTTTGAGCAAGACGTCGGCGACGGACTGTTCCGTGCGCAGGACCAGTTCCTCGATGCGTTTGAGCTGCGCGACAGCGAGCAGTTGCTGGTCAAGTTTTCGTACCGTTTCGAGATCTAGTGATAGTCGTAAGAGTGGCGCGGGCCGTGGCGCTCGGCTGAGTCACCGAATGTCGGTAAGCACGGATGGTCACGCGTCGGCCTTAGGCGCGAGTTGATGCAGGTTGCCCAGGCGTCATTGCCACGACACCTCTGCCCATGCCTGCGGCGACACGATCTCGAACATGCCGTCGCGGCGGGTGCGGCGCCCCAGCGCCAGCACGGCATCGTCGCGGCTTATCAGCCAGCGCGCACCGCATACCTGTGCCAATTCGAGGAATTTCTGGTCATCGGGATCGGTGCAGCGCGGCACTCGTACGTCGGGGCGTAGTGATGCGTCCGGGTCGGGCAGGCAATCGACCAACCTATCGAAGGCAGCGGCATGGATGCTGCGTGCGGCGTCGGTCAATCGCAGCCTCGGATAGTGCAGCACGCGCAACCATTCGTCGCGACACGCAGGATTGCTGATCGCCTGCACCGCGCCCGTTTCAAGCGCTGCGAGCAGCCCCGCCGCGCGCGGATCGGCAAAAACCCACAAGTCCAGGCAGGCGTTGGTGTCGAGCACGACGCGGGGGCGGTGCGTAGTCATGCCGTTAGGCCAACGGTTGGTTGATATCGCCCTGATGGAAGGGCCTGCAGGGCTGCTTTGGTGGATTCGCGCGCTGTGCGTACAGGACCGGACGTGGCGACAACTATTGCTGCACTTCGCGTAGGTCGGCCGAAGCGATGCGCCACGCGCGTTGCTCCGGGGTAGCGCCATCGGCGACGGTGCGGCGCAAGGTGTAAGCGCCGACGTACTTGCGCAGGCTGCCGTCGTCCTGGGTCGCCGATAGCGTCACCGGGATCTCAACGTGTCGCGAACCGGCGGCGGCATCCACCCGCCCGGGTGCCATCACCTCGACGGATACGCCCTCGGTATCGGAAAAGCCATTGGCGAATTGTTCGGGCGACTGGCCAGTAGCGCGGCCCGCGTCGGCCCACAACGCAAACGCGCGGGCGTAATTACGGCCGTTGATCGCGGCGTAATACTCGCGCACCACATCCACCGCCTCCTGGGTGCTCGGCTCGCCGTCTGCGATTGCGTAGGCGTCTTCATCGACGGGCATTGCGGGCGCGGAACTGGGCTCAAGCGGCACGCCATCGGGCAGCAATGGGTTGCCGTTCTCGTCGAGCGCGAGCGCGCCCGGTTCGCCCGGCGCCGGCGGCCCCACCTGGCCTGGACCTGGCGCGCCGGGCATGCCAGTGACAGCCGTGCCCGGGACGCCCGCCGGCGTCGGAAGTTGCTCGTCGGGTACGCCGGCGACGGTCTGCCCACCCGCGCTCTTGTCGCCGCTGCAGGCCGCCAGTAACGCCAGAGTGACAGTGATCAAAACCGCGTGGAAAAAACCCATGTCAGTTACCCAAGTGAACCACGACCTGACCGTTCTCGATCTGCGTCGAGCTGATGCGACGTGCGCCTAGTCGGTCGAGCAGATTGTTGTCGAAACGGTAAACCGGTTCGTCGCGAGCGTAGTCGACCAGCCACGAATTGAGCAATCCGCGTGTGGAAGCGTTCATAACGCCACCGAGTGAAGGCACGTCAACGCTTTCTAGGCTTGGGTTCTGCAGGTGCAACCCGCGGGTGCCCGGATCGAAGCGCAGTGCACTGGTTAGGGCGAAACGGCCGCTTGGGCGGCTACTGTCGCTTCCCAGCCCACCCAAGCCGACATCAAAGTCCAAGCGCAGCCGGTCAGAACCTTGTGGGATAGAAAGGCGTGGGTTGAGCAGCGTTAGCGACACCAAGCCGCCGACTTTGTCGTAGTGTTTCGGGAAGTTGCGGTTCAGAGCCTGCTGCAGCTGCGGCTGCGAGAAATTGACCTCGTTGCCGAGCAACGCGCCGACCGCGTGCAGCGTCGAGCACCCAGTCATCGCCATCAGCAACACGAACATGAGGACAGTAAAGGCTGACTTGCGCATGACGAGTCTCTCTTGCGGGACGCGGCCACCTTACGCGCTGGCGGTGAATGACGAGTTAGCGCAGCGGATCGTCAATCGGCAAGCGCCAGCGGGGCCAGGTGGCTCAGGGCGCGCGGGTCAGTCGCATTCGTGGCAGGCGCTCCACGCACGTTGTGGCGACAGCGCTTCGCTTCCGCTGCGGCCGCCCGCTGGATTAGTCGAGGTGGCAGTAACATTGGGAATTTCACGTCTGCTCCGCACGACTTGGGGTTAGGTGGCCGTCCCAGGTTCATCCCGTTTGGAGTTGCCGCCATGCCCCGCACCCTGCTGATCGCCGCTCTGGCTTGCGCGCTGGCCGCGCCGGGCAGCGCAGATGCCGCCGAACTGAAACTGCGCGCGCTCCTGAGCGGCGGCAACGTGGTCTCTGCTACGGAGTCGCGTGCCACCGGCGAAGCGCGCGCGCTGCTTGACGACGACAACGACCTGCGCGTCGACTTGGTGTTTTCGGGGCTTGAAGCGCGCGCTACTGGCGCTGCGGTGCACGTTGGTAAGCCAAACGAGAACGGCTTGTTGGTGAAGCGACTGGACGTTGCCTTGGATGAGGACATCGGCCGCGTTGTCGGCGCACAAATCGATATCAGCGACGAAGTTGCCGCGCGCGTTCGCGCCGGCGAGGCCTACATCGTCATCACGACCATCGAGCATCCGGATGGCGCCATCCGCGGCCAGTTGGCGCCGCAGCCCGTGCAGTTGCCGGAATCACCGGCGGGCAAGGAGTAGCAGACGCCCCGCCAGCCTGCGCGTCACCCCGCAGGCCGCGGTCAACGGTTGTGCCGCGCGGCGCAGTCTTTGCATAGCGGAAAACAGCAGTTGATGCGTGGACTTCGGCGCGGCATCGCTGAGTAGGCGCATGCCGCCAGCCTTCAAGAAGTCGACCGACCGCGATCGGCCCGGTGGCTCCGGTATGAGACCCGCCTTCCGCAGCAGATGATTGACCTGATACACGCGCGCACGCTGATCGATTTCGCGCGCGCAGAAATTGATTCCCACGCTGATGGACACTTCCGGTCCGTTGCGGACCCGATGCGCAGCGAGGGACGGGTGGTGTACGGCCCGCCCTGGCGCGAGCTCAAACCGCGTTGCGCGCGACTGCAGGTCTTCCCGATAGCGCGCTGCGGTGCCGTCGCCGGCGTAGAACTGCTCGATCTGCTCGTCGGGCAACAGTTCGCGATCGTTTGGGTCGTACAACCAAATTTCCTTGTGGCCAGCGATCTGGCACAGGAAGTTGGCCTCGTGATCGATGTGATACGGGGTGACGATGTGCGGCGATGCCATGAACACACTGAGGTTGGCCAGCGTCGCATGGATGGCGCGACCGGACAGTACCTCGACGTCGTGGATCACGCCGTAGACGATCTCCATGTAGTCTGGGTCGACGTGGCCCAGATCGCTGAGCCGGATCCAGGAGTCCGAGTCGGGCAGCTGATCGAAGGCACTGAGCAGCTTCTGCTTCGCCCCCATTTCGGCGAACGTCGCGCCGCTGTGGTAGCTGCCGTGGTTGAGCTTGAAGTTGCCTTCGAGGCCTGCCTTGAGCAGTCGTTCGGCCGCATTGGCCAGCCGGGAAATGGAGAACAGTGGGCTTGCAGCGAGATCATGCTGCAGCCGGAACGCGCGCACGCCGAAGTCTTCGCGGAACTGCGTGCGGTCGACATCGGTGAAGACCTGCAGGCCTTCCGCCCCGGCCGGGATCGCCCCGTTTAGTGTGACGGTGGACATGGCTCTCCGAGTACGCACGGCGGGTGGCTTGGCGTGCTCTATGTGCCTGCCAACGTCGTGACCGCCGCCGGACGGTCAGACATTGTGTTGCGCTGGAGGGCTTGGCGCGCGTCATTTACCCGGTTACGGCGTGCATCCCGCTGCGGGCTGCTCGGGATAGCAGGCGCGCTCTATTGAGCAGGCGGTGGAGTGTCGTCCGGGTGCAGCCGCAGTGCGGACGTGCCCCCGCGAACTGGATCACCGGGTAGACGCCGCAAAAAATTGATCGCCACTCGCTCTGGCAGGTGTGGTCGGGGCTCGCCGAAGCCAAACCTTCCCGGCACGCCCGGCGGAGCCAGATCCGGCGTCTGCGGACCTTGGCGTCTTCATGGGCGCGGGCCATTTAAGGGATAAGGTAGGTCCGCCGGTTCAAAGGGGAGTCCCGGCACGGCGTTTCAATGCCCCAAGCCCGGCCAGGCGTTGGCCAGTCAATCGCGGCCCTCGGGCTGTTTGCGCCGGCAACGTCGCGCAGAGCAATCGACATGATGCGTTGGGTCACAGTCGTTTTTTGCCTGTTCTGGTCATCGCTTGCCGGTGCCGTCGATCCACCGCGCGTTGACCCGCGGCGCACGGATCCTGCCGGCACGTATTTGTTCCGTAGCTACGGCCCCGAGCAGGGGTTGCGCAATCCGGCAGTTACCGCGCTGGCGCAGGACCGCACTGGCTTCCTTTACGTCGGTACCGAAGACGGACTGTTTCGCTACGACGGCGAGCGGTTCCACCGCCTCGGGGTGGCCGAGGGCTTGCCCAGCGACGGCGTGGCGGCGTTACACGCGACCAAGCACGGGCCGTTGTGGGTCGCGCTGGAGCGGGGGCTGATGGCGTGGAACGGCATCGCCCCGGATCCGCGCGCGCGCCACCTGCTGCTGCCTGACAAGGAGGTGCTTGGCATTGCCAGTTCCGATGCAGACCGGCTACTGGTGTCGACCACGACCGGTGCCTTTGAGGGGGATGCCCGGGCCCTGAACCCCGTACCGGGAGTACCGCCGCGCGCAGGTGCGGGTTGGTTATCGCCCGACGGCGCGGAGGCGCTATTGGCCGTAGGCGGCAGGCTCTACCAACGTGACGCGGCGGGCCGCTGGCGGTGGCGGCCGCTGCCGCCGGCCATCGCCGCGGGATCCATCCAGGCGGTCGTGAAGGACGCCCGCGGCCGCATCTGGCTACGCGGGTGGCGTCTGCTGCTGCGCCTCCAAAATTTCAACTCGCCTACGCCCAACCTCAGCACGCAGTTGCCCGGCGATCCGGTGCACAAAGGCGAGCTGCACCTCGACCGCGCAGGTCGCGTCTGGGCGCCGACGGACAGTGGCGTCGTCTATGTGGACGGCGACGAACAAGGCCTGATCAACGATGCGCGGGGGCTGCCGAACGAATGGGCCACCACCGTCTTGATGGATCGCGAAGGCAGTCTCTGGGTCGGCAGCGAGGGCGTGCATCGGCTGCAGGGGCGACTGGCGTGGACGTCATTCACCCGACGCCAAGGATTGCCCGCCGACACCGTTTGGGCGGTCCTGCGCGATCGTGCCGGCACGCTATGGGCCGCCACGCATCGCGGCGTCGCACATGCCACTGCGCAGGGGTGGCTCTCGTTGCCGATAGCGCAGGGGCGAGCGTTTTACGCCTTTGCCGAGAGCACAGCCGGCGATTTTTGGGTCGGCGGCAAGGGCGGCCGTGTAGGCGCGAACACCCTGCTGCATCGCGCCGCGGGAGTCGATGATTTCCAGGCCGTACCGTTGCGCAACCTAGACGGCAGTACCGTCAACAGCTTGGCGTTCGGTCCGGACGGCGCGTTGTACGCCGGCACAATGGCGCACGGCTTGCACCGATTAACCCGCGAAGGTGACGGCTACGCCAGCGCCCCGGTCGTCCTGCCCGGCGGGACCGCGACCGAACAAATCAACCAACTCACCCGAGACCCCGCGGGCCGCCTGTGGGTGGCCGGCATGCGCGGGCTGGCGATGTACGACGGCCGTCGCTGGCATCGGCGCGGTGCCGCCGACGGCTTGCTCGAAGCGGCGATCGAGACCGTGGCTCCTGCCGCTGCGAACCGGCTGTCGGTAACCTATTGGAACGTCAACGGGCTGACCCTGATGCGTGCCGATGCCGGTGGACCCGCCGTGGTCCGGCATGTCACGCGCCCGCCTGAGCTGATCGCCGACGCGATCTATTCGACCGGTACCGACAGCCGCGGCGCGCTCTGGGTGGGCACGGCGATGGGGGTGCAACGCTGGCATGCCGGCCGCCTTGAACGCTATGGTCGAGCCGACGGATTGCCGAGCGAAGACGCCGTCGCCAACGCCTTCTGGGCCGATGCCGACGGCGATGTGTGGTTTGGCATGGCCAATGGCCTGGTGCACTTCGATGCGGGCCGGGACGTGGGACCGCCGTCGCCGCCGGTAACGCTGATCACCTCGGTAAACGATGGCAGAGCACAGCTGCTGCACGCTGCGGTGCCGGAAGTGGCGTGGAATGACCGCGCGCTGACCTTCCGCTTTGCCGCTTTGAGCTTTCTGGATCCGAGCCAGCTGCAGCGGCAGGTACGCCTGCTGGGCTTCGAGGATGGGTGGCGCGACAGCGACATCAGCGAAGCGCGCTACACGGGACTGTTGCCCGGGCGCTACCGTTTTCAGGCCCGCACGCGTTACGGCACCGGCGCATTCGGGCCAATGGCAACGCGCACGGTGGTGGTGCGGCCGCCGTGGTGGCTGACGTGGTGGTTCCTTGCGCTGGTCGCTATCGTTATCGTGGGGCTGCTCATGCTGGCTTGGCGCTGGCGGCTAGCGCACCTGAGTCGCCGAAATGTGCACTTGGAGGCGCTGGTAGAAGCGCGCACGCGCGATCTGCAGCTCGCCCACGCCGCGGTCGAGGAGGCCAGCATGGTCGATCCGTTGACCGGGCTGAAGAACCGGCGCTACCTCTCGGCATTCCTGCCCGGGGAGCTCGCGCGCTGCATCAGGCAGCAGCGGGCGGATCAGGAGCGCAACCACGACCAGCGGGCGGCGGTCCAAGGACGCAATATCGATCTGTGCGTGCTGATCGTCGACCTCGATGATTTCAAGGGCATCAACGACAGCCATGGTCACGCGGGCGGCGATGCCGTCTTGCGCCAAGTGGGCCAGGTGATGCGTGCGACCTGCCGCGAATCGGACGTGGTGGTGCGTTGGGGTGGTGAGGAGTTCCTGATTCTGGCGCGCAATGCCGACCGCGCCCTGGCAAAAGTGCTCGCCTCGACGGTGTGCGATGCCGTGCGCGAGCACACGTTCGTTCTCGCCAGTGGCGTCGAGTTACGCATGACCTGCTCGGTGGGCTTCACCGCGTTCCCTCTTGTGCCCGGCGAGCCCGACAACTTTGGTTGGGAAATCGCCGTGGATCTGGCGGATCAATGCCTGTACGCGGCCAAAAAGAGCGGTCGCGACGGCTGGGTCGGGTGCTTGGTGCAGGACACGGTACGAACCGATGCGGAAGGCGCCCTGCCCAGCCTGGAAGAGCTCGGAGCGCGGGGGGACGGATTGATCCTGAGTTCGTTCCCTGAGGGGCGGATCCAGTGGTAACCGTTGCGACGACGGCGAGGCTGTGTAACCCCAGCGTGGTGCGGGTCTCGACCGGCCTCGTTTCAGCAGCGGCATTGCGTCATGCGGTTTTGAGCCGCTGATCCCCAGGGATTACCGTTGTGACACGCAGCCTTGTAGGTCCAGACCGGCTCTAGGCCCGTGTGACCAATTCGCGCCAGCGCGCGCGCGCGGCTTCGACGAGGGCTGTCGGCTGCGTCGGCACGAAGCGGCGGTCGAGCGGATATGCGCGCCGCAACACCTCCAGACCCGACCATAGCCCGACGCCGAGCCCGGCCAGCATCGCCGCCCCCAGCGCGGTGGTCTCGAGCATGCGCGGACGCTGCAGCGTCAGCCCCGACAGATCGGCCTGCAACTGCATCAGCAGATCGTTGGCCGCGGCGCCGCCATCAACCCGCAGCTCACTCAGCGGCGCGCCGAGGTCAGCGGCCATCGCCTCGAGAATGTCGCATTGGCTGTGCGCGACGCCCTCCAGCGCAGCGCGCGCGAGGTGCCCGCGCGAGGTGCCCAGGCTCACGCCGTGGATCATGCCGCGCGCATCGGGGCGCCAGTGCGGTGCGCCCAATCCCGCATGCGCGGGGACGATGGTCACGCCGCCGCTGTCGGGCACGCTGCGCGCGAGCGCTTCGATGTCCGCGGCGTGCTCGATCAGGCCGAGCCCATCGCGCAGCCAGCCGACCAATGCGCCGGCGACAAACGCGCCACCTTCTAGCGCGTAGTGGGTGCTGCCGTCGATCTGCCACGCGATAGTGGAAAGCAATCCGTGTCGGCTTGGTACCGGCGTGCGGCCGGTATTGACCAGCACGAAGCTGCCGGTGCCGTAAGAAATCTTGGCCTGGCCCGTATCGAAACAGCCCTGGCCGAACAGCGCCGCCTGCTGGTCGCCGGCGATGCCGGCGATCGGCAGCCCGTCGGGCAGCTCCGGTACGCCGCGCACGTGCGCGCATACCCCCGATGTCGGCACGATCCGCGCCCGCTGCACGCCGCTAACGCCGAAGCGCGCGGCGAGCGTGTCGCACCACGCTCCCGTGGCCAGGTCGAGTAGCAAGGTGCGGCTGGCGTTGCTTGGGTCGGTCAGGCCTACACCTCCCGCGAGCCGGCGTAGCAGATGCGTATCCGCGGTGCCGAACGCAAGTGGTCGAGCCGGATGCTGTTGCTGCAGCCAGGCGAGCTTGGTCGCGGAAAAATACGGGTCGATCGGCAGTCCAGTGCGGACACGGGTGTCGGTCTCAAGCAGCTTCAGTTCTGCGCAGGCCTCGCTGGTGCGACGATCGGCCCAGACAATTGCGCGACCCACCGCCTCACCGCTGGCGGCATCCCAGGCAAACGTGGTTTCGCGCTGGTTGGTCAGCCCGATCGCCGCTAGACGCGAGGGGTCGATCCCTTGGAGCGCCACGCGCAACGCCGCACGCACGCTGGCCCAGATCTCATCGGCATCGTGCTCGACCCAGCCGGGCTGAGGGTAGTGCTGCGGAAACTCCACCGTCGCGCGGCCGACCACGGTGAGGGCTCGATCGACCACCAGCACCGTGTTGCCCGTTGTGCCTTGGTCGAGGCCGATCACCAGGTCGGGCGCGCGCGCGGCGCGTGGTCGATTGGGTTCGTTGAGGGTCACGGGGCGAGCCTAGCAGGCGATCGAGGTGCGGCCCGCGCATCAAATTGACCTCTGCCTGGGGAAGTCCGCGGCACGTCGAGGCGTTCCAACAAAGTTTTCGCGTCGGCCGTCGGTTGCCCGGGTTTCATGCCCTTTACATGGCGGAGTTCGCGCTACGCCGTCACCGCGGCGGCACCCAGCGCCACGTCAGCAGCACGAGCAACGCGAATGCGGTGTAGGCGGCAACGAACAGCCACCACGGCGCTTCAAAGAAGATCAAGCGCGACAACCAGTGTTCGATAAACGACTCGCCGTATGTGGCCTGTCCGGCGTGGCGGCGTAGCGCTTGCTCCCAGAGCGTCAACGGGCACAGCACCCCCAGCCAGGCCTGTAGCGCGATGAACGCCATGAGTGCGAGGTGGCCGCTGCGCAGGATGACGTTGTGTACCCAGCGCTAGCCCCTGCGCCCGCCCAACAAGAACAACACCTCGCCCAGCACCACGAACGCGACGATGCCGACATGCAACAGCAAGATCGCGTTGGCCAATAGAACCGCCGACGTCGGCGAGAGCGCCTCCATCGTCGCCTGATTCACTCAGGCGACGCAGGGGACGGTGCGAGCGCGGGGGCAGGCCGCGCCATCGCATCCAGCCGGAACCGGGCCGCCTGCACCAATCCTGGATGGCCGCTGTTCACCCCGATCCTGATCGTGGCCAGCAGGGCGATGCCGGTGCCGATCACCAGCGCATCGATGACCTCATCCAGGCCCGGAATAAACCGGCTGTCGAGCTGCCCTCTGGCAGGGGTGGCAGCGAGCCGCTGCGGCGGCAGAAACGGGTGCCGATACAGCGAGGACGCTTCCCAGTCGGCGAGGGTCGTATCGGCGTCGCCAAGACGGTTGGCCTTGCGCAGCACGCGCAGTAGCGCATCGGCGTCCAGCGGTTCGTCGCTACCCAGGAAGCGCGCGATCGCCGCGGGCGTGCTCAGCCGTTCCAACCACACCCCGCGCAGATAGCCCTCGACCATCGGCCGCAGCAGCGCCACGGCGGGGCCGAAGATTCGGTGCTCGGCTAACACCACCATACCCACGTGATGCTCGAGTACCTGGTCGTACATCGCCATCACCGCGCTGCCCCGCCTGTCCCCCTGAAAATCGCGCAGACTTTTCAGTATCCAGCCCGCGGCCCGCTTTGCCTGTTCCAGTGATGGCCCGTGCGGGGGCTCCCGGCCGTACGCGGGTGGCTGCACGTCCTCGGGTGGTCGCGCTGACACGGGGTCAGTCTTCCTCCTGCTTGGGTTTGTACGCTTCCATCAGCTTGTGCTGCACGTTCACCGGTACCGGCTCGTAGTGGCTGAAGTCGAGCGAATAGCGCCCGCGTCCGGCCGTCACCGACTTCAACTCCGCGGCATAGCCTTCGAGCTCCGACAGCGGTACCTGCGCTTTCACTACGATCTCGTCGCCGCGTGCCGCATCGGTGCCGTTGATGCGCGCGCGCTTGCTCGCGAGCCCGCCACTGATGTCGCCCATGTGCTGCTCAGGCGCGTTCACTTCGAGGTCGACGATCGGTTCCAGCACCTGCGGCCGGGCCTTGCCGATCGCGTCGAGGAATGCCTTTTTTCCGGCGGCAATGAACGCGATCTCCTTGCTGTCGACCGAGTGGTGTTTGCCGTCGTACACGGTCACGCGCACGTCTTGCATCGGGTAGCCGGCGACCGCGCCGTGATGCAGCACTTGGCGCACACCTTTCTCGACCGCGGGCAGGTACTGGCCGGGAATGGTGCCGCCCTTGACCGCATCGACGAACTCGAATCCGCCGCCACGCGGCAACGGTTCGATGCGCAGAAACACCTCGCCAAACTGGCCGGCGCCACCGGTCTGCTTCTTGTGGCGGTGGTGGCCCTCGGCGGCGGCGCTGACGGTTTCGCGGTAGGCGATGCGCGGCGGGCGCGACGTCACTTCGATGCCGTACTTGTCGCGCAGGCGGTCGAGGTTGATCCGCAGGTGCAGATCGGACAATCCGCGCAGCACGGTCTCGTTGGTTTCCGTTTCGTGTTCGACGATGAAGCAGGGGTCCTCTTCCGCCAGCTTGTGCAGTGCGGTCGCGAGTTTCTGTTCCTGGCCCTTACTGGCGGCCTCGACGGCGAGGCCAAACATCGGCTTGGGGAAGTCGAGCGGCGCAAGGTGGATGTGGTCCTCGTCGTGGCTGTCGTGCAGCACCGCGTCGAAGTGCAGGTCGTCCACCTTGGCCACCGCGGCAATATCGCCGGGGATCGCTTGGTCGATCTCGACGTGATCCTTGCCCTTGAGCTTGAACAAGTGGCCGACCTTGAACGGCTTCTTGCCATCGTCGACGAACAGCTGGGTGTCGCGCTTGACCGTGCCCTGGTACACGCGGAACACGCCGAGCTTGCCCACGAATGGATCGTTGACGATCTTGAACACGTCGGCAATGACGTGGGCGTTGGGATCGGGCTGGGCCTGGATCGATTGCGACTGCGCGCCGGTGTTTTTCTGGAATGCGGGCGGGTTGGCTTCTAGCGGGTTGGGGAAGAGTTTTACGGCGACGTCGAGCAGTTCCTTGATCCCGACGCCGCTGCGCGCCGAGCAGAACAGCACCGGCACCAAATGCCCTTCGCGCAGGCATTGTTCAAAAGCCGCGTGCATTTCCTCGCCGGACAGACCGTCCTCGCCGAGGTCGAGGTAATGCTCCATCACGTTCTCGTTGATCTCGACCACTTGGTCGATGATCTTCTGGTGCCAGTCGGCGACCGGGCCGAGATCGCTGTCACCCTCGGTCTGCCAGAAGCAGTCGATGACGCGTTTGCCGCCGTCCGTGGGCAGGTTCAGCGGCAGGCATTCGGTGCCGAACGTGTCGCGCAACTGCTCCAGCACGCGCGCGGGATCGGCATCGGCGTGGTCGGTCTTGTTGACCACGATCACCCGGCACAGATTGCGCGCCTTGGCGTGTTCCATCATCCGGCGCGCGCCGTACTCGGCGCCGCCGTCGGACGACACCACCACGACCACCGTTTCCACTGCCGCCAGCGCCGACAGCGCGGGGCCACGGAAGTCGGGGTAGCCGGGGGTGTCGATCAGATTAATGTGCACCTGCCGATCGGCGGCGCCGTGATCGATGCTGGCGATGGCGGCGTCGAGCGAGTGGCCGCGTTGTTTCTCGATCGGGTCGAAGTCAGACACGGTGCTGCCGCGTTCGATGCTGCCTGCCGTCTGTAACGTGCCGCCGGCGTGCAGCAGGGCTTCGAAAAGCGTGGTTTTGCCGGCGGCGGGGTGGCCTGCCAAGGCCACGTTGCGGATGGATTGAGTGCTGTACGGCATGACCGGACTTCTCCCTGTGGTGAGGGTGGGAAGGCCGTCATGGCTGTCCGCGCTTCACGCCGGAGCAAGCGCGCTCGGCGGGCGGTCATGGCGGGTGCCGGCGCAATGCCGGGAAGGAAAGACTCGCGCAGGCAGCGGGGGCGGTCAAGCAGCATCGCTGCAACGTTGAGGCTGCGCGGGCGGACGTTGAGAGCCGCGGGCCGTGTCTGCACTGGGCTTGCTGCCGCTGGGTGCACTTGGGCCCGTGCTGGCACAGCGAGGGAGGCCGGCGGGAGCTCATTGCGTTGGCGGCCCGCCCGCGATGCGGACCTCACGCCACGGTAGCTAGGCTGGGCCTCCTTCTAAACTGGAGTTCCGCCATGGGTATTTCCCGCCACGCCACCGCCCATTGGGAAGGCGACCTCAAGACCGGCAAGGGCCGGCTCAGCACGCCGCAGAGCGGGTTGATGGAGGACACGCGCTATGCGTTCAGCAGCCGCTTCGGCGATGAGAAGGGCACCAACCCGGAAGAGCTGATCGCAGCTGCGCACGCTGGCTGCTTCACCATGGCGCTGTCGGCCAAGTTGACCGACGCCGGTCACCCGCCGACCCGGCTCGACACCCGCGCCGAAGTCGACCTGTCAATGGAAGGCGGGCCGTCGCTGTCGCAGATTCGCCTCAAGGTCAGCGCCGACGTGCCCGGCATGGACGACGCGCAGTTCCAGACGATCGCCGAGGACGCGAAAAAGAACTGCCCGGTGTCCAAAGCCCTCAGTGCGGTGCCGATTAGCCTGGAAGCGGTGCTGTCCGGTTGATCTACCGCCATCGACGGCAGCTCGGCGCCAGTTCTAACGCTCCAGGCGATACGCGCTGACGCTGCTGGGTTCCCAGTTCGGCACGATCAAGCGGGCCCCCACCAGGATGAAGTCGTTGAGGTATCGCTTGGACTCGCGGCTGTCGAGCAGCACCGAAGTTGTGCCTGCGCGAGTGACATGGAACAGCCGACCGGGCCATTCACCCACTAGATACGCCTCGTCGCCGAGCGCGACGACGCCGTCGGCGTTGCCCAGGCCTTCGGCCAACGAGGTGATCTGGCGGGTGTTCCAGTCGACCGCGAGCAACTTGCCCTGCATCGTGGTCACCACGAGCCGGCGCGTTTCCGGCAACAGCCCGTTGATGCTGCGCAGTTGGTCGTGTTCGAGCCACGTCTCCATGCGCCCGTCGCGCCACTCGTAAATGCGGGCCTTGGCCGAATCCGACACCAGGATCGTGCGGTCCGGCGCCACGGCAACGTCGTTGAGGAAGCCCGCGCCGGTGGCGTCGTGGCGCGCGATCACGTCGCCGCTGCGGGTGTCGATTTCGACCAATGCGGTCACGTCGGCAACGTACAAGCGGTCTTTGACGAGCGCGAGCCCTTTCGGGGCGTCCAGACCTTTGACCCATTCCCGCTCGAGGATCCCGCCATCGAGCGACACCTTGGAAATGAAGCCGTTGCCGTCGCGCGCGCCGCCTTCGCCGTTGACGTTGGACACATAGAGAAAATCGCCGCGCTCGCTCGTAAGCACACTTTCCGGATTAGCGAACCCGCTGGTGGACCAAAGCGGTGTCAGCGACGGTATGCGTAGGGCATGCGGGGTGGCGCAGCCGGCCAGCAAGGCGACGCACGCGAAAATTGGCAAGCGCTTGCTCATGACGATCCTCCAAATGCGCACCTACGCATGAGGCTAGCCGCGGGACTGGGCGGCGCCATGTGTAGGAAGTCCCGGCCGCGTTGCGGAGCGAACCCGCTTCGTTCTTGGGCGGGTAACTCGGGGTGCCCGCCGCCGGCCAGTTACGTTAGCCTTGCGGCGCAAGCTGCGAGTTGGCTGTCGGCCCGATAAACGCCGTTCGGCAAACTGTATTAATTCAGCCAGCGTTGACAGCGTCGGCGTGACGATCCGCCTACGCCATACCGGCGTCTGGAGTCTGCGATGAATCGTCTGATCGTTTCCACCCTGGCCCTCGGCCTGGCCGCCGCGACCGGGGTCGCTTCGGCTCAGTCCTATAATCAGCCCTATGGCACCGGCTATGGGCAGCAGGGCTACTACGGGCAGCCTTCGCCGGACCGCTACGGCCAGACCCGCGGCGCGCAGTACGACTACGCGCGCGTGATCCGGGTCGATCCGGTGTTTGGCTCAGGCTACGCCTCGGGCTACGGCAACCAGCAGGCAAACGGCCAGCGCTGCCGGGAGAACCCGACCTACGTCAGCGGCAGCGATTCCTATGGCAACGGCTACTACGGCAACGACGGCTATGCGCAGGGCGGCTACCGCAATGATGGCTACAGAAATGACGGTTACAGAAATGACGGCTACGCCCAGGATAGCTATCGCAACGACGGGTACGCGCGGGACGGTTACGGGCCATACGGCAGCAATCGCAACACCGATGGCAGCCAGGTCGGCAGCACCATGGCGACGGTGATCGGCGGCGTGGTCGGCGCGGTGCTCGGCAGCAAGGTCGGCGGCGGCAGCGCCAAGTACGCGACCTCGGCGCTCGGCTCCATGGTTGGCGGCGTTGCCGGCCGGCAGATCTACGAGCAGGCCCGTCGCCCGCGCGATCGTACCGGCACGGTGCGTGTGTGCGACCCGGTGCGCGTGGACGATCGCTACTCTTCCTCGAGTCGTTATGGGTCCAATAGCTACGCGGGCAACGACCGCGCGGTCAGCGCTTACAACGTGACCTACGAATACGCGGGGCGCACCTACACCACGCGTACCAACTACCACCCAGGTGACCGTATCCGCGTGCGCGTAGACGTGCGTCCGGAATAAAATTGGGGGCCGCGTGCGAAAGCACGTGGCAATTCAGGGGCCCGCGAGGGCCCCTTTCTTTTTAGTCGACTACACCGATGCCGCGGCCCGGTGTTCGCGAAAAGACGGTCACTACCCGAGTCGTCAGGACGGCCAGTCGATCGTGCCGCGCACGACGTTGCAGATATGACCGCCCGACCAGACCTCGCCGTCCTGATCCACACGTAAGTTCAGGCGCGCATCGAACCCCACTTCGCGCCCCTGGCTCACCGTGTAACGGCCATCGCGACCGGGCAACGCGTTGTTGTGTTTGAGCCACGCCGCGAGCGTTGCATTGGCGGCGCCCGAAGCCGCATCCTCGAACTGCGCCGGGGCGCCGACGAACGCGCGCACAACCAAGTCGTAATCACGGCCTGCCTCGGCGCGTGAAAACGCGCACAGGCCCATGGAGTCGGTGCCGTCAGCCAGCGCCGCGATGGCCGCCCAATCCGGCGTCGCGCCGCGCAGGGCGGTCTCATCGGCCAGCTCCGCGAGCCACCAGCGGCGGCCTCCGTCCATCAAGACGGGGGGCAATGCGCCCAAGCTCAGGCCGCGCAATACGGTGGTCAGACGAGCATCGTCAACGGCGGCGACTTCGATCACGTGGGCGCGTGGCGTCCGCACGGCGATCGTGCGGCTGGCGCCCTCGCCATCGACCGACAGCGGCAGAAGCCCGGCGATACCTTCTTGCACCAATAGGCCGCCGTGCACGGTGACGCGGCCGGCTTCCAGCACCACATGCGCGGTGCCGACGCTGGGGTGGCCCGCAAACGGCACTTCGCGACGCGGGCTGAAAATGCGGATGCAGTAGCTGGCGCCGGGCTGGGTGGGCGCGAACACGAACGTGGTTTCCGGCAAACGGGTCCAGCGCGCAATGGCCTGCATTTGCACGTCGTCCAAACCTTCGGCATCGAGCACAACGGCGAGCGGGTTGCCGGCCCCGGGGCGATCGGCGAATACGTCCAGTTGCAGGTAGCTGCGATTCATGGCGGCGTGGCAGGAAGGGCCGTGCAGCTTACCAATCTCCGCCGCCGCGGCGCTCGCCGTCGCAACCAAGCTCACATCCCTCGCATGCGCCGCCGCTGCCCTCTGGCAGTTGTCCACCGGCTTACAACGCAAAGCTGTTTGGGCGTGTAGCGCCGCGTTCGACTAAAATCGCCGCTCTTTATAAGCACGGGTTATTCGCCGCAGCGCAGGGTCCGTGATCTATTACGGGCACGAAGCTGCGCGAGCGGCTCCATCGGCAACCAAGCGAGGGTAGGTGAGTGGTGCAAGCGCCGCGTTGGGTAGTACTCAAGTTCGGCGGCACTTCGGTGTCCAGCCGCAACCGTTGGGACACCATCGGTCGCATCGCGGGCAAACGTATGGCCGAGGACGGGGTGCGCGTGCTGGTGGTGGTATCGGCGCTGTCGGGCGTTACCAACGAACTGCAGGCGATCTCCGGTGGCGACCGCATCGACGCACGCATAGACGGGCTGCTTGAGCGGCACCGCGCGTTCTGTGGCGAACTCGATCTCGATCCGGGCACTGTGCTCGATGAGCGCCTGACCGCATTGCAGGCTTTGGGTAGCGATGCGCGTGCGCCCGAACGCACGCTCGATTGGCAGGCTGAAGTGCTGGCCCAAGGCGAGCTGTTGTCGTCCACGCTCGGTGCCGCCTATTTGGCGTCGCAAGGTCACGACTTTGGCTGGTGCGACGCACGCGGCTGGCTTGACGCGATCACCCTGCCTAACCAGAGCGCGTGGGCGACGCGATTGGCGGTCAACTGCCAACCCGAGGTCGATGCTGGCTTCGCCGATCGCTTCGCGCAGCAGCCTGCCCAGATGCTGATTACCCAAGGCTTCATCGCCCGCCATTCCGATGGGGGCACCGCGATCCTCGGGCGTGGTGGTTCGGACACCTCAGCGGCGTACTTCGGTGCGCTGCTGAAGGCGCAACGCGTCGAGATCTGGACCGATGTCCCGGGCATGTTCAGCGCGAACCCGCGCGAGGTGCCCGACGCGCGCCTGCTGACCCGCCTGGATTACGCCGAGGCCCAGGAAATCGCCACCACCGGCGCCAAGGTGCTGCACCCGCGCAGCATCGCGCCCTGTCGTGATGCCTCGGTTCCATTGCGCATCCTGGACACCGGCCGGCCGGAATTGCCCGGCACCCGCATCGACGCCTCGGTGGCCACGGTGCCGGGGGTCAAGGCGATCAGCCAGCGCAACGGCATCGTGCTGGTGTCGATGGAAAGCATTGGCATGTGGCAGCAGGTCGGCTTCCTCGCCGACGTCTTCGAGCGTTTCAAGCGCCACGGCCTGTCGGTGGACCTGATCGGGTCTTCGGAAACCAATGTCACGGTATCGCTGGACCCCTCCGACAACCTGGTCAACACCGACGTGCTGGCGCGGCTGTCCGCGGACCTGTCCGAGGTGTGCCGGGTCAAGGTGATCGCGCCCTGCGCGGCCATCACCCTGGTCGGGCGCGGCATGCGCTCACTGCTGCACAAGCTTTCCGATGTCTGGGAGATGTTCGGGCGCGAGCGTGTGCACCTGATCTCGCAGTCTTCGAACGACCTCAACCTGACCTTCGTGGTCGATGAAACCGCCGCCATCGGCATGTTGCCGATGTTGCACGACGCGTTGATCGACAGCGGGGCGATGCCAGTGCATGACGCCACCGTGTACGGGCCGCGCTGGC
>JAYSZI010000039.1:0-98804 GCA_043738095.1 Lysobacter sp.
CCCTGGCCGCGGCCCTCGCGGATTTCCATCGCCATCGAACGCGAGACGACGTCGCGGCTGGCGAGATCCTTGGCGTGGGGGGCATAGCGCTCCATGAAACGCTCGCCTTCGCTATTGGTGAGATAGCCGCCTTCGCCGCGCGCGCCCTCCGTGATCAGCACGCCCGCGCCATAAATGCCGGTCGGGTGGAACTGGACGAATTCCATGTCCTGCAATGGCAGGCCGGCGCGAAGCACCATGGCATTGCCGTCGCCGGTGCAGGTGTGGGCGCTGGTCGCGGTGTAATAAATGCGCCCGAAACCGCCGGTCGCGAGCACCACGGCCTGGGCACGGAAGCGGTGGATCGAGCCGTCGTCGAGGTTCATCGCCACGACCCCGCGGCACACCCCGTTCTCCATGATCAGGTCGATCGCAAAATATTCGATGAAGAAGTCGGATTCAAACTTCAGGCTCTGCTGGTAGAGCGTGTGCAGCATCGCGTGGCCGGTGCGGTCGGCGGCGGCGCAGGTGCGCTGCGCCGGCGGGCCTTCACCGTACTGCGTGGTCATGCCGCCGAACGGGCGCTGGTAGATCTTGCCCTCGGCGGTGCGCGAGAACGGCACGCCCTGGTGCTCGAGTTCGATGATTGCCGGGATCGCCTCGCGGCACATGTACTCGATCGCGTCCTGATCGCCGAGCCAGTCCGAACCCTTGACGGTGTCGTAAAAATGGTAACGCCAGTCGTCCTCGCCCATGTTGCCGAGCGCGGCGGAAATGCCGCCTTGCGCGGCCACCGTGTGCGAACGGGTCGGGAACACCTTGGTGATGCAGGCGGTCTTCAAACCCTTCTGTGCCAGGCCGAAAGTGGCGCGCAGGCCAGCACCGCCGGCACCGACCACGATCATGTCGAACTTGTGTTCCTGGATCTTGTAAGCAGCAGGCATGCTTCGAGTTTCCTGATGTGGCGTCTTGTCAGACGCCGCCGAGCGCGATGCGGATGACGGCGAGCACGCTGGCGAGTGCGGCGAGAACGCAAATGAAGATGACCGCGAGTTGTGACGTTACCGCCAGCCAAGGCGTCTCGATGTAGTCCTCGATAATCACCTGCATGCCGAGCTGTGCATGCCAGAACGTGGCGACCAGGAAGGCGACCAGCAGCACCGCGTTCCACGGCTGGGCCACCGCAGCGCGGACGCTCGCGTAGTCGCCACCGATCAACGAAATCACCAGGCCGATTGCGTAGATCGACAAAAACACCAATGCGACCGCGGTGATGCGCTGGACGATGAAGTGGTGGGTGCCATTCTTAGCCGAGCCCAGGCCGCGAGCGCGCTTGAGCGGCGTGCGCAGCTTGTCGTGAACATTCATGCGCCACCGCCTTGCGTCATCGCGATCAGCCAGATCAGCGCGGTCA
This sequence comes from Lysobacter sp., assembly GCA_043738095.1. Taxonomy (GTDB): domain Bacteria; phylum Pseudomonadota; class Gammaproteobacteria; order Xanthomonadales; family Xanthomonadaceae; genus Lysobacter_K. The sequence goes on from JAYSZI010000039.1 coordinate 1,394, forward strand.
GCACCAGGCTGCCCACCACCGACACCCAACTGCTGCGGATGAAGGTCTCCACGCCATAACCCCAGCCCGCGTCCTGCACAAGGTGGCGGATGCCGTTGATTAGATGGAACGCCAGGGCCCAGCTCCAACCGAACAGAATCAGGAAGCCCAGCGGTCCGCGCGTAAAGCGCGTCAATTCCGCCCACTCTTGCGGGCCGGCCGCCAGCGACATCAGCGCGCAGACAATCAGCAGGCTGCCGAGGACAAGCACCACTCCGGTCGCGCGGTGCAGGATCGAGGTCACCATCTGCACCTGCCAGCTGTAGACCTGGAGATGCGGTGAAAGTGGTCTTTCTCGGGGACGTTCGCTGCTGGCCATGAGCGCTGGCTGTCTCGTCGGGGCGGCGGGGCCGCGTGGTGGAAGTGTACGGATGGAGCTCGTGATGGAGGGACGATCAGAAATCGATGCAGCGCCCGTTCTTTTCCCAATCACCGTAACGCGTGGGCTCCGGGCCCTCGCGGCCCCCGAATTCCTTGCCTTGCGCGTCGGTCGCGTCAGGCGGCGCAATCGCCGATTCCGACGCCACGGGCGCGCCGGCTGGATCGGGTGTGGGAGTGGTTTCGCCTATCATCACAGCGTTGAAGCTTAAGTCCCGACCCCATGCATGACAACTCGGCCGCGGATTTCGCCCTGTCCGACCATCGTTTGATCAGCCTCTCCGGACGCGATGCCGTGGCGTTTGCGCAGGCGCAGTTCATGAACGATGTCCACGCGCTAACCAACGGGCAATGGCAGTGGAATGGCTGGTTGACACCGAAAGGGCGCGTAATCGCGCTGTTCGCTCTGCTGCGGATCGATGACGAAACGGTGTGGCTGCTGCTGCCCGATGCCGACCCGGTGGCGATGGTCGCGGCGCTGCAGCGCTTCGTGTTCCGCAGCAAGGTGGCGCTGGCGGTGCGCGAGGATTTGCGCGTCTCGGGGGCGTTCGCCGCAGCGCAGCGCAGCGGCGCGCAACTTGGCGGCAGGCAGAGCGATGTGGTGGAACTGGATATGGGCGGCACCGGCGGCCCGCGGCGGCTGCGGATCGGGGTCAACGCCGTGGCTAGCGACGAGGCGCTGAGTGCGCGCTGGATGGCATTCGATCTGAAGCACGGCCTCCCCCGCCTGCCGGTTTCGGAAGTCGAGCAATGGACGCCACAACAGCTGTCGCTGGAGCGGCTGCGCGGGTTCAGCGTGAAAAAAGGCTGCTACCCCGGCCAGGAAATCGTCGCGCGCACGCACTTCCTCGGCAAGGCCAAGCGCGGTCTTGCGTTGCTGGAGAGCGCGACGCAGATAGCGATCGGGGCGGACGTCCGCGGCGAAACCGCCCCGCTCGGCACGGTCATCGCCAACGCCGCTGATAATGGCCGGTGGCTGGCCTTGGGCGTGTTGCCACTCGACCGCACCGCTCAGGCGATGTCCGTCGACGCCAACCCGGTTTCGGAGCGACCGCTGCAGGACGGACTGGCGCGCTAGGTAGGAAAGGTCCGAACAAGTTGATTCCGTTCGTGGTGAGCTTGTCGAACCATGAAGGGAATCAACGGGCCGCGACACTATGCAAACCCGGCTTTGCCTGTTCAGACCTTCCCTAACTGCCGGTCGCCAAGGCTGCGGCCGCCTGCACGATGTCGTCCTCGCCCGGGATCACCAGGAACGCGGCGCCCGCAAGCGGGGTGTAGGTATCGACGCCAACGACGCGGCGGAGCGGCGTCGCGCCGAGCCCTGCCTCGCTGATCGCGGTGATCACGCCCTCGCCCACTCCCGCGCTGCGGCGGCCTTCGTCGACCACGATGATGCGCTTGGCGCTGCGCGCCTGATCGACGATATACGCGTCGTTGAGCGGCACCAGCCAGCGCAGGTCGACCACGCGCGCCTTCCAGCCGTGCTGCTGCTCGATCACACGTGCCGCGCGCAGACTCATCGGCACGCCGTTGCCGTAAGTGAAGATCACCAGATCGTCGCCGTCGCCGCCGGCAGGCGCATACACCCGGCCTTCGCCCAACGTCATCGCCTCGCCCAAGGGCGGGTATGCGGTCAACCAGCCGCCATCGCCTGTCTCGTACAGATCCTTGGTCATGTACAGCGCGATCGGTTCGAGTAGCACGCTCACGCGGCCGTCCACTTTGGCCAGTGCCATCAGCGTGCGCAGCATCGTCGCAGCGTCGTCGCCGCGCGACGGACAACCCACCACGAGGCCAGGGATGTCGCGCAGCGCGGTGATCGAGTTGTCGTTGTGGAAGTGGCCGCCAAAGCCGCGCTGGTAGCCCAGACCAGCGATGCGCACCACCATCGGGTTGCGGTACTGGTCGTTGCTGAAAAACTGCAGCGATGCCGCCTCGCCGCGCAACTGGTCGCAGGCGTTGTGGAAATACGCGAGGTACTGGATCTCGGGCATCGGCAACAGGCCGACGTTGGCGAAACCCTGCGCCATGCCGAGGATCATGGTTTCGTCGAGCAATGTGTTGAATACGCGGCGTGGGCCGAAGGCTTTCTGTAGCCCCTTGGTCACGGTGTAGACGCCGCCCTTCTGCGCCACGTCCTCGCCGAACAGCAGCGTCTCCGGATACTTCGCAAACAGCTCGTGCAACGCCTGGTTGATCTGGATTGCCAGATGCCGCGGCGGCTGGTTCTCGGGCAGTTTGGCTTCACTGCCGAACACCTGCAGGCGCCGTTCCTCGAAATCGCTACGGCGCGCTTCGTGTTGTACGGCGTCGGGCGAGTACGGCGCTAGCGGCGCAATCACGTCGGCCAGGTCAGTCAACTTCGGGCGCCGGTCGGCTTCCTCGGCTGCGGCGAAGCACTGCTTGCGCGTTGCTTCGTACAGCGCCATCACTTCGTCCTTGGTCATAAGGCCTGACTCAAGCGCGATCGCGGCCGAACGCAGCAGCGGATCGCTCGCCTCGACCGCGCACAGTTCCTCGATCGGGCGCCATTCGATCTCGAAATCGGTGCCGGCGTGGCCCATGATCCGCGTGGTCTTGAGGTGCAGGAACGTGGGCCGGCGCGTCCGTCGGCAGTGTTCCACCGCGCGCTGCACGTCGCCGTAACCAGCGGCTAGATCGAGGCCGTCGGCATAGAAATAATCGAGGTCGGGGCGCTGCTGGAAATTGCGTGCGACCCAGCCGCTGGGCGTCTTGACCGAGATGCCGATGCCGTTGTCCTCGCACACGAACAGCACCGGTGCGGGCAGCTTCTGGTACGCGGTCCACGCGGCGGCATTGAATGCGGTTTGCGCGGTGGCGTGGTTGCTGGACGCGTCACCGAACGAGCAGATCGCAATGCTGTCGCCCGGGATCGGCAGTGCGTGGGCGATGCGCTTGGCGGTCTCGATCGCGACCGCGGTGCCGAGCGCCTTGGGCAGGTGCGAGGCGATGGTCGAGGTCTGCGGCAGCACCCACAACGGCTTGCTGCCCCACACCTTGTGGCGGCCGCCGGAAATCGGGTCTTCCTTGCTCGCGGCGAAACTCAGCGCCGAATCCATGATCGGATCCATGCCCGGCAGTTTGCGGAAGCGCTCGGCCATAAAGCCGCCGCTGCGGTAGTGCAGAAATGCCGGATCGGTATGCCGGGTTGCGCGCGCGACCATCGCGTTGCCTTCGTGCCCGGAGCTGCCTATCGTGTAGAAAACCTTGTTCTGCACGCGCAGCACGCGCGCCATCAGGTCGAGGTGGCGGCTGATCAGCTGCGACTCGAACAGCTCGCGGAAGCCGCGTGCGTCGAGCGCGCTGCCATCGAGAATCATTTCGTCGGCCGAAGGCTTGGCGTCGGCGTGGCCGCTCCAGCCCTGCACGAACTCGCTGAAATTTACGTCGCAGATCTCAGCGCGATTGAGGCCGCGCATGCGTGCGGGAATAGGGTTGGACATGGTGACGATCTTCTTGTTGACGTCATTCCCAACGAAGTGAGCGATCTGCGTGGCTGCCCTCACGGCGACTGCAGGTCTTCATTGCGCGTTTGGAATGAGGAGTAGGTGGGAAGTGGTGCGTGACTTGATCAATCCGACTGGGCGATGCGCGAGGCGGCTTCGGTGTTGGGCTCTGCCATCGCAACGAAGCCCGGCGTCGCGCGCACACGCCCCAGCCAGTCGCGGATCGCCGGGTACGGTGCTAGGTCGAAGCCACCGTCAGCCGCCACATCGGTGTACGCGAACAGCGCAACGTCGGCCACGCCGTACGCGCTGCCGGTGAACCACGGCTGCGTCGCCAGATGACGCTGCATCACCGCCAAAGCCTGATGGCCGCGCTCGCGCAGGCGCGGCAACTCGGCGCGGCGCGGCGCGTCCAACGGGGTCCAACCACAGATAAATCGCGCCACCGCGATGTAAGGCTCATGGCTGTACTGCTCGAAGAACATCCACGACAGCGCCTGCGCGCGTTGCCAGGCGTCGTCGGGCCAGTACGGTGTGCCCTCGGCGAGGTAGCACAGGATCGCGTTTGACTCGGTCAGAACGCGGCCGTCATCGATTTCGATAATCGGCACCTTGCCGTTCGGATTTTTCGCCAGATAGTCGGCGCTGCGGGTCGCGCCAGCGGTGCTGTCGACTTCGACCCAGCGGTATTCCCGCCCGAGCTGCTCCAGCAGCAAGCGCACCTTGTGGCAGTTGCCGGAGGGCGAGAAGCCGTGAACCGTGATCATGGCGCGGCATCGCTGGTGGCGGCGCGGCGCGCCTGCCATTGCGCGCGCGTCTGTCCCCACACCTCGGTGGGCGAATCCGCGAAAGGCTCGGGCAATCGACCGGGACCGCGATTAATAGAACCCAGGCGTTGGGCCAACTGTTGCGACCCAAGGTTTTCGGGATGGATCGAATGGATCACCTCGTCCCAGCCCAACTGGGTGAACGCCCAGTCGACTGCAGCGACGCCCGCTTCGGTGGCATAACCCTGCCCCCACGACGAGCGCTTGAACGCCCAGCCCACCTCGGTACCGGGCCAGCCTTCGGGATGCCACGGACCCATCTGCCCGATCCAACGGCCGCTGGATTTCTCTACCACCGAAAACATTGCGAACCCCTGGATCGCCCACGCGCCCGGCATCTGTAGGAACTTGCGCCACGCGGCGGCGCGCGGCATGTGTCCGCCGATATAGCGCGCCGCCTCTTCATCGCCGACGAGTTCGGCGTAATCGTCGAAATCCTGCGCCTGCGGCAAGCGCAGCAGCAGGCGGGCGGTTTCGAGGGTGGGACCGGTTTGACAAGCGGTCATGGCAGTTCCGATTGGCGCCCCCTCCCACTTCGGCACCGGAGGTCAGAGGGCGATGGCTGAGTAAGGTTCGATGAAGCGATGGTTGCTCGAATTCGTCGCGACATGCTGGTTACCCGTGCTCCGGATGAACAGATCGTCGCGTCACTTGGGCGTTTCGCTCCGTAGAACCCTCATCCGGGCCTGCGGGCCACCTTCCCCCGAAGGAGAAGGAAAACCGAGATCAAAACGCGCTGATACCCGTCAACTCGCGACCAATCACCAACTGATGCACCGTCTCGGTGCCTTCATAGGTGATGACCGACTCCAGATTCAGGGCGTGGCGGATCGCGCAATGCTCGGTGGTGATGCCGGCGGCGCCGATCAAATCACGGCATTCGCGCGCGATGTCGATCGCCATGCGGCAGTTGTTCCACTTCGCCAAAGACACTTGCGCTGGCGCCATAGTGCCGGCGTCTTTGAGGCGACCGAGTTGCACGACCAGCAGTTGCGCCATAGTGATGCGGCGCGCCATGTCGGCGAGCTTGAGTTGCGCGCTCTGGGTCGCCGCGACCGGGCGGTCGAACAGGATGCGCTCTTTGGAATAGTTCAACGCCTCATCCAGGCAGGCGATCGCTGCACCAATCGGGCCCCAGGTGATGCCGTAACGCGCCTGTGTCAGGCAACCCAGCGGGCCCTTGAGGCCTTTCACGTTGGGCAGGCGACTGCTATCCGGCACGCGCACGTTGTCGAAGAACAGCGACGAGGTCACCGACGCGCGCAGGCTCATCTTGTGCTTGATTTCCTGGGCGGCGAATCCGGCCATGCCCTTTTCGATCACGAAACCCTGGATGCCGTCGTCGGTCTGCGCCCAGACGATCGCGATATCGGCGATGTTGCCGTTGGTGATCCACATCTTGCTGCCATTGATGACCCAGTCGCCGCCGTCGCGCTTGGCGTTGGTCTTCATGTTGGCCGGGTCGGAACCGCCGTGCGGTTCGGTCAGGCCGAAGCAGCCGATCACCTTGCCCGCGGCCATGTCCGGCAGCCAGCGCTGCTTTTGCTCTTCGGACCCGTATGCGTAGATCGGGTACATGCACAGGGAGCTTTGGACACTGACGAAGCTGCGCACGCCGCTGTCGCCACGCTCAAGTTCCTGGCAGATCAGGCCGTAGCTGACCGCATTGAGGCCGTGCCCGCCGTACTCTTCCGGCAGGCTCGAGCCGAGCAGTCCAAGTTCGGCGATCTCCGGGATCAGCTCCTTCGGGAACCGCCCCTGGTCGAACGCATCGCCGATGATCGGCAGCACGCGCTCATCGGTGAACCGCGCCACCGTGTCCTGTACCGCGCGCTCCTCTTCCGTGAGCAGGGAGCGGACGTCGTAAAGGTCGTAGGGCTGCAGGGCCATCGGGGCGGGACTCGGCGTAGGAAAGTCGGCCATTGTAATGGCCCGTCCGGAGCGAGGGCACCCCGGGCGTGCCGCTGCGTCATGGCGCAGAAATACCGCCGCCACTTAGCGCAAGGGTTCCCGCGACGAATTGCCGGGGCTGCAGGCTCTCCGCCCCGACGTCATTCTCAAGAGGCGAAGGATCTGCTGTCCCGCGGACAAACAGCAGATCCCTCTGCTCGCTGGCAATGTCCGCCGCGGGCAGGCGCCGCCGTCAGCGCGTGCGCGACCCCCATTGCTTGCGGCCCCTGGTTACCCGCCGACCGTGAAGCCCAAAAAAACGGGGCCGGAAGTTCCGGCCCCGTCGGTGTCACTGGATTGCGAAGATCAGCCGCGATTGGTGGCGGCAACGGTCGCGGCGGCGGTCTGGGTGACCACTTCACCATCGATCACTGGCAGTCGCTGCCCCGGGCGATCGTCCATACGGATGGTCTGCTCCTGGCCCTGGTAGCGGTAGGTCACGTCATACCCGACGACCTCGTTCTCGCTGCCCAAAGCAATGCGGTTGCCCGGCTTGCTGCCAGTGCGCATCGTGCCGGTGGTGCCGTCGGGATTCCGGTAGGTCACGTTGTAGGCCACCACGCGCGACGACTGCGAGCTCGATTGCACGGTGCGGCACTGGCGATCGGTGCGGGTGACGACCCGGCCGCCAACGTGGTTGCGGTCGACGCGGTTGCCGACGAAACCCCCGGCCACCGCGCCGGCAGCGGTCGCCGCCTTCTTGCCATTGCCGCCGCCGACCTGATTACCGAGCAGGCCGCCGATCAGAGCGCCAGCCACGGTGCCGCCGACGTTGCCATCACGCTCGGGCGCGCGGTCCTGCACCACCACGTCCTCGCAGACTTCGCGCGGGCTCGACGTTGTGCTGGTCTCACGCACCGGATCGGTGCCGATGACGGTCGCGTACAACTTTTTCTTCTCGTTGATGGGCTTGACGTTGAGCACGTCGGCGTACTCAACGCGATCGGCTCGCTGGGCGGTGATAGCGCCGTTGGTCGCCAAATCACTGTTGAAGTTGGTGGCCAGCGGGCTTGTGGTCGGCGGGGCACCACGGGCCGTGGTGAACGCCGGTGCGGCATCGGGGCCGCTGAAGCTGTTGTAGGCCGCGACGGCAACGCCGCCGACCAGCAGCGAAGCCAAGGCAACGGCAAGCATGTTCTTGTTCATGGGGGGCCTCCTGCTAGCGGGAACTAAGCCCGCAATGGGTTGGACGGCGCCATTCGACCACCCCGCAGCTGAACCTCTCCCGATTCGTTAACGTGAAGCTGTCGCGATGATGAACCGGACGCGTGCCGTGATAGCGTCAATCCATCGCGCTACCGCAGGCTCTACATCCATGGCCAATCCCCTGCTCGCCCCCCTGTTCGGCTTTGTCCGGCGGCTAAGTTACCCCCGTCTGTTTATGCTCACTGCGGCACTTTTTTTTGTTGATCTGGTGATCCCCGACTTCGTGCCACTGGTCGATGAGATCCTGCTGGGCCTGGGCACACTGCTATTGGCCAATTGGAAGAACCGCAAGGCCCCGATCGAGCCGCCCTTGCCTCCCGGCTAGCCCAAATGCTGGTCGACACTCACAGCCACCTGGATGTCAGTGAGTTCGATGGAGATCGCAATGCGGTGATTGCGCGCGCGCGCGCGGTCGGAGTCACACGGCAGATCCTCCCTGCCATCGAAGCGGCGAGTTGGCCCAAGCTGCGCGAGATCTGCGCCGACGAGCCCGGATTATTCGCCGCGTACGGCCTGCATCCGATGTACTTGCACGCCCATCGTGAAGAGCACCTAGCGCAACTGCATGATTGGATCCAACGCGAGCGGCCAGTCGCCGTGGGCGAATGCGGCCTGGATTTTTTTGTCGAAGACCTCGACCCCGTCGCCCAAGCGCAGTACTTCGACGGCCAACTGCGCTTGGCGCGGGACTTTGATCTGCCCGTTATCGTGCATGCCCGCCGTGCGGTGGACGCCGTGATCGCTGCCATTCGCCGGATTGGTGGCTTGCGCGGCGTGGTTCACAGTTTCCCGGGCAGTCTCGAGCAGGCACGCCAATTGGCGCAGGCCGGCTTTCTGCTGGGGCTGGGCGGCCCGGTGACATACGAACGCGCCAATCGCCTGCGCAAACTGGCTGCGACGATGCCGTTGGAATGGCTGTTGCTGGAAACCGATTCGCCAGACCAACCAGACAGCGGCCTGCGCGGTCAGCGCAATGAACCCGCGCGTCTGACGCAGGTGCTGCATACGATCGCAATTCTGCGCAACGCCGACCCCGCCGACATCGCGCGCGCCACCAGCGCCAACGCCGAACGCCTGTTCGCACTGCCCGCCGCGGCTTAGGCGATGCGCTGCTTCAGCAGCAACTCCAGCGCCTTGCCGACCGCCGCGAACGCGAACGCGCCGGTGATGTGCGTGGCGGCTCCCAGTCCGGCGCCGCAGTCGAGCTTCAATGCCACCTCGCCGCCGACCTCGGGCCGCACCCCACACACGCTGCCGTCGGCTTGCGGGTAGCGCACATTTTCCAGCGAATACACCGCGGGCACGCTGAAGTAGCGGTCAGCGTTCTTCGGGAAATTGAATTCGCTGCGCAGTTTCTTGCGGATCAGCGCGAGCATTGCATCGTGCTCAGTACGCGATAGATCGCGAATGCGCACCAAGGTTGGATCGGTGCGCCCGCCGGCGGAGCCGCACACTATTACCGGCAACTTGCGACGGCGGCACCAGGCAATCAACTCAACCTTGCTCCGAAAGCTGTCGCACGCATCGAGTACCAAATCGAAGCCGTGGTCGAGCATCTCACCCAGATTGGTCGGGGTCACGAAGCTCGGCACCGCCGTCACTGCGATATGTGGATTGATCGCGCGACACCGGTCGGCCATCGCCTCGACTTTGGCCCGGCCATACTGGCCTGCGTGTGCGGGCAACTGGCGGTTGGTGTTGGACACACAGATGTCGTCGGCATCGATCAACGTCAGATGACCGATGCCGGTGCGCGCCAGCGCCTCGACGGCCCACGAACCGACGCCCCCCATGCCAACGACCGCAACGCGGCACCTGGCGAAGCGCTCGACGGCGCCGACGCCATACAGCCGATCGACGCCGGCGAAACGCTGCTGCCAGGAGACATCCAGAAGGGTCATGCTCATGCGCACATTGTAATGCGCGCGGCCATTTCCCCCGGGGACTGCGTGGTATCGTGCGGCGAAATCCGATGGAGCGATGCCATGAGCGACCCGACGCCTGCTACCACCCCTGCCGCGCGCAAGGGACACGGCTCCAAGTACTTCTTCCTTTTTCTGCTGGGCCTGGTGATCGGCATCGTCGCCACGGTGATGGCGGTGCGCGCGATCGATGCACGCAAGGACCACTTCCACGATAGCGTCATGCATGTGCAGCAATGGCATCTCAACCAGCTCAAGAGCAACGTTGAACAAAACCGTTGCAGCGCCACCGACACGCTGCCGCATCTGGAGGCGCTGCGCACGATGGCCGACGACATCCAGCCCGCATTCCCCGATCTGCGCGATGACAAGCGCTTCACTGACCACGCCAGCCAATTGCGCGGCGCGGTGGACGCGGCTCGCAGCGCACCGCCGCTGACGTGCGAAGGTGTCACTAAAGTGGCGTCGACGATCGGCGAAACCTGCAAAGCCTGTCACCAGGATTTCCACAACTGAAGACGATCCCCGCCGCGCGCTGAATGGGTGCGCGGTGGTTGATCGGGTGTTCATGAACCTGCGACTAGGTTGATGGCGTTGGCGAATATTGCCTTTCCCATTCCGCAGGAGATCCGCATGAACACCATCAAGTTTCGTTTGCTCAGCGTGGCCGCGGTCGCCTCCTTGGCGCTGGCAGGCTGTGCAACGGCGCCGTACAACTCGCCCGGCTACGGCAGCGCTCCGGCGCCGGTCGGCAGCGGCGTCAACTGCTACGACTGTGGCACCGTGACTCGCATTGAAATGACCGGCGGTGGTTCAAACGTGCCCAATGCCACCGGTGCCGTGCTCGGTGGCCTCGTAGGCGCAGCGGCAGGCCGCAAGATCGCCGACGACGAAAGTAAGGGCCGTCAGAACTCCGCCACGGTGGCGGGTGCCGTGGCTGGCGCGGTTGCCGGCAACGCGATTCAAAACCGGGTGGGCGGCTCGGCGTACAACGTGCATGTGCGTATGAATGATGGGCGCGCCACCGTAGTGAGCCAGAACGATCTGGGCGGCATCCGCGAAGGTTCGTACGTCCGGGTCTACAACGGCCGGGCCTGGATTCGCTAAGACGCTCCGCATATCCCACGGTTGCAAAAAGGCCCGCTCATGCGGGCCTTTTTTTATTGCGCACACCGCAGCCCGGATCTAGCAGGCGTAGCCGGCGGGCGGTGAGCCGGTTTGCCCACGCAGGCCCACATGAGTCAGGGTCAACGTGCCGCATTTGGTGTCCGACACCTGTCCCTTCTGCGGGACCGCCTGCAACGTATAAGAAGACGCACCGATCGCGCTGGCACTGATCTGGTACCACCCACCTTCCGTGGTCATCTGATCGACGCCAGCACAACCCGCCGCGTTGTAGGCGTTGAAGCGCGTATAGCAGCGCTCGAGCCGACCCGCGATCTCGTTGAGCGCCACTTTGCCCTCCGCGCGACGGCCTTTGCGCATTTGCTCTTCGTAGCTGGGGTACGCAATGGTCGCGAGGATCGCCACTACCGCCACCACGATCATGAGTTCGATCAAGGTGAAACCGCGGGCGTGGCGCAGGCGTTGGATGTGGCTCATGGCCAGAATCATGGCCAGATCTGCCGCCATGAGGTGCGCCCACGGGCGACCGAGTCCTTTTCCCCTACCTGCTGGATGCCACCGGAGTGTCCCGCCAACAGTTTGCTTTGCTTGCCTGTCCCCGGGAGGTTGAAGATGTTTGGCGTCTCCAGACCACCCACGGTGGAGCCAATGCCGGACGCCGCCGTCTGCGCGCCATCATGGGTCACGGTATCGCCGGGTTTGCCGCTGGCGCTGTCGGTAAAAAGACCATCGCCATTGAGGTCGAGCACGGGGGAGGCAAAACGCCCACCATCGCGCGCCTGCAACTCCATCAACCAACCATCGGACCCGCCCGTGCAAGGATCGCCCGGCATCATTGTGGCGAAAATGATGCGACCTCCCTGCAGGATAGGATCGGCCACCGCGCGTTCGCCTTTGAAGCCGTTGGCGGCATAGACCAAGTCCAGGTACCAGCCTTTCTCATTGGTCAGCGAACGATTCGACGTGACCCGCACCTTGGTGGCGTTGGGCAGCGTCGTTTCCAACAGCACGCTCTGGGCCAGTAGCGCGCTGCGCCCCGCCAACGGGGTGTTACTGGCGTTGTTGTCGTCTAGCACGCCATAAAAACTCTGTACCGGGCCGGTGCCGCTGGCGGTGTTGTCGCCGTCCTCGAAAAACTTGCCGGTACCGAAGTACACCATCTGCCCCGCACCGGCCGGTCCACGGCCCACCACCGGCCGCGCAGTGATTGGTTGGCGGTTCGCGCAGCCGTAGATCGAGGCAGCGTCGCCCCCAGCGCAGGCGGTGATCAACGGACGCGGCGCATTGCCTTGCCTGTGGTGCACTGCCCACGCGCCAGGCGCGGAATTGTCCACATCAAAACGCCACAGGTTGCCCCACAGGTCACCCGCGTAAATCATGTCGATGATTGTGTCGCCGTTGGTATCGACCGGATAAGGCGCCGACAGGCCATTGGCCGTGTTGCTTCCGGCGACGAAGGACGGGTCGGTATCGATCTTGGCAAGCAACACGCCGGTCTCGATGTCGACCACGAACAACTTGGCGGACTTGTCGAGGCCGTAGCCGCTGCCAAAAATCGCGGCGAACTTGCCGTTTGCCATGCGTTGGATGCTTGGCAGGCCGGTGACGACACCCAGGTCAGGATCGGTGAACTCCCAGAGCACCTTGGGCGCGGTACTGGCAACCGGATCGGTGACGTCGATCGCGATCACACTCTTTCCGCCGGCCCCCATCGCCGTGACCAGAACCGTGTGCCAGGCCCCACCGAAATAGGCATCGCCGGCCACCGGCTTGCCATCGACGTAATAGCGATGCGCGTAGTCGCTGCGCGGCAACTGCGCCAGTGCGGGCGCCTGACCCGTGGCCGCCCGCAGGAACTCGGAAGGAATGAAGGCCCATTGCTCGATGCCCGTTGCCGCATTGAACGCGTGCAGCATGCCGTCGTTGGCCCCGACGTACACCATCGGCGTGCGCGCCGATTTGCCGAAGCGAAACGCCTGGTAGCTGTCGCGCCCCGCAGCGGTGGCCGGCAAGCGATCGTAGGCGTAGTTCTCGGTGCCGACATAGCGTGGGCTCGAATTGACGATATCGCCCAGTGCGGTGCTGCGGTCGCGCAGCTTGATGCCGCCGCTCGCCTGCTGCGCCGCGAGGTCGCCGCGTAACCAGCGGACGCGACGCTCACCGGCACCATCGGACTTGGTGGTGTCCTGCGGATCGAGATTGAAGGCGGCCTTCTGCTCCGCGGACAGGTTGTCCCAGAGAAACTCGGTGCGTGCGCCGCTGGCGGAGCTGAAATAGATTTTGCGCGTCGCGTGGGCGGGCATCGACGTGCCTGCGTTCCAGTTCGGTGTGCCAAGAGCGCCGGCGCTGGTGACCGAATAGGCAATCAGTTCACCCGTCCATTGAGCGGCGTTGAAGCGGGCTTGGAACAGCTGGGTGCCACCGCCGGCACGCGTCGAGGAGGCAGCGGTGCGCGAGCCCGACCCGACCGAGTTCGACATGATGTTCGACAACGCCTGCTGCAACTTGGTGGTGAGGTCCGTCGTGGTGGTCGCATTGAGCATCTCGCCGCGGCCGTTGACAGCCGCATGGTAGAGGTCGTCGACCTGCACCGGGCTGCGGACCGCAGTGGGATCAACCCACGCCGGCGGCGCTGTGTAGGCATCGGCAACCTTGAAGTGGGTCATGCCGAAGATGTCACCCTTCGCCCCCAAGGTGATGCCGTAGGTGTTCATGTGCGGATTGAAATTGCAGTCCAGCCCGGCCGGTGGGTTCGGGTTGGGGGCGCTCGCGGTGCCGCAGGCCGCCGGTGCGCGCACCTTGCCCTGCGGCAGATCAGAGCGGACGCCGGCGTAATACTTCATCGCGATGTCGGCAATGGTGTTGCTGTGCCCGTCCTTGTCGAGGTCGCCAGCGGCGTTGCCGGAGTCCGGAGCGGAGAACCCGTCAGTGAACTGCAGCGCAAAGTTCTTCTGGCATTCCTTCTTGACGATCCCGAGGCTCGAGTTATTGAACTGCTTGCCGACAAAATCGAGCGCCTGGCGGTTGGGCGTGCCGCCGCTGTTGGCACCGACCTGATACACGAATTTGTAGAGGTCGCTACGCTGCGAATCGATGTCCCACATCGACAGGTTGACCAAGCCGTTGATCGGTGTGCCGCCGACGTATGCGCCGCTGATGTCGGCAAACGCCGCGCCCATGCCGGCTCGCAGCGCGAGATGGCGCTTGCGGTGGTACTGGAACCAGTTTGCGAAGTTCTGCATCGCAGCGGTTCCGGCATCGATCCGATAGCGGGTCAGGCAGTACCCGTCGGGCGCAATGGCGTGGATTGCTGCCGGCAGAGTGACGGTCGGATCGGCTGTAAACGCGGCGTAGGCGGCGGGGTTCGGCGTCGCGCAGTTGTACGACTTGGCGGCCAGCGAGTAGTCGATCCCACTGTCGCTGTTGCGCAGGTAATAGGTCGCCGGGTAGTAACTGAAACCCTGATTGATCGCGCTTGCGCTGCGGCGGGCGTTGCCCGATGCGCTGGCACGCATCCCGATCTGCACCCGGAACGTCCAATTAGACGCGGCACTGTCGACATTGGCGGTCAGATTGAGCGTGCCGGTGCCATAGACCGGGTCGGATTTAGCCGCTGTCGGCACCGCATCGGCGAAGGCGTAGCCGCCGCCACTGGTCCAAGGCCGATAGACCGCGTTGGGGTTGTAGTAAGCGCCGTTGTAATCGGGACTGCGCGCAAAGGCGTATTCCGGCAATGGCGGTACGGCGAAGTGATCGTTGGTCGAGTCGTTGTAGACGCGGTTGCCCGTACCGGTTCCATTGGGGAACAGGTAGACGTATTTCTGCCATGTCGCGTCCGCGCCACCAACCTCGTTGTAGTTGAAGCCCGACCCGCCCCGTCGGCCGCTGCCCCAGAACGATGCATTCGACGTGTTCCACCATAGGGCGCCGTCGTTGGTGGTTAACAACAACTCGCCGTCCATGCTGCCGGAGTTGTCGATCACCAACGCGATGTTGGGCTTGACCGCGCCGGCCAACGTCAGCGGCGATTGCGCGATGCCGGCGCGAACGTCGTTACCGGGCGTCAGGGCGGCAATGCCCACCACCAGCGCGGTCGCGGACAGTAGGCCGCAGATGCTTGATTTCATGCTGGTGTCCGCCTCAACGCCGGTACGTGGTTTGGAGGATCACGAACGTGTCCCCGCGTTGGCCGTAGCCGCGCGCGCTGATCCGGTACACCGTGCCTTCCTGCGGCTGCTCGGCAGGATTGAGGCCGCCGCCCGGGTCGGGGACGGCAGGCAATTCCTCGATGGAAATCTGCGCATTGGCGCCGTTGATCGTGTAGCTGAGCTTGCCGTTTGCGGCCGCGTCCCACGCGGTGGGCTGGGTCCAATCCGGCGCCGGCTTGATCGCATAGTGGTACCAGCCGGCGGTCTTGGTCACGTCGGGCAACGCTGCCGCGTCCAGCCGACCCTCGCCTTCGCGCAAGGCGGCTTCGGCAGTCTGGAACGCCTGGTCGAGCTGGCGCGAGTTGCCCGCCATCCGCTCCATCAAGACGGCTCCGCGCGTGGCTGCGAGCACCAGCACAGTCAGCACCAGCAGGATCATCAAGCTGACCACCAGCACTGCTCCGCGTTGGCGGGAGCGCAGAGGGCGAACACGGAAGGGCTTCATGGCAGACGGTTCCGCAGCGAAATGGTCATCGCGAACACCCGGCGCTGGCGCAGGTCGTCGACCGGATCGACCACGGTTCCCGCCAAGGTGTAGGCCGCGGTATCAAGCGCCGGCAGGCTGTTGCCGTCCGCGCGCATCAGTAGCGCCGCGCGCACGGTACGCACTTGCGACCAGTCAGCCACCGCCGACGCAATCTGATAGGCGTTCACCGCGAAGTCGCCGTCGGTATCGACGCCGTACAACAGTTGCATCGACTCCACGCCACTGATCAGTTCTTCATTGCGCAACGCTCGGTGCGTCGGCGATGCATCGGGGGCCAGCAGGCTTGCGCGGAACAGGGCCGGCGCGCCATTGCTGCCGCGTCCGACGAAATACGCGGTGCTCGTGGCCCGCGCGACCATCGCGCCTTCACGGAACGCGGCACCGTTGGGGCCATTGCCGGCTATGTTGTCGCTGTTGCCGGGCGCGACCGTCGAGGTCTTCGAGCCAGTGACATTGGTCTTGCCGCCAGCTTCCACCACATTGGTGGCCTGGAACACGACGCCCTGCGAACAGTCGGTGACGAACAGCAGGTCCCCCTGCGCAATGTCATTGCCGGTCTGCACAAAGATCTGGGCGCCGTTGGTAAACGGGTCGACCAGCGGCCAGGACTGCGCGCCGATACCGCTGATCAGCAGCACGTCCGAGCCCGGCACGGCCTGCGCGGCCAGCGCGGCCGGCAACGCGACATTCCACGTCCCACCCACCGCCGGGTCGCTGGCGGCAAGCACCAGTGTGCTTCCGGAACCGCTACCAGTGGCTTCCATACCCGTGATCGCAGTGGTGAACAGGAACGGGTATGCCGCGCCGCCGTCCACGTAGTTGCGGGTCGGCAGCGACGCCCCAGCGGGCATGGTGCGGCTGCTGCATCCGGTCAGGCCGGCCATACGCAGATCACGGGCGAGGTAATCCAGCGCATAGCGGCCACCTTCTTCGACCACCGACTTCTGGTCCTGGGTGACGAACGTCATTTTGGTCGACAGGTAGACCTGCAGGACCGCGCCGAGCAGCAGCAGCCCCAGCACCATGCCGACCATCAGTTCGATCAGCGACAGGCCTTGCGACCGCTGTATGGGACTGGGCCGCATTGACGTGGCGCGCTTCACTGGCTGCATAGCCGGGTACTCTCACTGAACTCGAGCCGGGCCGGCTCGCCGGCCACACTCGGGGCGTTTTCGGCACCTCGATCACCACGCGAGTCGTCCCATCGCACTGCCACGGTGGCAACGTGGGTTGCGGCGTTTACGGCGATCGATCCGCGACCCTCGGGCAGCGCCTGCGCCACGCGCTGGCGCCACTCGCGCATATCAGCCTGGGCCACCGTCCCGGTCGCCGTTGGGTCGGTCGCGTAGGCAAGGGTGTAGGCGCCGGCGAGCGCGGCCGGGCAATTGCCGCGCATGCGCTCGATGATGTCGTGGTTAAGTTGGGTCGCCTGCCCGCGCATGAAGGCGTTGTGCTGGGTCCTGAGCGACACCAACTGCAGCGACGCCAGCCCAAGCAGGCCAATCGCGGTGATCACCAGCGCCACCAACACTTCGATCAGGCTGAAGCCAGCGTCCTTGCGGCAACGATTCATGGGCAGGCTTCCGTCGCACTGTGGATGCGGCCGATGCGGTTCACCGTGATCGAGCGCTGCTGTTGCCCGACGCAGGCCGTGTTACGCAGGGTAAAGCTGCGCTGGCTAGCGGTCGCGGCCGTCGACCAACTCAGCGTACCCATCGGCGAATAGCGGTACCACGTGTCGTCCGCCTGCAGCGAAAAGCCCGCGCCGGGCGCCGGGCCCACCGAGATCATGCGCGCGTCGTACGCGGCAGCCGGCGGCGCCGGCGGCGGTACCGGGGTGCCGCTGCTCACTGTGTCTTCGAACACCACCCAACCAGTCGCCCAGTCGTTGCTGGCGCTGCAAGTGCGCTGGTCGGTGCTCGCGCACAGCGTGATAACGCGGCCACGGCGCAGGGCCTCGGCACGCGCCACGTTGAGCGAGCCTACGAGGGTGTTGTTGGCCGCCGCCAGTCGGTTGTTGCGCAAAAGGTCCGCCATCGACGGCGCCGCCAACGCCAGCAATATGGCAGCGACGCTCACGGTAACCAGCAGTTCGACCAATGTGAAACCGCGCAAACGCATGCGCATCCCCGCCCCCGTCGCCAGCTCCCTGGCAAGAATCCAACCCACCGCATGGCCCTCCCGCACCCCGCCTTCAGATGCCCCCGGGACGACCTCGCGGCAATCATCGCCGAAAATTCCGGATGAATCGTACCAAATTTCCGACAAGCGGCAACCTAAGGGGCGGAGTTTGGCTTACGCAGCGAGATAGCGAACTTTTGGGTTCACTCACTCCACGCCGACGGCTGAGTTATCCGTTCGACCCCGCACGAACACCGGGACCAGGTCCCAACACGTGCCAACGCCCGGCCACGCAAACACGCCCCGCCAATGCTGCGATGCAGTGTGCGTCGCGGGCAGCAGTCCCGTAACGTCGCCCGGTCCGCTTCCCGGCGGGACCCAACCCTGATTCCGAATTGGAGAACCACGCAATGAAGTTGATGCACGTTGTTTCTGGCAGCGCGGTCCTGGCGGGGGCACTGGCAGCGGCCGTGGCTGCGCCACCTTTGAGCAAACCCAATCCACTGCGAATCAGCATGGCCGCCGCCTCGGGCAGCGCCAGTGATTTCCTGGGCGCAGTGGAAGTCACTGTCACCAACACCAGCAACAAGACCGTGCGCGTGCCGAAATGGCAGCTGCCGTCGGACTTCATCGAGGCCAAGGTGTTCAATGTGAGCCGTGACGGCGTCGCAGTCGACTACGAAGGCGCGATGATCAAGCGTGGCCTGCCGAGGGCGGAGGAGTTCGCGATCCTGCACGCGGGCGAAAGCTACCGCACTACGGTTGACCTGTCGGCGGCCTACGATCTGTCCAAGAGCGGGCAGTACGTCGTGAGCTACGTGGCGCCGTTGCAGCATGCCTCTACGTCCGATGGCGCCATGCTCAAACAGGGCAATGGCTTGCCGATGATTGCGCAGAGCGCACCGTTGCGGTTGTGGGTTGACGGCAGCGACCAGCTTGGGGCGGCCAAAGGCGGCAACGTCGCTCCGGCAAAGAGGCCCGGCGGTGGCACCATCGTCAATGGCGTTACCTATGCCGGATGCAGCACGACTCAGATCAGCGATGCCGGCAGCGCGATGAACTCCGCGCGTAACTACTCCGAGAATGCCAAGGGCTATCTCGCCGCCGGCACTGTCGGCGCGCGCTACACCACTTGGTTCGGGGCCTACACCTCGACCCGCTACGGAACCGCCAAGCAGCATTTTGTCGACATCGACGCCGCGATGGACCAAAGCGGCGGCCAGGTCACAATCAACTGCGGCTGCAATCAGAGCTACTACGCCTACGTCTACCCGACGCGTCCGTACGAGATCTTCGTCTGCCGTGCGTTCTGGACCGCGCCGCTGACTGGAACCGATTCCAAGGCCGGCACCCTGATCCACGAGATGAGCCACTTCAACATCGTCGCCGGTACAGACGATGTGGTCTACGGTCAAGCCGGCGCCAAGAATCTGGCGGCAACCGACCCGACTGGTGCGCTCAACAACGCCGACAACCACGAGTACTTTGCCGAGAACACGCCCAGTCAAAATTGAGCGGCCGGATCACATAGCGAAAAAAAAGCAGCCCGTTTCGACGGGCTGTTTTTTTACAAGACGCCGATCAGGGACACAGACCCGTGCGAGTCAAGTCCTGCCATAAAAAAACCCGGCCGAAGCCGGGCTCAATAGGATCATTGCGGGCCGCCAGAGCGCTAATGAACGCTGCGCTGCCCCCTACTGCCTTACAGCGGCTCGACCGCGTCAGCCTGAAGACCTTTCTGGCCTTGGGTGACGGTGAAGCTGACCTTCTGGCCCTCTTGCAGACTCTTGAAGCCCTGGGACTGGATCGCACGGAAGTGGACGAACACGTCCTCGCCATTCTCGCGGCTGATAAAGCCGAAGCCCTTGGCATCGTTGAACCACTTGACCGTACCGGTTTCACGCTCGGACATGACTTGCTCCTTGGAACATTGGTTGAAAACGCCACACGGCGTAACGCTGGTTGCAAGGAGGAAACGAGGTGCAACGATGTAGCGGATCGGTGGATCAACCGCATCGGGCCACGATTCACAGTGACCTTGGGCCAACACAGCGACCGCAACGTACCCCGCAATAAGTGAAAATGCAATAACACCGGACCGCCCGTCCGGATGAGGACTTCGGATGGAAATGCAGTCGATGTACTACCTTCTGGCAGCGGTGCTGGTGCTGGTGGGCATGGCCGGAACTGTGCTGCCGGCGCTGCCGGGCTTGCCGCTGGTTTTTGCCGGCATGTTGCTCGCAGCATGGGCGGGGGATTTCCAACAGGTCAGCGGCTGGACGCTGGGCGTGCTTGGCGTATTAACCGTACTTTCGCTAGGCATCGATTTCATGGCCACCGCGTTGGGCGCTAAACGCGTCGGCGCGAGCAAGCTGGCATTGATCGGCGCGATCATCGGTACCTTTGCCGGCCTCGCGTTTGGCTTGGTTGGCGTATTCATCGGCCCGTTCGTAGGTGCACTTATCGGTGAACTGATCCACGGCCGCAGTGCGGGTCGGGACAAACTCGGGCAAGCAGCCAAGGTCGGCTTCGGCACGTGGCTTGGGATACTGTTCGGGACGGTGCTCAAGCTTGGGCTGGCGTTCGCGATGCTGGGTCTGTTCGCGCTGGCGTGGTTTCTCTAAAGCGGCGGCTTTCACGCCGTGTTCGACGTTCGACGACGACATTACCCGGCAAGAAAGGGGATCCGATGACACGCTGGAGCAAAAAACGCATGACCTGGACGATTGTCATCACCGTGCTGGTGACCGTGTTGACCGTGGTGCTGGCGATGAACTTCGCCACCCCGGAAAAAAAGCTGGAACGCAATATCCAGCACCGCTACGGCGTGGAGGACCCGCAGTTCGAACGCGAGATGGGCGTTTTACTTGGTCCGGGCATTGTCTCGGGCAACCGGATCACCGACCTCCAAAACGGCAAGGAGATCTTCCCCGCGATGTTAGCGGCGGTTTCGGCGGCACAGAGCAGCATCGCGTTCGAGACCTATATCTACTGGTCAGGTGATATCGGCCAGAAGATGGCCGATGCGCTGTCCGAGAGAGCTCGCGCCGGGGTGAAGGTCAATGTGATGATCGATTGGGCCGGCAGCATCAAGATGGACGACGCGCTGCTGGAGCAGATGGAAAAAGCCGGTGCAGCAGTGCATCGCTACCGGCCGCTGCACTGGTACAACCTCGGCCGCATCAACAACCGCACCCACCGCAAGTTGCTGGTGATCGACGGCCGCATCGGCTTCACCGGCGGCGTGGGCATTGCCGACCAATGGGAAGGCGAGGCGCAGGATCCAGAGCATTGGCGCGACATGCATTTCCGCATCGAGGGCCCTGTCGTGGCGCAGATGCAAGCCGCGTTCAACGACAACTGGATCAAGACCACCGGCGAGGTGCTCAACGGTGCCGAGTATTTTCCGCCGTTGCAACCCGTCGGAACGTCCGATGCGCATCTGTTCATCAGCTCTCCCGCCGGCGGCAGCGAAAGCATGCATTTGATGTACCTGATGGCCATCGCCGCGGCCAAGCACAGCATCGACCTGGAAGCGTCGTACTTCGTGCCAGACACGCTGATCAGCAAGGCACTGCTGACGGCCCGCCAGCGCGGAGTTCGGGTGCGGATCGTGCTGCCGGGCGAACACATCGATTCGGCGACCGTGCGCATCGCCTCCAAGCGCGAATGGGGCGAACTACTGCTCGGTGGCGTGGAAATCTATGAGTACAAGCCCACGATGATGCATAACAAGCTGCTGATCGTCGATCAGGAACTGGTGTCGGTGGGTTCTACCAATTTCGATATCCGCTCGTTCCGGCTCAACGATGAGGCCAGCCTCAACGTTTACGACAAGGATTTTGCCGCGCACATGGGAGAAGTCTTCGAGCAGGATCTGAAGCCGACCAAACGCTACACCTATGAGATGTGGAAAGAGCGCCCGTTCAAGGAGAAGTTTGCCGAGAAGGTGCTGTACCCGATCAAGTCGCAGCTGTGATCCAGATCGGCGCGAGCAGATCGGCGCGAGCCGTCCACAAGTGGAAGCAACACCGTAAGCCTTCGCGCTCGTTCCTCCGCAATAGCTGAGTGTGTCGGCGACTCAGCTGGTGCGACCGGAGCGAGCTAACCTTGCGCCTACCTCGGCGTAAGGAGACGCAACAATGAAGGCCCGCCGCATTCTCTCCCTCGACGGTGGCGGTATCCGCGGCCTCGTCAGTTGCCGCTGGCTATCGGCTGTCGACGACGCCCTGCGCGGGTTCGGAAAGCCCGGGTTAACGGGCAGTTTCGATTTAATCGCGGGTACCTCGACCGGGGCGTTCGTGGCCTGCGGGCTAGCCATGGGCTTTGCACCGGACAAGCTCGCCGACCTGTATCGCCAGCAGGCCAACGTGATCTTCCCGGGCATCGCCGGACGCCTGTGGTCGCGCGTCGGACGCGTCTTCAGTGAAGGCCCGTCGGCACCGAGGTATGACGGGAAGGGTCTGGAAAAAGTCCTGAAGCAGGTGTTCGGCAACGCCACGCTCGGGCAGGCCAAGCTGCCACTGCTGATCACCAGCTACGACACGATTTCGCGCACGCCGGTGATGTTCAAAAGCTTCAAGCCCGAGCATAAGGATTTGCTGATGTGGGAGGTCTGCCGCGCCTCGTCGGCGGCACCGACCTACTTCCCCGCCCACCCGCTGAAGGTGGAAGGCCGCCATTGCGCGCTGATCGATGGCGGCGTGGTCGCCAACAACCCAACCGCATGCGCTATCGCCGAGGCCTTGCGCAAGGATGCACGCGTCGACAGCACGCAGGACCTGGTGGTTCTGTCGGTCGGTACCGGTGAGCGCACGCGCAGCATCGCCCTGAAGTCGGCCCGCGAATGGGGCGCGCTGGAGTGGGCGATCCCGATCATCGACGTGCTGTTCGACGGCAACACCGATTCGGTTGACTACATCGCGCGGCAGTTGGTGGGCGACGGTTACTTCCGCTTGCAGACCGAGCTGCTGATCGGCTTGGACGACCTCGACGACGTCAGCGCGACCAACATCGCGGCGCTGGAGATCCTGGCCAAGGATTATCTGT
The DNA here is from genome assembly GCA_043738095.1 of Lysobacter sp. Taxonomy (GTDB): domain Bacteria; phylum Pseudomonadota; class Gammaproteobacteria; order Xanthomonadales; family Xanthomonadaceae; genus Lysobacter_K. The sequence continues at coordinate 24,176 of JAYSZI010000039.1, forward strand.
TGCAGCCAGCAACGCAGAAACAACTCACCGCGCTGGTGGCAGCGCTGTAAGCGCATGCGCGCCGGCCCGCGACGACGTCACTGACGCGCTGGGGTGTCCCCCTAATTCAACACGCGCCAGATCGTGAACCTCGCCGAGCGTCGCGGGGTCCCCTATCTACGATCCAAGCGACGGTCGGCGACTGTTAGGCAACCACTACCGGAATCCTGCCAATGCGCGCCTGCCATTCGCGCGGGCCGGTTTCATGCACGGACTCGCCGGTGCTGTCCACGGCAACCGACACCGGCATGTCCTGCACCGTGAACTCGTAGATCGCCTCCATGCCGAGGTCGGCAAAACCGACTACGCGTGCGGCTTTGATCGCCTTCGACACCAGATACGCGGCGCCGCCCACCGCCATCAGGTACACCGATTGGTGCTTGCGGATCGCGGCGATCCCGGCGGGGCCGCGCTCAGCCTTGCCGACCATGCCGAGCAGGCCAGTCTGGGCGAGCACCTGCTCGGTGAACTTGTCCATGCGCGTGGCGGTGGTCGGGCCAGCGGGACCGACGACCTCGTCGCGCACCGGATCCACCGGGCCGACGTAGTAGATGAAGCGGCCGCGGAAATCGACAGGCAGCGGCTCGCCGCGGTCGAGCATCTCGACAATCCGCTTATGCGCGGCGTCGCGACCGGTCAGCAGTCTGCCGTTGAGCAGCAGCACTTCGCCGGGCTTCCAGCCCATGACGTCTTCCGGCGTCACGGTATCGAGATCGACGCGGCGCCCTTTCGAGCTGTCGTAGGTAAGCTGCGGCCAGTCTCCCAGCGATGGCGGCTCCAGCATCACCGGGCCGCTGCCATCGAGCACGAAATGGGCGTGGCGCGTCGCCGCGCAGTTCGGGATCAACGCCACCGGCAGGTTCGCGGCGTGGGTCGGGAAATCCTTGACCTTGATGTCGAGCACCGTGGTCAGCCCGCCCAGGCCCTGCGCGCCGATACCGAGTGCGTTGACCTTGTCGAACAGCTCCAGCCGCAACTCCTCGGCGCGGTTGCTCGCCCCGCGCGCCTGCAGGTCGGTGATGTCGATGGGTTCCATCAAGGCCTCTTTGGCCAGCAGCATTGCCTTCTCGGCGGTGCCGCCGATGCCGATGCCGAGCATGCCCGGCGGGCACCAGCCCGCACCCATCGTCGGCACGGTTTTGAGCACCCAGTCGACGATTGAATCGGACGGATTGAGCATCGCGAACTTCGACTTCGCCTCCGAGCCGCCGCCCTTAGCCGCGACGATCACATCGACGGTGTTGCCCGGCACCACTTTCATGTTGACCACGCCGGGGGTGTTGTCGCCGGTGTTGCGGCGCTTGCCGGCTGGATCGGCCAGCACCGACGCACGCAACTTGTTGTCGGGGTGCTGGTAGGCGCGGCGCACACCCTCGTTGACCATGTCCTCGACGCCCATGGTGGCGTCGTCCCAACGCACGCTCATGCCGATTTCGAGGACCACGGTGACGATGCCGGTGTCTTGACAGATTGGGCGGTGGCCCTCGGCGCACATCCGCGAGTTGATCAGGATCTGCGCGATCGCGTCCCTGGCCGCGGGGCTCTGCTCGCGCTCGTAGGCGGCGGCGAGGTTCTTGATGTAGTCGACCGGGTGGTAGTACGAGATGTACTGCAGCGCGTCGGCGACAGACTGGATGAAGTCCTCCTGCTTGATCGAAACCGCAGAAGTCGAGAAGAGGGTGCGGGCAACTGGGGGGGAAGCGGTCACGGTGGGCATCGGGCTGGCAGCGGAGAACCAATTCTACCGGGCGGCGGTCGGGCGGCCTCAAAGCGATCCCTCGCGGCGGCCCGGCGCACTAAGGACGCGTCCACCCGCCAAATCCGCGCGAAAGCCAGCGGTCGCCCGTTCGCCCGCTCAGGAGCAGCCCCCGCAGCGCTCGCTGCCGGCTGCGCCGTGCGGGACAGCGGCGGCTGCCGGATAGCCGACCTGCGCAAGGGCATCGGGCGCATTCCTCGGTCAATCGCCCGTCGACGCGGACGGGCTGCAAGGCACCGGCTGATTCCGGCTCAGCCCGCGCACAAACTTGCTCTGCGTTCCCTCACTTGCAGCCCCACGTTCGACAGGCAGAATCCACCCATGCCCATTCCCGCCGAATCCAGCGCCGCCGCGCACGCGCGCCGAGAGCCGATCCCGCACAACCGCTTCAACGCGCTGCGCAATCTACCGCCGTGCGTGCGCCTGATCGGGGCGACCAGCCCCCCGCTGACGCTGACTAGGCTCGGGTTGCGCATCGTCCACGCGTTCCTCCCAGTCGCGATGCAGCTCGATCCTCACCGCACAGGCTCGCCCTGGGGAACTCAAATGGACGGATATTCACTGTTGCGGGCATGTAACGTCCGCACGCCGCTTGATGCTTCGCGCCGACGCAATCCGCCGCTTCGGCCAACGTGTTCCACCCAGAGAGCCCAAGCATGATGTCACCGGCTCTTCGCCCCCGAATCATCCGCGCGGCCTGTCTGTGGTCGCTGCTGGCAATGCCTTGGTTCGTGACTGGATGCAGCGAGGACGCACCGGCCCAGACCCCGCTGATCACCACCCTGCCCCAGGCCGCCTGGACCACCTGCGCGACCGACGACGCGTGCCACGCGCGCTGGTTGCCCTGCCGCGGCTGGCGCGCGATCAATCGCGAGCACAGCAGTGAGGTCGAGGCCTGGTATGCGCAGGCAAACCGCGCCTACCTGAGCCGCGCCGATTGCGACGTGCTGCCAGGCGCTGCACCGGTCGCATTCTGCCGCGCGAAGCAGTGCACCTTGGAATAAGCCGACTTTCGCACGCCGCGATTCGGCCGGCGTCAAGGGGTGGAGGCCCGCGTTGAAGCTGCGACAATCGACGCCCCCTCGGCCTGCCGAGACCAGTCGAAACGGCACCGATGCACGATCCAGCTTCGAAGCTCGCCCAGCAAATCGCCAAGACCATCGCCGACGAGATCGGCGCCCAGCCCGTCCAGGCCCGCGCCGCCATCGCCCTGCTCGACGAGGGTGCGAGCGTCCCGTTCATCGCGCGCTACCGCAAGGAAGTCACCGGCGGTCTGGACGACACCCAGCTGCGCAACCTCGAGACGCGGCTGAGCTACCTGCGCGAACTCGAAGACCGCCGCGCGATCGTGCTGGCCAGCATCCACGAACAAGGCAAGCTCAGCGACGAACTGCGCGCCGACATCCTCGCAGCCGACAACAAGGCCCGGCTGGAAGATCTGTACCTGCCTTACAAGCCCAAACGCCGCACCAAGGCCCAGATCGCCCGGGAGGCCGGACTGGAGCCGTTGGCCGATGGCCTGTTAGGCGACCCGACGCTCAGCCCCGATGTGTTCGCCGCGGGTTTCGTCGACGCCAGCAAGGGCGTGAATGATGTCAAGGCCGCGCTGGAAGGCGCGCGCGCGATCCTGATGGAGCGCTGGGGCGAGAACGCGCAGCTCGTCGGCGAGTTGCGCGCTTGGCTGCATGAGGTCGGCGTGATCCGCGCCCGCGCGGTCGAGGGCAAGGAGCACGAGGGCGCGAAGTACCGCGACTACTTCGACCACGCCGAAGCGTTGGCGAGGATTCCGTCGCACCGCCTGCTTGCGCTGCTGCGCGCGCGCCGCGAAGAGATTGTCTTCCTCGACCTGGACCCCGGCACCGACGCCGAGGCGGGCCACGCCAAGGCCGAAGGCCGCGTCGCCGTGCACGCCGGCATCCAGGCGCAGGGCCGTGCCGCCGACAAATGGCTGCTCGACGCCTGCCGGATGACCTGGAAGGCAAAGCTGCATCTGCACCTGCTTCTGGATCTGTTCGGCCAGGCGCGAGAGAAAGCCCAAGCCGAAGCCATCGATATCTTCGGCAACAACCTCAAGGACCTGATGCTGGCCGCGCCGGCCGGGCCGCGCGCGGTGCTCGGGCTCGACCCGGGCATCCGCACCGGGGTCAAGGTCGCAGTGATCGATCGCACCGGCCAGCTGGTCGCGCACGACGTGATCTATCCGCACGAGCCACGCAAGCAGTGGGATGCCTCGCTGCATACATTGCGTGCGCTGTGCATCAAGCACGATATCGAGTTGATCGCGATCGGCAACGGCACCGCCTCGCGCGAAACCGACAAGCTCGCCGGCGACCTGATCAAGCTGTGCCCGCAGATCAAGCTGCAGAAAGTCGTGGTCAGCGAGGCCGGCGCCTCGGTGTATTCGGCCTCGGAACTCGCGGCCAAGGAATTTCCCGAGTTGGACGTCAGCATTCGCGGCGCAGTGTCGATCGCGCGGCGACTACAGGACCCGCTGGCCGAACTGGTCAAGATCGAGCCCAAGGCGATCGGCGTGGGTCAGTACCAGCACGACGTCGACCCCTATCGCCTTGCCCGCGCGCTCGATGCGCGCGTCGAGGATTGCGTCAACGCCGTCGGCGTGCACGTCAACACCGCCTCGGCCGCCTTACTTGCACGAGTGTCCGGGCTGTCGTCGACCGTTGCCGAAAATATCGTCCGCCACCGCGACCAGCACGGCGCGTTCCGCTCGCGCCGCGCGTTGCTCGAGGTGCCCCGCCTGGGCGACAAGACGTTCGAGCAGTGCGCGGGTTTTCTGCGCATCGCTGACGGCGACCAACCACTCGATGCCTCCTCGGTGCATCCCGAGGCGTATCCGCTGGTGCAGCGCATCGTCAAGAGTTGCGGCCGCGAGATCAAGGGCGTGATCGGCGACGCGACGTTCCTGCGCACACTCCGGCCCGAGCAGTTCACTGACGAGCGATTCGGCCTGCCGACCGTCCGCGACATCCTCAAGGAGCTGGAAAAGCCTGGCCGCGACCCGCGCCCCGAATTCAAGGCCGCACGCTTCGCCGACGGCGTCGAGGAATTGCGCGACCTCAAGGTAGGCATGATTCTGGAAGGCGTGATTAGCAACGTCGCCGCGTTCGGCGCGTTCGTCGATATCGGCGTGCACCAGGACGGCCTCGTGCACATCTCGGCGTTAGCGGAAAAGTACGTCAAGGACCCGCGCGACGTGGTCAAAGCTGGCGATGTGGTCAAGGTGCGGGTGCTGGAAGTCGACATCGCGCGCAAGCGCATCGCCCTGACGTGCCGGTTGGACGATAGCGTGCCGGTAGCCCGCGCGCCGCGGAACGAAGGCCGCGCAGCTCCCCAACCGCCGAGGGCGCCTACGGTTCGCGCGCACGAACACTCACCACGCCATGCGGGCGGCGGCAAGCCGCAGGCCGCTGCGGGCAACAGCGCCCTCGCGGCCGCGTTCGCGCGCGCTAAGCGGGACGAGTGACGCGCACAGGCATCGGGGCCGGGGAAAGAGCGAGAGCGAGTATTCGCGATGCGTTGTTGGCGGCGCGTCTTGCCATGCCACCGTTAGAACAACGCGGCTTGTGGGCTCCCCACCACGGTGTAATCCAGCTTTCCCGCCACAAGACGCGCTGCCGCCGTGTACGAATGGGTCTTATCGCGTCCTGGCGCAACTAGGTGAATCGCCTCCCACCCTCGCGCCTTGAAATCGTCGGAGATCAGACTGCGGTGGCATTGCCACCACAACGCCTCGGCGCACATCACGGCCGTGCGCTGCGCTCGTGCGAGTTGCGCCCACCGCGCGGTCGCATCGCGACACGGCTGCGTTCCCATGTAATCGGCGTAACCGCGGAAACTCGCATTCCGCCATGCGAGGTTCGCCGAGTCTGACTTGGGCGCTCGGCGGCCGCCGAGCTCGGGTCCCGGCAGGTAGGCGACGCCTGCTTCGGGCAACGCGCGCCCCATCGACTGGGCAGAAAACTACGGATGACACCACGATCCGGCGAAACGCCGAACGTCCACCAGTGCAGTGATGCCGGCATCGGTCAGCGTCGACGCGAACACCGCCCAGGCGGGGGTCGAGTGCCCGATCGTCCACAGCGTCGGTGGTGGCTGCGTCATGCCAACCATCGTGCCCCTGCCGCAGTGAAGTCGCGTTGACGCCGGCCCGGCTAGGCTTCACGCAACCGTGGAGAACGACATGACCGACGCCGAAAGCAGTCTGGCCCGCACCGGACGTATCCTGCGCTTCCTGTTCAAGTACCGCAGCGCCGGCGTGTTTAGTGGACTGGATGTGGATGCAGCCAGCGCGGCCGCGGGCGATGTGCCCACCACCGAGGGCAAGCCGGAAGAATTTGTTGCCGACCTAGAGGCACTTGGGCCCACCTTCGTCAAGATCGGTCAGGCGCTGTCCACACGCGCCGACATGGTGCCGCCGGAGTACCTGCTCGCGCTCGAACGCATGCAGGACAACGTTGCCCCGGTTGCATTCGACGAGATCCGCCCCGTGCTGGAGGAGGAGCTCGGCGTGCGCCTGAGCAAAGCGTTCGAGAGTTTCGATGAGACCCCACTGGGTTGCGCGTCACTCGCGCAGGTCTATCGGGCGACGCTTCGCGGGGGTCGCCTGGTCGCGGTCAAGGTGCAACGGCCTGGCATCGGCGACACGATCCGCAATGACCTGGACGCGCTCGCGGGGCTTGCGCAGAAGGTTGACGGCTTCACGGATATCGGCCGTCGCATGCGTTTCTCCGAGTGGGTGCACGAGTTTCGCAAGACGCTGCTGGCCGAACTCGACTACCGCGTCGAGGCGGAGAACCTCGACCGCTTCAATCAGCATTTCGCCGCCTATCCCGAAATTTTTGTGCCAACGCCGGTGTGGGACCTCACCCGCGGGCGCGTGCTGACCATGGAATTGATCGCGGGCACCAAGGCGACCGACCTCGGTGGTGTGCGGCGCACCGAGCAGAAGCTCGGCCACCTCGCGTCGGCGCTGATGCGCGCCTACCTGGACCAGGTGTTCGTGCATGGCGAAATCCATGCGGATCCACACCCCGGCAACCTCCTGGTAACTGAGGACGGTCGGCTGGCGCTGCTCGACCTGGGCATGGTCGCTCACGTCCCGCCCAAACAGCGCGAACGCCTACTAAAGCTGTTGTTTGCCGCGGTCGATGGGCGTGGCGAGGAAGTCGCGAACGAGTCGATCGCGATGGGTACGCGGCTGGAGGACTTCAACGAGGAGGGCTTCGTGCGCGAGGTTGGGCAGATGGTCGCGCGCTACGCCGCACGTTCGGGCGCGCAATCGCTCGGCGAGGGCCGGATGATGCTCGAGCTGGTGCGCCATGCCACCAACTTTGGCCTGCGCACGCCGCCGGAGCTGACCCTGCTCGGCAAGACCCTGCTCAACCTCGAAGGGGTGGCCGCCGCGCTCGACCCGCAGCTCGATGTCAAGCAGGTGATCGAGGACCATCTTGAGCACGTCATGCGCCATCGCCTGCGAAAGTTGTTCTCGCCGGCCAACCTCGCCAGCGAGCTGATGGAGATCCAGGTGTTGGTGCGCGAGGCGCCACGCAAGCTGACGGACATCCTCTCGCTGCTGGCCGAGAACCGTCTGCAGGTGCGCATGACCGGCCTGGAGGAATCCCATCTGATGGAGAACCTGCAGAAGATCGCCAACCGCATCAGCACCGGCGTGATTGTCGCGGCGTTGATCATGGCCTCGGCGATGCTGATGCGGGTGGAGACCGGATCGAGGTTATTCGGCTATCCGGCATTGGCGATGGGGCTGTTCCTGATCGCCACCACGCTGGGGTTGGGCATCGTGGTCAGCGCTTTGCTCAGCGACCGCCGGGTTAAACCGCAGGAGGAGCGCGGGCCGCGGTGACCGCTCCCTACTTCGCGGGCATTTTGCTGATCAGACTTAAGGGATCAGCGGTGCGTCCTCCTTGCACATTATTTTTATCCGCACGCAAAGCCAAGGCCTGATGCGAATGAACGAACCTCAGCGATGACCGAATCCAGCGCCGAATCCAAATCCGAGGCCACGGTCAATGCCACGTTTCCCGCCGGTCGTGCCCAGGTCACCCTGTACGACGCCGATGGTGCTGACCGCGCCGTCGATGTGGATCAGATCGACATCGGCCGCTTGCAGGAACAGCAACTGCTATGGATCGACGTGGAAAGTGATGACTCGGCTTTGATCGACGAACTTGGTCGCCGTCTCGACCTGCCTGCCGATGCGATCGCGGCATTGCAGAACATGGAAAGCACACCGCGGGTGGACAACTACGGCGACTGTTTCCATTTGCAGGTGGTCGCCGTCGAGCATGAGGGTGGGCTCAAGTTCAATGGCACCGTGCTCGGCATCGTCGCCGGCGCGAACTACGTGCTCAGTGTGCATCACCGGCCGGTGCCGTTCATTGCCGCATTGCGCGAACGCGAGCGTGGCGAGAGTGAATTGGGCGCTTTGAGCGCCGAGAGCTTCACCGCTTCGCTGCTGAACTGGCAGCTATCCACCTACTTCGCCGCGGTATCGGATTTCGAAGCCGTCGTAGAGCGGCTGGAAGTGGAAATCCTGGCGGAAAAGGACGGTCACTGCCTTGAGGACCTGCGCAACCTGCGCCGAGGCGCATCGCGGTTGCGACGGATGCTGGCGCCGCATCGCGTGGTATTCGGCGGTCTGGCGCGGCCGGATTTCCGACCACGCGCTTCGGGCGAGGCCAACGCCCACTTTTTCCACCTCGAGACCAATTTTGAGCGGGCGATAGACGTGGTTCAGAACACCCGCGATCTGGTGATCGGCAGCTTCGAACTGTTCAGCAGCCAGACCGCATTGCGCACCAACGAAGTTATGCGGTCGCTGACGTTCTTCACCGTCCTTATCGGTACGCTCGCGGTACTGGCCGGCCTGCTCGGGATGAATTTTGCCGCGCCGTTCTTCGAAACGGGCGCCAAGGGTTTCTGGTCCGCGCTGGCGGGCATGGCTATCGTCGTGGTGATCGCGATGCTCGTGGCTCGACGCCGGCGCTGGCTGTAACTAGCGCCGCTGCTGCAGAGCGGTCCATTGAGGGGGCCGCGTCCGCTAAAATGCCGCTCCTCCCTGCCTGACCGCCGCGCATGTCCTCGCCCTTCGGCACCGAAACCGTGCTGGACGTCCGCCACTGGACGGACGACTACTTCAGCTTCACCACCACCCGCGACGACGGTTTCCGTTTCGACAACGGCCAGTTCGTGATGATCGGGCTGGAGGTCGAGCAGCCCGACGGCACGCGCCGGCCGCTGCTGCGCGCGTATTCGATCGCCAGCGCCAACTGGGAAGAGCAACTGGAGTTCTTCAGCATCAAGGTGCCCGGCGGCCCGCTAACCTCGCGCCTGAAGGCGATCCAACCCGGCGACACCGTGCTGATCGGGCGCAAGCCCACCGGCACGCTATTGATCCACGACCTGCATCCGGGCCGCAATCTATACCTGCTTGGCACCGGCACCGGCTTCGCGCCGTGGCTGGCGGTGATCAAGGACCCTGCGACCTACGAGCGTTTCGACCGGGTGATCCTGACCCACGGCGTGCGCTGCGCGGCCGACCTCGCCTATCGCGACTACGTCGTCAGCGAACTGCCGCGGCACGAGTTTCTAGGCGAGCAGGTCGCCGCCCAGTTGAAGTACTACCCCGCGGTGACGCGCGAGGCGTTCGCGTTCGACGGGCGCGACCAGCGCGGCCGCTTGACCGAAATGATGGCCAGCGGCCGGATGATGGAGCAACTTGGCATCGAACCGCTGGATCCGCAATTTGACCGCGCAATGCTCTGCGGCAGTCCGCAGATGCTCAGCGATTTCCGCGCGCTGCTCGACAGCCGTGGCTTCAGCGCCGCGCCGCGCATCGGCACCCCGGGGCAGTACGTGTACGAGCGCGCGTTCGTCGAGAAATAGGCCGCCGGGCAAGGCCGAGCTTGCACAACTGCGCGATGCGCCGACCAGCCGCGCCAGCTCGGCGCTACCGAAGCGCTGGCGATGCGGCGTTTGAAGTTTGTTTCACACCCGCCTCCGAAGCTGCACCCCTCATCCAACGAGGGGTCGTCCCATGCGCAGTTCCTTCTTCGGCATTGCCGCCGCCTTTTCGATCGCCTTGGCTGCAACAGCCCCGGCCGCCGCGTCCAAGGTCGAACCGAAAATCCTGATGGTGGTCAGCGGTGAAGGCCGCGACGCCGGCAAGACGCGCCCCGGATTCGAGTTCGACGAGTTCGCCCAAGCGTATTGGATCTTCCGTGACAACGGCTTGGCGGTGGAGATCGCCAGCCCCGCTGGCGGCGCCGTGGAGGCGGACAAGTACAACGCCGCAATGCCCTTCAACGCGCGGACGCTGGCCGATGCGGATGCGACTCGGCAGCTGGCCGCCACTCGCAGCACCCGCGGACTCTCAGCGCGGGACTACGCGGCGGTGTTCGTGGTCGGGGGCAAGGGGGCGATGTTCGATCTTCCCCGCGACCCCGCCCTGCAGAAGCTGCTCGCCGGCGTCTACGAACAAGGAGGCGTTGTCTCGGCGGTCTGTCATGGTCCGGCCGCGCTGGTCGACGTGCGCCTGTCCAACGGCCGCGCGCTGCTCGCCGGCAAGGCGATCACCGGCTTCAGCAACGAGGAAGAAGCGCTGTTCGGCAAGCGCTGGGCCAAGGAGTTTCCGTTCCAGCTGGAAGACGCCCTACGCGAGCGCGGCGGCCGTTACGAACACGCGCCGATCATGCAGCCCAAGCTGGTGGTGGACGGACGCCTGATCACCGGCCAGAACCCGTTCTCGACCACACGCGTCGCCGAAGCGATCGTCATCGCCCTGGGTCGCACGCCGGTCGCGCGCGAGCCGTACCGCGACGAGCACAGCATGGCGCTGGTCGAACGCCTGCTGGCCGGCGACGCCGATGGCGCGCGCATCACTTTGGCCCAGGACCCGGCGCGCTACCACGTCGAGCTGATCGGGATGCTCGGCTACTACCAGCTCAAGGGCGCGCAGAGGTCCGATCGGGTGCGTGCCGCGGTCGCGATCATGGAACTGGCCGCGCCGCACATGCCCGAGCCGAAACTGCAGCTCGGCATCGCCCAGGGCCATCATCGCCTCGGCGACGCCGCGCGGGCGCGCGCCATCCTCACCACGCTGCTGGAAGCCAAGCCCGACATGGCCGAAGCTAGGCAACTCATGAAAGAAATCGACGAACTCGATGGATGATCGATGACCCAGGCGACGCTGCGGGTCCTGGTGATCGAGGACAACCTCGCGTTGCGGGAGAACATCGCCGCGCTGCTGGAGTCGCACGGCCATCGCGCGGATTTCGCCGCCGATGGCCGCACCGGCCTACAGCTTGCACTCGACGACCCGCCCGATGTGGTGGTGCTGGACCTGACGCTGCCGGGGCTCGACGGCCTGCGCGTCTGCGAGGCATTGCGCACCCGCGCCGATCGCCACATTCCGGTGCTGATGCTCACCGCGCGCGATGGCCTCGACGACAAGCTGCAGGGCTTCGAAGCCGGTGCCGACGACTACCTGACCAAACCATTCGCGGCGGAGGAACTGCTGGTGCGCTGCATCGCCCTGGCCCGCCGCCATCGCGTCGGGGACAGCTACGAGCTGCGCGTCGGCTCGCTGTGCATCGATCGCCGCAGCGGCCAGGCACGGCGCTTCGACCAGCCGCTCGCCCTGCACCAAACCAGTTATCGCATCCTGCTGGCGCTGGCCGAAGCCTGGCCGCGCACGCTGACTCGCTCGGACCTGAGCGAGCGGTTGTGGGGCAATGATCCGCCCGAATCCGATCCGCTGCGTTCGCACCTGTACCTGTTGCGGCAATCGCTCGACAAGCCGTTCGCTACGGCCATGCTCAAGACCGTGCACGGTGTCGGCTTCAAGCTTGAGGGCGACGCATGACGCGACCGACCGGGCCGCGTCCGGCGCGGCGCCTGCGCAACCGGCTGATGCTCTCGTTCGCGGGTTTCACCTTGATGGTGGCGGCGCTGTTCGGGCTGTACGCGGTGGCGTTCGTGTACTCAGTCGAAGACCGATTCTTCAATTCCATGCTCAAACAGGAAGCCGCCACCCAGCTCGATCACCACGCCCGCCGAGGCAGGTGGACGGCGCCGCGCAGCGGATTTATGGCGGTTTACCCGAACCCGGCCTCGCTTCCGGACGACCTGCGCGCGCAGCACCGCGGCGAACCGTGGCGGTCCGAGTTCGCCGGTAGCCACGGGCGGCACTACCACGTGCTGGCGCTGGACCCGCCGGCCCCGGCGACGCGCGCCTGGCTGGTCGCCGAAGTCAGCCGGCAATTGGTGGTTCGCCCGATTCGCGACGACCTCTTGGGCCTGCTGGCATGGTCAGCGCTGGGCGTCATCGCGTTGGCGTTGCTGCTCGGCTACGGGCTGGCGCGACGCACCGCCGCGCCGCTGGCGGACCTGGCCGCTCGCGTCGGCGCCATGCGCCCCGGACAACTGCCCGAAACCTTTGCCGAGAGCTATCCCAACGACGAGGTCGGCATACTCGCGCGTGGCCTGCAGGCGCTGATTGGCCGCATGCGCGACTTCATCGCGCGCGAACAGGAATTCACCCGCGACGCCAGTCATGAACTGCGCACGCCGCTGGCAGTGATCCGCAGCGCGACCGAACGGCTGGCCACCGAGCCGGCTTTGTCGGCCGAATCGAGGCGGCAACTCGACCATGTCCGCGAATCCACCCGGCAACTGGAACAGACAGTCGCCACCTTGCTCGCGTTGGCGCGCGAGGATCGGCCGGATGTGGTCGGCACGGGACCTACCACGCTGCTGCCAGTGATCGAACGCGTCGTGGTGGATTTGGCACCGCTGTTGGAGGGCAAACCGGTCACTGTCGAATTGGCCGTACCGTGCGATGCGGTGATCGCGCTGCCCGCGGGGGTGCTGCACATCCTGATGTCCAACCTGATCGGCAATGCGTTCGCGCACAGCCTGCACGGAACCGTCGCCATCGACGTGCAAGCCGGCTGGTTGCGCATCAGCAACAGCGGCAGCCCTATTGCCGACGCGGTGCGCGCGGATCCCTGTCAGGCCTTCGGCAAAGGCCCGGACAGCGCCGGCATGGGCCTCGGGCTGGCGATCGTCCGTCGCCTGTGCGATCGCTATGGCGTGGACCTGCGCCTCGAGGCCACGCCCGTCGGGACGATGGCCAGCATTTCTCTAGCCAGCAACGACTGAGCCTGCGGTCCACCGCCGCACGCCAGTCGATAAAGCGCTTGCTCGTCCGCACGATAGGTAGCCGCAACTAGTTTGCTCGTCGTCGGCTCGGCCGCTGATCGTCTGCGACTCTCTGCGCGGGCGTGCCAGAATTGCGCATTGATTCACTCGTTCGTTATATCGAGCGGTGAATCCAACGGGCGCCCGGCGTCACCACTACGGACTGGAAACAGCCAGCTATGCCGCAGAATTCGCCCCCGTCGCCACCGGCTCTCCCAGCCGGCTCGCCTGCTCCTGCGCCCGGGCTTGGGCAACGGCTGTTCGGTCAGGTCGATTGGGTGCCGCCGCCTTGGCTCGCGGCACTGTTGGCGAAAGTCCGCTTGCGTCCGGCGCTGTATCTGGGCAGCGCGGCCGCGCTGATTGCGATCGCCGGGCTCAGTTACTGGCTGCTGACGCGTCCCACGCCGATCGTTCCCGGTGCGCTCGAAGTGGAAGTGCACACGCCAGCGCTGACCGACTACACCAAGACGCCGGCGAAGATCGACACGCTGCGTTTGAGCTTTTCCGACTCCGCCGCGCCGATCGCCAAGGTCGGCAATGCCCCCGACGGCATTTCCGTGCAGCCCGAAATCAAGGGCGCCTGGTCGTGGAGCGACGACAAGACACTGGTGTTCACGCCGGCAAGCGACTGGCCGGTCGGTCAGCGCTACCAGGTGTCGATCGACAAGAAACGCGCGCTGGCGCCGAAGGTGCATCTGGTCGAGGACGAATTCGAGTTCGCCACGGCGCCCTTTACCGCCACGCTCAGTAAGAGCGAGTTCTACCAGGACCCGGTCGACCAGAATCTGAAAAAAGGCGTGTACGAACTCGGGTTCTCGCACCCCGTCGACGCCGCCCAGTTCGAGCGCCGCATCGCGCTGCAGCTCAGCGACAGCGCCGGCACCAAACTGGGCGCGCCGGGCCATACCGTGAGCTACGACGAGCGCCGGCTGAAAGCCTGGATCCATTCGCAACCGCTGAAACTGCCGGAAAACGGCGGCGTGCTGAAGCTGGAACTGGCGCGCGGCGTGCGCAGCCTGCTCGGTGGCGAAGGCAGCAAGGATGCACTCAAGGGCGACGTCGCCCTGCCCTCGCTGTACAGCGTCAATGTCACCGCGATCACGCCGACCCTGGTCGACAACGAGCGCTTCGAGCCCGAACAGGTGCTGGTGGTCGAGTTCAACAACGCCATGCGCGACACCGAGGTCGCGCGCGCCGTGACGGTGTGGCTGCTGCCGTCGAAGAATTCCAAGTTGCCGGTCAAGGAGCAGCGCGCGAACTACCCGTGGTCCGACAGCGAGATCGACGAGGCGTTGCTGAAGCAATCCAAGCCGCTCACGTTGACCACGATGCCGACCGAGCGCGAGTACATCGAAGCCCACAGCTTCAAGTTCAGCGCGCCCCCCGGGCGGCGGCTGTACGTGCGCGTCGGCAAGGGCCTGAAGGCGTTCGGCGGCTTCATCCTCGGTGCCAACCACGCGACCGTCGCCACCGTGCCCGACTACCCGCAGCTGCTGCGCTTCATCGGCGACGGTGCGCTGCTGTCGTTGCGCGGCGAGCGCCGGATCAGCCTGGTCTCGCGCAACGTCGCCAACGCCCGGCTGGAAATCGCCCGGGTCCTGCCCGAGCAGTTGCAGCACCTCGCGTTCGCGAACCAGGGCAGCTACACCAAGCCCTACCTGGAAGGCATCGAAGCCGACAGCCTGGTGGAGCGCGTGGAAAAGCGCCTGCAGCTGCCCGCCGACAACCCGGCCAAGGCGCATTACGAGGGCGTCGACCTCGGCGAATTCCTGAAGCCATCGCGCCGCGGCGTGTTCATGCTCAGCCTGCGCACGCTCGATGCGCATGACAGCCAGCGCCCGGCAGCGGAAACGCTCGGCAACGATGTCGGCGAGGAACAGGACCAGCGTCTGGTGGTGCTGACCGACCTCGGCATCATCGTCAAGAAAGCGCTCGACGGCCGTCGCGATGTATTCGTGCAATCGCTGGCGCAGGGCACGCCCGTCGCGGGCGCGCAGGTGCGTGCGATCGCGCGCAACGGCGAGACTCTGGTCGAGGTCGCGACCGACGACGCCGGCCGCGCGCGCCTGCCGTCGCTGGAAGACTTCAAGCGCGAGAAGCGCCCGGTGATGCTGACCGTGACGCAGGGCGACGATTTTTCGTTCCTGCCGATCGACGACAGCGGCCGCGTGCTCGACTACTCGCGCTTCGACATCGGTGGCGAGCCGAACGACATCGAAGCCGGCGCACTGAACGCGTTCCTGTTTTCCGACCGCGGCCTGTACCGCCCGGGCGACACCATCAACCTGGGCATGATCGTGCGCGCCGCAGACTGGAAGCGGCCGCTGACCGGCTTGCCGCTCGAGCTCGTGCTGACCGACCCGCGCGGCACCGTGGCGAAGCGGCAGCGGCTCAAACTCGATGACGCCGGCTTCCTGAGCGTCAACTACACCTCGGCCGAGAGCGCGCCGAGTGGTACCTGGGAGGCGAACCTGTATCTGCTCGGCAAGGACGACCGTCGCACCGCGATTGGCTCGACCTCGGTGCAGGTGCGCGAATTCGCCCCAGACACAATGCGCGTTCGCGCGCAGCTGTCGTCGGACAATCCGCAGGGTTGGATCAAGCCCGAAGAGCTGTCCGCGCTGGTCACGCTCGAGAACCTGTTCGGCACGCCGGCGCAGCAGCGCCGGGTCGCGGCAACGATCGTATTGCGACCGGCGTTCCCGAACTTTCCGGCGTACCCCGATTACCAGTTCTTCGATCCGCAGCGGGCCAAAGAAGGCTACGACGAGACCCTTGGCGACGCCGTCAGCGATAACGACGGCCACGCGAAGTTCGCGATCGACCTGAAGAAGTACGAGCGCGCGACCTACCAGCTCAGCTTCCTGGCGCGCGCCTATGAACCCGGCAGCGGCCGCAATGTCGCCGCGCAGACCAGCGCGCTGGTGTCGAGCAACGACCATCTGGTCGGGATCAAGGCGAAGGAGGAGCTCGCCTACCTCAAGCGTGGCGCCAAGCATGCGGTGCAGTTGCTCACGATCGGCCAGAACGGCAAGCCCAAGGCGGTCGCGGGCCTGCATGCGGTGGTGGTCGAGAAGCGCTTCGTGTCGGTGCTCACCAAGCAGGACTCCGGCATCTACCGCTACGTCTCCCACGAGCGGCGTTTCGACCGCAAGGACCAGTTGCTGCAACTCGGTGGCGGCCGGCAGACGGTCGCGCTGCCGACCGAGCAACCCGGCGATTTCGTGCTGGAAGTGCGTGGCAGCGATGGCAAGGCGCTCAACCAGATCGCGTTCTCGGTCGCGGGCGCGGCCAACCTGTCGCGCTCGCTGGAACGTAATGCCGAGCTCGCGCTGACCCTGTCCAAGCCGAGCTACAGCCCGGGCGAGACCATCGAAGTCAGCGTGCGCGCGCCCTACCCCGGCAGCGGCCTGATCACGATCGAACGCGACCGCGTCTACGCCCACGTGTGGTTCCGCGCCGACACCACCGGCAGCGTGCAGAAGATCCAGCTGCCCGCGGATTTCGAGGGCAATGGCTACGTCAACGTGCAGTTCCTGCGCGATCCGAACTCCGACGAGATCTTCATGAGCCCGCTGTCGTTCGGTGTGGCGCCGTTTGCGGTGGACCGTGCCGCGCGCACGCAAGCGCTGCGCGTCAGCGTGCCGGCGGTGGCCAAGCCGGGCGTGCCGATCGCGGCCGACATCACCACGCCCGGCAAGGCGCGGGTGGTGCTGTTCGTGGTCGACGAAGGCATCCTGCAGGTCGCGCGCTACCGCGTCGGCGATCCGCTCGATCATTTCTTCAAGAAGAAGATGCTGCAGGTCGGTACCGCGCAGATTCTCGATCTGATGCTGCCCGAGTTCAGCCGCATCGCCGCGCTCAGTGCGCCCGGTGGCGACGGCGAAGGCGACCTGGCCAAGCACCTCAATCCGTTCAAACGCAAATCGGAAAAACCGGCGGTGTGGTGGTCGGGGATCTTCGATGTCGATGGCCACAAGCAGGTCAAGTTCACCCTGCCCGACCACTTCAACGGCCAGGTGCGCGTGGTCGCGGTCGCGGTCACGCCCGAGCGGATTGGCCTGGCGGAAACCAAGATGGTGATCCGCGGCGATTTCGTGCTGACGCCGACGGTGCCAACGCATCTGGCGCCGGGCGACGAGTTCGACCTGCCGGTCGGGATTGCCAATACGATCGCTGGCGCCAAGACCGCCACGACTGTCACCACCACGCTGAAACTGCCACCGTCACTGACCTTGGTCGGCGCCGCGCCGTCGGCGTTGTCGCTGGCACCGGGGCGCGAAGCCACGGTGCGTTTCCGGGTTCGTGCGGGCAGCGCTCTGGTCAGTGCGCCGATTGTCGTGATCGCGCAATCGGGCAAGTACCGCGCGCAACGGCGGATCGAAGTGTCGTTGCGCCCGGCGACTGTCGCGCGTCAGGACCTGCGCGTCGGCCGCGCCGATCAAGCGGTCGTGCTGAAGAACCTGCGGCCGATGTTCAACCAGCGCGCGACGCGGCAGCTGTCGGCCTCGGTGTCGCCGCTGGTCGCGCTCGACGGCTTCACGTCCTACCTCAACAACTACCCGTACCTGTGTACCGAACAGATCGTGAGCCAGGCGATGCCGGCACTGGTGCTCGGCGCGCATCCGGAGTTCGGCAAGGTCGTTGGCGCGCGCGCGTCGAAACCGAGCGCGAGACTGATCGACGCGTTGCGTTCGCGCCAGAACAGCGAAGGCGGCCTCGGTTTGTGGCTGGCGACACCCGATGCCGATCTGTTCGTCTCGGGCTATGCCGCGCTGTACCTGCTGGAAGCGCGCGAGCGCGGCAAGCCGGTGCCCGACGACATGCTCGCGGCACTCAACCGCTATCTGGAAGCGCAGGCTACCGACCGCAGCGGCAACGATCTGGCGGCATTGCGCAGCCGCGCGCTCGCGGTGTACCTGCTGATCCGCCAGGGCCGCACCGCCAGCAACCTGCTCGGCGCGGTGCATGAGCAGCTCAAGCGCGACCAGCCCAAACGCTGGGAAAACGATGCGGCCGGATTGTTCATCGCCGCGAGCTACCAGCTGCTGCAGCAGGACAAGGCCGCACACGCGCTCGCGAGCAAGGCGATCGTCCGCGCGAACCGCGCCGCGCCCGCGACCGGGTTTGGCTACGCGTACTTCTACGATCCTGGCATCGAGAACGCGTGGACCGTGTACCTGATCAACAAGCACTTCCCGGCGATGACGAAACAGCTGCAGCCCGTCGCGCTCGAGCGCCTGCTCGATCCGCTGCGCAACAACAGCTACAACACGTTGTCCTCGGCGCTGACCGTGCTGGCGATGGACGCCTACGCCGCCGCCAACCGGACCTCGCCGTTGCCGACGCTGCAAGCCGCGGGCAAGGACGGCAAGCGCCGCAACATCGGCGTGGCGACGGGTCAGATCGCGCGCGGCGCGTTCGCCGCGACCGACGCCCAGTTGTGGGTCGCGCCGGCGGACAAGGTCCCGGTCTGGTACTTGCTCAACCAGAGCGGGTTTGATCGCGCCCCGCCGAAGGCCGCACAAAGCCACGGCCTCGAAGTGATCCGCGACTACCTCGACAGCGCCGGCAAGCCGGTCACCACGCTGACCCAGGGCGACGAGGTCACCGTGCGCCTGCGCGTGCGCGCGCTCGGTGCCAGTGCGCGCGGCGACATCGCGATCGTCGATCTGCTGCCGGGCGGTTTCGAGCCGGTGCTGCAGCAACCCGTGCTCGCGGTCAAGGCAGCCAGCGACGATGAGGCCGACTACGAGGAATGCGACGGCGAAGACTGTGGCGATGAAGCAGACGATGGCTCGGCCCAGGCCAGCGCAGCACCACCGGCGCCGACGTTGGCCCTGCCCGGCTCCAGCTTCCAGCCGCAACACGTCGAGCAGCGCGAAGATCGCATCGTCCTGTTCGGTAACGTCAGCAGCCAAGTCAGCGAGTTCCGCTACCGCGTGCGCGCCAACAACAGCGGCCGCTTCGTGGTGCCGCCGATCTACGCCGAATCGATGTACGAACGCGCGGTGTATGCGCAGGGCGGCCCCGCCGGCACCCTGCAGGTGACCCCGCCGAAGCGGCCATGAATCTTGTTGTTGCTCGTCATTCCAGCGAAGGAGGGGCACTTGAGTCCGTCATCCCCGCGAACCCGGGAACGCTTTTGTTCGTCATTCCCGCGAACGCGGGAATCCAGTGTCTTTGCTTTCAAAGGCTGGAAGTCACTGGATCCCCGCGTTCGCTGGGATGGCGATTAATTCTTGATGGGCGTCCTCTCACCAATGCGACGTTTCCTGCGGCCGGCGGTAGCACTTGTTGTGCTGGCAATCGTCGCCCTGGTGGTTGTGCGCCTCTGGCCGCGCCCGCCGCTGTCGCAGTCGATGCCATTGTCGACCGCGGTGTACGACCGCCAGGACCATCTGTTGCGGCTCACCACCGCGGCCGACCAGCGCTATCGGCTGTGGCTGCCGCTGGAGCAGATATCGCCGACGCTAATTGAAGCCGTGCTGCTGCACGAGGACGTGTGGTTTCGGCGCCATCCCGGCTTCAATCCGATCAGCCTCGCGCGCGGCGCCTGGAGCACCTACGTCAGCGGTGGCGCGCGCATCGGCGGTTCCACCCTCACCATGCAGCTCGCGCGCCTGCGCTGGGGCCTGGACACGCGCAGCGCGCGCGGCAAGCTCGTGCAGATCCTGCGCGCGCTGCAGTTGGAAGCGAGCTATAGCAAGGACGACATCCTCGAGGCTTACCTCAACCTCGCGCCTTACGGCGGCAACATCGAAGGCGTGGCCGCGGCGAGCCTGATCTATTTCCGCAAGCCGGCCGCGCAACTGACGCTGTCCGAGGCGCTGGTGCTGGCCGTGCTGCCGCAGGCGCCGTCGCGACGCGGCAAGCTCAGCGCCCGCGTCCTTCGACAAGCTCAGGATGAACGGAGCGAGTTCTATCTCGGCCCGGGCCTCCAAGCCGCACGCGCGCGCCTGTACGCCCGCTGGCGCGCGCAACACGGCAGCGACCCGGCCCACGACGCGCTGCTGCAATTGCCACTGCGGCTGCGCAGCCCGAACGAGTTGCCGTTCAAGTCGCCGCATCTGGTCGAACGCGTGCTCGCCCAGCGCAGCTGGCATCCGCTCACCGGCCCCGAGTTGCACACCACGCTCGACACCCGCCTGCAACGCCTGCTCGAAGAACGCGTGCGCAACCACCTGCAGCGCGGGCGCGAACGCGGTTTGCGCAACGCGACCGTGATGCTGGTCGATACCCGTGACATGGGCGTGCGCGCGCTGGTCGGTTCAGCCGATTATTTCGACGCGAGCATCGATGGCCAGGTCAACGGCGCGGCCGCCAAGCGTTCGCCGGGGTCGACGCTCAAGCCTTTCATCTACGCGCTGGCACTGGACCAAGGGGTGCTGCATCCGGCGACCGTGCTGCGCGACGTGCCGACCGCGTTCGGCCCGTACACGCCGGAGAATTTCGACGGCCGCTTCCTCGGCCCGGTCACCGCCACAGACGCGCTGATCCGCAGCCGCAACATTCCCGCGGTCGGGGTCGCCGCCCAGCTGTCGCAGCCGAGTTTCTACGAGTTCCTGCGCCGCGCCGGCATCGGCCAACTTTCCAGCGAACAGCATTACGGCCTCGCGCTGGTGCTCGGCGGTGGGGAAGTGACGATGGAGGAACTCACGCGCCTGTACGCGATGCTCGGCAACGACGGTCGCCTGCGTTCGCTGCGCTGGCGCGAGGACGATCCGGTCGAGGTCGGAACGGCGCTGCTCAGCCCGGAAGCGGCATTCATCACCCGCGACATGCTGCGCCAAAACCCGCGTCCCGACGCGGGCGCGTTGCAGGCGGCCAGCACCTTGCCGGTGTACTGGAAGACCGGCACCTCGTGGGGGTTCCGCGATGCCTGGAGCGCGGGGCTGGTCGGCCCCTACGCGCTGGTGGTGTGGCTCGGCAACTTCGATGGCTCCGGCAATCCGGCATTGATCGGCGTGGACGCGGCCGCGCCGCTGTTCTTCGACATCGTCGATGGCCTGCAGGCCGCCGGCGTCGACCTGGCCGAACCCGCGCGGCAGTGGCCGCTGAACCTCAAGCGCGTGAAGGTCTGCCGGGCCAGCGGCGACCTGCCCAACGCGGAGTGCCCGCAGCGTGGCGAGACCTGGTTCATTCCGGGCAAATCGCCGATCCGGATCAGCCGCGTGCACCGTTCCGTAGCGGTCGATCGCGTCAGCGGCCGCGTCGCCTGCGGCGCGTTCGATCCGCTCACGATGCGCCGGGAAGTGTTCGAGTTCTGGCCATCCGACCTCGCGCGCGTGTTCGCCCAGGCCGGCATCCCGCGCCGGCGGCCGCCGCCGGGCAGCGACTGCGTCGAGGCGCAGACCTGGCTCGGCTCGGCGCCGCAGATCACCTCGCCCTACCGCGCCACCCGCTACACGCTGCGCCTGTCGCATCCGGAACAGGTCGAGCTGGAACTCGCCGCGACCGTCGACGCCGATGTCGCGCGCCTGTACTGGTTCGTCAGCGACAGCTACATCGGTAGTGCCGCGCCGGGCACGACGTTGAACTGGACCCCGGATCGCGCCGGCCACTTTCGTTTGTCGGTCGTCGACGACCACGGCCGCCACGACGAGCGCGAGATCGACGTCGCGCTGGTGCAGTGAAGCGGATGCCACCGCAGGGCCTCGGAGCAGACCCTCCAGCCAGGAATGCTTCAACTATTGATGCGGGAAGGGCTGCCGGCATCAACGCTTGTCGGTAACGACGGGAATGCCGACCAGTCTCTAATAATAGGCATTAATATCAGTAACATATGCTATGTAATTAATGTTACATGGCAGTTTCAGTTCGGCACCTCGCCACGCAGATCCGCGACCTAGTTTTCGCCCGTGCCCTTTCAATCCTGCTGCGCCTGTTGCCGCGCAGCGCGCAGGCGATCGAGCTTATCCTTGAGCTTGATCTCAAGCCCGCGCTCAACGGGCTGGTAGTACTCCTGCTCCCCCATCGCGTCGGGAAAACCGCTCTGCCCCAGCGCTACCCCACCGACCGCGTCGTGATCGTACTGATAGCCCTGGGCGTACCCCAGTTCTTTCATCAGCTTGCTGGGTGCATTGCGCAGGTGCATCGGAACGTCTTGTGTGCCGTACTCGGCCACGTCGCGTTTGGCTGCATTGAACGCGACGTATGCGGCATTGGATTTCGCGGTTGTCGCGAGGTAGATCACCAGTTGCGCGAGCGCCAGTTCGCCTTCGGGACTGCCCAGGCGTTCGTAGGTATCCCAGGCTGCGATCGCCATCTGCAGCGCGCGCGGATCGGCCAGTCCAACATCCTCGACCGCCATGCGGGTCAGCCGCCGCGCCAGGTAGTTGGGGTCGCAACCGCCATCGAGCATGCGCGCGAGCCAGTACACCGCGGCATCGGGATTAGAGCTGCGCACCGATTTGTGCAGCGCCGAAATCTGGTCGTAGAACTGATCACCACCCTTGTCGAAACGTCGCGTGCGATCAGCCAACACCTGGACCAGCGTCGCCTCGGTGATGGTCCCACCCTGGCCTTGCGTATCGCCGCCCTCGGCCAGCCCCGCGGCGATTTCGAGCAGGGTCAGCCCACGGCGCACATCGCCATCCGCGGCGCCGGCTATTTGTACGAGCGCTGCATCGGACACCTGCAGGCGCTGCCCACCGAGGCCACGCTCGCCATCGTCGAGGGCGCTGCGCAACGCCAGCAGGATGTCGTCGACGGACACCGAGTCCATCACGTGCACGCGGCAACGCGACAGCAAAGCGGAATTCAATTCGAACGACGGATTTTCCGTAGTGGCCCCGACAAACAAGATGGTGCCGCGCTCGATGTGAGGCAGGAACGCATCCTGCTGCGTCTTGTTAAAGCGATGCACCTCGTCGACGAACAAAACGGTGTGGCGGCCGTCGGCGAACCGGTGCGCAGCCTCCGCCAAGACTTGGCGCACCTCCGGCAAGCCCGACAGCACCGCGGAGATCGCCTTGAACTCCGCGTCGGCATAGCGCGCTAGCAGCAGCGCCAGCGTGGTCTTGCCGCACCCCGGCGGGCCCCACAGGATCATCGAGTGGACGTGGCCGGACTCGATTGCCCGCCGCAATGCCGAGCCGGGCGCCAGCAGGCGCCGCTGTCCGACCATGTCGTCAAGGGTGCGCGGACGCATGCGCTCCGCCAACGGGCGCATGGCGGCGCGATCGACGCTTAGCAGATCGGGCTCATTGGGATGATTTGAAACGGGGCGCCGGGCCACAGACGATCTGCAGTTGCATTACGGATCAATATGTTGCCGAAAATTACCGCGAGGCGATACAAGACCGCTCCGACAAACCGCGATCGAAATCAGCGAATGGCGACCGGCGTGCCAGGGCGATCGGCCCAGTTGGACGTGGTGCCCAGTTCGTAGTCGACCCGCAGCCACTGGCCGTTGCGACGGTCGTAGAGCGCCTCCACTTGCGCGGCCGTAGCGCCGTCGGCACCGAAGTCGGCCGTGCCCACACCATTGACCTGCAAGTAGCGCTGGCCAACGGCCATGGTGGTTACGTGCTCCATCACCATTGCCACGGATTGCTGCGGAAATTCCTCGCGCAGGGCGGCATCGACCTTGTTCGTCAACCCTGCTGCGAGTTTGGAGTCACCTTCGATTTCGTTGCCTTCCGGTGCGCCGCCGATCTTCAAGCGCGGGTAGCTGACCGTTGTGCCCACGGTGTCGTACAAGGCTGAAAACTGGAACGGAATCCAGTCGAGATCTCCGCCCAGCTGCAGGCGGCCTTCACCACTGACGGTGCGGTCGCGCACGCTGACCGGGTCCACGGCCACCGTGTCGAGCTTGACGGCCACTTCGCGCTCACCGAATTGCTTGGCCACCGCGCCAATCACTGCCGCAGCGACCGCGCCGTCGAGCGCTTCGCCGCCCTCGATGCGTGACTCTGGGGCTGTCTCCAAGGCCTGCGCCCGGATCGCCACGGGCGTATCGGCTGAAACACTCTGCGCGCCTATTGCCATGACGGCGATAACAGCAGAAGTGAGCAGAGCGAAAACGGGCGCTGGATGCTGCATGGCAAGTCCTAGATTGCGAGGCCGCGCCGTTTGGCGCTGCGTGCATGGACTGTCTCTCGTGTGCCGTGCACGAGCTGTGAGTTAGACGCCGTAAGGGTGAACCGGTATTAACGCCGCAAATGAACGGCCTAAGTTCGACATTGGCTGCTCGTTATTGCTGCCGGTACCCGGGGCTCCCCGCCGGGTGATCAGCCTTCGCCGATCAAGTCGACACCCTTGGGCTTGACGTACTTGAAAGTCCCGACGCGAAACGCCGGATTACGCTTCCACCCGCTGAAGCTGATCTCGGTGCGCTGACCCCGGGCGTCGACAAAGTGCATCTTCGCCAGACCCGACTTAGCAAAGCCGAGCCGGGCCGAGCGCAAGCCGGCGTCGTTGCCGGCTTTGGGCGCGAGCGACAGCCAGTTCAGCCCTCCACTTGCACCCGCGTCCTTGACCACGAACTGTGCATCCAGCTTGGACGGATCCACCAACACCGCCAACGGGCTGTTCTGTTCCTCGGCACCCTGTGGACGTACGCTGACCTGCTGGAGGTCAGGGTCGTACACCCACACCTTCTTGCCGTCGGCCACGATGAGTTGCGGATACGGCTTGAGGTATTCCCAGCGGAACAAACGTGGCGCCGATACCGCGACCTTGCCGCTGGATGCTTCCTTTAGCTTGCCCTGGGCGTCAAACACCTGTTGGGTGAACTGGCCATCGAGGCCTTTGAGGCCCTTGGTAAAGGCGTTCAGGTCGTCGCGACCGCCGGCCGAGGCTGAGCCGACCATCGTTGCCGAGATCAACGCAAGGGACCAGCCAATCTTTGCACTACGGATCATGGAGTCGCTCCGGTTTCATTGCGGCCAGTCTGCCGAGATGAAGCTGAATAGGTTTGCACGTCGAGCCTATGCCGGCCGTGACCGACGCAGCCGGTTCAGACACACGTGGCCCGAGTTCAATCCCGTGGCGGTGGCGGCGCCAGCACGCTGCGGTCGCCGTTGTGTTCCTGCGGGCTGACAATGCCGGCGGCCTCCATCGCCTCGACCAGGCGCGCGGCCCGGTTGTAGCCGATCTTGAGCCGGCGCTGCACGCCGGAGATCGAAGCACGCCGGGTTTCGGTGACGATGCGTACAGCCTCGTCGTACAACGGATCGGACTCGTCCCCGCCTGCGCTGCTCGCTTCGGGCAGGCCACTGGCGCCCACCACCACGCCGTCGCCCATGGTCTGCACTTCGTCGAGTACGCCATCCAGATAGGCCGGGCCACCGCCGATCTGCTTGAGGTGTTCGACCACGCGGTGCACTTCCTCATCGCTGACGAAAGCGCCATGCACGCGCTCGGGCATCGCCGTGCCCGGAGGCAAGAACAACATGTCGCCGTGGCCCAGCAGCGTCTCGGCACCGGATTGATCCAGGATCGTGCGCGAGTCGATCTTGCTCGACACCTGAAACGCGATGCGGGTCGGGATGTTGGCCTTGATCAAGCCCGTAATCACGTCGACCGACGGCCGCTGGGTGGCGAGAATCAGATGGATGCCGGCAGCGCGCGACTTCTGCGCAAGGCGCGCGATCAGCTCTTCGACCTTCTTGCCGACGACCATCATCATGTCGGCGAATTCGTCGATGAAGATCACGATGAACGGCAGTTCTTCCAGCGGCCGCGGAGCTTCGCCCAGCGCAGCGTTGGGTTTGAACAAGGGGTCCATCAACGGCTGGCCGGCGTCGATGGCGTCCTTCACTTTCTTGTTGAAGCCGGCCAGGTTGCGCACGCCGACGCTGCTCATCAGCTTGTAGCGGCGCTCCATCTCGGCCACGCACCAGCGCAGGCCGTTTGCCGCCTCCTTCATGTCGGTCACGACCGGCGCGATCAGGTGTGGGATGCCTTCGTAGACCGAGAGTTCGAGCATCTTGGGGTCGATCATCAGCATCCGCAGCTGTTTGGCCGACGCCTTGTACAACAGGCTCAACACCATTGCGTTGACGGCGACCGACTTGCCCGAGCCGGTGGTGCCAGCGACCAGCAGATGCGGCATGCGCGCGAGGTCGGCAACGGTCGGGCGGCCGCCGATGTCCTTGCCCAGCGCCAGCGTCAGCGGACTGGTGGCCTTGTCGTATTCCTTGGAGCGCAACAGCTCGGACAGGAAGATCATCTCGCGCGTCGTGTTCGGCGTTTCCAGTCCAATCACCGACTTGCCTGGGATCACGTCGACCACGCGCACCGACTTCACTGATAGGCCGCGAGCAATGTCCTTGTCGAGCGAGCTGATCTGGCTGACTTTTACGCCCGGGGCGGGCTGCACCTCAAAGCGGGTGATCACCGGGCCCGGATACGCGCCAACGACCTGTGCGTCGATGCGGAAATCCTTGAGCTTGAATTCGATCTGCCGCGAAATCGTCTCGAGCGTCTCGTCGCTGTAGCCCTTCGGTTGCGGCTTGGGGTCGTCGAGCAACGCCAACGGCGGGATGCCACTGCCATCGCCGACGTGGAACAGCGGGATCTGCTGCTCGCGCTTGGCGCGGTCGCTTTTTTCCACCGCGGCGGGCGCCGGCGGTTCGATCCGAACCGGCGCGCGCTTGGCCCGCAGTTCGGTGTCGACCTTGCGCACTTCCTCGCGTTCGTCGCGCATGGCGCGCGTCTGCTGCCATTCGCTGGCCTGCTGGCTGCCACGGCGGAACACCTTGCCCAGGACCGGCCCCAGCATCATCGCCCCCTGACCGATGCGGTCCATCACCGCCAGCCACGACAAGCCGGTCGCCAAGGTGATCGACACCAACAGCAACGCCAGCAGAAACAAATTACCGCCGACGGGTCCGAAGCCGCGATACAGCGAATTGCCGACCAGTTGGCCGAGGATGCCGCCACTACCGGCGGAAAAGTCCGGTGCCACGCCCAAGCGCAGCTGCAGCAAGCCCGTGGCCGACACCAGAAAGCCGACGATGCCGATCAGGCGTAATGCGGGCCCCAGATCCGCGTCGCCATCGCCATCGGCATCCATGCCGAACAGCGCAATCCAGGCGATCAAGCCCAGCATCACCGGCAGCAGGAACGCGACATAGCCGCACAGGTACAGCAACACGTCGGCCAACTTAGCGCCAACCGGCCCGCCGACATTGTGCAGCGGCGCAGTGACGCTGCCCGAGTGCGACCAGCTGGGATCCTGCGGCGAATACGTCAGCAGGCTCGCCAGCAAGTACAGCAGCAGCGGCGCGATCAGGATCAATGCGATATCCCGCATCAAGCGCTGACGACGCGGCGACGGCGGCGCTTTGGCCGCCGAGGCTTTCTTGCGGCTTGCTGTGGTCGCCTGCGCCACCGTGATGTTCTGCCTTAGCTAGCGGGTGTTAGCTGTTGAATATACGGGGAAAGCAGGGGAATGATACGGCGGGAGTGGTCAGGCGGGAATGATGGAGCGGGAATGGAGGGCCAACGATGCGGTTGCCCTCTCATTTCCCATTCCCCCTTCCCTGTTCCCGCCTTTGCCTTGCCGCCCTACAGCTTCATGCCCAGCAAAGCCGGGTGGACGATCTTGCCGCCTTCGACGTTGATACCACGCACCAGCGGCTGGCTGTCGCGCCAGTTGCCAGACGCCAGCTTGGTGACCCACGGCAGGATCGCAGCGCAGATCGCCTGCGACGACGTCTGCGGCACGGCGCCAGGCATGTTGGTGACGGCGAAATGGGTCACGCCCTCCTCCACATACGTCGGCTCCTTCCAGCTGGTCGGACGCGAAGTCTAGAAGCAGCCGCCCTGGTCGATCGAGATGTCGACGACCACGCTGCCCGGCTCCATGCCGCGGATCATCTCGCGCGTCAGCACGTGCGGCGCGACCGCGCCGGTGACCAGCACGGCCCCGATGACCAGGTCGGCCGTCGCCACTTCGCGCGCGACCACGACTTCGTACGGATACAGCGCAGTCACGTTGTTGCCAAGGCGCATCATTTCTTCCATGCGGTCCTGACGCTTCTCGAACACGACCACGTTCGCACCGCCCGCCGCAGCGAGCGCGGCGGAGTTACCACCGGCCGCGCCGGCGCCGAAGACCACCACCTTGCCGCGCTCGGTCGACGGCAGGCCGCCGAGCAACTTGCCCTTGCCACCTTGGGGCTGGTGCAGCAGATGGGTACCGACCTGCACCGCGATCTTGCCGGCGATGATCGACATCGGCGCGAGCAACGGCAGGTCGCCGTTGGGCAGCTCGACGGTCTCGAACGCTATGCCGGTCAGGCCGATGTCGAGCAGACGCTTGGTCAGGTCGGGCAGCGGCGCCAAGTGCAGATAACAGAACAGCAGGTGGTGCTCGCGCAGCAACGCCAAGTCGCCTTCGATAGGCTCTTTAACCTTGACGATCAACTCGCCCTTTTCGTACAGGGCGGCGGCGTCGGCGGCAATGTTTACGCCGAACTGGGTGTATTGCTCGTCTTTGAAACCGCTCTTGATGCCCGCGTCTTTCTCCACCCAAACCTCGTGGCCGCGCCTGACCAGGTCGCCGGCAGCAGCCGGAACGAGCGCGACGCGCCCTTCGAGGGTTTTGGTTTCCTTGGGTACACCGATACGCATTGCAGCTCTCCGTGGTCGCCCAGAAAAAACGCCGCATGCGCGGCGCGTCCCTCGGCCTGGTTGGTCATCTCAGTGGTTGGTTTGCGTGGAGTGACGGTCGCGCGTGCAACATCGCCTGCGGATCGCGCCTTGTTTTGCCAGGACGCCGCCGCCAAGCTATGTCGCTCACAAGGCGCCGCAAAAAACCTGCCGCCTGTCCCGCACTTTCCGCCGCGCTCCACACTGCCCGCGATTATACCCATGACCCCATCGAAGCACTCCCGTCTGATCATCCTCGGCTCCGGCCCGGCCGGCTGGTCCGCCGCCGTCTATGCCGCCCGCGCCAACCTCAAGCCGCTGCTGATCACCGGCTTGCAGATGGGTGGCCAGCTGATGACCACCACCGAAGTCGACAATTGGCCCGGCGACGCCCATGGCCTGATGGGTCCGGATCTGATGGCGCGCATGCAGGCGCACGCCGAACGTTTCGACACAGAAACCGTGTTCGATCACATCCACACCGTCGACTTGTCGCGGCGGCCGTTCCGGCTAAAGGGTGACAACGGCGACTACACCTGCGATGGCCTGATCATTGCCACCGGCGCGACCGCGAAGTACCTCGGGCTGCCGTCGGAGGAGCTGTTCAAGGGCCGCGGCGTGTCGGCGTGCGCGACCTGCGATGGCTTCTTCTATAAGGACCAGGACGTGGCGGTGATCGGCGGCGGCAACACCGCGGTCGAGGAAGCGCTGTACCTGTCCAACATCGCCCGCAAGGTCTACCTCGTGCATCGCCGCGACACCCTGCGCGCCGAGAAGATCATGCAGGACAAGCTGCAGGCCAAGATCCAGTCGGGCAAGATCGAGCCGATCTGGCACCACACCGTCGACGAGGTGCTCGGCAACGATGCCGGCGTCACCGGCGTACGGGTCAGGTCGGTGCAGGATGATTCGACCCGCGAGGTCGCGATCCACGGCTTGTTCGTCGCGATCGGGCACACCCCGAACACCACGTTGTTCGAAGGTCAGCTGGCGATGAAGAACGGCTATCTCACCATCCAGACCGGCTTGCAGGGCAATGCCACGCTGACCTCGGTGCCGGGCGTGTTCGCCGCGGGCGACGTTGCCGACCAGGTCTACCGCCAAGCGATCACCTCGGCCGGCTTTGGCTGCATGGCGGCTCTGGACGCCGAGAAGTTCCTCGACAAGGACGGCTGATGCCGGAAGCGCGCACGCTCAGCGCGCTGTCTCAGGTTTCGGCCGCGCAATGGGATGCGCTGCACGACGGCCGCAACCCGTTCGTCTCCCACGCGTTCCTGGCCGGGCTCGAGCAGCACGGCTGCCTGCGCGCGCAATGGGGCTGGACCCCGCGCCATTTGACGTTGTGGCAAGGCGACGACCTCGTCGCTGCGGCGCCGGGGTACGTGAAGCACAACTCGCACGGCGAGTTCGTATTCGACCACGCCTGGGCCCACGCGTACGCGCAGCACGGACTCGATTATTTTCCGAAGTGGCTGTGCGCGGTGCCATATTCGCCGGTGACTGGGCCGCGGTTGCTTGCGCGCGATCCCATCCAGCAACGCGCGCTGCTCGAGGCGACGATCAGTCTCACCGGCCGCGAAGGCCTGTCTTCGGCCCACGTCAATTTCCTCACCGCTGAAGAAGCCGTTGCGTTCAGTGAGCCATGGTTGCCCCGGCTCGACGTGCAGTACCACTGGCACAACACTGCCGGCTGGCGCACGTTCGATGAGTTCCTTGCCGCGTTCGATCACAAGCACCGCAAGAACATCCGCCAGGAGCGCGCCAAGGTCGCTCGCGCTGGCGTGGAGTTCCGCATTGTCGAAGGTGCTAACGCCGTTGAGGCCGACCTCGCCGCGATGCACGGGTTCTACCGGCAGACGTTCGCCGAATACGGCAACCATCCGGCCCTGACGCTGGAATTTCTGCGCCACCTGGCCGCGACGATTCCGCAGGCGCTGGTGATGTTCTTCGCCCAGCGCGATGGCCGCGACATTGCCGGCGCGCTGTGCCTGCGCGGCGGCGACACGCTCTACGGCCGCTACTGGGGTGCAAGCGAAGCGCAGCCGGGCCTGCACTTTGAAACCTGCTACTACCAAGGCATCGACTACTGCCTGCGAGAGGGCTTGACCCGGTTCGAGCCGGGCGCGCAAGGCGAACACAAGCTCGCGCGGGGCTTCATGCCGGTGCTGGTGCACAGCCGGCACTGGATCGCCGAGTCCGGCTTTCGTGACGCCCTGCGTAAGTGGTGCACGCAGGAGGCGGCGTCCGTGCAGCGCTACGCAGCGCGGCTGGGCGAGCGCTCGCCGTTCAAGGTGCGGCCGGAAGCCTGAGCGATGGCCTTACGATTGCCGCACTTGTCTCCCGATCCGCTGGCGCCGTTTCCGGACGCGTGCACGGCGTTGCGCGATCCCGATGGGCTATTGGCGATGGGCGGCGACCTGAGTCCCGAGCGCCTGCTCAACGCCTATGGCCACGGCATCTTTCCGTGGTTTTCCGAGGGGCAGCCGCTGATGTGGTGGAGCCCCAATCCGCGCACGGTGTTCCGCACCGAGCGCGTGCGGCTGTCGTCGCGCCTGCGCCGACAGTTACGCCACTGCCCCTGGATCGTGCGCGCCGACACGGCGTTCGAGCGTGTGATCACGGCCTGCGCGCAGACGCCTCGCGCTGGCCAGCGTGGGACCTGGATTACCGCCGACATGCGCCGCGCCTACATTGCGCTGCATCGGCTCGGGCACTCCCATAGCGTCGAAGTGTTCGACGGGGAGCAGTTGGTGGGCGGCATTTATGGGGTGGCGATCGGGCGGATGTTCTTCGGCGAAAGTATGTTCAGCGCGCAAAGCGGCGGCTCCAAGGTGGCGTTGGCTGCCCTCACCCACCGGCTGCATGCTTGGGGGTGGCCGCTACTGGATGCGCAAGTGGAAAACGCCCACCTGCTTAGCCTTGGCGCCGAGTTGTGGCCGCGCGGACAGTTCCTGGAGGCGATTGCGGCGCTGGTGACGCTATCCGGCGCGCCCGGCCCTTGGACCGATTGCTTCGGCGATATCGCGGTGCACGAGCTGGCCCGGCTGCCGGAATGAACGCGATCGCAGGGCCTTTTGCGCCGACCCCCGGCGCGTGGCAGAATGCCCGGCTTCGCGGGCGCGCTGCGCCGGCCAGATAGCGACAATCGCAACTTTAGGGAACACATGGCAAAAGATGACGTGATCGAATTCGAGGGCACGGTGGCGGAAACCCTTCCGAACACCATGTTTCGTGTACGCCTCGAAAACGGGCACGAGATCATTGCCCATATCTCCGGACGGATGCGTAAGAACTACATCCGCATCCTGACCGGCGACAAGGTCAAGGTGGAGATGACGCCATACGATCTGAGCAAGGGTCGTATCACTTACCGCATGAAGTAATAGCGGTAACGTGTTGATAAAAAAGGCGGCCACTGGCCGCCTTTTTGTTGTGCCCAAGATCTTACGCCCAAGAATTCACACCGTCACGGGCAGCAGCTTCTCCGGCTCGGGCTGTGCGTCGACGAGCAGTTCGTCGTCGCGCACATCGATCGTGACGCGGCCGCCATGCAGCAGCTTGCCAAACAGCAGTTCGTCGGCCAGAGGACGCTTGATCTTGTCCTGGATTACCCGGGACATCGGGCGAGCACCCATCAACGGGTCGAAGCCGTGCTGGGCCAACCAGTCGCGCGCGGTCGGCGTAGCGCTCAGGACCACGTTCTTGTCGTGCAACTGCGCCTCCAGTTCGATAAGGAACTTGTCGACCACGCGCAGGATGTGATCGAACCCCAGGGCCTGAAACTGCACGACCGCGTCCAGCCGGTTGCGGAATTCCGGGCTAAAGCCCTTGCGGATCACTTCCATCGCGTCGCTGGAATGATCTTGCTTGGTAAAACCAATCGAGCGCCGTGCCGCCTGCGCTGCGCCGGCATTGGTGGTCATCACCAGCACCACGTTGCGGAAGTTCGCCTCGCGCCCATTGGTGTCGGTCAGCACGCCGCGGTCCATGACCTGCAACAGAATGTTGAAGATGTCCGGATGGGCCTTCTCGACCTCGTCCAGCAGCAGCACGCAGTGCGGGGTCTTGACGATCTTCTCGGTCAGCAGGCCGCCCTGGTCGAAACCGACATAGCCGGGAGGCGCACCGATCAGGCGCGACACCGAGTGCGACTCCATGTATTCCGACATGTCGAAGCGCACCAACTCGATGCCTAACTGCAGCGCGAGCTGCTTGGTCACCTCGGTCTTGCCGACGCCGGTCGGGCCAGCGAACAGGAAGTTGCCTATCGGCTTGTCGGGATTGGCCAGCCCGGACCGCGCGAGCTTGATCGCCGAGGTCAGTGTGTCGATTGCCGGATCCTGGCCGAAGATCACCATCTTGAGATTGCGTTCGAGGTTGCGCAGCACGTCCTTGTCGCTGGCCGACACTTGCTTAGTCGGAATCCGCGCCATCTTCGCCACGATCGTCTCGATTTCCTCGGTATCGATCAGGGTCTTGCGCACGGCCGGTGGCAACAAGCGCTGGCGCGCACCGGCCTCGTCGATCACGTCAATAGCCTTGTCCGGCAGCAGGCGGTCGCCGATGTGCTTGACCGACAGGTCCACGGCCGCCTGCAGGGCATCGTCGGCGTAGGTCACGCCGTGATGGGTCTCGTAGCGCAGCTTGAGGCCGTGCAGGATTTCCACGGCCTCGCCCACGGTCGGCTCGACGATGTCGATCTTCTGGAAGCGCCGCGCCAGCGCACGGTCCTTCTCGAACACGCCACGGTATTCCTGGAACGTGGTCGAACCGATGCAGCGCAGCTCGCCGGTCGACAGCGCTGGCTTGATCAGGTTGCTTGCGTCCATGGTGCCGCCACTGGCCGAGCCCGCGCCGATGATGGTGTGGATCTCGTCGATGAACAGCACCGCTTCGGGCATCTTCTTGAGCTGCGCGAGGACTGCTTTGAGGCGCTTTTCGAAGTCGCCGCGGTACTTGGTGCCGGCAACCAGCGCGCCCAGGTCGAGCGCGAAGATGGTCGCGTTGGCGAGCACGTCGGGCACGTCGCCTTCGACGATGCGCTTGGCCAGACCTTCAGCGATCGCGGTCTTGCCGACGCCGGCCTCGCCCACGTACAGCGGATTGTTCTTGCGCCGGCGGCACAGCACCTGGATGGTGCGTTCGACTTCGTCGGCGCGGCCGACCAGCGGGTCGATCTTGCCGTCGCGGGCCATCTGGTTGAGGTTGACCGCAAACTCAGCCAGCGCGTCGGATTTGCCCTCGCCGTCGCCACCATCGACCGGCTTAGCGTCGCTGTCATCCTGCGAACGACCGGAATCGTCGCCGCTGTTCCGGGCCAGGCCGTGCGACAGGTAATTGACCACGTCCAGGCGCGCCACGTCCTGCTGATTGAGGTAGTAGACCGCGTGCGAATCCTTTTCGCCGAAGATCGCCACCAGCACGTTGGCGCCGGTGACCTCCTTCTTGCCGGAGGATTGCACGTGGTAGACCGCGCGCTGCAGCACGCGCTGGAACCCCAGCGTTGGCTGGGTGTCGCGGTCGATGTCTTCGGGCAGCACCGACACCGAAGTGGCGATCGCTTCCTCCAGGTCGCCGCGCAGTCGCGCGAAGTCGGTTCCGCAGGCCTTGAGTACACCTTCGGCCGAGGGATTATCGAGCAGCGCAAGCAGCAGGTGCTCGACCGTCATGTACTCATGGCGCGCCTCGCGGGCGCGCTTGTAGCACTGGCCGATGCTGTATTCGAGGTCTTTGCTGAACATGGGAGGGTGCCTCCAAATCGTCTGCTGACCTAGATGGGGACGCGTCCGGACAATTCCATGGTGGCCCCTGCAAGTGGCCTCTTCCTGAAAGTTTTGGACCCGCCGATTTTCGGCGCGTTCAACCCCTTATCGGTAGAGACGTTCTACGGACAACTTTTAGGCCTTTTCCATCGTGCACAGCAAGGGGTGTTGATTGATCCGAGAGTATTCATTCACCTGAGCTACTTTCGATTCGGCCACTTCGCGCGTGAACACACCGCATACACCGCGGCCGCGGGTATGCACGTGCAGCATGATCTGCGTGGCTTTCTCGGCGCTCATCGGGAAGAAACGCATCAGCACCTCGACGACGAAGTCCATCGGGGTGTAGTCGTCGTTGAGCAGGAGCACGGAGTACAGGGGTGGCCTGGCGACTTCGGGCTTGCTGGGTGCTACCAGTACGCCGTGAC
This sequence comes from Lysobacter sp., assembly GCA_043738095.1. GTDB lineage: Bacteria > Pseudomonadota > Gammaproteobacteria > Xanthomonadales > Xanthomonadaceae > Lysobacter_K. The sequence goes on from JAYSZI010000039.1 coordinate 58,999, forward strand.
TGTGATCGTGATCGGTCTGTTTGGCCATGCGGGGAATTATAGGCCGCCGCCTTGGATATCAAGTCTCGACGATTGACCTCCGGGATTGCCTCCACCATTCGCCTTCACGATGCGCCCTTCGCGATCGGCCTTTAATGGACGGCCACGCGCCGGACGCGGCAAAATGCCGGCGCACTATTGAGTGCGGGAGCGATCCGAGCATGAGTTACCGAGAAGGCCGCTTCTGGCAACCGGACGTAACCGTGGCCACGGTAGTGGTCAATGGCGGCCGGCTGCTGATGGTCGAGGAGACGGTGGCCGGTCAGCTGGTGTTGAACCAGCCGGCAGGTCATCTGGAGCCCGACGAGAGCCTGGTCGATGCCGCCCTGCGCGAGACGCGCGAGGAAACCGGCTGGCACGTGCGTCTGACCGCGTTCGTCGGCGCGTATCAGTGGAAGGCACCGGTGGCAGCCGACGGCAGCGGCGGCCGGCACTACCTGCGCTTTGCCTTCGCCGCCGAGCCGGTATCGCACGACCCGCAGCAACGACTGGACGAAGGCATCGTGCGGGCGTTGTGGCTGGCCCCGGCCGAACTGGAAGCGCAGCGCACCCGCCATCGCAGTCCACTGGTGTGGCAAGCGACCGCAGATTTCTTGGCAGGCCGACGCCACCCGCTGGACCTGTTGCAACACATGGCATGAACGCGTCGGGCCACGCCATCAGGACGGTCGTAGGCATGTCCGGCGGCGTCGACTCATCGGTGGCCGCGTTGCGTCTACGAGACGCAGGCGAACCGTTGGCTGGCTTGTTCATGCAGAACTGGGCCGACGACGGCAGCGGTGATTGCCGCGCCGACGACGACCGCCGCGATGCGGTCGCGGTCTGCGGCAGGCTCGGCATCCCGATCCATTTCCGCGATTTCTCCGGCGAGTACTGGGGCGGCGTGTTCGAGCATTTCCTTGCCGAGTACGCCGCCGGCCGCACACCCAACCCGGACGTGCTGTGCAATCGCGAGATCAAGTTCAAGCATTTCCTCGACGCCGCGCGCGAGCTGGGTGCACAGTTCATCGCTACCGGGCACTACGCCCGCGTCGCGCGTAACGGCCACCGCTACCATCTGCTGCGGGCGGCTGACCGCAGCAAGGATCAGAGCTACTTCCTGCACCAGCTGGGTCAGGCGCAGCTGGCGGCGACGCTATTTCCGCTCGGCGACATGCTAAAGAGTGACATCCGTCGCATCGCCGCTGAAGCCGAACTGCCCACGGCAGCGAAGAAGGATTCCACCGGCATCTGCTTTATCGGCGAACGGGATTTCCGTGAATTCCTCTCGCGCTACCTGCCCGCGCGTGCGGGGGAGATCCGCACGCCCGACGGGCGCCGCGTCGGCGAACATGCGGGCGTGTTCTTTTTCACCCTCGGCCAGCGCGAAGGGCTGAACATCGGCGGCGTGCGTGGTTTTGCGCCCGCACCCTGGTATGTGGTCGGCAAGGACGTTGCCAACAATGTGCTTTATGTCGATCAGGGTATTGAGAACCCTTGGCTGCAGTCGCATACCTTGTGGTCCGAGACCGCGCATTGGGTCTCGGGCTCACCGCCCGCGGCGCGCTTCGCATGCACGGCGCAGACGCGCTACCGGCAGATCGATGAGGCTTGCGAGGTCACCGTGGGCGAGGATGGCCGCTTGCAGGTGCGGTTCGCCGCGCCGCAACGCGCGGTCACGCCAGGGCAGTCGCTGGTGCTTTACCAAGATAACGAGTGCTTGGGGGGCGCCGTGATCGCCGCCACCGATGCCCTACTGGAACAACGCTTGAAGGCCCATGCTGCATGAGCGACACCCTACAAGACCGCATCACCCATCCGTTGCAAGACCGCGCCCTCGCGTTGGCGGGTTTGGCCCAGGCGCTGGCGCAGGTACGCCGGATCGCCGACACGGGCCAGGCCGACGCGCGTGTGCTGGGCGCGGCCGTAGATTCGATTTTCAGGATCGACGCACCATCGACAGCGGCGGTATTCGGCGGCGACGAGGCCCTGCGGTCGGGCTTGACCCTGCTGCGGGATTACTTCGATAACCAGCTGCGCGACGAGCAACTGCCGCGTCTGGTGCTGGCGGTGATGCAGCTCGAGCGGCGCTTCGTGCGCGACAACGACATGGTCGAGCGCGTACAGGCTGGCATCGCGGCCCAGTCTCCGGTCGCACAGCGCCTCGGCAGCGGCCATCCGGACGTACTCACCGCATTGGGTAGCCTGTACGCCGACACCCTCAGCCACCTGCGCCCGCGCGTGCTGGTGCAAGGCAACCCCCACTACCTGGGTCAAGCCACCGTGGTCGCCGAGGTGCGCGCGGTGCTGCTCGCCGCCGTACGGGCCGCGGTGCTGTGGCGGCAGTTAGGCGGCAGCTTGTGGGATTTCCTCCTGCGGCGGAAGGATCTGGTGGCTGCGGTGCGGGCGCAGCTGGGCTGATCTGGATCGGGTGCGAATACCGCGTCCGTGATACCCAAACCGCCCGACGAGCTGCACGAATCCAAGCCGGCCGGTTGATGGCAAAAAAGCGCCCCGTGGAAACTTGGCGGACCAAGGTTGGCTCGCGCAGCAGGCAGGACCGGTTGCAATTGCCGAACCATGCGGCGGTCGCAGGCAATAGGTTTCCGTTTGCGGCATAATTACGCGGCTTTGTAGCGGTGTTTGCCCCCGCGCCTTCCCCCTATTCCTTTGCTGCAGCCCCCGGAGCCCCCCAATGGCAGACTCCTTCGCCACTCGCGCGCAACTCGACGTCAACGGCAAGTCGTACACCTATTTCAGCCTGCCCGCCCTGGGCAAGCGCTTCGACCTGTCGAAGCTGCCGTACTCGATGAAGATCCTGCTCGAGAACCTGCTGCGCCACGAAGACGGCGGCCTCACCGTCGGCAAGGAGCACATCGAAGCGATCGCGCAGTGGGACAGCAAGGCAGAGCCGGACACCGAGATCGCGTTCATGCCCGCGCGCGTGGTGCTGCAGGACTTCACCGGCGTGCCGTGCGTGGTCGACTTGGCCGCGATGCGTGATGCGGTCGGCAGGCTTGGTGGCAACCCGAACCAGATTAATCCGCTGATCCCGTCCGAGCTCGTGATCGACCACTCGGTGCAGGTCGACGTGTACGGCCGCGCCGACGCGCTGGAGCTCAACGGCAAGATCGAGTTCGAGCGCAACATGGAGCGTTACAGCTTCCTGCGCTGGGGCCAGAAGTCGCTGGAGAACTTCAAGGTCGTGCCGCCAAACACCGGCATCGTCCACCAGGTCAATCTGGAAAACCTCGCGCGCGTGGTGATGGGCCGCGAGGTGGACGGCGTGCTCCAGGCGTTTCCGGACACCGTCTTCGGCACGGACAGCCACACCACCATGATCAACGGCATCGGCGTGCTGGGCTGGGGCGTCGGCGGCATCGAAGCCGAGGCCGCGATGCTGGGCCAGCCTTCGTCGATGCTGATTCCGCAGGTGGTCGGCTTCAAGCTGATCGGCAAGTTGCCCGAGGGCGCCACCGCGACCGACCTGGTGCTGACCGTCACCCAGATGCTGCGTTCGCTCGGCGTCGTCGGCAAGTTCGTCGAGTTCTTCGGCGACGGTCTGCAGCACCTGCCGCTGGCCGACCGCGCCACCATTGCCAACATGGCGCCTGAGTACGGCGCGACCTGCGGCATCTTCCCGATCGACGCCGAAGCGGTGAAGTACCTGCGCCTGTCCGGCCGCAGTGAGGAGCAGATCGCGCTGGTCGAGGCCTATGCCAAGGCTCAGGGCCTGTGGCACGACGCCAGCCAGCCGCAGGCGGTGTATTCGGCCACGCTGGAACTCGATCTGGCCGAGATCAAGCCGTCTCTGGCCGGCCCGAAGCGTCCGCAGGACCGCGTGCTTCTTAGTGGCATGAAGGAAAACTTCCGAACCAACCTCGAAGGCCTGAGCGCCAACCGCCCACCGCGCAAGACCGAGATCAAGCGCATGGACGCAGAAGGCGCCGACCAGCCGCAGGCCGAGCATCTGGCCGCCAAGCCGATGTCGAAGATCCGCCTGCAAGACCAGGATTGCGAACTCAACGACGGCTCCGTGGTGATCGCCGCGATCACGTCCTGCACCAACACCTCCAACCCCGCCGTCATGCTCGGTGCCGGCCTGCTCGCGCGCAATGCCGCGCGCCTTGGGCTCAAGGTCAAGCCGTGGGTCAAGACCTCGCTCGGGCCGGGCTCGCTGGTGGTCACCGACTATCTCAAGAAGGCCGGCGTGATGGCGGACCTCGAGACGCTGGGCTTCTTTGTCGTCGGCTACGGCTGCACCACGTGCATCGGTAACTCCGGGCCGCTGCCGGACGAAGTGTCCAAAGGCATCGCCGAGAACGATCTGGTGGTGGCTTCGGTGCTGTCAGGCAACCGCAACTTCGAGGGCCGCGTGCACTCCGAGGTCAAGATGAACTACCTCGCCTCGCCGCCGCTGGTCGTCGCCTACGCGCTCGCGGGCACGGTCGACATCGACCTGACCAACGACCCGCTGTCGCACACCGCCGATGGCACGCCGGTGTACCTGCGCGACATCTGGCCGAGCAACCAGGAAATCGGCGACACCATCGCCGCGACCGTCGGCCCGGAACTGTTTGCGCAGAATTACGCCGACGTGTTCAAGGGCGACAGCCGCTGGAATCAGATCGCCTCGCCCGAAGGCGAGTCGTTCGAGTGGGATGCGAGCTCGACCTACATCAAGAACCCGCCCTACTTCGACGGCATGACAATGGAAGTCGGCTCGATCGATGACGTCTTTGGTGCGCGTGTGCTCGGTCTGTTTGGTGACTCGATCACCACCGACCACATCTCGCCAGCCGGCAATATCAAGAAGGACTCGCCCGCGGGCCGCTTCCTGCAAGCGCGCGGCGTGCAGCCGACCGACTTCAACAGCTACGGCTCGCGCCGCGGCAACGACGACGTCATGGTGCGCGGCACGTTCGCTAACATCCGCATCAAGAACCTGATGTTCGCGGGCGAGGAAGGCGGCAACACGCTGTATTTCGACAAGGCCGGCAGCGTTGGCGAGAAGCTCGCGATCTACGACGCGGCGGTGAAGTACAAAGCCGACGGCGTGCCGCTGGTGGTGTTTGCCGGCAAGGAATACGGCACCGGCTCGTCGCGCGACTGGGCGGCCAAGGGTACCAACCTGCTAGGCGTGAAAGCGGTCGTGGCCGAGAGCTTCGAGCGCATCCACCGCTCCAATTTGGTTGGCATGGGCGTGCTGCCGCTGCAGTTCCATTCCGGTGAGAACGCCAAGTCGCTCGGCCTGGACGGTTCGGAAACCATCGACGTGATCGGACTGCATGATGGTGCGTCGAAGACCGCGACCGTCATTGCGCGCAAGGCCGACGGCAGCGAGCGACGCTTCGAGGTCAAGGTGCTGATCCTGACGCCGAAGGAAGTCGAGTATTTCCGCCACGGCGGCATCCTGCACTACGTGCTGCGACAGCTCGCAGCGAAAAAGGCGGCGTAGGCGCTACAACCGCGCCTGCAGATGGATCCTTTGTAAAAGAGCGGCTCCGGCCGCTCTTTTACTTTGCCGGACAGCGCCAGCGTCAGCCCGGGGCGGCGATTGCTGCCACTGTTTTGGCTACCCTTTACCCTGCTGCTTGCCCGTTAGTTTCGGTGCATCCCTTGCTTGTCCTCGACGACAGTCAGCAATTACCCAGTACAAATAATGCGAACGAAGCGTTCGTTTGATTGGTGCTTTTGCCGAACACAGGCACCGTCATTCCGGGCGGCAAGAGTTGCCACTGTTGCCTAGCAATTACCCGGCACAAGTGAGGCAAGCGAAGCGCGTTTGATTGGGCGCTACAGTCGCGGCTTCCACTGGGCGCTGATCAGACGCCACTCGCCATCCTCGATCCGCCAAGCCGTTTGAACATCGTAGACGCTGGCGGCTTCGGGCAGCACCGCACCGGTGCCGCCAGACAACGCGGCGGTAAACCCTACGGTTGCGTGCTGCTCTTGGATGCTGATCTGCGGCGGACCCACAGACGCGCCGATGTCACGATGGCGCAGGAACAGCAGTTGCGCCAACCGACGAGCGCCCGCACGGTCGAGGCCTTCAGGACCGACAAAGTCGGCAGCCAAGGCGTCCTCCACCGCCGATGCATCGCGCGCTTCGACGGAGGCCTGCAGTGCCGTCAATGTTTCGCGTAGCTGCTGTTCCGGCGGTGTTCGCGTGCACCCACCCGCCGCAATCACGGCGATCAGAGCGAGCACACAGGCAGTTGTTTTAGTTATCGCAGCCATTTGCAATCTCCCGAAATTCGCCGTTCCCGCGGCGATGGATCGAGCTGTCGACGGCGCAGCTGCCCGAGCAGCGCGACTGCCTTGCCAGCCCATAGAGCCTATGCTCCAATCCTTGAAAATCACCGTACGGTTGCGCACCCGGCGGTTTCGCAAGCGTTGAACATAGGGGATCGCGATGAGTCTTGAACGTCCTTGGCTGGCCCAGTATCCGGCTGGGGTGCCGGCGCAGATTGATGTGGACGAGTATCCGTCGGTCGGGGCGATACTGGAAAACGCCCTCATCAAGTACCGCGACCGCCCGGCGTTCTCCAACCTCGGCCGGACGCTGACTTATGCCGAAGTCGACAAGCTCAGTGCCCAGTTCGCTGCCTACCTGCTCGGCGAGCTCAAGCTGAAGAAGGGCGATCGCGTCGCGCTGATGATGCCCAACTGCCTGCAGTACCCCATCGCGACGTTCGGGGTGCTGCGTGCCGGCCTGACGGTGGTCAACACCAATCCAATGTACACCGCCCGGGAGCTCAGGCATCAGCTCGTCGATTCCGGAGCCAGTGCGATCCTGGTGCTCGACAACTTCGGCCACACAGTGCAGGAAGTGCTTGACGGCACCCAGATCAAGCAAGTCATCACGACTGGCCTGGGAGACATGCTCGCTTTCCCAAAGGGAGCGATCGTCAACTTCGTGCTCAAGCACGTGAAAAAGATGGTGCCGGCGTTCGATATTCCCGGCGCTATACGCTTCAACAACGCGCTGGCGCTGGGCCAACTGCACAAGTTGCCTGATATCCAGGTCTCGTTGGACGACATCGCCTTCCTGCAGTACACCGGAGGCACCACCGGCGTTGCCAAGGGCGCGATGCTGACCCACCGCAACATGGTGGCGAACATGCAGCAGGCTGCTGCGTGGGTCGGCACCGATGCCAAATACGGCGAAGAAGTAATCGTCACGGCGTTGCCGCTTTATCACATCTTTGCGTTGACGGCGAACGGGCTGGTCTTCATGAAGTTCGGTGGCTTGAACTACCTGATTACCAATCCACGCGACATGCCCGCGTTCGTGAAAGAGCTCAAGAAGATTCCGTTCACCGCGATCACCGGCGTCAACACCCTGTTCAATGGCCTGCTCAATACGCCCGGCTTCGACCAGATCGATTTCTCCCGCTTGCACATGACCCTGGGCGGCGGCATGGCGGTCCAACGTGCCGTCGCTGAGCGCTGGAAGCAGGTCACAGGCACCACGCTGATAGAGGCCTACGGCCTGACCGAAACCTCCCCAGCTGCCTGCATGAACCCGATGGACCTGGCCGAGTACAACGGCGCGATCGGTCTGCCGATTTCCTCCACCGATGCCTGCGTCAAGGACGAGGCGGGTATTCCGATGCCGACGGGCGAAGTCGGCGAGCTTTGCATCAAGGGTCCACAGGTAATGAAAGGCTATTGGCAGCGCCCGGAGGAGACTGCCCAGGTGATCGACGCCGAGGGCTGGCTGCACACCGGTGACATGGCGAAGATGGACGAGAAAGGCTTTTTCACCATTGTCGATCGCAAGAAGGACATGATCCTGGTGTCGGGTTTCAACGTGTACCCGAACGAGATCGAGGACGTGATCGCGATGATGCCCGGAGTGCTTGAAGTAGCCGCCGTCGGCGTGCCGGACGAGAAGTCCGGCGAGGCGGTCAAAGTCGTGATCGTGAAGAAGGATCCGGCGCTGACGGCCGACCAGGTCAAGGCCCACGCGCGGGTGAACCTCACCGCCTACAAGCACCCCAAGATCATCGAGTTCCGCGCCGAACTGCCCAAGACCAACGTCGGCAAGATCCTGCGGCGTGAGCTGCGGGACGCTCCCAAAGGGGGCTAGAAGCCCTCCCAGCCTAGAGCTACCGGTGGTCCCTCACGCCCGCAGGCAGTAAAGCCTTGCGGGCTTGTTGTTTTGGATGCATAGAATCAGGCGTCGGACGAAGATACAAGTTTTCACTGCCGTCCCGAAACGCGACCGACCGGGCCGGCTCATTATCGGAGATTTACCATGTCTTTCGCCCAACCGTCCTACCGCGCCCAAGCTGGACACACGCTGCGCGTTGTTGAAGATTCCCAGAGCGGCGTTTACTGGTGCAACATGCACGCCAATCTGGCGACAGTGCCAGGTCGGGCCTGCTTCTCCAACCAATTGGTCGACGACCTCATCCAGTACCAAGCCGAGCTGGGTGCCCGGCTGCGCGTCGAACGTGATCGAGCCCCCGGCCGGCTTCCCCATGTAGTGCTGGCTTCTGACAGCGACGTATTCAATCTGGGTGGCGACCTGCAACTGTTCGGGCGGCTCATCCGTCGCGGTGACCGTGCTGCGCTGCTGAATTACGCCCAGCGATGCGTCGTCGGCGTGCATGGATTCCACGCCGGGCTCGACGCCGGCGCGCACACCATCGCGCTGGTACAAGGCAATGCCCTGGGGGGTGGCTTCGAGGCGGCACTGAGCTGCCACACCATCGTGGCGGAGGAAGACGTGCAGATGGGGCTGCCGGAGGTTCTGTTCGACCTGTTTCCGGGCATGGGGGCGTACTCCTTCCTGTGCGAGCGAATCGCGCCGCGCATGGCCGAGAAGCTGATGCTGGAGGGTCAAGTGTTCGATAGCCAAGAGCTCTATCGCATGGGCCTGGTCGACATCCTGGTGCCGAAAGGGCAAGGCGTAAAAGCCGTCGAAGATGTGATTCGCAGCAACCGCCGCATCCCGCATGCCCGCGCCGCCATGCATCAGGTAAGCGCGTTGACGCGAACTGCGACGCTGGAACAAATGCTGCAAATCACCGAGATTTGGGTGGACACCGCGCTCGCCCTGGGCGAAAAGTCGTTGCGGATCATGGACCGACTGGTGCGAGCCCAAGAACGCCGACTGGGGGCACAAGCGGCCTAATCAGGGGGAGCCGTCACCACCATCCAGCGTGTTGCGCCTCCGCCCGCGCATGTCGAGAGCTGCCCTGCCCTCGGCCAAGCGGACGGCTAGCTCGCGCAAGCGCGTGGGCCACTCGTTGGCGACCTCTCGCTCGACCATTCGCATCAGCTCGCCACTCTCGGCGGCGAGCTTGCCCAGGCCAAGGTTACCTGCGACACCTTTGAGTGCATGGGCCTGATCGCGCACGCGATCCCAGTCGGCCTTACTTCCCGCATCGGCCAGGATGCGCAGGCACGTTTCGGCGTCGTGTAGGCACTGCGCAATGAACTCGCGTTCAAACTCCTTGCCCATGCCCAAAGCGGAAAGTTCGTCGAGCACCGAACTGTCAAATACCTGGTCGCCTTGATCGCCAGTGGGAGCCGTGACCCTTAGGTCGGCCAGCGAGCGACTAACCAAGCTATTGGATGCAATATCAGCCAGGGTATCCAGCAGGCGCGTGGTGGACACTGGCTTGGCGAGGAACGCTCGCGCTCCGGCGCGCTCACATGCCTGTATCGATTCCGGTGTGACATCGGCGCTGAACACCAGCACCGGCGTGCGACGCCCGCCTATCGCCTCCATCACCCTCAGCTGTTTGAGCAGGTCCAGTCCGCTGACTTCGGGCATATGCAGGTCGACGATCACCGCGTCGTAGTCGGTGGTTGCCAGCAATTCCAACGCCTCCGCGCCTCCGTCGACGCACACCACGCGGTGCCCGGCTTTCTGCAGCAACCGCTGAATCACCATGCGGTTGGCCGCATGGTCGTCGGCGACCAGCACCGACAAGGTGCGGACCCGGGCGCGATGGCGCAGGAAGGGGTTTGAGAATGCGATGACGTTCTCGGAGGCGCTCCCGGAGTGGCCTGGCGCTGCAGTATCCGGTGACCGCCGCGGCTTGCTTCCCGTCGTCGCTTCAGCCGGCACGGCTGCTACAGCGGCAACCCGCTCGAACGGCAGCTCGACCCAGAATCTCGTCCCCCTGTGTTCGTCGCTCTCGAACCCGATCGTCCCACCCATAGCTTCGGTGAGGCCTTTGGCAATCGTGGTGCCCAAGCCTGTGCCACCGTGCCGGCGAGCGAGCCCGGCGTCGGCCTGTTCGAACGCCTCGAACAGGCGCTTGCGTACTTCAGTGGGAATGCCGATACCGGTATCGGTGACCGTAAAGCGCAGGCGCACGCCGTGATTGTCCTGACTGGACAGCACCACATCGAGGCGCACCGAGCCCTGATCGGTGAACTTGATCGCATTGCCGGCCAGGTTTATCAGCACTTGGCGCACGTGCACCAAGTCGCCACGCACGGTGTCGGGCACGTCGGCCGCGACGGCATCTGTGTAACGCAACTGCTTGGCTCGTGCCTGCGGCTGCAGGATCAGTCCGACACTCTGGATGAGTTCGCGCGGGGAAAACTCCAACGCGCTGAGTTTGAGCTTACCGGCCTCAATAACGGATATATCCAGCACGTCCTCCACCAGCGCCAACAGCGACCGGGTCGAGGCCTGAATGGTGTTAAGGCATTCGCGCTGTTCGCTGTCCAGCCGCGTGGTTGCAAGCAGATCCGACATCCCCGCCAGGCCATTAAGGGGCGTGCGAAACTCGTGGCTCATGTTGGCCAAGAATCGACTCTTGGCCTGATTGGCTTTGTGGGCGTCGTCGATCGCGCGGTTCAAGGCGTTTAATAGCGAGTCGAAGTACAACGGCACCGCGCCCAGCCCGATCAGCAGGCCCCACGACATGTAAGGGTTCGCACGCCAATAAGGCGAAAGCAGAATGACGGCAAGGAAGGACAGCGATGCCAAAGCGGTGGCGGCTCTTAAGTAGAGGTGGCCGTAGCGCATGCCATTGCCAATCGTCACCCACAGGTAGACCGCGTACAGCGGCGAAGCCTGCTCGCCTTGGATGCACATGATCGCGCCCATCGCGCTGTAATCAGTCAGCATCCCGATCCAACGCCGCACGTGCGACACGCCAGGTTGGTGCAGCATGCTCGCCAACAAGCCCAGCGCCACGAGCAACTCGCCGATGAGGATCAGCCAGGTAGTCGGCAACGTGCCGGCACCAAATTCCTTTTGATACTCCCAGCCCAGGTAGGTGGCGAACAGCGCGGTGATGGTGATGCGCACCAGATTCTGCGCGTGTTCGCTGTCGGGACGGCCCGACAAACGACGCTTGAGATTGTCCAGTACGAATCTCATCGGATCACTCCGTGCCGGGACGGGACGACACCGTGGAATACCGCCTGCAGATCTCGTCCAGGCGCGGCCGGCCCACAATCAGTGCGTCGACGCAACGGGGATCGAACAGACGCCCGCGCTGCGCGTAGAGGTAACCCAAAGCTGCTTCGATATCCCAGGCCTGCTTGTACGGCCGAGCCGAGATCAGGGCATCGAACACATCGGCGACCGCGACTATCCTGGCCTCCAACGGAATCTCTTCGCCGACCAGGCCATCAGGATAGCCGCTGCCATCGAAGCGTTCGTGATGGCGCAGCGCGACCAGGGCGCCAGCCTGGATGAAGCGGTTCAGGCTGCCGCTGAGCAGCTCATGGCCGATGCGCGGATGCCGCCGCATGATCGCCATTTCGTCCTCGGTCAGCGGACCGGATTTCAACAGCACCGCATCGGGGATGGCGATCTTGCCGATGTCATGCAGCGGCGCGGACATCTCGATCATCCGCACCTCGTCCTCGAACAATCCCAACTGCTCCGCGATCAATCCGGCGACGTGGGACATGCGCTCGAGGTAGCGGCTGGTGCCGGTGTCGCGGTATTCGATCGCGCGCGCAAGCCGCGAAAGGGTTTCGCGTTCGCGCTCCTCTACCTCGTGCATGCTCGATAGCAGGCGCTGCTCCAGCGACAACGCGCGCTGCTTCACGTTCTCCGACTGCTGGCGCAGCTGCAGCAGATTGCGGCAGCGCGCCCGCAGCTCTCGCGGGCGTACGGGCTTGATCAGGAAATCGATCACGCCCGCTTCCAGTGCAGCTTGCCGCACGGGCTCGTCGCCGACCACCGTCACCAGGATGATCGGAATGTCGCGATGCAGCGGCAAGCGGCGGAAACGTCGGGCGAATTCCAGCCCGTCCAACCCTGGCATGCGGTAGTCGAGCAACAGCAGGTCCGGATGGTGGGATTCGCACCAGTCCAGGGCCGTTGCGGGCTCGCCGAAATCGTGCACGTCCAAGTCGGGCCCGATGTCCTCGATGATATGGCGCAGCATCGTACGCGCCGAGGTTTGATCATCCACGATGACGACGTTCACACCCACATCCGAATGGGGCCAGCCTTATGGTGGCTACCGGCGCAGGATAGCGCGAGGACAGGCGTCTTTGACAGCCATGTCAGCTCGGATGAGGACCAGATAATCGCCGCCGCTCAGTTTGCGGCTTCGGGTCGCATGTAGGGGAACAGCAACACGTCACGGATCGATGCCGAATCCGTCATCAACATGACCAGACGATCGATCCCGACTCCTAGGCCGCCGGTCGGCGGCAGGCCGACCTCTAACGCGCGGATGTAGTCGGCGTCGAAATGCATGGCCTCGTCGTTGCCGCCGGCCTTCTGGTCGACCTGCGCCAGGAAGCGTTCGGCTTGGTCCTCGGGGTCGTTAAGCTCGGAAAAGCCATTGGCCAGTTCCTTCCCGGCGACGAACAACTCGAAGCGGTCGGTGATCTCGGGATCGGCATCGCTGGCGCGCGCGAGCGGGCTGACCTCAACCGGGTGGTGGGTGATGAAGGTCGGCTGGATCAGCGTGTGCTCCACCGTGTTCTCAAAAATATCCAGCAACAGACTGCCCCAGCCGTAGTGCGGCTTGAACGGGATCTTGAGCCGCGCGCAGTGGCCGCGCATTGCCTCGACATCGCGCAATTCATCGCGCGATATCTGCGGGTTGTGCTCTAGCACCGCATCGGTCATCGACCAACGACGAAAGGCCGGGCCGACGTCGATCGCGTTGCCGTCCCAGGTCAGAGCTGTAGTGGCTAGCACCGATTGGGCGACGTCGCGGATCAGCGTTTCGGTCAGGTCCATGACCTCGTTGTAGGTGGCGTACGCCTCATACAGCTCGAGCATGGTGAACTCGGGGTTGTGCCGGGTTGACACGCCCTCGTTGCGGAAATTGCGATTGATCTCATACACGCGTTCGAGGCCGCCGACGACCAGACGCTTGAGGTACAGCTCCGGCGCCACACGCAGGTACAACTCCAGGTCGAGCGCGTTGTGGTGCGTAACGAAAGGTTTTGCTGTGGCGCCGCCGGGAATGTAATGCATCATCGGCGTCTCGACTTCGAGGAAGCGCCGCGCATCCAGCCACGCACGCATCGCGCGGATGATCTTCGAGCGCTTGACGAACACCTCGCGCGCATCGGGCGACACGATCAGGTCGACGTAACGCTGGCGATAGCGTTGCTCGACATCGGCCAAGCCGTGAAATTTGTCAGGGAGCGGACGCAGCGCCTTGGTCAGCAACCGCAGCGTGTCGGCTTTGACCGACAGCTCGCCGGTACGGGTGCGCGTCAGCACGCCCTCGGCAGCAATGATGTCGCCGACATCCCAGCCCTTGAACGCGTCGTAAGTCTCGCCGAGTGAATTGGCCTGCAGGTACAACTGCAGTCGGCCCGATTCGTCCTGGATCTGCACGAAGCTAGCCTTGCCCATTACCCGCTTGAGCAGCAAGCGGCCGGCGACGGCGACGCGATGAGCCTTGGCGTCGAGCGCCTCAGCGGTCCATTGCTCGGCATCGGCATACGCGTCCTGCAGATCGCCGGAATAGTCGGCGCGCCGGAAGTCATTCGGGTACGCGATGCCCTGCCCGCGCAACGCCGTGAGTTTGGCGCGACGCTCCGCAATGAGCTTGTTTTCGTCGGGCGGCGTCGGGTCGGCGTTGTCGGTCATGGCTGGGTGTCTGGTTTGGGGATTTGCGTTCTTGAATCGTCGTTCCCGCGGACGCGGGGGCGCTTTGCAGCAGCGGAGCTGATTATCCAGTGGCGTTGCATCTGGCTGGTCGCTTCAGGTCAAACCGCGCATCGCAGCCTCAACCGAAAAAGTCCCACGCGGGTGCGGCTTTCAGGCATCAAACCGCGTCGCTGCGTTTCGAGCCCGCCTCCAGACCCGCCTTCAGGCTGGCTTCGACAAACTCGTCGAGGTCGCCATCGAGCACCTTCTGGGTATCGCTGCGCTCGATGCCCGTGCGCAGATCCTTGATCCGGCTCTGGTCGAGCACGTAATTGCGGATCTGGCTGCCCCAGCCGATGTCGGACTTGGTCGCTTCCAGCGCGTCCTTCTCGACATTACGTAACTGGACCTCACGCTCGTACAACCGCGCCGCCAACATCTTCATGGCAGTGGCACGGTTGGCGTGTTGGCTGCGACCGGTCTGGCAGGCGACGACGGTGTTGGTCGGGATGTGGGTGATGCGCACTGCCGATTCGGTCTTGTTGACGTGCTGGCCGCCGGCCCCGGACGCGCGATAGACGTCGGTGCGCAGGTCGGCGGGGTTGATCACGATGTCGATGTCGTCATCGACTTCCGGCGACACGAACACCGAGGTGAAGCTGGTGTGGCGGCGGTTGTCCGAGTCGAACGGCGACTTGCGCACCAATCGGTGCACGCCCGTTTCGGTCTTGAGCCAGCCGTAGGCGAAGTCGCCCTCGACCCGAAACGTCGCCGACTTTATCCCGGCGACGTCGCCGCCGCTGACTTCCATCAGCTCGGCCTTCCAGCCACGCGACTCGGCCCAACGCAGGTACATGCGCAGCAGGATCTCGGCCCAGTCCTGCGCCTCGGTCCCGCCCGCGCCGGCCTGGATATCGACGAACGCCGAATTGCCGTCCATCTTGCCGGAGAACATGCGCTGGAATTCCAGCTTGTCGACGTCCTGCGCGTAGCGCTCGACGTCGGCCACCACGGCCTGCGCGGTGGACTCGTCGTCTTCCATCTCAGCCAGCTCGAGCAGTTCTTCTGCACCGACCAAGCCCTCCGTCATGGAGCGAGCGCCGATGACCACCTTTTCCAGCGCAGAACGCTCCCGGCCCAGCGCTTGTGCGCGTTCCGCATCGTTCCAGATCGTGGGGCTTTCGAGCTCGCGGTTTACTTCTTCGAGGCGTTCGACTTTGCTGTCGTAGTCAAAGATACCCCCTGAGCGAATCCAGCCGACCCTTGAGGTCGGCGATGCGCTGGCGGACGGGATTGAGTTCGATCATGTCCGTTCTATTGGCTGTTGCACGAGACCGCAGATTCTAGCAGCCGGGGGCTCAAATTGACCTCGAACTCCCTTACCGCGTGACCACCTTCCTTACGGTCGTCACCCCTTCCGTCCATCCGCGTACAACGACACAACGAACATGGCGACTACGAACAACCCTCAGCACGGGTTCTCCTGTGGATTTCAGCCGCACCGTGCCCCGCGGGGCCTTCTGCGTAGCCCCTCTGCCGGGCAGCGCCGAAACCCGTGCCCGGGGCCCGACTACAACTCGGTGGCGCTGAGGACCAGTTGCGGGCGTCGCAGACTCTTCGTAGGACTGGAATGGAGGTATCGCTGACCCCGGAAATTAAGGTTGAAAGTCGCGTCATCTCCAACCGATAGAGGCTGGTCCACTGCAATACCATTCCATCCACCTAAACCCCTGCTACAACGCCTCGCGGTGCGTGACGACCAATTGCACCGCGTTGCCGCCGCGGTAGTCGTCCGCTTCGAGTCGATAGGCGACGCGGATGCGATCGGGCGGCGGCGTGCCGTTCCACCCGCCGAAGTCGATCGCATTCAGGCGCAACCCGGACTTGCCCAACGGGCCGAGCTCCAACTTGAGATGACGCTCTCCCACAACGCGCCAGGCGAGCACGTCAAAGTCACCATCGAACTGCGGCTCCGGGAACCCCTGCCCCCAGGGGCCACCGTCGCGCAGGGCGTCAGCACTTCCGCGGGTGAACTCGTCGTGGCCCAGTTCCCCATCGCTCAGGACAGCGGCGTGCAACATCTCAGCGCTCAAGGTCCGCTCGGCGTGGGCCCGAAAAGCTTCGCGGAATGCGACCAGGTCAGTGGCCTGCAGCGACAGTCCTGCCGCCATCGCATGGCCGCCGAAGCGCTCAATCAAGCCGGGCGACTGCACGTTGACCGCCGCCAACGCATCGCGGATATGAAAACCCGGAATCGAGCGGGCCGAGCCGCGTAGCGTTTCGCCGCCCGGCTCGGCCGGGGCGAACGCGATCACTGGGCGGTGGGCACGGTCCTTCATCTTCGAGGCGACCAGGCCCACCACGCCGGGGTGCCAGTCGCTATCGAACAGGCAGATCGCGGCGGGCCAGCCCGCAGCCACGTCGGTATGTTCGAGTGCGATCCGCGCCATCGCCGACTCCGCCTCATCGGTCATCTGTTGCTGCACGGCGCGACGCTCGCCGTTGATTTCGTTGAGCGTCGCGGCAATCTCGCGCGCCTGGCTGAGGTCGTCGGTCAGCAGGCATTCAATGCCGAGCGTCATGTCTTCGAGCCGGCCCGCTGCGTTGAGCCGCGGGGCGATCGCAAAGCCGATGTCACTGGCGGTCAACCGCGCGGGGTCACGCTGCGCCACATCGATCAACGCGCGCAGCCCGGCACAGCCGCGACCGGCTCGCAGGCGGCGCAATCCGGCGCTGACCAAGGCGCGGTTGTTGGTGTCGAGTGGCACCAAGTCAGCGACCGTGCCGACTGCGACCAGATCCAACAGCACCGACAGGTCGGGCACTTCGCCGCCGAATGCGTCGGTCGCGCGTAGGTGCCGGCGCAGCGCGAGCAGCACATAGAACATCACGCCAACGCCGGCCAGCGCCTTGCTTGGAAACAAATCGCCGCGTTGGTTCGGATCGACGATCACGTCGGCTGGCGGCAACGTGTCGCCGGGTAGATGGTGATCGGTGACCAGCACCTGCCAGCCGCGCGCCTTGGCCGCGGTGATGCCGGCGTGGCAGGCGATACCGTGATCGACGGTGACGAGCAGGTCCGGCTGGATCGCGGCGATTTCGTCGACCAAAGCCGGCGACAGGCCGTAGCCATGGATCATGCGGTTGGGCACCGCGTGCGATACGCGCTGCGCGCCGAGCAGGCGCAGGCCACGCACGCCGACCGCGCACGCGGTCGCGCCGTCGCAGTCGAAATCGCCGACCACGACGATGTGGCGGTGATTCGCGATGGCGTCTGCCAGCAAGCGACTTGCGGCATCGAGCCCGCCCAAGGTGTCGGGCGGCAGCAGTTGCGCGAGTTTCGGCTGCGCCTGCTCGATCGACAGCGCGCCACGAGCAGCGTACAGACGAGCGAGCAGCGGCGGCACCTGACCGGGCCAACTGCCCGGCGCGGCGGCTTCGCGACGGCGCAGCGTGGCGCTAGGCGTCATGGGGCATGAGCGTCATGGGGCGAGTGAGCTCAACGGCCGGCGCCAGAACCGCCAGCGCTGGCGCGCTTCCAGCGTGTAGCGCGCGCCGTCGGCAAAATCGTAGGTTGCGATGTCGAGGCGTCCGGCAGCGAGGTCCGCCATCACTGGTACGAACCACTCCGCTTGCAGCGCGGCCAGATTGCGTAGCTCGCGCAAGTCGAACACACGATGGCCGTCGTCGCCCCCGCCCGCGGGCCAGCGCGCCGGCAATGACGAGGCCGGCACATTTGCCAGAAACGCGAACGCCTGCACCGCGTCGTCGTCGCTGTGGACGTGGCTGAACTCGCAACGGACATGATCGGGCAACGGCCCCGGGCCCCAGAACCACAGCGAATTGATCGGCAACAGTCCGCGCGCGACGCGCTCGGCATTGCAGGGATGGTTGTGCAACAGCACCTGCGCCTCACTGAGCAGTGCACGCCAGCGGCGGCCGTCGTTGCCTTCGGGCAACAGATCGAACACGTCGGCGCCCAGCGCGTCGTCGGGGCTGGTGAAAACGGGCATCTTCGCCCCGAGCGGCAAGCGCAGATACCAGTGCCAAGGCGCGGCCGCGTCGATCGGAAAACCGGTGTCACCAAACAGCGGCTTCAAGGGTGCCAGCAACGCTTCCGCGTCCTCGGCCGTCAGTGATAACGCTGGCCCATGCGCCATCAGGCGCGCGCCGCTCATGTCGGGCTGCACGAACACCGGATCGGCGCGCAACCACGCGGCGTTGGCGGCGTCGCCCGCCTCGCGCTGGCGCGTCGCCGCCGCCACTGGCCAGCCACGGGGAAGCACATCGAACATGCGGCTGCGTTGGCTGGTGGTAACCAGGGCGCGGTCGGCCCGTGCCAACCATTGCCCGAGTTCGATGGGTAGGCGCTGCTCAGCCAGTCGGGAGCGTTCGGGCAACAGCAGCGTGGCGGCCGTGACCATGACTTCAGCCGTTGTAACGGACGCCGATGATGTCGTATTCGCGGATACCGCCTGGCGCCTCGATGGTGACGCTGTCGCCCTCGTTTTTGCCGATCAGCGCGCGGGCCACCGGCGAGGAAATGGCGATGAGTCCCTGCTTGATGTCAGCTTCGAGGTCGCCGACGATCTGATAGGTCGTTTCTTCATCGGTGTCCGTGTCAGCCAGGTTCACCGTCGCGCCGAACACGACGCGTGAGCCGGGATTGAGCGCGGCGACGTCGATGACCTGGGCATGCGACAGCTCGCCCTCGAGCCGCTTGATACGACCCTCGATAAAACTCTGCTGCTCGCGCGCGGCGTGGTACTCGGCGTTTTCTTTGAGGTCGCCGTGCGCACGCGCCTCGGCAATGGCATTGATGACGGCCGGGCGCTTGACGGACTTGAGATCTTCGAGTTCGGCGCGCAGGCGGCGGGCGCCTTGGGTGGTCAATGGTGCTTGCATTGCAAAATCCTCGTGCCGGCCTGCGGCGGTCTGTCTAGTTCGATTATCGATTGTGCGGGCAATGGCAGGGGCAATTGCAACTTCTGATTGCCATTACTCCAACGAACGCTGGGATCGGTGTGGACGCCGCTTCCTGGCTCCCCATGCGGGGAGCCCGATGGGTGCCTGCATTCATCTGGTTGCCGCCAAGAGCGCCAGCCCCTCTGAGACGCGTCAACCGCTTACGCCCGCAGCTCCGCATGCAGTTCTTGCAGCGACCATACCGGTCCAGTGCCGCGGTACTCCAGCGAATGCACAAACGCGCGCGCGCCGAACACCGTGGTCGAGTACGTGAGGCGGTGCTGCAACGCCTCGCGCCGGATCGAGAACGAGTCGGTGATCGCTTGCCGCCCTTCAGTGGTGTTGATGATGTAAACGATCTCACCGTTCTTGATCAGATCGACGATGTGCGGGCGGCCTTCGGTGACTTTGTTAATCGCCGCGCACTCCACGCCCTGCCCGCGCAGGAACGCAGCGGTGCCGTGGGTGGCGACCAGGGTGTATCCGCGAGTGATCAGGTCCTGCGCCACCGGCAGCACGCGCAGCTTGTCCGGGTCGCGCACTGAGATGAACACCTTGCCGGTCGCCGGCAGCGCCTTGATGCCGCCGGCTTCCTGCGCGCGCGCCATCGCTGCGCCGAAGCTGCGACCCACGCCCATGACTTCGCCGGTTGAGCGCATCTCCGGGCCGAGGATCGGATCGACGCCCTGGAACTTGGCGAACGGGAAAATTGCCTCCTTCACCGAGTAGTAGTCGGGCACGATTTCTTCGAGCGCGCCTTGTGAAGCCAGGGTTTGCCCCACCATGCAACGCGCGGCGATCTTCGCCAATGCCATGCCAGTCGCCTTCGATACGAACGGCACCGTGCGCGAGGCGCGCGGGTTCACTTCGATCAGAAAGATCGTGTCGCGGCCTTCAGCGTCGGTCTGCACCGCAAACTGGGTGTTCATCAGGCCGACGACGTTCAATGCCTTGGCTAGCACCACCACCTGCCGGCGCAACTCGGCCTGCGTCGCGGCCGACAGCGAGTACGGCGGCAGCGAGCACGAGGAGTCACCCGAGTGCACGCCGGCTTCTTCGATGTGCTCCATCACCCCGCCGATCAGCACGTGGCCTTCGCGATCGGCAATGACATCGATGTCGACCTCGACCGCGTTGTCTAGGAAGCGATCGAGCAGCACCGGCGAGTCGTTCGACACCTTGACCGCGTCGCGAATGTAGCGCGTGAGATCGGCATCGGAATGCACGATCTCCATCGCCCGGCCGCCGAGCACGTAACTCGGACGGACCACCAGCGGGTAGCCAATCTGCGACGCGAGCAGCAGCGCCTCCTCGGGGTTGCGCGCGGTCCGGTTAAGGGGCTGTGCCAGACCGAGCTTCTGAACCAGTTGCTGGAAGCGCTCACGGTCTTCAGCCAGATCAATGCTGTCCGGGCTGGTGCCGATCACCGGCACGCCGTGGGCCTCGAGTGCCTGCGCGAGCTTCAGCGGGGTCTGGCCGCCGTACTGCACGATCACGCCCTTGGGCTTTTCCAGATCGCAGATCTCGAGCACGTCCTCGAGCGTGAGCGGCTCGAAATACAAGCGGTCGGACGTGTCGTAGTCGGTCGACACGGTTTCCGGATTGCAGTTGACCATGATGGTTTCATAGCCGTCCTCGCGCAGCGCAAGCGCGGCATGCACGCAGCAATAATCGAACTCGATGCCCTGCCCGATCCGGTTCGGGCCGCCGCCGAGCACGATGATCTTGTCGCGGTTGGTTGGCTTGGCCTCGCACTCGTCCTCGTACGTCGAATACAGGTAGGCGGTGTCGGTCGCGAACTCGGCCGCGCACGAATCCACGCGCTTGTAGACCGGGCGCACACCGAACGCGCGGCGCAACGTGCGCACCGCGGTCTCGTCGGTAGCGGTCAACTGTGCCAGGCGCGCATCGGAGAACCCCATGCGCTTGAGCGCACGCATGCGCTTGGCGTCGAGCGCGGACAGACCCGCGCTGGCGACATCCTTCTCGGTGGCGATGATCTCCTCGATCTGATCGAGGAACCACGGGTCGACGAACGAAAGCGCGTGCACGTCCTCGACGCTCATCCCAGCGCGGAAGGCGTCACCAATGTAGAAGATGCGTTCCGGGCTGGGCTCCTTGATCTCTCGCTTGAGCGTGACGATGTCGTCGGCACGGTTGACGTCCAGGCCGGTCGGGTCGAGCCCGACCTTGCCGGTCTCAAGCCCTCGCAGGGCTTTCTGCAGCGACTCCTGGAACGTGCGGCCCATCGCCATCACCTCGCCGACCGATTTCATTTGCGTGGTCAAGCGCGCATCGGCCTGCGGGAATTTCTCGAACGCAAAACGCGGAATCTTGGTGACGACGTAATCGATCGACGGCTCGAACGACGCCGGGGTCGCGCCGCCGGTAATCTCGTTGCGCAGTTCGTCAAGCGTGTAACCGATCGCAAGCTTGGCGGCGATCTTGGCGATCGGGAAACCGGTCGCCTTTGAGGCCAGCGCCGACGAGCGCGACACGCGCGGGTTCATCTCGATCACCACCACGCGGCCGTCCTGCGCGTTGATGCCGAACTGCACGTTGGAGCCGCCGGTGTCGACGCCGATCTTGCGCAGCACCGCGATGCTGGCATCGCGCAGGCGCTGGTATTCCTTGTCGGTCAGGGTCTGCGCGGGTGCGACGGTGATCGAGTCGCCGGTGTGCACGCCCATCGCGTCGAAGTTCTCGATCGAGCACACGATGATGCAGTTGTCCTTGGTGTCGCGGACCACCTCCATCTCGAACTCTTTCCAGCCCAGGACCGACTCTTCCACCAGCACTTCGGTGGTCGGCGACAGCTCGAGGCCGCGGGTGACGATGTCGACCAGTTCCTCGCGGTTGTACGCAATGCCGCCGCCGCTGCCGCCGAGGGTGAAGCTCGGGCGGATGATGGTCGGATAGCCGACGCGGGTCTGGATGTCGATCGCCTGCTCGAGAGTCTTGGCGACCTCGGCCTTCGGGCAATCCAGGCCGATCTCGGCCATCGCCACCCGGAACAGTTCGCGATCCTCGGCCATCATGATCGCTTCGCGCTTCGCACCGATCAGTTCGACGCCGTACTTCTCCAGCACGCCGTTGTCGGCCAGATCCAGCGCGCAGTTCAGAGCGGTCTGCCCGCCCATCGTCGGCAGCAGCGCGTCGGGCTTTTCCTTGGCGATGATCTTCTCGACCGTTTGCCAGTTGATCGGCTCGATGTACACGGCGTCGGCCATGTCCGGGTCGGTCATGATCGTGGCTGGGTTGCTGTTGATCAGCACGACGCGATAGCCCTCCTCGCGCAGCGCCTTGCACGCCTGCGCGCCGGAGTAGTCGAATTCACAGGCCTGACCAATCACGATCGGGCCGGCGCCAATAATCAGGACGGTCTTGATGTCGGTGCGCTTGGGCATGGTGTCCTCAGTAAAGTCGTTCCTGCCACGCGTCGGGCGCGCGCCAGGTGATCTGATCGGGCGATCGAGCGTCGGTCGCGCCTTGGTTTACCGCAATCAGCACGGCCTGCTGCATCGAAGCCCAGCTGTCAGCCGTCGCGCCGATGCGTGCGCCGAGCCGGTTGTTATGCGCGTCCATCGCACGGCTGGCGGTGCCCAGACCGTCGCGCTCCATCGTCGTTGTCACCCAATCCACACATCGCGGCGAGCTGGTGTAGGCAACGACTGCGCTGGCAAGCGAATGGCGGTAGGCATCGGCTGGCCCGTTGCGGCCGCCGGGTAGATCGGCGGCGAAAAACCGGGAGTACACCGCGGCCATCACGAACACCGGATATGCGGCAAGCAGCATCGCAACGACAAGCACGCGGCGCCAAGACCGTTTGCGCACGCTTCTTGCTGCGATCGGATTCATTGGGCCTGCTGTATCAGCGCAACGAACTTGTCGAACAGCGGCGCGACGTCGTGCGGACCCGGGCTGGCTTCCGGGTGGCCCTGGAAACTGAAAGCGGGCGCATCGGTCAGCTCGATGCCCTGGTTGCTACCGTCGAACAGCGAGCGGTGGGTGACGCGCACGTTCGCCGGCAGCGTCGCCTCGTCGACTGCGAAGCCGTGGTTCTGGCTGGTGATCATCACCCGGCCGCTGTCGAGGTCCTGCACCGGATGATTGGCGCCGTGGTGGCCGAACTTCATCTTGACCGTGTGCGCGCCGACCGCCAGGCCGAGCAACTGGTGGCCGAGGCAGATGCCGTAGGTGGGCAGCTTGCGGGCGACAAACTGCTGGATCGCGGCGATCGCGTAATCGCACGGGGCCGGATCGCCCGGCCCGTTGGACAGGAACACGCCATCGGGATTGAGCGCGAAGACCTCGTCGGCCGACGTCTGCGCCGGCACCACGGTCACGCGGCAGCCGCGCTCGGCAAGCATGCGCAGGATGTTGAGCTTGCAGCCGAAGTCGTAGGCGACCACATGGAATTTCGCGTCGGCCTGCGCAAACGTGTTGCGGTCAAGGTCGAGCTGGCCGTCGCGCCACTCGTAGCGCTCGCGAGTGCTGACTTCCTTCGCCAAGTCCATGCCCTTGAGGCCGGGGAACTTGCGGGCCGCTTCGATCGCCTTGTCGCGATCGAGCGCCCCACCGGGCGACGAAGCCGCCAATACCGCACCATTCTGCGCCCCGGTGTCCCGCAACAGGCGCGTGAGCTTGCGGGTATCGATATCGGCAATGGCGACCACACCGCGTGCAGCCAGCCATTGCGGCAACGCCACCTGGTTGCGCCAGTTGCTCGGGCGGCGCGGTACGTTGCGCACGATCAGACCCGACGCCCACACCGTGGGCGCTTCGTCGTCCTGATCGGTGCAACCGGTGTTGCCAACGTGCGGATAGGTCAGCGTGACGAGCTGGCGCGCGTAGGACGGGTCAGTGAGGATTTCCTGGTAGCCCGTGATCGCGGTATTGAACACGACCTCGCCGATGCTCAGGCCGGGCGCGCCTACGGAAACGCCCTCGAAAACGGTGCCGTCTTCGAGCGCGAGGATTGCGGGATGGGTCACGGGGTTCGCCTTGGCTGCCGGAGGGTGCTGACGCCGCTGGCTGCAGATCGGAAAAACCGGGTTGCAGCAAAACACGGACGCGGTGCGGGACCGGTCCGGGAAGCAGGGTTCAGGCGAGCGAGAATTCTAGCGGCGAGGCGGCTTCGACGCCAGCCTAAATTGCGCCGTGGCCCGGTTCAGGACAGCAAATCACGCAGCCGGTACAGCCCCGGGGCCCGCCCCGGCAAGCGCGTAGCGGCATGGAGCGCCCCACGGGCAAAGATGTCGCGATTGGTCGCGCGGTGGTTCAGTTCGATACGCTCGCCGAGGCCGGTGAACTGAACGAAGTGTTCACCGACGATGTCGCCGGCGCGCAGCGATGCGTAGCGTGGTGCCGCACCACCCTGCTCAGCCCCGGCGCCCAAAGCCAACGCGGTGCCCGATGGTGCGTCGAGCTTGTACACGTGGTGGGACTCGACGATGTCGCAGTCCCAGCCCGGCAAAGCCGCGGCGGCGCGTTCGACCAACTCGCTGAGCACGGCCACGCCGAGGCTGAAGTTCGCCGCCCACAGGATCGGCAGTCGCGCCGACGCCTGTTGCAACGTCTCGCGTTGTACGGCTTCAAGACCCGTGGTCCCCGATACCAGCGCCGCGCCGCGTTTGCTACACAGGCCGAGGATGGCGTCAAAGCCATCGGGCAAACTGAAGTCGATGGCGACATCGAACGCGGGCACAGCGTGCAGCTCGTTGCCGGTGAAATACGGCACGCCATCGACGATGCGTTGCGCGAGCTTGGTGCGGGACACCGCCGCTACTACCGAGACATCCGTGCGGGTCGGCGCCAAACGCAGCAAGGCCTGACCCATGCGCCCGGAGGCACCGTGGATCAACAAGCGAGTGGGGTATGTCGGGTTCATCCCACGCAGGCTATCGAGGCACGGCCGGAGCGACAAGGTGCCGTCCCACTTTTGACCCAGCGGAAGCCCTCCGGCTTACTGATAAACCACCTGCGATCTCAAATTGGGTAGCACCTTCAGCACGAAATCCTTGTACGCCTGGTTGAACTGCGGCGTACACGTCGCACCCGGTGTGCGGTCGTCGAAAACGCGCTTTGCGGTCAGCACGTTTCCCTTGAGTTCGTAGGTGGCCTCGTAACTGAGCACGCCACTGGAGAGGCTTAGAT
Source organism: Lysobacter sp. (assembly GCA_043738095.1). Lineage (GTDB taxonomy): Bacteria > Pseudomonadota > Gammaproteobacteria > Xanthomonadales > Xanthomonadaceae > Lysobacter_K. Next base: position 84,188 of record JAYSZI010000039.1, read on the forward strand.
TGGCGGGAACGGCGATCACCTTGACCTGCTCCGGAAATTCGTAGACGTACGCTTCCTCCGAGTGGCCACTGATGCATGCCGTGTCGTCGTCGGCCACTTCGTCGGTGGCAGCCGCGGCAAAACCCGCGACCGGCGCCTCGTTGTAGAACAGCGGCAGAATCGCGAAAGCGCCGGGCATGGGCAGGGCCTGCTTGGCCTCGAAGTCCACGGAGTACTTGTGGGCGTCCAGCATCGGTCGGGGATCGTCCTGTACCAGACTGCCGAGGCCCTCGTTGCCGACGCCCTTGAAGTAGGCCGTGACCTGCTCCTGGATCTGCTGCTTCGACATGTCGCGGAAGCGCGATTTCGCCGCCACTGCGTACATGCCAGCGAGCGTCACGTCGACCTTGCCCTTGATGGAGCCATCCGCATCGATCTTTAGCGTGGTCAGCATCCGTTGCCGGTTGCGGTCGACCGGCAAGGTCGGCGTGCGCGTCCCGTCTCGGTAACCATCCACCAGGAGGATCGGCTTGCCGATGTCCTCGTACGGCAGCATCCCAAATGGAATGCCCTTGGATGTGGCGTCGACATAAAGGTCAAGGGCCGGAATGTAATTGAGCACATGGTTGACTATCGATACCACCGGCACCTTTGGCAGGCGATACACGTTGCCGGCGTTGATCAGGGCCTGGCTGCTTTCGACGCCTTTTGCCGACAGCAACGCCTGCAGCAAGGTCGCATGGTCCTTGCAGTCGCCCATCTTGTTGTCGAGGATGAAATCGATGTCGTGGGGCACCACGGCGCCCAGCCCGATGCAGTTGCCCGCGTAGGTGATGTTGGTTGATACCCACTCGTACAAGGCCTGGGCGATGTCGCGAGGCTCCTTGCGGGGCCCTGCGACCTCGTCGGCAAGCTTCTGGATGCGTGCGGTCACCGCCGCTTTCGGACGCGCCCGCGACCCGTAGGCCTCCGTGATGTCGGCGTAGCCTCGGAATGTCGAATAGACCAAACCAGGATGACGCTCCATGTCATAAGTTGAGCCTTGGCCCGTCCCCTTCACGGGCGCCTTGTTCTGGTAGGACCACTCGACAACCTTGCGACCGCCCGCGGTTTCGTTGCGGACTTCCTTGAGTTGCCAAGCTTGGTGCTGGGTCCAGAGCGATTCGGGAGCGTCGATCCTGACCTTGACGTCGCCGAAGTAGCTGCTGCGCGGGAAGTTTTCGACAACCGAGAAATGATTGTCGAACATCGGCTTGCTCGCGGTCAGACGGTACGCGAACACCACCGTGTCACCGACCTCCAGTTCGGGAAACACCACCGACGTGGTGGTGACGTCCGAAAACACCGGGCCACTGCCTTCCTGGCCGCCGTTGACCTGCACCTGATAGTTGGACTTGGGCACGTCGATGCGGCGTCCGTCGGGCTTGAGCGTGTAGGCTTCCAGCACTTCGGCCTTCTGAATGCTGGTGCTGTAGCTGACCGAGGCCTCCTTGACGTGTTCAAGCACCTGCTTCTTCAGCACTTTGATCGCCCAATGCCGGTTCTCGACGAAGGAACCATTCGCATTGATCACATACTCGACGTGATATCGCTCCGTCTGCACCATGCGTTCGGACGGATCGTCGAGTTCCGCGGCGGTGCCCGCCGCGCACGAAAAACAAAGCGCCATCAGGCAGCGCATCAGCCACGTCTTCATTCGTATCGCCCCTAGCATGTACAAGCGAGTCCATCGCCTGCCTTGCGCAGCGATGCTACAGCAAGCTCAGCGGCGCCCCGCTGCGGTTGAGTAGCTTTCTACGAAATCATCCGGTCCCAGAAACCCTTGACGCCATCAAGAAACGTCGAAGAACGCGGTGAATGCTTGCGCGCGCCTTCACCGACGAACGTGGTCTCGAACTTCTCCAGCAACTCGCGCTGCTCGCTGGTGAGGTTGACCGGAGTTTCGACCACGACGCGACAATAGAGGTCGCCTGGCTTGCGGCTGCGAACCGACTTCACCCCCTGGTCGCGCAGGCGGAACACCTTGCCTGTCTGGGTCTCAAACGGGATCCGCAGTTCAACTTCGCCGCCCAGGGTCGGCACGCGGACACTACCGCCGAGCGCGGCCTGGGAGATGCGAATCGGCACATCGCAATGCAAATCGTCGCCGTCGCGTTGGAAGATCTCATGCTCGCGCACGCGCACGTCGACGTATAGGTCGCCAGCCGGAGAACCCGCAGGGCCAGCCTCACCCTCGCCCGTAAGCCGGATGCGGTCACCGTTGTCGACGCCGGCGGGAATCTTGACCTGCAGGGTCTTGGTCCGTTCGACCCGGCCCTGGCCGTGGCAATCGCCGCACGGGTTGGCGATGCTCTGGCCGCGGCCACCGCAATGCGGGCACGCCTGCTGCATCGAGAAAATGCCGCGTTGGAAACGCACCTGGCCGCGGCCGTTGCACGTCTTGCAGGTCTCTACCCTGCCATCGGCGGAACCGCTGCCACTGCAGGTGTCGCACGCGTCGAGCGTGGGAATTTCAATTTGCTTCTCGGCGCCACCGACGGCCTCTTCGAGCGACAGCTCCATCACGTAGCCAATGTCGGCGCCACGGCGCGGGGCACGCGCACCGCCCCCACCGCCACCAAAGATATTGCCGAAAATGTCGCCGAAAATGTCGCCCATGTCGGCGTGGCCTGGACCACCCCCGCCCATGCCATGTTCGAACGCGGCGTGGCCGTGCTGGTCATACGCCCGGCGCTTGTTGGCGTCCGACAGCACCTCATAGGCTTCCTTACCTTCCTTGAACGCCGCCTCGGAGCTGTGGTCGCCCGGGTTGCGGTCGGGATGGTGCTTCATCGCGCAGCGACGGTAGGCCTTCTTCAGGTCCTCGTCGGAGGCATTGCGGGCTACGCCCAGGACTTCGTAGTAGTCGCGCTTGCTCATCGGTCCTGCTTGTCCATTGCGGCGTGCCTAACGGGTGTTTACGTGGCGACTACGTCTTGCCACGCGGACGGGCAGGCACGCGGCCTGCCCGTTTTTTCTGCTGATCGTGCTGCGGCCAGGAGTAGCCGCGGCAGTCGATCAGGCCTGCTTGTCGTCCTTGACCTCGGTGAACTCCGCATCCACCACGTCGTCGGACTTCGCCCCGGCACCGCCGCCCTCGGCTCCCGCGTCCGGGCCCGGCTGCTGCTGCGCGCCAACGGCGGCCATCAACGTCTGGAGCGCTTCTTCGAGGGCCTTCGACTTGGCCTCGATCTGGCCCTTGTCGTCGCCTTTCATCGCGGTCTCTACTTCGGCAATCGCCGCTTCGGCGGCGCCGATCGCTTCGCCGGGCAGCTTCTCGCCGTGTTCCTTGATGGTGCTGCGAGCGCTGTGGACCAGGCCATCGGCAACATTCCGCGCCTGGACCAGCTCATGGAACTTGCGGTCTTCGTCGCGGTTGGCCTCGGCGTCGGCGACCATCTTCTGGATCTCCTCGTCCGACAAGCCCGAACCGGCCTTGATTTCGACCTTCTGTTCTTTACCCGTCTTCTTGTCCTTGGCCGTCACGTGCACGATGCCGTTGGCGTCGATGTCGAACGACACTTCCACCTGCGGCATACCGCGCGGCGCCGGCTCGATGCCCGACAGGTCGAAGCGCGCCAGCGACTTGTTGTAGCGGGCCTGCTCACGCTCACCCTGCAGCACGTGCACGGTCACCGCGGACTGATTGTCCTCGGCCGTCGAGAACGTCTGCGAAGCCTTGGTCGGCACCGTCGTGTTCTTTTCGATGATCTTGGTGAACACACCGCCTAGCGTCTCGATGCCGAGGCTTAGCGGAGTCACGTCCAGCAGCAGCACGTCCTTGACATCGCCTGCGAGCACGCCGCCCTGGATCGCCGCGCCGACGGCGACGGCTTCATCCGGATTGACGTCCTTGCGCGGCTCTTTGCCGAAGAACTCCGACACCGCCTGACTGACCTTGGGCATGCGGGTCTGGCCACCGACCAGAATCACTTCGGCGATGTCGCTCGCGCGCAGGCCGGCGTCATTGAGCGCGATGCGGCACGGTTCGATCGTCTTCTTGATCAGGTCCTCGACCAGCGACTCGAGCTTGGCGCGGGTGAGCTTGATATTCAGGTGCTTCGGCCCGGCGGCGTCGGCGGTCACGTACGGCAGATTGACTTCGGTCTGCTGCGCGCTGGACAGCTCGATCTTGGCGCGCTCAGCGGAATCCTTGAGGCGCTGCAGCGCCAGCGGATCTTTGCGCAGATCGATGCCCTGATCCTTGTTGAACTCGTCCACCAGATAATCAATGACGCGCTTGTCGAAGTCTTCGCCACCGAGGAAGGTGTCGCCGTTGGTGGACAGCACCTCGACCTGCATCTCGCCGTCGACCGACGCGATCTCGATGATGGAAACGTCGAACGTGCCGCCGCCGAGGTCGTAGACCGCGATCTTGCGATCGCCGCCCTTCTTGTCCATGCCGTAGGCCAGCGCGGCCGCGGTCGGTTCGTTGATGATGCGCTTGACGTCGAGCCCGGCGATCTTGCCCGCGTCCTTGGTCGCCTGGCGCTGGCTGTCATTGAAGTACGCCGGCACGGTGATCACCGCTTCGGTAACCGTTTCACCCAGGTACGCCTCGGCGGTCTTCTTCATCTTGGACAGGATCTCCGCCGAGATCTGCTGCGACGACAGCTTCTTGCCGTCGCCCGCCTGCACCCAGGCGTCGCCATTGTCATGCGCGACGATCTCGTAGGAGACCAGGCCGATGTCCTTCTGCACTTCGGCGTCGGTGAATTTGCGGCCGATCAGGCGCTTCACCGCGTAGAAGGTGTTCTTCGGGTTGGTGACGGCCTGGCGCTTGGCCGCTGCGCCGACGAGGATTTCGCCGTCCTTGGTGTAGGCGACGATGGACGGCGTGGTGCGGTCGCCCTCGGCGTTCTCGATGACCTTGGCCTTGCCGCCTTCCATGATCGCCACGCACGAATTGGTCGTGCCAAGGTCGATACCGATGATCTTGCCCATGTTGTTGCTCCCTCTCTAATGCGTATTTGTGTGGCGGACGTACCGCCGATGTGGGTTATCTGGGGCCTGCCGCAGGCAGTTCAAGCGCCGGTCCCGGTTTTGTAGGAACTCAGCCCGGCCGCAGACGCTTGCGCGACGAGCAAAACCTCCGCCCTGCGTCAATCGTGCTGGGCCACTACCACCAAGGCAGGACGCAGCAGGCGATCGTTGAGCAGCCAGCCCTTCTGATAGACCTGCACCACATGGCCCGGGGGGTGTTCGGCGCTCTCGACCATGCTCATCGCCTGGTGCTGGTCTGGGCTGAATGGCTGCCCGGCAGGGTCCACCGCGACCAAGCCGTTGTCCGTGACCACCTTCAGCAGCTGGCGCAGAGTCAGTTCTGTGCCTTCGCGCAGATGCTGGGCGGTGTCGCTGGGCACGTTGAGGCCAGCTTCGAGGCTATCGAGAACCGGCAGCAACTCGCCCAGTAAGCGTTCGTTGGCGAACTTACGCGCCATGTCGCGCTCGCGTTCGAGCCGCTTGCGCTGGTTTTCGAGGTCGGCGCGCTCACGCAGCGAGTCGGCGCGTAGCTGGGCGAGTTCAGCTCGGGCGGCGTCGAGCTCGGCCTCAGTCGAGGCAGTAACGTCATTGTCGACGGCCTGGTCGGCGGCGTCCTGGGACTCGTCAAGTGGATTAGGATCGTTGGTCGTCATGCGTGGCTAGGTCCCTGAGCGAGGTGCGTGTCAGGGCAGTGATGGGGCCAGCGCTGGGGGTTTCAAGCGCGGTTGGCAAGAACCGCTACGCCCCGTCAGGCTTGAATGCTGCCCCTAGCGCGTCCGCTGCGGCCTGGACCACCGGGATCACGCGGTCGTAGGCCATGCGGGTTGGGCCGATCACGCCCAGCACCCCGAGCACCTGCCCTCCCGCAAGGTAGGGGGCAGTCACCAGCGACACCCCCTCCAGCGGTGCCAATCCCGTTTCCTCCCCAATAAAGATGCGCACACCGGGCGCCAGGACCGTACGTTCAAGCAACTGCAGGATCTCGCGCTTGCGCGCGAAGGCTTCAAACAGTTCGCGCAGCCGGTCGACGTCGGTGAGCTCCTGCAGCCCCATCAACCGGGTTTGCCCGGACAGCACCATGTCGTCGAGCACGGTATCGAGGTTGTCCGGAACCAGGGCCTGTTCGGCCAGTTCCACCGATTGCGCCAGCAGCGTTTCCATCTCCGCCTGCGCGGTCTTGAGGTCGCGCAGCAAGGTCGCGCGGATGTCGGCAACGCTGCGGCCGGCGAAGTTCGCGTTGAGGTAGTTGGCTACCCGCTCGAGCTCGCCGGCATCGAATACGCGGCGGGTCTGCAGGATCCGGTTTTGTACGTCGTTGTCGGCGAACACGAGGATCGCCAGCACGCGCAGCCCATCCAGGGCGACAAAATCGATCCGGCGGAATGCGAACTGGTCGCGCTTGGGCACGCTGACCACGCCGACAAAATGGGTCATCGCCGACAGCAGATCCGAGGCGCTGCCAAGCAATGCCTGCGTGCCGGTGCCCGACGGGAGCTCCGCGCGCAAGCGGGCGATTTCGCCCTCAGGCAGCGGCCGCACCTGCAGCAGCGAGTCGACAAATAACCGGTACCCCGGCACGGTCGGGATTCGCCCCGCCGAGGTGTGCGGTGCGCTGAGCAGGCCCACGTCCTCGAGATCGCCAAGGATGTTTCGGATCGTCGCGGGGCTGAGGTCGAGTCCGGCGTGCCGGGCCAGCGTCTGCGAGCCCACCGGTTCGCCACTGCGTATGTAGCGCGCGATCAGCGTGCGCAGCAGCTGCCGTGCGCGCGGGTCTAGGGTCGGATCGATGGATTTGCGGGACATGGGCTCGATATACGTCGCCGGCGCAAACCGCGCAAGAGCGACCGGGCACCCACCTGTGCAGGGCGATCTATCAGCGCAATGAAGGGGTGGCGGGGTCGTGGTCTCAATGGCGGCGACACCGGCGCACCACGCTCCCCACCGCCACCGTGGCAACCGCTTAGAATCACGCCCCATGCTCGTGCACCTCTCACTCAACAACTTTGCCGTGGTCAGTGCGGCCGAACTCCGGTTCGGCGCGGGCCTGACGGTGATCTCCGGCGAAACCGGCGCCGGCAAGTCCCTGCTGGTCGACGCCATGGGTCTGCTGTCGGGCCAGCGCGCCGACAGTGGCGTGGTGCGCCACGGCGCCGACCGCGCCGAACTGCTCGCGGACTTCAGCCTCGACGACGCACCGCTCGCCCGCGACTGGTTGAGTGACAACGAGATGGATGAGGACGATGCAAGCTGCCAGATCCGCCGGGTGATCCGCGCCGACGGCGGCTCCAAGGCGTGGATCAACGGCCGCCCCGTTACGCTCACCCAGCTGATCGATCTCACGGGCTTCCTGGTCGAGATCCACGGCCAGCACGAACACCAGGCGTTGCTGTCCAAGCCCAGCCAGCTCGCCCTGCTCGACGCGTACGGCCGCACCGAGGCACAGCGCGCCGTGGTCGCCGCCGCGGCGCAGGCTTGGAGCGCGCTACTGCGCGAACGCGACACACTGTCGGCCCAAGGCGACGTGTCCGAACGCATGGCCTGGCTGCAGCACCAGCATGCCGAACTCGACCGCGAAACCCTCGACCCCGACTCCATCGCCCAACTGCAGGCCGACCACCGGCGCCAGTCGCACTCGGCCGACCTCATCGCGGCCTGCGACGGCGCGTTCGTGCAGCTCGGCGGCGACGAGGGCCCATCGTTGTCGCGCAGCCTGCAACAGGTGCGCGGCGATTTGCAGCGGGTCAGCGAGCACGAGCCGCGTCTGGGCGAGGTCGATGCCATGCTCGACACCGCCGCGATCCAGCTCGACGAGGCGCTCGCCCTGCTCGACCGCGTGCGCAGCGACCTCGACCTGGATCCGTCCGCGCTGGAAACACTCGAGCGCCGACTGGCACGGATCCACGAGCTCGGACGCAAGCACCGGGTGGCGCCTGAGCAACTGTCCCACCATCGCGATGCGATCGCGTTGGAACTCGAAGCCCTTGGCAGTGCCGGGATCCGCTTGCAGTCGCTCGATACCGAAATCGCGTCGGCCCAGGAAAGCTGGCGCCACGCCGCCGCCACCCTCACCGCCCTACGACGTACGGCGGCCGGCACGCTGGCGGCCGACACCACTGCGTTGATCGGAGAGCTCGGTATGGGTGGCGGGCGTTTCGATATCGCAATCGAATCGATCGATGCCGATCGTCCCGATCCGCTCGGCGCCGAGCGTGTCGAATTTCTGGTCGCCGCCAACCCTGGGCAGCCCCCACGCGCCTTGCGCAAGGTCGCGTCGGGCGGGGAGTTGTCGCGTATCTCTCTGGCGATCGAGGTCGCCGCGCTGGGCCTGGATGCGGTACCGACAATGGTGTTCGACGAGGTCGATTCCGGCATCGGCGGCGGCGTGGCTGAGATCGTCGGGCAGAAACTGCGCGCGCTAGGCGGCAAACGCCAAGTGCTGTGCGTGACCCACCTGCCGCAGGTCGCAGCGCAAGGCCACGCGCACTATCGTGTCAGCAAGGCCGCCAGTGAAGGCATCACCCAGAGTGCGGTGCAGGCGCTGGATAGCAAGCAACGCGAGGAAGAACTGGCGCGCATGCTGGGTGGTGTCGAGCTGACCCGCGAAGCGCGCGCCGCGGCGAAGCGCTTGCTCAGCGACGTGACCTAAAGCAGGCCGCCGGGCCTCGTGACTCGCGGTCTCCGGCGGCCGCGGGGCGCTTCATGTACCCGGTCTGCATGGGTTATCGCGGCGACTTCCTGCGCACGTACAGCACCAGCGAGTGCTCCTCGATCTGATAGCCGTACTCGGCCGCAATGCGGTGCTGCAGCTCCTCGATCTGTGCGCTTTCGAACTCGATGATCTTGCCGGTCTCAATGTCCACCATGTGGTCGTGGTGGTGGCCCCGGTCGAGCTCGTACACCGACTGTCCGGCCTCGAAGTTGTGCTTGAGCACCAGGCCGGCGGCCTCGAACTGGGTCAGCACGCGGTAGACCGTCGCCAAGCCGATGTCCTCGCCCTGATCGAGCAGCAGCCGGTAGATATCTTCGGCAGTCATGTGCCGGGGCTTGGTCTGCTCCAACAGCTCCAGGATCCGCATGCGCGGATGCGTGACCTTGAGCCCGACGTTGCGTAAATCCTGTGATTCCATCGTTGCTCCTTGGGCCGCGCAGAGCCTTAGTCGCACCCCGGACGGGGCGGAAACGCTGGATGAATGCAGCTCCAGCCAAGGCGCGCGGCGATGGCTTCAGTGTATCATCGGCCCCCTCTTCGACGGCCTCGACTGTCGCCGCTACCGGTGTCCAACCACATGATGCGCAAGCTAGTTCTCGTCCTCTTCGTAGCCTTGGTCACGGCCGGTTGCGGTGTCATCTATCGCCAGCCGATCTACCAGGGCAACCTGCTGGAGAAGAGCGCGGTCGACCAGTTGCAGGCGGGCATGAGCAAGCAGCAGGTGATGCTACTGCTGGGCACGCCGTCAATCGCCGACCCGTTCCACCACCAGCGCTGGGACTACACGGCCACCCAGCGCGTGGGCCGCGTCGGCCAAGCCGAAGGCAAGAACCTCACGCTGTGGTTCGAGGGCGATACCCTGACCAAATGGGAAGGCGACTACTTCCCGGAGCAGGACGAGCAGCTGGCTAAATCGTCGGTCAAGCAATTCGGACGCAATCTGGCCAAGGACAAGGACAAGGCCAAGAAGCGCAGCCGCTGAGCGAACGCTCGGCATAAGGGGTTTTGACGAGCGGCTGTCGTGTGCTGGTCATCCCGGCGAAGGCATGACCAACTCAGTTCAGCTCGTCAGCAACAGACAGCCCGAGGTGGGCGCAAACCATGCAGCTCACGTATTTTTACGTGCTCAGTTGATGGTCCCGTTCAAAGCAATGACGGCGCGCAGGCATTCCCGCGGCTGTCCTTCCGAGCTATTCGGGGAAATGCCCTCCGGAACCGCTGTTTTTGCGAGCTGATCAGCCTCCGCCTGGATTTCGGCCTGCACGGGACTGACAGTGGATTGAACCTCAGCGCGCCTTGCGCCCGGTATCTGCACGACGTCGGCGCGCCTCCTTCGGATCGGCCAGCAGCGGGCGCAGCAGTTCGATACGGTCGCCTTCGTGCAGCGCTGTCCCCAGGTCGACCCGCGCGCCGTACACGGCGTAGGCCACGGTCTGCGTGTCGTCGCTTATGCCCGCCGCCAACAGCGCATCGGCGACGCAACTACCGGGCGGCATCTCCAGGTCCTGACGTTCGTAGTAACGCGGCCACGCGCGAATCACTTCAACCTTCATGTGTCCTCGCCGCTGTCTGCAACACGCACGAAGTCATCGACCATGCGGTCGGCCAGGCTCTGAAATCCGAGGGCCATCGCCGGTGCTAGCAGTTTCACCAGCGGCTCGAACGTCAGCGTCAGCGTCACTTTGCAGGCCGACTCGTCCAGCGCATGGAACTCCCAGCGCCCACTGAGGCTGCGGAACGGCCCATCGATCAGCTTCAGGTCGATATGGTGGGGCGGTGCCAGAGTGTTCTGGGTCGTAAACCACGTGCGCAGCGCGCCCAAGCCGAGGTCGAGCCGCGCGATCATGCAACGCTCACTCGATTCGAGCACCTGCGCGCCGTCGCACCAGTCGAACCGCCGCGGGTACGCCGCGACATCATTGACCAGCGCGAACATGCGCGTGGCGGCGTGTTCGACAAGTGCGGAACGGCGGATGGTCGGCATGGGTAGGGCACTTCCGATTAAGGCGCGTCATTGACGGTGCTGTCCAAATGGAAGCTTGCGTCTGCAGCCGCTGGCATTCTACGGGGAAGGTCCGCGGTGGCGAGTCGCCATCGCGGCTTTGAGGCGTCCCCGGACCTGCCGCGCGTTGAAGTCTTCGATCACCACCCTGCCCCGCCCTTGGCCCGCCTGCCGTTGGCTGCCGCAGGGGCGCATCCCTCCACGATTAGCCCGCAGACCCGTCAATCAGGGACAATGGCGCATGGCAAAGAACGCGATCGAACGAAAAGCCGCAGGCAAGCAAAAATCCAAAGGCAGTGCGGGCGGCACCATCGCGCTGAACAAGCGCGCGCGCCACGACTACCACATGGAAGAACGCTTCGAGGCCGGCCTCGCGCTGCAGGGCTGGGAGCTCAAATCGATCCGAGCAGGTCGCGCCAACATCGTCGAGAGCTACGCTGTCGTGCGTGGCGGCGAGATGTTTCTGTTCGGCGCGCAGATGACCCCGCTGCTTTCGGCATCCAGCCATGTGGTGGCTGATGAGCGCCGCACCCGCAAGCTGCTGCTCCACCGCAGCGAGATCGACAACCTCATCGGGCGCGTGCAGCGGGACGGTTACACCGTCGTGCCCACCGCGCTGTATTGGAAGGGCAATAAAGTCAAGATCGAGCTGGCGCTGGCCAAGGGCAAGCAGGATCACGACAAGCGCGCCGCCAGCAAGGACCAGGACTGGGCGCGCGAGAAATCCCGGGTGATGCGCGGTCACAACAAGAACGCCTGATCGGCCCCGGGGGATGGCGCCGTCAACCAGCACAACCCACAACGCTCCGCGGCGGACCGTGTCCAACGCTTGATTGCCCCCGCCCCGACAGGTATCCCGAGACTTCAGTCGATGCCGCCCGACAAGCTGAAATAGAACGTCGCGCCCTCGCCTTCACTGCCCACCGCGCGGATACTGCCGCCGTGACGATCGATGATTCGTTTCACCGACGCCAGTCCGATGCCGCTACCGGCGAATTCGGCCTGAGTGTGCAGGCGCTGGAATGGCCGAAACAGCTTGTCGACATACTCCTGCGCAAAGCCCGCGCCATTGTCGCGTACGAAGAACTCACCCCCCGGATCAATGCCGAATTCGATGCGGGCATCGTCACGGCCGCGGGTGAATTTCCACGCGTTGGACAACAGGTTACTGAGCAGATTGCGTAACAGCGCGGTGTCACCGACCGCTTCCAGGTTCGGCGCGACGGCGCACTCCACTTGCCGCTCTTCGTCGCCCAGCCGCAACTCCTCAAGGACCTCGCCGGCCAGGCGGCTCATGTCGACGGGCTCGGGTTTTAGTTCACCGCGGGTGAGACGCGACATCGTCAGCATCGCGTCGATCAATTCGCCCATACGCCCCGCCGCATTGCGCACGCGACCGAGGTAGTCGCGGCCGCTGTCGTCGAGCGAGGCGTCATAACGCTCGAGCAGGACCCGGCTGAAGCCATCGATCGCACGCAGTGGCGCACGCAGATCGTGCGACACGCTGTAAGCGAAGGTCTCCAGCTCCTGGTTGGCTTGGCTCAATTCGCGCGTACGCAACGCGACGCGAGACTCGAGCGTCCGATTGAGTGCGTGCACGCGAGCTTCGGCGCGCAACCGCTCGGTGACGTCCTCAACTTGGACTAGGCCTTGAAGGTCCTCGCCGACATTTCCCGGCACAGGGGCGTAGGTCAATTGGGCATGACGCGGTACGCCGCCCTCCCGGTGCAGCCGGCGCGTCGTCCGGTGAACGCCCTGTCCATCGGTGGTACCAATCGGACTCCCGGTCACGACCGCCAAGTCGTCCTCGAACAGCGAGTCAAAGCGTTCCCCGACCAGCGTTGCGGCGTCGCGCCCCACGATTGTGGCGAGAGCGGGATTGGCTGCGGTGATCCGGCCTTGGCTGTTGAGCAAGGCCTTGCCGATCGCCGAATACTGCATCGCGCTACGGAATCGCTGCTCGCTGCGGCTGAAATCCTCGGTCATGCGCAGGGCGATCTTGTGCGCGCGTGCCTCGGTACGCGCCAGCATCCAGGCGAGCCCATACATCAGCAGCGCAGCAAACAGCCCCAAGGCCATGGTGTTGTTGAGGCTGTTGAGATCAGGCACCGCCACGCTGATTGGTGCTGAATCAAACTCAATGCGCCAACGCCGGCCGTACTGTTCGACCAAGACCGCATGCCGGAATGCGGCCGCTGGCCCGCCCGCGGCAAATGTGGAATACAGCAAGGCGTCCGTGCCACCAGTGATGTCGAAAATGCGAAAATGCGCGTCCCGACCGGCCGGGCCCAAAGCGTCGCGCACGAACGGACCCACGCGAAACGGCGCGTACACCCACCCCTGCAACGACGACCGCCGTGCCGCCAGCGTCTGCGGGCGAGCGCCGCTGCGATACACGGGCAGGTACAGCTGCAGGCTAGGTGTCTGCGCCGCGCCGTCCTGGATCAGTTGCAAGACGCCGGACAGGCGGGCCTCGCCACTGTCGCGCGCGGCCTGCATCGCCTCGCGTCGAACGGGTTCAGAGAACATGTCGTAGCCGATCGCGCCGGCGTTTTCTGGCGTCCGGGGCTCCAGATAGAGAATCGGCCCGTAGGCGTCGCGGATGCCGTGCGGCTGGACTTCGAGCAGGCCGTAGCCAGCCGTGCGCCATTCCAGTTGCAGGTCGTCGAGCCCGCTGCTCGGGACGTAGCCCGCGAAACCCAAGCCCACCATCGCCGGGAAACGGCCGCCGATGTTCAGGCCATCAACATAGCCCCGCCATTGCTGTGGCGTCGGCCGCGTGACGGAGGCGAACAGCGACGCACCGCCATGTGTGACCAGCTCGTAGTTGACGAGGCGTTGTCGGAACAAATCGCCTATTTCACCGGCCTGGGCGACGAACTCGATTTTGGCCGCGCGCAATACCCGCTCGCGCGCGGAATGCCAGGCAGCGAACACCAGCACCAACGAGCCCAGAAGCACCAATAGCGCCAACACATGGCCGCCGCTGGGCACCATCGCACGCAGAGTATTGGCGCGGCTCGCAGTGAGATCGGCAGACTCCATTGCACGCAAGCATACAAGGCGCCGGCCGCGAATCCTGCGCGCCACGCCGGAGTTCTACCCCGTCAATACCGCCAGCCACGCATCGGCGGGATGCACGCGGGCCTGCGCGCGACGTGTGCCTAGCAACGTGGCGCCCGCTGCCAGCGCCACACACTGCCGGTGATCGGTTCAAGCGCTGCGTTGAACGGTGCCCAGCGCAGTTCGCGCCGGACCTTGTTGCTGGATACCACCAGCACCGCAGGATCGCCTGCGCGGCGCCGGCCGGCATCGTAGCAACCACCAGTCCACTGACCCGTTGCACCGCGGCGGTCACCAAACGCACCGAAAAACCCGCGGCCATTGCCAATGCATGCGCGCCCGGGTGGAGCAGCCGGCGGCGCAATCCCAACGCTGGCGAATCTAACCATCGAGGGCCGATGAGCGCTTTCACGACGTAATCGTGCCCACTGGCGTGGGGTGGCGTCAGTCCCGATAGCGCGCCAGCACCAGGCTGCCGTTGGTGCCGCCAAAGCCGAAGCTGTTCGACATCACCGTGTCGGCTTGCACTGTGCGACTTTCGCGCAAGATCGGGAAACCGTCGGCGCGCGGATCGAGGTTGGCGATATTGGCCGACCCAGCAAGAAAACCGTCCTTGAGCATCAACAGGCAATAAATTGCCTCGTGCACACTCGCGGCGCCCAGCGAATGCCCCGACAGCGCTTTGGTCGACGACAGCGGCGGGATGTTGTCGCCGAATACATCGCGCACCGATTGCAGTTCTATTACGTCGCCGAGCGGCGTCGAAGTTCCGTGGGTGTTGAGATAGTCGATCGGGGCATCGACCCCATCGAGCGCCATCTTCATGCAACGCACAGCCCCCT
>JAYSZI010000040.1:0-7751 GCA_043738095.1 Lysobacter sp.
CGGCTCCCGACCTGCCCGCATTTATCGCCCAGGGCGCCGCCTTGCTCGACCAGCTACGGACCAGTGGTGTCGTGCTCGGCAGCCAGCGCGGCTAGGGCCGCGCTCCGGTACAAATCTCAGCGCGTCGAACATCGTTCGACACGGGACGGGCTCCGGCAGGTTCGGCTCGCATAGGATTCCTCCAGCCGCGCGAACCAACGCATCGCCAGTGAGGACGCGCGCGTCTGTTAGGCTTTTGCGATGCATGACCTCGACCTCCATCCCGACGTGATCGCTATCCCCACCGCGCCGCCGGACCCGCTGCGCATGGCCAAACGCTTCCGCGGCTACCTGCCGGTGGTGGTGGATGTCGAAACCGGTGGATTCGACTGGAACCGCCATGCCCTGCTCGAAATCGCCGTGGTGCCGCTGGACTTCGACAGCGATGGCCGGATCGTCCGCGGTGAAACCACCAGCGCGCATCTGGTGCCCGCCCCCGGCACGCAGATCGACCCGAAATCGCTGGAAATTACCGGCATCATTCTTGATCACCCGTTCCGCGACGCCAAAGCCGAGCGCCCCGCGCTGGAAAGCGTGTTCGCGCCGGTACGCGAGGCGTGCAAGCGTCATGGCTGCCAGCGCGCGATTCTGGTCGGCCACAACGCCCACTTCGATCTGAATTTTCTCAATGCCGCGGTCGCGCGCTGCGGACACAAACGCAATCCGTTCCACCCCTTCAGCGTGTTCGACACGGTGACGCTGGCCGGCGTCGCTTACGGCCAGACCGTGCTCGCACGCGCCGTGCAGGCGGCCGGCTTCGACTGGAACAGCGATGAGGCCCATTCGGCCGTGTACGACGCGGAGCGCACGGCCGACCTGTTCTGCAAGATCGTGAACGCGTGGCCCTTTGCGATGCCGCCCTCTGGCTGAGCGGTTGGGTCGTCTGCCAGAACCATGACGCCGCGGCGGGTCGGCGACAGGAATCGCGCGATCATTGGCCCTTAGAACGCAGCCATCCAACGAGGCAAGTGCTGCGAAGGCCAGGGTTCATGGCGCAGGCGCGATGATCGAGTCATGCCCGCTCCCGGCGCTCACTGCGTTACATACAGTGGGGCCGCGGCAGCCAACAACAGCGCAGCCGAGCTGCGGCCACGAGGGAACAATGATCGGCCCGACACTAGCCAGCCCGACCCTGACCAGAGTGCTACTGCTACTCGCCCTGTGCGCCGTGCATGCGGGCTGTAAACAGCAGTCGGACGGTGCTCCGGCAGCCGGCAAAGAAACCGTAACCTTGGGCAATCACCAGGACTCCGCGAGCCGAGCTCGGCGCCCCACCCCCGCTGCCAAGACGGATCTGCTGCAAGACACGTACTGGCCCGCGGCGAAGATCGATGCGGGCGAGGCCTCTGTCAGCTGCGAATACGACTACACCAAGCAAGGCGACGGCACGCCAGTGACCTCGCTGGAATTCTTCAGCCTCGTCGACGCCTTGTCCGAGTGCCAGCCCGGCGGCGTGGTACGGCTACGTTACCAGGGCACGATCAATGCGGGCTTTGCCGAACTCATCCAGCGCGTGTCGGCCATGGCCACGCGCATGGAAATCGACACGCGCATCCTCGACATCAGTTCCACCGGCGGCCACGTCGAGCAGGCGATCCGCGCCGGCGACACAATCGCGGAATCAAACTGGGACATCTGGGTCCGTGAGGAATCCATCTGCCACAGCGCGTGCGTGCTGATTCTCGCCGCGGGCGACACCCGGTCGATCTCCGGCAAGGTTGGCATCCACCGCTTGATCCGCGATCAGTCCAATGCCACCTCTCGCGCCGAATTGAACGAGGAATTGAAGGCCACCAGCCTGCAGGTACACGACTACCTAGGGCGCAACGGCGTCGCGACGGCAGTTGCCGACATCATGATGACGATCGCCAATCGCGACCTGCGACTGCTAGACGAAAACGAACTCAAGCAGTACGGGCTGCTCGGCACCAACGCCGCGCAGGATGACCTGGACCGCATCCGCGCCGGGCGCAAATGCGGTGACGATTTCGTCCAGCGAAAGGATGCCTTCGGGCAGGCTTTCAATCGCGAGTGTCTGGAACCGGGCAAGGCGTTCGAGGACGCCGATCAATGCGGGCTGGCGCTGCGCCGGCAGTTCGGTTTCCCGGACCGCAAATGCCCGGCCGAGAGTCCGCTGTCGGGGTATGACCGCGCAGCACGGCGCGCCCGATCCACCAATAGCGAACTCACCCCAGAGCGCAACCGGGGCTGAAAGCGCAATCGGCTACGGCGTTGCGAGTTTCAGCCCAACCAGGCCGGCGACGATCAAGGCCACGCTGCCGATCCGCAGCGCATTCAATGGCTCATCGAACAGCACGATGCCGAGGATGACCGTGCCGACCGCGCCGACGCCGACCCACACCGCATAGGCCGTCCCCACCGGTAGCGATTTCATTGCGATGCCCAGCAAACCCAGGCTAATTGCCATCGCCGCGACGGTGCCGAGTGACGGCCCTAATTTGCTGAAACCCTCGGTGTACTTGAGGCCGATCGCCCAGCCGATTTCGAACAGGCCGGCGAGGACGAGGATGATCCACGGCATGAGGTAGCTCCTTCCGGGCGGGGTCGCGCCCGATGGCAACGATACTCGGCGCTTTAAATAATCGTCCCGAGTGCCGCCTGCGACTCTACCCGGGCTACGTGGTGGAAGGTCGCCCAGCAACCGGGTAAAGCACGCGAAACGCCAGTAAGCGAAGCGCCTGGAGTCGCCCCACAAGCGCCCCGCCTTGAAGCCCCTCTCCCGCCGGCGCGCCCCGGAGGGGTGTGCAAGGCTGAGAGGGGATGGGGTTCGGGGGAGCGGGACCGTGACGATCATTGCAGGCCGTACGAATTTTCGGATTTATTGAACTCGGCGGACCTTACGCAGCTTTGCCTCTGCGCTCCACCGAACCCTCACACCCAAGGGTGCTTCCTTCGGGGCGTCCGCCCTGCGGGCACCTTCTCCCGACGGGAGAAGGAAAACAACCTACTTCGCGGCCCGCTGCCGCACCGCTTCAAACAGCGTCACGCCCGTGGCCACCGATACGTTCAAGCTCTCCACGCCCGCTCCGCCCGGCATCGGAATCTTGACCAGCTGATCGCAGTTCTCGCGCGTCAACCGCCGCAGGCCATCGGCTTCGCCACCGAGCACGAGCGCGACGTTGCCGCGCAGGTCGATCGAATACAGCGATGCCTCGGCCTCACCGGCCAGGCCATACAGCCACACGCCCCACTGCTGCAGATCGCGCATGGTGCGCGCGAGGTTGGTGACCGGGATCACCGCGACGCTGTCGGCGGCGCCCGCAGAGGTCTTGCGCACGGTGGCGTTGACCTGCACCGACTTGTCCTTGGGGATGATCACCGCGGTCGCGCCGGCCGCAGCGGCGCTGCGCAGGCAGGCACCAAAGTTGTGCGGATCCTGCACGCCGTCGAGCAACAGGATCAACGCCCGACCTTCGGCGGCTTCGATCAGCGCCTCCAAGTCGTCCTCATGCCAGGTCTTGGCCGCGGCATAACGCGCGACCACGCCCTGATGGCGCAGGCCGCCGACGATACCGGCCAGCGCCTGCTCGGTGACCCGGCGCACGTCGATCTCGAGCCGGCGCGCCGAGGTCTCGATCTCGGTCAGGCGCGGGTTCTTCGCCCCTGCCTCGATCAGTACCTCACGCACGTGCTCGGCGTCGTGCTCGAGCGCCGCAGCGACGGCGTTGATGCCGGCGATCCATTGTTTCTGGCTCATGTGATTCCTGTCGGCAGGCCGCGGCCTGCCATTGCTTGCAACCGGGCGGACCCGGACCTACTTTGCGATTGTCGTCAGGCGATTACTTGCCGTACGGCGCCTTCTTGCGCTTGGCCGGCTGGCCACGCGGCGGCGGCGGTTTGACCCCGCCCGCTTCGGCGACGGTGCCGATCCCGGTGCCGTCGTCGACCAGCTTGAAGTCGATCTTGCGGTCCTCGACGCTCGCTTTGAGCACGATGATGCTGAGGCGGTCGCCGAGGCGGAATTCGCGGCCGGCGCGCTCGCCGGTCAGCGTCTTGCGGATCGGGTCGAAGTGGTAGAAGTCGTTCGGCAACTGAGTCACGTGCACCAAGCCGTTGACCTTGGAATCGTCGAGCTCGATGAACAAGCCGAAGCTGGTCACGCCGCTGATCGTGCCGTCGAAGCGGCCGCCGATATGCTGCTCCATCCACGCCGCGCGGTAGCGGTCGTCGACTTCGCGGGTGGCGTCGTCGGCACGCCGCGAACGCTCGGAGCTCTGCAACGCCAACGCCGCCATCTGCCGCGGCGAATACAGGAACGTCTCCGGCTTTGCGCCACTGAGGGCATGCTTGATCGCGCGGTGCACCAGCAGGTCCGGGTAGCGCCGGATCGGCGAGGTGAAGTGCGCGTACGCCTCCAGCGCAAGACCGAAGTGGCCGATGTTGCCGGGGTCGTACACCGCCAGGCTCTGGCTGCGCAGCAGCACCGACTCGAGCAGCGACGCATCGGGGCGCTCGCGGATCTTCTTCAACAACTGGGTGAAATCGGCCGGATGCACCTTCGCCCACGGCGGCATGCGCAGCTGGAATTCCTTGAGGAATTCCAGCAGATCAGCGTACTTCGTCTCGGGTGGGCGGTCGTGGATGCGGTACGGCGCCGGCACGTCGGCGGCGATCAGGAACCGGGCCGCCTCCACGTTCGCCGCAATCATGCATTCCTCGATCAGCTTGTGGGCGTCGTTGCGCTGCAGCATGCCGGCCTGGATCACTTCGCCGGCGTTGCCGAGCACGAAGCGCACCTCGCTGCTCTCGAATTCGATCGCGCCGCGGCGCTCGCGCGCCTTGGACAGGATCGCGAACAACTGGTGCAGGCGCTCGATGTTCGGCAGCAGCGAGCCGATCTGCGCCAGCGCCTCGTCGCGCAACTCCTGCAGCACCGGCTCGCCTTCGGGCGGCATCGGCATCACCGCGTGCCAGACCTGGGTGTAGGTCAGACGAGCGTGCGAATGCATCACCGCTTCGTAGAACTTGGAACGCGTGACTTCGCCCTTGCGATCGATCTGCATGTCGCAGACAAAGCACAGACGGTCGACCTTGGGCTTGAGCGAGCAGATGCCGTTCGACAGTGTTTCCGGCAGCATCGGCACGACGAAGCCGGGGAAGTACACCGAGGTCGCGCGCTTGGTCGCCTCGTCGTCCAGCGGCGTGCCCGGACGCACGTAATGCGAGACGTCGGCAATCGCGACGATCAGGCGGAAGCCTTCGGCGTTGGGTTCGCAATAGACCGCGTCGTCGAAGTCCTTCGCGTCCTCGCCGTCGATCGTTACCAGCGGCAGCATGCGGATGTCGACGCGCTGCGCGGCGGTCTCGGCATCGACGTCGAGTGGCACCGCGGCAGCCTGGTTAAGCACCTCGGCGGAAAACTCGTGCGGGATTTCGTGGCCGTGGATCGCGGCCTGCACCGCCAGCGACGCAGTCAGGCGGTCGCCGAGCACGGTCAGCACGCGGCCGATCGGCGGGCGCTGCGGGTCGGCCGCCTTGACGATCTCGGCCACGACCAACTGCCCCGGCTGCGCATCGCCGCGCGCGTCCGGCGGGATCAGCAGGTTGCGCTGGATGCGGCGGTCGTCGGGCACGACAAAGCTCATGCCGGCCTCTTCGGTGTAGCGGCCGATCAGGCGATTGAGGCGGCGCTCGAGCACCTCGACGATTGCGCCCTCGCGGCGGCCGCGACGGTCGACACCGGTGACGCTGCCGAGTACGCGGTCGCCATGCATGACCTTGCGCATCTCGAACGGCGACAGGAACAAGTCGTCGCCACCGCCGGTTTCCGGACGCAGAAAACCGAAGCCATCCGGATTGGCAATCACCACGCCGGGGATCAGGTCCATGCGCGCGGCTGGCGCGAACGCGCCCTTGCGGTTCTGCAGCAGTTGCCCGTCGCGCACCATTGCGCGCAGGCGGTTGCTGAGGGCATCGAAGCGCTCGGGCTCGGTCAGCGCGAGTTTCTCGGCCAGTGCGTCGGCCGGCATTGGCCCATCAGCGGCCGCCAGCAGTTGCAGGATCATTTCGCGGCTGGCGATGGGCTGCTCATAGCGCGCGGCTTCGCGGTCGGCGTGCGGATCGGTGCCGGGGGTGCCGTGAGCGCCGCCGGCGCCGGTGGGCCGATAGCCACCGCGCTTGGCTGGGCCACCGAGTGCCACATCGGGCAGCCACGGCGCGCGTTTGGCCGCAGGTTTGGCGGAGGTCTTGCCGCCCTGCCCGGCGGCCTTGCCACGGGCACCGCCGGCGGACTTTGCAGCGCCGGACTTCGCGGGGCCTGGTTTCGCCGGGCCTGATTTACCGGGCGGATTGCTGCCGCGGCCGGAACCGCGCTTACTGGGAGGTTTAGTCATCGCCGGGATTTTACACGGCAGCCGTCAACAGCCGGTGCGGACGCCGCGCTTGGCTCAGCCCGCCCCCGCGCGCAGCGGCCCTGACGACGGGGTCCGCCAATGCTCGACCGGCGCCGGCGCGCCGAGCAGGAAGCCTTGCCCGTATTCACACCCCATGGCGATCAGAGCCAATCGTTGCGCCTCCGTCTCGATGCCGTCGGCCACCACGTCCATGCCCAGCGCACTGGCGAGCGCCAGGATCGCGGTCACGATCGGGGTGCTGTTTTCCTTGCCGCGGTTGCCCAGTGCGATCACAAACGATTGGTCGATCTTGAGCATCTTCAATGGGAACGAATGCAGGTTGCTCAGCGAGGAATAGCCGGTACCGAAATCGTCGAGTGCCGCGCAGATGCCGGCGTCCTGCAACCGGCCGAGCGTCGCGCGGGCGCGATCGGGGTCGTCGAGCAACGATCCTTCGGTGATCTCGGTCAGGAGGCGCGTGGGTGCCAGACCGGTGCGCTCGAGCACCTCGAGCAGGCGCTCGTCGAAATCGGGCTGACGGAAGTGCCGCGGCGACACATTGATGGTCAGGAAGGCATCGGCATGGCCGAGTCCGGCCAGGCTTGCGGTGCTGAGCTCGAACATGCGCCAGTCGATCGCCTCGATCATCCCGCTTTCCTCGGCGACTTGCAGGAACGCCGGCGGGCCGAGCACGCCGCGGCTCGGGTGGTTCCAGCGTAGCAGCGCCTCGTACCCGACTACCGCACCGCTGGCCAGTCGCAGCATCGGCTGGAAGTACGGCTCGAACTGATCATGCTGGAGCCCCTCGCGCAGTTCGCCTTCGAGCGCCAGCACATCGATCGCTTCGCGTTGCAGCGACGCATCGAACAGCACATAGCGTTTGCGCCCGAGCGCCTTGGCGCGGTACAGCGCAGTGTCGGCATCGCGCACCAGTTCGTCGGCAATCTCGTAGCGGTGGTCGCCGATGGCGATGCCGATGCTGGCCGACGGTGCCAGCACAGCGCCGGCCACCGTCACCGGCCGTCCGAGCAGGTCGATCACGCGCTGCGCGACCTTGATCGCGGTGGTGGGCTGGTCGAGGTTCTCGAGCAGGATCACGAACTCATCGCCGGACAGGCGCGCGACCAGGTCAGGGTCGCGCAGGCACGCTTGCAACCGGGTGGCCACGACCTTGAGCACTTCGTCGCCGGCAAGGTGGCCGAGGCTGTCGTTGATGACCTTGAAGCGGTCGATGTCGAGGTACAGCAGCGCGCACTGCCGCCCCGGTTCCTTCTTGAGTCGCGCCAGCACGTGATTGAGGCGGCTGCGCAGGTAGCCGCGGTTAGGCAGGCCGGTCAGGGTGTCGTGCATGACTTCGTG
>JAYSZI010000041.1:0-21651 GCA_043738095.1 Lysobacter sp.
ACGCCGGTGCAGGCTGTTGGCGATCTGCGAGGCGACAAAGCCGAGCAGCTCCTGGTCGGCCGGGCCGTAAGTGACTTTCGGGTCGTAACTCTGTACCGCAACCAGACCGACTGCGTCGTCGCCGAACACCAACGGTACGCCGAGCCAACACACGGCCAACGCCCCGACCGTGTCCAGCTCCACTTCCCCCTGGTCGGCGAGCGCCAGCATGTCGTGGGTTCGCAGAATCGAGGTGCCATGCCTGAGCACGTATTCGCTAAGGCCGTGGCCGAACGGGCGCGCCTCGTAGGCTTCACCGGTTTCGTCGATGGCGTAGGGGTACTCAAGCAAGGCGCGGTCCGCGGACAGCAACGCGATGAAGAAATTTCGCGCATTGATCAGCGAGCCCACCACCGCATGCACTTCGCTGTAGAACTCTTCCTGCCCGATATCGCTGGTAGCCAGCCCGGCAATCTTGAACAAGGCTGCCTGCAGGCGTTCGGCGCGCTCGCGCTCGACGATTTCCAACTGCAGGCCGCGGTTGGCCTCGGCCAGCTCCAGCGTCCGCTGCTGCACGTTGCGTTCGAGATCATCCTGGCTGCGCTTGCGCTCCAGTGCGATCAGGATGTGATCGCTCACGAACTCAAGCAGCGCCTGGTCGTTGGCCGAATAGACGATGCCGGGCTCGTAGCTTTGCACCACGATCGCGCCCTCAACCTCGCCGTCGCGCAGCATCGGTACACCCATCCAGTCGAAGCTGTCGCTGCCGACGATACGCAGCGGCCCGGACACCTGGGCGGCCAGTTGTGCGTTGTTGCCGCGCAGCGCTTTGCGGTCGTGCATGACGTACCAGGTGAGCGACCCTTCGCGCTCGCGCAGACTGAACTCACCTTCCGGTGTTGGATCCTCGACGTCGACGAAGTAGAGGAAACGCATCATCTTGCGTTCGGCATCGAGCCGGACGATAAAGAAATTCTCCGCGTACATCAGAGTGCCGACGATCGCGTGGATGCCTTTGAGCAACTCAGGCATGTCGCGGTCGGAACCGGCCAGATCAGAGATTGCGAACAATGCGCGCTGCACCTGTTCCGAGTGCTCCAGGCGCGCCATCGTCCCACGCAGATCGGCTATCTCCAGCGCGCTGCGCAGGCGCAAGTCGGCCACCTGCAGCGCTTCGGCAGCCAGCTCGAGCACATGCGGCGCGCTGCTGCGCCCGTCCAGATCCAGCAGTACAACCGCGCGGCTGCGGCGCAACGGGATGGCCAGTGCAGGCCTGGCGTCGTCCGGCAGACGTGGTAGCCCGGCAAGCAGGACTTCGCGCGCCAGCCCAATGTCCAGCGACATAGCCTCCGCGTCCATTGGCGGGGCGGCCTCGCTCGAGGGGAAGTCGCCGTCCAGCCCCCATACCAGCCGGACGCCTTGGCAGCCGGGCAGTTTGCGCATCGACGCCGTGATTTCCTGCGCCACCGCGAGAGGCGTCGTCGCTTCCAGCCAAGGCGTCAGCCACGCCCGCGGTGTCGCAGCGAGCGGCGGCAATCTATCGAGGCGTGCTGGGTCCATCGGAACAGGTTCTCAGACGCTGTCCCTCTATCGTTTAACACATCCCGTCTCCGCCCAGCAGCAACATCGGCTGTCGTGCAACCGACGATTAAGGACCGTCGTGGACAGCGCTGCCTATGGTCGTAAATCCAGCAGGCCTTCCTGCCCTCACCGCCGGGCCAGTCGCGGCCACGCCCACGCCAGCGCCAGCCACGCCGGCAGCAGGGCCAAACCGTGCCACAGCAGGGTCATCTGCGGATTCGTGCTCAGGTCGAAGACTGGCGCGTCCTGGACACTGGCGTACACCGCGGCGATCAGCACCAGCTCGAACGGTCGCGAATTGCGGCACAACGCACCCAACCCCAAGCCCCAACTCGCGATTGAAGCACTGATGGTCAGCGCGGCCAGCGCGCCCAGCGGTGCAGTGGCCAGCAAGCGCAGCACACCCGGCAAGGTCATGACCACCAGCAGCCCAAAACTGATCGCGAAGCGCGCCGCCAACAGGCGCCGCAGGATGGCCGGGGCGCCGAAGACCAGCCCGCCCGTGCCGTGCTCTTTCTCCTGCAGAACGCCGCGCGCGAGGATGTCCAGCGGCAGTATCCACGCCAACAGCATGCCGACCTGCATGGCTTTGCCGGTACCAAACGCCTGCAAGCCGAACGCGACCAGGGCGGCCAGCCACCACCAGGCGCGGCGTTGACGCAGCGACAGCTTGAGTTCGGCTACAGCAAGCAGGCCCAGCGATCCCCGCGCAAACGGTTCGAGCAATCGATCCAGCCAGCGCAGGCGCGCACCGGCCTGGGAGCGCGTATTGCGCATCACCGAACCGCGCGCCGCCGCCCAGTCCAGCAACGGCGCCGCGAGCAGCACGCCGGCCAGTGCGGTCAGCAACCAAAAGCTGCGACCCAGCACATCCATCGGGCGCACCTGCCACGAGCTCCAATCGAACAGCACCGGCGCCTTCTTGGTGCCCGCAATGCCGATGGCGAAGCCGAACTCCTGGGGCTTGCCGGTCTGCTCGGAACGCACGCGGTGGAGATCGCGGGCGACCATGACCAACCCGTTGGGATCGCTGCGCCAGCCGGTGCGAGCGCTGACGTTGTTCGGGTTTTCGAGCTGCGCGACCGACACCGAGGTCACCGTGATCCAGAGGAAGAAAAACAGCACATTTCCCGCGGTGCGCCGCAGCCACGGCAGCAGGTCGAACCAGATCGCGACCATCGCCGTCATCGCCAAACCGGGCAGATTCAACAGCAGCACCGGCTTAACCAGTTCCAGCAGATCGATTGCGCGGTCCTCAGCGCGGACCCATTGCGCCACCAACCCCACGCTGAGGCCGGCGATGATGACCAGCGCAAAGATCGCCATGTGGCTGGCCCATTTCGCCAACAGGTAGCCGCCGCGTGTCATCGGTGTGGCGACCAGCAGCTGCCAGACGCGGGTGTCGATGTCGCGCACCAGCGTGCCGCGCACCACGTAGAACCCGCCGAGGCTCAGCAGCGAGCTGTACACCATTGCCAGCAGCATCCCGATCCAGGCGCTGGAGTAGGTGCCACGCACTCCGCCGGGCAAAGACAGCACCAGGTAATGGGCCTCGGGCGGCGGAAAGCAGCGCCAGGTGGCCACCATGATCACGGCCAGCAGCACCCAAAAGCGCGGGCTGCGGGTGCGCTCGCGCAGGTCGGCGAGCAGGATCGCAAGAAAACGCTGCAGCGCGGCCATGGTCAGTGCTGCCCAGCGTCGGCGCCGAGCAGCCAGGTGTAGGCGTCCTCAAGCCCCGGCGTGACGGCCTGCGCATCGAGGTGCGGCGAGTCGCTGCTGACCACGCGCACGCGGATGCCATCGGGGCGCCGCAGCGACGCGCACACGACGAACTTCGCCCGCACCTCGGCCAACTGTTCCGGCGCCAGGGTCCATTCCCAGACATGGCCTTCGGCTTGCGCGAGCAGCTGCTCGGGGGTGCCGTGGAAGCGCAGGCGCCCGGCGGCCATCACCGCCAGCGAGGTCGCGCTGGCTTCTACATCCGAGACGATATGGGTCGACAGGATCACCAGGCGCTGGCCTGCGAGATCGGTGAGCAGATGGCGGAAACGCATGCGCTCTTCCGGGTCCAGGCCTACGGTCGGCTCGTCCACGATCAACACCGCCGGATCGTTGAGCAGCGCCTGGGCGATGCCGACGCGCTGGCGCATGCCGCCGGAGAACTCGCCTAGGCGACGATCGGCGGCATCGTTGAGCCCAACCAGGTTCAAGCAGGTAGCGACCCGCTCGCGGGCCATGGCGCCGGCCAGACCCTTGACCGACGCCAGAAACGCGAGGAACTCGCGCGCGCTGAGCGCCGCATAGACACCGAAATCCTGCGGCAGGTACCCCAGCGCGGTGCGCAGCGCATTGGGTTCGCGGGCGATATCGGCGCCGTTCCAGGTGACCTTACCCGTGGTGGGCCGCGCCAGCGTGGCCAGGATGCGCATCAGGGTCGACTTGCCCGCGCCATTGGGACCGAGCAGCCCCAGGATGCCGGGCGCGAGGTTCAGACTCAGCTCCGACACCGCGGAATGGCCGCCCGGATACCGGTAACTCACTGAATCCACTAGCAGTTCGCAATTCGACATGGCCACGCCCTCGGAGAAGAAGGGCGCTTTGGAATGCACTGAACCCGGCCCTTGTGCTGGTAGTGTAGTTACCTATAACACCAAGTCACATAGGCCAGATGGCAGGGGCAGCGGGTTTGCGATCGTCAGCGAGAGCGGTGCACTGGCAAGTCGGCCGCTGACGATAGGGAGTGACTGGTGGAGCTTGGTACGGCGAACCGCCCTCACTCAGGGCCGGATCTTGAAGCCGGGATTTTCATTGATCGTGCCATCGGGCTCCAATGCGACGAAGCGCACGCCGTCGGCGGCGATCAGCACGGGCACCGGCGCCTGAAACATCGGCCGCCGCACAAACCGCAGCTTCCACTGGAACTGCTCCATGGTCGCCAACACCGACAACTGCGCCGGCGAGAGACTCGCCTTCAACGCTGCCGCGTTTTCCGCCTCAACCTGGCGGCGTCGCTCCTGCTCGGACATTCCCCCTCCTCGGCCGCATCCGACTGAGCGGAGGGCATGGATTACACCGTGAAGTGGGAATGGTCTCTGAAATGGCGTCGTCTTGCACGGATGGGAGTCAGAAAAAGCGAAACGGTGTCAGAGACACTTCGCCGCGCCGGCCTTGCCCGGCCGATGCGCCGGCCGTACCCCGGCAAAGCGCTGCAGTTCCGCTGCAACGCGCGCCTGAAACCGTTCCGTATCCAGGGCGCGTTGCTGCTGAAGATAGATCCTGATCTCGGCGACGGACTCGTCAGACAACGCCTGCGCAAACAACACCCGATAGGCTTGAGCGCGGGCAGCCGGCTCGACGGCGAGCGCAGTAAATGCGGCGTGTGGCCTTAGCAGCGGATTCGATCGCCCCAAGGCATTGGCGGAGTAACTCGACCACGGATGGGCCGCTGGATCGTCCACCATCCACGCGCGTACCGGATTGAGTTCGATATAGCGATAACAGCTCAGCACATAGCGCTCCGAGTCCACCAGGCAGGACTTGTAGCGTCCCTCCCACAGGGTCCCGCTCCGTCGGTGCCGGCCGTTAAACAGACCTGCATAGTTGCGGGCGAAGGTCTGCATCAAGCGCGATATCGAACCGGCCTCGGCTGGAGTCAGCAGCAGGTGCACGTGGTTGCTCATCAGCACGTAGGCGTGCAGCTCGCAGCCATACCGCACCAGCGCCTCGCGCAGACATTGCAGATAGCGATGCCGGTCCTCGTCATCGAGGAAGCACGGCATCCGGTTGTTACCACGCTGCACCACATGCTGCGGCACACCGGCAAGATCGGGGCGTGGGAGTCGGGCCATGGCGCCAGCTTCGGACACCTCTTACGCCCACGTAATCCCCGCCACTGCCGTTCGCGTGTCAGACAAATCCGCGCTGGTCGGAAGTGTCTCTGACATCGTTCGTTCGGACACCGTTCGTTCGCCTTAATTGGCGTTGGAAGTGTCTCTGACACCGTTTTGAGTCTCTACACTGGGCGCCCGCATTATTGCGATGGCCCGATGTCCGACCCGAACACCCTTGAAGAACGCGTTGCCGCCGTCGCCCGCTGCTCACGCGAGGAGGCCGGGCAGTACATCCAAGGTGGCTGGGTCCGCGTGGACGGCGAGGTCGTCGAGGAGCCGCAGTTCCCGGTGACGACCCAGGCGGTCGAAATCGAACCGCATGCGCACCTGACACCCACGGAGCCGGCCACGATCCTGCTGCACAAGCCGCTCCATCTCGCGTTCGCCGCATCCGCCTCGCTGGTCATGCCCGGGACCCATGCGCGAGTCGATCCCAGCGGATGGCGCATCCACCCCCGACACTTCACCGGCCTGACATCGCTGATGGCGCTCGATGCATATGCCAGCGGGCTGGTCGTGCTGTCGCAGGACAGCCGGGTATGCCGGCGGCTGACCGCGGACGCCGCGGAACTTGAACAGGAATTCATGGTCGAGGTCGCCGGCGACACCGGACCGCACACGCTCAGCCGCCTCGCCCGCGGACTGCGCCACCGTGGCCGCACGCTGCCGGCGTGCATGGTCAGCTGGCAGAACGAGGCACTGCTGCGATTTGCGATTAAGGATGTGCGACTGGGACAGTTACGCCACATGTGCGCCGAGGTCGGATTGACGGCCCTCACGATCAAGCGCACCCGCATTGGCCGCATTTCGCTGAGCAAGGTTCCGCCTGGCCAGTGGCGCTACATGCCGGTCACCGACCGGTTCTGAAGGCGCAACGTTTTCGCCGTCTCCGGGGCGCCCGGTCGGTCGTGAGAGTGTCTCTGACACCGTTCTTTCCGTTTTGGGCACAAAAAAGCCCGCTTTCGCGGGCCTTGTCTTTGTGCGATTTCTTTGGCGTGTGAAAAGCCCGCCGGAAGGCGGGCTTTTCGTTTGTGCGACGCGGAAGTGTCTCTGACACCGTTCTTGGGTAGCAGCAAGATGAGCCCATGCTGCAAATGACAAGGCCCGCGAATGCGGGCCTTGTGCTTGTTGCTCGGTGCGTTCTAATTCAAACGCTAATGTTCTATGACCCCGTTGTTCTGGACGTGAGATCACTTGGCATTCAATTTAGCCGCTTTCCATTTCATCAACATGGCTGCGAACAGCGGATCTCGAATTTCGGACGTCCTATAGGTGTCGCCTTCAAACGAAACTAGTTGCCCAAGCCCATTCGGGGACATATACCGATAATAGTTTCCGAGGCCATCTGGGCTAATGACACCATCTACTAGTGCAAAATATTCGCACTCAATTCCGAAGGTGTCTTTTGCACCCAGCGCAACAACGAAAACAAGATAGCTCTTTCGGACCTCTAGCGGATTTTGCGAGCAGACACAAATTTTGGCTTTGCCCAAAGAACCTTTGATTGCCTCTTTTACGTCTAGAGTACTCTTGTACAAGCAATGCTGCTGCTTACATTCGCTAGACTGCGACTCCACGCTACCAGAAAGTAGCCAGCCTGCTGTTTCGTAAAGCTCTGGCAACGATCTATCAGAATACGACGTAGCCTCGACGGGTTGTGTCCATGCAAGCAGGTTTGCGAACGCCAGCACGCGTAACAGATGGACGCAGATACGCCAGTTCATTTCGACTCCTTAATCAAATCGTAGTATTGTTTTCGGAACTCATCTGCGGCCCTTATCGTCCGCGCCTCGAATCCGTCCTCAACAAAGTGAACGCCGTTTGGATTTGCAACCCGCGCAGCTTCAAGGCTTTCAGTCTGATGAAAAACCTCGTGGATGAAGGCTCTCTCCGTCTGGACACCGGCCGCGAAGAACTGATTAAAGAAAGTAATCGTTCTGGTTGAGTAGATACTGGACGCTGCCGCTTGTGGCCCACCAGGAACCTGCGAGGGGCCATCTTTGTCGCTTACTACGAGTCGCTTGACCGCATTCAGACCGGCAGTGAACTCGCGATCGCCGACGCGGTTTGCCATTCCCGAAGCTTTATTCGCCTCGTTGACTACGGTTCTTGAACGGCTCGCTCCCTCCGAGGCACTCAAGTTGGGCGAAACCTGTACGTCCTTGCTACTGAATTTCTTGGCACTGAACGCGGTGGTGGCCAACATCGCGCTGGCGCCTCCACCCCCACAAATGTTTGAACCGGTAGTCTTTTCACAATCTTGCCGCCCATCTGGATCAGTGAACCGATACGGATTATTCGACGCGTATTTGTACCGATTGAAGTTGGCCCCGGTGTTGCTGTTTGCGGTCACCGGATCAACGCTCAAGAACCTTCCCAACGTCGGATCGTAATAGCGCTGCTGCATATGCGTCAGCCCGGTCGCCGCATCGCTGACATGCCCTGTGTAGCCAATGCCAGACGCAACCTTACCGATCGTTGCCCCATAAGGTTCGTAGTTCGTGCGGTCGGTTACTTGGCCGGCTTCATTGGTGACAGCCACTGGGCTGCCCAGCGCATCGGTGTGCTGGTACTTGGTCTTTTGCTGACCCAGCGCCCAATGGTACTCACGCGTTGCCAGCAGGCTACCGCCCAGATAGATATGCTCGCTCGCGATCGCCTTGCGATCGTCGTGCTGGTACATCACCTGGCCGCTTTGACTGTACTGCGACAGGATGACGCCTTGACTCGGATCCCACGCGAGTACCCGGCGACCATGACCGTCGTATCGATAGAGCGGCTCTTGTGTTGTTCCGCGCAGGCGGTTGCCGTAGTCGAACGTGTAGGTCTGCCCGTTCTTGACGCTGAGATTGCCCTGGACGTCGTACTCCAACGCCATCGTCGCCGCGCCAGCATTGTTGCGGACCATCGACAGGCGATTGGTCGACGTGTCGTAGATGTAGTTGTGCTCCTTGACGCCGGCCAGCTTGGACGAGGTCATGTTGTCGAGCGCGTCATAGGTATAGCGATGCCAGTGATCGCCGCCAAACATCTGCGAGCCCGCCGAGGTCAGCCGGTCCAAGCCGTCGTAGTACAGGTAGCGATTCAGCGCCGGATCGATCCCGTCGTAGATGTACTGGACGTTGGCGTTGTTGTCGTACACGTACTGGTGGTCGAGGGCGCCGCCCGTATCGGTCGTGCGCGCCGGCAGCTGGCGGGCGTTTTGCGTCATCGTATGAACGATGCCGTTGCCATAGGTGAATTGTTTGATGCCGCCATTCGGGTAATAGCTAACGCCGGTGGCCCAACTGCCTGCGCGCGTCGCCTGCCCCAAGGCATTGGGCGCGTAGTCCACATAAAGACCGGTGGGATAGCTCTGGCCCTGAAGGTTGCCGTTGGCGTCATAGCCGTAGCCAATCCCCCAGCCATACCAATTGGGCTGCGACGAACTTTCACCCGTCAGCAACCGGCGCCGGTTGTACGTGTAGGCATTGACCACCGCGGTGGCGCCCGCATCGTTGTAGGTGATGATCTGCTGCGGCAACCCATCGGCCGTGTAGGTCCAGTCCTGGTCGCCGTTGCCATCGGGGAATTTGAGCGATGCCAGGCGATTGCGCACGTCGTAGTAACGGTTGTTGCGCCGGCCCGACGCGTAAGCGGCGTTGAAATCGCAATCGGTGGTGCTGGGCAGGGCCAGACCGCCCGCCGACCAAGACACGTTACCCGCGTCGTCGTAGCCCATGACCGTCGCGCCGGTTTCCGGTTCGATGGTTTTGCATAGCCGCTGGAAGCCGTCATAGACGTACCTCCGAGTCGAGGCCACGCTGCCATCGTTGTTGCGCCGGGTCATGGAGTCGACGCGCCCCAGGTAGGGGTGGCGATGGATCTCCGTTGCCGCCATGCCGTCGGCCATCGTGACGCCAACGGGAGCGTTCGTGTCGGGTTGGTCGAACGCCTGATAGGACGTGACCGTGCCATATCCTCTCGGGTTCACGCTGCGCGTCATGAATCCAGACAGGTATTGCGTCGTCGAGGTCAGCAAACCTAGCTCGGAGTCCTGCTCTACGCGGGTTGGACGGTCCAATGCATCGTAGGTCGTGTAAGTGCCTGGAAGCGCCTGCTGGAAGCTGCTAGCGGCTTTCGTAGGATATGACTGGAAAACAAGCCGCCCTCCTACGTCATAGCGCTTGACCGTCTGACTCAGAGTCCCGCTTACATCGCCTGCGTCATAAGTCTCTTGGACCACGGGACGCCAAAGTGCATCAAAAAAACTTAAGGTCCAGCGATTACCAGTCCGCTCCCATCGGCGCCAGTAGCCAGCCGGTAGGCCATAGGCCGCCACGGTCTGCTGCTCAAAGGTGATCGAGGTGTTGTTCCAGGCGACCGAATCACCGCCAGGAGGGACAATGGCAGCGATCCGGCCCATCGCGTCATAACCGTAGATGGTTGCGTACCCGTTCTCGTCCGTCGTCTGTACTACCAATGCGCTATCGCTGACTATCGCCGACACAGCGCGGCCATCGGCATACTGGATACGCTGCGGTATCCCTCGATACCAGTTCGATAATGTCGTGGTCAGGTTGCGGCCGTCGGCAACGGTGTGCAGTGTGCCGTCGCCGTTGTACCCCAGCGTGTTCTGCAGCTTGCCGAAGCTGTAGTTGCGGATCGGCAGCGCGGTCCCCGCGTCGTAGTCGGTCTGCAACATCACGATGCCGGTCTCGGCGTTGTACTGCCGCTTGACCTGGCCGAGAACCCACTTGGCCGTGTCGTCATGATACTCGGTGACGTCGGTTTTGCTGTAGCCCAAGGAACTGAACTTACTCACGCTCAGCGGGCGGGCATAGCTATCGAAGGCGTTGACCCGGTTGTTGAACGTGGCACCGTCCTGGGTAATGGTGGTCTGTATCTTCGGGACGACCATGGTCGAACCAAAAGCATCCTCGTTGCTCATCCCGGTGTTGCCCACGTGGTAGGCGTAGGGGGGATTGACCGGGGTTACTGCATAAGTGTTTTGCACGTCCTTAGCCAATGCGCCGGTAGCGGATAAGGTTTCAGTGCGCAGCAGCTTGCCTTCGTTAACATAGAACTCTGTGCCGAAGGTGTGCCGGGTGGTTGACTGGTCCGGATTGGTGACCGTGACCGTCTTGGAGGGGCATTGCAAGCAGGCGCCGCCATAGGCAGCACCCCATTGCATCGGGGCGAGGCCCGGTCCGGCAATGGTCTTGCTGGTCAGGGCGTAGTTGTCGAACCTTTTGGGGGGGCCGTACTCCAACTTCTCCTCAGCGATATAGCAGTCGCGCACCTGTGTCGAACGCGCATGACGGGTCGGGGTGAACGTGAATGTCCCAGTGGCGCCACTGGGGTGAGTCATGGAGAAACTGCTAGCGCCGACATCGAATTCACCCATGCTCGCGCAGCCGCTGTTGGCTACGGTGGGCTTGTACACCATCACCAGTGTCGGGCCGCCGCTCCCAAATGACCAAGCGGTCTGGTCGGGCTGAACAACGCGCGTTAGCCTTCGGGAAGTCGTGTATTCGTAACGCCAAACCTGCCCGGCCGCCGTAACGGTGTCGATCGCATTCTGCGCGTTGTAGGTCAACCGGATCGCGCGGCCATCATTGGCGACGATATCGGTGACTTGCTCACCGGAATAGGTGTAAGTCACCCAGTTGCCAAAGCGGTCTTCGACCCGAGTTGGGTAGATCCGGACCTGGTCGCGCAGCAACTGGTGATTGAGGGCAGGGGCGTTCTCCACATTCGCGGAGCGCTGGATAGTCGAATACGGTCGGCTGACCATCCAGTTGAACGTGTACTTGGTGCCATCCGGTGCGATTGCCAGAAACCCTTCCCCTGGTTGGCCGCTGGCCAGTACGGGCAGACAGCTGATCTGCCAGTGTCCTGACGTGACCCAGTTATAGGTTTTGCCATCAATAGGCTGCCGCGTGTAGCCAGACGCGCGGAACAGCATCTGCTGATCTCCGGCCCCCGGTACATAGATGGAATTACCGCGCCAGTAGTCCTCTCCACCGAAAGTGCCAGTCTTATTCAGTGCGGCGCCGGGCTCTGCTGAAGACCCGTTGGGGATCGAGCACCGATTGTTCGGCGTCGCAGTCTGCACCTGCCAGCCGTAATTCCGAGCGAATACTCCGTGCATCACTGGGATATCGAGCTCCCATTCGCCAAAAAGAGCTGGCGCGAGCGGCCCTTCGCGACCGCTGGACGACCAGGTGCGTGCTACCCGAACGGGCAAATCGCTGTTGCCGGGCACAGAGACATCGACCTGCGTGATGGAGGTGTGGCCGTTGTAGTAATTAATCTCGTCGCCAAACAGGTTGGTGCCCAACGGGCCTACCGCCTGCGCCGCCTTGATCCGGCGGCCGTATTCGTACTTCTGTTCAATCGTCTCGGCCGCCACGTTAGAAACGAGCAGCAGCAAGCCGACGGCGGCGGCCGCGAATGAGCGTAACGACATCAAAGTCCCCTTCCGTTTCAGCCCGTTGCGGGCCAAATTCCGTGATTCCCCACCATAGGACGCCCCTGGTTGGAGGAGGGGTTAGCTTCGGAGGCGAATGTGAAACAAACATCAAACGCCGCATTGCCAACGCTCAGCAGAGCCAGGCTGGCTCGGCCGCGTCTCGCCCAGATCACTCGGGGCGCGCGCGGATTCTACGCGAACAATTCTGGGCCGGAGTGGCGGGGATCGATCACAGCCGCCGCGTTCCACAACAAAAAACCCCGCCTGGGCGGGGTCTTCTGTTTTCGCGGCGACTCGCGACGACATCGGCGATCTTTGTATGGTGCCCGGGAGAGGACTCGAACCTCCACGGAGTTGCCCCCGCTAGCACCTGAAGCTAGTGCGTCTACCAATTCCGCCACCCGGGCAAACCCGCACGTTGCAGCTATGCGGGCCGCGTATGTTGCTTGGCAGTGTCGACCTTGTCAACGGTTCTGCTCAAGATGGTTGGCCGCGCGGAAGGGCAAGGAGCACTGCGCGGCTGCGACCGCTCAGCGGAGGCCGCCTCTCGGTCTAGAGCATCGCAGTGATCCGCGCGAGCGCGACCCCGATCGGTTCGCTATCGCGTCACGCGAATCAACTGAAGCCCACTCGCGTAGCGCCCGCGGTCCCTCTGCCTGACGCAGGTTTCTGCCGGACGCTTGGTGGTTGCGCACACTTCCCCGATAAAAGAACGGTCCACCGACCCGCGCGAAAGCCTCAGAGAGGCCCGCGCACGCCTTGGCGATGGCCGGCCCGGGTCTCTTCCAGCCCTCAAATAACCTGGATACTGCCCTTGACGATGATCGGCCCCGTCGGAGCTCCCTGCGGCGCACCGCCTTTCGGTTCCAGCGTGATCGCAAGGGTCGAACCCACGGCTAGTGCACGGCGGATGTCGGCAGGGACGGCCACGGTGTGCGCCTTGTCGATCGAGACCAGGCCCAGCGAACGCGGCGCCTCACCCGGCGCGATCAGCCACAGCTCGGGCACGCGTCCCTGAGCGTCGGCCGCGGCCGGCACGGGCACCATCAATACGCTGCCGCGCGCGAGATCGATCGACGCCAGCCAACCCGGCCTGCCGTCGTCGTGCGCGAGTGTGGTGACGGGACGGGCGGCGGCGGCTTCGGGCGGCAGCACGGGTTGCACCGCGACCGGCGGGGGGTTTGGTCCAGGTGCGGGCGCCTGATCGATCGGGCCGACCACGACCGCAGCAATCGCCGCTGCTGCAGCCAAACCGGTCGCGGCACGCCAGAAACCCAGGCTTTGCCACGCACCACGCTTGCCGCCCTCCACGGGGGACCAGCCCAGGCGTGTGCGCAGACGCAGCCAGACCTGTTCGGGCACGGCTACCGGATCGATTTCCTCAATCAAAGCGGCAAGGCGTTGCTCCCACGCCGCGACCAACTGGGCAAACGCCGGCTCGGCCTCGCTGCGCAACTGCGCGCGACGGCTGGCGTCGACGGACAGCACACCTAGCACGTACTCGGCGGCCAACAGGTCGTCGCTGGGCGGGTCTTGCGCAAGTGCTTCGTCAGTCATGTTCATTGTTCAAGGCACGCGCGCAGTTGCAGCAGGCCACGACGGATCCAGCTTTTGACCGACCCCAAGGGTGAACCGCTGCGGGTGGCCAGTTCCTCGTAGGTCGCGCCATCGAAAAACGCGGTGCGAATTAGCGTGCGGCGCTTGCTGTCGAGCTGCTCCATGCAATGGCCAAGACGCGTATTGTCGCTCGCACTCTCGGTGACGTTGAGCGGCGACGGCGCGGTGTCGGCGATGTTGTCGGCCCACTCGATCGGCGCGGTGCGGGTGCTCGATGGATTGGCCCGCAGCCGGTCGATGGCCTTGTTGCGCGCGATCATCGCCAGCCAGGTCACGGCGCTGGCGCGGCTGCTGTCGAACTGCTCGGCTTTCCGCCAGACCGTGGTGTAGACCTCCTGAAGCACGTCCTGGGCCTCGTCGCGGTCGGGCAGTACCCGCAGGCACACGCCGAACAGCTTCGACGAAGTGGCGTGATACAGCCGCTCGAACGCACCGCGATCGCCGCTGGCCACCGCGCCGATCACGGCAGCGAGCGCATCGGCAGCGGAACTGTCCGTAGTCATCGTTTCCGTCATGCCCTGCCCCGTCCGCAGATTGCGATACGGTCGATTGTAGCCACGGCCCGGTCTGCACGTGCTCTGTCCGCGCCGCCACGACCACGGGCCCACTGTATGGCGCCTAGCAGGCGCGGCGCGGTCTTCGATCCCTGGAACCGCGGGAAGAGACTGCCGGCCGATCCGAACCGCGCCATGACTACGCGACGATCTGGGAGTGTGTGGCGCGGGCGACACGGGAGAAGCCAGCCACCACGGCACTGCTGCGATATCCAGCGGGGGGTGCCTCGATGGGGTATGTCTCAGCGGGGGCTGGGGCGACCTGGCGACAAAAAGGGGCGGTGCGACGCGTGTGCTCATAGCCCCTCCCATTTCCCGTTCCGATGCGATCTATACGTCGCCTTCACGGCCGTAGATGCAGCCACGGCGGGCCCCTGCGGCTCGAGTTCAGCGCGCTGGGCACACCCCATTGCCAACAACGTTGAGCACCCGTGCGCCGCTCCACGGTTGAGGGCCCAGTAGAATCGCTCCCTCAAGCAACCCTCCGAGTCCGCCCCGCCCCATGACCGACCCCGTCCGCCCGGTTTTCCACGGCTTTGAACAGATTCCGCTGCGCGAGTACGCCGAACGCGCCTATCTCGACTACTCGATGTACGTGGTGCTCGACCGCGCCCTGCCGTTCCTCGGCGACGGCCTCAAACCCGTGCAGCGCCGCATCATCTACGCGATGAGCGAGCTCGGCCTGGGCGCCGGCGCCAAGCCAAAGAAATCCGCGCGCACCATTGGTGATGTCATCGGCAAATACCACCCGCACGGCGACAGTGCGTGCTATGAGGCGATGGTGTTGATGGCGCAGCCATTCTCGTACCGCTATCCGCTGGTCGAAGGCCAAGGCAATTTCGGTTCCAGTGACGATCCCAAATCGTTCGCGGCGATGCGTTACACCGAGTCCAAGCTGACACCGATCGCGGAGATATTGCTGGGCGAGCTGACCCAGGGCACGGTCGACTGGGATCCGAACTTCGACGGCACCCTGCAGGAACCCACCTGGATGCCGGCGCGGTTGCCGCACCTGTTGCTCAACGGCACCACTGGCATCGCGGTCGGCATGGCCACCGACGTGCCGCCACACAACCTCAATGAGATTGTGAGCGCCTGCGTGCGCCTGCTCGACGACCCCGACGCCAGCACGCGCGACCTGTGCGAGCACGTGCTCGGCCCGGACTACCCGACCAGCGCCGAGATCATCACTCCGCGCGCCGACTTGCTCAACATGTACGAAACCGGCATCGGCAGCGTGCGCGTGCGCGCGACCTGGACGCGCGAAGCGCAGAACCTTGTCATCACCGCACTGCCCTATCAGGCCTCGCCGGGCAAGATCATCGAGCAGATCGCGCAGCAGATGCGCGCCAAGAAGCTGCCGTGGCTCGAGGACCTGCGCGACGAGTCCGACCACGCCAACCCGACCCGGATCGTGCTGGTGCCGCGCAGCAACCGCGTCGATGCCGAGCAATTGATGGGCCATCTGTTCGCGACCACGGACCTGGAGAAGAGCCACCGCGTCAACCTCAACGTGATCGGCCTGGACGGTCGTCCGCGGGTCAAGGGACTGAAGGCGCTGCTGAGCGAGTGGCTGACGTTCCGCACCGATACTGTGACCCGTCGGCTCAATCACCGGCTCGAGCGGGTCGAGCGGCGCTTGCACGTGTTGGAAGGCTTCCTGATCGCGTTCCTCAATCTGGATGAAGTGATCCGCATCATCCGCAGCGAGGACGAACCCAAGCCGGCGCTGATGGCGCGCTTCGCGCTGAGCGAGGAGCAGACCGACTACATCCTCGAAACCAAGCTGCGCCAACTCGCGCGCCTCGAGGAAATGAAGATCCGCGGCGAGCAGGCCGAGCTTGCCGCCGAGCGCGAAAAGATCATCGCGATCCTCGCCAGCAAGGCCAAGCTCAAGAAGCTGGTCAAGGACGAGCTGCTGGCCGACGCCAAGAAGTTCGGCGACGCGCGCCGCTCGCCGCTGGTCGCGCGCGGCGCGGCGCAGGCCTTGAGCGAAACCGAACTGGTGCCGAGCGAGCCGATGACCGTGGTGCTCAGCGAGAAGGGCTGGGTGCGCGCGGCCAAGGGCCACGACATCGACGCGGCCACGCTCAGCTATCGCGATGGCGACGGCGCGCTCGGCGCGGTGAAGTCACGCAGCACGCAGCAGGTGGCATTCCTCGATTCCACCGGCCGCAGCTACTCGACGATTGTCCATGGCCTGCCGTCGGCGCGTGGCAACGGCGAGCCGCTGACCGGTCGCTTCGCGTTGATGCCGGGCGCGTCGTTCCAGGCGCTCGCCAGCGGCGACAACGACACGCGCTTCGTACTCGCATCGAGTCATGGTTATGGGTTCGTCACCCGCTTCGAGAACCTCACCGGCCGCAACAAAGCCGGCAAGGCGATGCTGTCGCTGACGCCGAACGCGAAGGTGCTGCAGCCGGCCGCGGTCGGCAATGTCGAACAGGACCGCGTGGTGTTTGTCACCAACGCCGGCCATCTGCTTGCGGTACCGGTGAGCGATTTGCCGGAGCTCGACCGCGGCAAGGGCAACAAGTTGATCGACGTGCCCAAAGCGAAGCTCGGCACCGAGCGCGTGGTCGCGATTGCGG
Source organism: Lysobacter sp. (assembly GCA_043738095.1). Taxonomy (GTDB): domain Bacteria; phylum Pseudomonadota; class Gammaproteobacteria; order Xanthomonadales; family Xanthomonadaceae; genus Lysobacter_K. The sequence goes on from JAYSZI010000041.1 coordinate 16,667, forward strand.
TGATCGCGCCCGCCGGCACGCTGGTCGTGCACTCCGGAACGCGCACGATGTCGCTGTCGTGGAAGGATCTGGACGCGTACTTGGGAGCGCGCGCGACTCGTGGTGGTTTGTTGCCGCGGGGTTGGCAAAAGGTCGAGGGGCTGCATGTCGAATGACAATCACGCCGGCTCGCGCAGCGGCGCTTCGTGGTCCGCACGAACCGATGGCGGGGCTGCGGGTCGCGCGAGCTGCATGACGAGTCAGCAGTTCCGTCGGGTGGCACGTGGCGGCGCGCGGAGCTGTTGGGCCAGTCGATCACGTCGCGACGCGATGGCTCTCCCAATTCGGGGGCGGCTTTGATGGAACCGACGTTCTGGCAAAAGCGCTGGACCGAGGGCCAGATCGGTTTCCACCAGGATAAGCCGACGCCGCTGATGCTCAAGCATTGGCCATCGCTGCAGGTGCCTGCCGGCAGCCAGGTGTTCGTCCCGCTGGCCGGCAAGTCGCTCGACATGGTGTGGCTGGCATCGCAAGGCTATCGCGTACTCGGCATCGAACTGGCGCAGCAAGCGGTGGAGGAATTCTTCGCCGAGAACGCGCTGACACCCGAACGCCACACGTCACCCTACGGAATCCACTACCGGGCGCAGGGCATCGAGTTGATCTGCGGCGACGCGTTCGCACTTGATGCCGCAGCGCTCGCCGAGTGCGCTGCGGTGTTCGACCGGGCCGCATTGATCGCGCTGCCAGCCGAACTGCGCCAGCGCTACGTCGGTGAGCTTTATCAGAGGCTTCCCAGCGGCTGCCGCGGCCTGTTGATCACGCTCGAATACCCACAGGATGAAAAAGCCGGCCCTCCGTTCTCGGTCGACGAATCCGAAGTACGCCAGTCTTACAACGACCAGTGGCACGTCGACGTGCTGGAACGCCGCGCGATTCTCGAGCAGCAGCCAGGCTTCGTCGCTGAGGGCGTGACCGCGCTCGACACCGTGGTGTATCGGTTGCAGCGGCACTGAGGCGCAATCCGCGCGCAGGGTGCTCGGCATCGCCCGCACCCTGCGCCCGACCGCAGCAATAAAACTTCACGTTCGCGCCGTCACCCAGATACCTGAGGGGCGCATGTTCTCGTACGCAGCGCAATCGCGCGCTGTCTCATCGGAACAGGAGCACCTTATGGCCAACCTCCCTACTCTTCGCCCAGCCTCAAGGCGCCGATTTCGCACCCTAGGCGTGGCAACTGCCGCGCTGCTCGCGCTGCTCAGCAGCGGCGTTATCGCCGGCAACCCCCACGCCGGCGGCACCCCGAGCGCGCGTCACGCAGCACTGGACGACGATCACCTGCGGCACTTGGTCCACCATGTAATGAGCCGCATCGACGCACCTCAGCAACAACAGGTAATGCAGGTAGCGCATGCCGCGCAAGACGACCTGCAGGCGCTGGAGCGCAGGGCGCAGGAAGCCAGGGCACCGCGGGCGCGCATCCTGCTGGCGGACGTGGTCGATCGGGGCGGGCTGGAACGCATCCGCACTGCCGAGATGCGCGTCGCCGATGAGCGCTCTCGCCGCGTGGATCGGCTGTTGGTGGATATCGCGGCGGTGCTTACCCCGCAACAGCGCATTCAACTGCGCGCCGAAATGATCAACTGACCGCAGCGACCTACAGTGACCGGGGCACTGCCGCTACAGTGGCAGCGCGCCCGGTGCTGTTGCCTATCGAGTAACAAGATCCATGCAAACCACCATCAAGCTGCTGATTATCGATGACGACCAGCGCCTGGCGGACATGCTTATCACGTACCTCGCGCTGCACGGCATGCAGGCCGAGCACGCCGGCACGGCCGAAGCGGGGCTGCGGCGACTGAGGAGCAGCGCGGTTTCAGCGCCCTACGCCGCCGTGGTGCTCGACCTCATGCTGCCCGATGCCGACGGGCTGGAAGTCTGCCGCGCGATACGCAGCTTGCCCTCGGCGGTCTCGGGCATCCCCATCGTCATGCTGACGGCCAAGGGCGATCCGATGGACCGCGTGGTGGGACTCGAGTTGGGCGCGGACGATTACCTGCCCAAGCCCTTTGAGCCCCGCGAGTTGATTGCACGCCTGCGTGCCGTACTGCGCCGCCCGCAACTGCCCACCACCCAATCGGTCATGCGCTTCGGCAACCTGGAAATCGACCGCGCCGCACGCAGCGCGCGGGTGGATGGTGAGACGGCCGAACTGACCTCGCGTCAGTTTGATCTGCTGGTGGCAATGGCCGAATGCGCGGGCAGAGTATTGTCACGCGAGCAACTTATGGATGCGGTTGCCGGTGATACCTCGGACGCAACCGACCGCGCTATCGACGTGCACATTGGTCGCCTGCGAGCCGCGATCGAACGCGACCCGAAGCACCCCCGCCATATCGTGACCGTGCGCGGCGTCGGTTACAGCTTCGCACGCAACGGACCGGGCACGCGCGATGACCGATAAGGCGCGAATCCGCTGGCCTCACCGGATCTACCTGCGCATCTATCTGTCGGTGCTGGCTATCGTCGCGCTGCTGGCGATGATGTTGTCCGTCGCCTGGTACGTGCACTCCGATCCGCGCGAGTTCGGTACCACGTTGCGGGCGTTGGCTACGGTCGTCGCCGAAGTCCTGCCCCCTCCCAACGCGCCCGATGCAGCGCAGCAGGCCGTCCTTGCGCGCTGGGAACCCCGCATGAAAGTGGACCTGGCGCTTTACGCCGCCGATGGCCGCGTGATCGCCGCCGCGGGAGCGCCAAACTGGCCATCGCAGATTCCACCGCTGACGACCATCCGCCTGGGCGCCAACCCACCCCACTATCCCCTGCCGCTGCACGACGGGCGCTGGCTACTCATCCATGGCGCGGGGCGCACGAATCCGCTACCCCACCGGCTCCTGGTTGCATTCACGCTGATTGCGCTCGCGGTTGGCGTTGGCTGTTACCCCATCGTGCGACGGCTAACGCGCCGCTTGGAGCAGCTGCAACATGGCGTCAATGCGTGGGGCGCTGGCACCTTGTCGGAAAGGGTCGCAGTAACGGGCAGCGACGAAGTCGCCGTGTTAGCCGCGAGCTTCAATGCCTCTGCCGATCGAATTGAAGCGCTCGTTCGCTCGCAAAAAACCCTGCTGTCTAACGCGTCGCATGAGCTGCGCTCTCCGCTTGCGCGCATCCGCCTGGCGGTGGAGTTGCTGCCCGGGCAGACGCCTGAGCTATTGCGCGCGGAGCTTAAGCGGAACATAGCCGAGCTCGATCAATTGGTCGGCGAGATCCTGCTGGCCAGCCGCCTGGATGCCCAGGGCAGTGCCGCGATCATGCGCCAGAAACTGGACTTCACCGCACTGGCGCACGAGGAATGCGCAGCCGTTGACGCGTCGCTGCAAGCCGACCCGTCCTCGCTCCACGGCGACCCGATCCTGCTGCGACGCCTGCTGCGCAACCTGCTCGAAAACGCCGGCCGGCACGGTGGCCGACAGAATGTGGACGTGAGCATCACGACCAGCGCCGACGGCATGGAGCTGCAGGTCAGCGACCGCGGACCCGGTGTGCCAGAGAGCGATCGCGAACGCGTGTTCGAGCCGTTCTATCGCCTGCCAGGCACGAAAGAAGCGTCCGGAGGCGTTGGGTTGGGACTAAGCCTGGTGCGCCAGATTGCCGAGGCCCATGGCGGTGACGCCCACTGCATCGCACCCCGCGGCTCGGGTGCGTGCTTCCGGGTGAGGCTGCCGGCTCTTTAGCCGGCCAGGCACGAGCAAATGCTCGTTACCCGGTCACCTATTCACCTCTACGGTGGGCGCCGTTGCAGCCAGCCAGCTGGACGGGAGCGTTGAGCACGACCGCGTGGTGTTCACCGCCACCGCCGGTCGACTGCGCGCTATGACGGGGGCCAGAGCAACAAGCTGATCGAGGTAAGAAGGCACCTCAGCACCGAAGGCGAACGTCGCCGAACAGAGATGCAGCCCGCCCGTCATTACCCGACGCCCGCCGTCCGGCAGCACCGTCGGTTCCGCGTTCTCTAGGATGATCTGCGCACCGTGGTCACGCTTTGCCGCTCACGCCAGCGCCGCCTGGTGCACACCCGCGATCGCGCGCCCCGATGGATCAGCGGCATTCGCGAACGACGCATCCCACGCGATCGCAGCCGGCGTGGAACAGGCGATCGACTTGCCTCCGGGCACGGTCGCGGCACAAGCGGCGCCAGGGAACGCTCGTTCGAATATCCGCCGGTACAGATATGCCTCCTTGGTCTGCGGCGGATTGAGCGGGAACCGGCTCGCGGCCGCGGCGAACGCGCGATCGCTGACATGGGCGTTGGCATGCGCCTTGAGGCCGTCGATCCAGCCGTAGCCGACGCCGTCGCTGAATTGCTCCTTCTGCCGCCACAGGATCGCGTCGGGCAGATAGCCTGCAAACGCCTCACGCAGCACCCCCTTCTCGATGCGGCGGCTGCCATCGGGCATGACCCCCGCCATCTTGTCCTGCGCGTCCATGCGCATCGCCACGTCGAGAAACTCGACATCCAGAAACGGCACTCGCGGCTCCACGCCCCAGGCCATCATCGACTTGTTCGCGCGCAGGCAGTCGTAACTGTGCAATGCATCGAGCTTGCGCACCAGTTCTTGGTGGAATTCGCGCGCGTTCGGTGCCTTGTGGAAGTACAGGTAGCCGCCGAACAGCTCGTCGCTGCCCTCGCCGCTCAACACCATCTTGACGCCCATCGCCTTGATCCGACGAGCAAGCAAGTACATCGGGGTGGAGGCACGGATCGTGGTGACGTCGTACGTCTCGATGTGCCGAATCACTTCCGGCAACGCATCCAGTCCCTCGGCGAAGGTGTAAGTGAAGCCGTGATGGACCGTGCCCAGCGCATCTGCCGCAATCCGTCCCGCCGCCAGGTCCGGCGAGCCATCCAGCCCGATCGCGAACGAGTGCAGGCGCGGCCACCAGGCCTCGCCGCTGTCGTCGTCTTCCACCCTCATGCGCGAGAACTTGGCTGCGCACGCCGCCAC
>JAYSZI010000042.1:0-21523 GCA_043738095.1 Lysobacter sp.
TTGTAGGTGATGATCTGCTCCGGCAACCCATCGGCCGTGTATTTCCAGTTCTGGTCGCCGTTGCCATCGGGGAAGTTGAGCGAGGTCAGGCGGTTGCGCGCGTCGTAGTAACGCGTGGCGCGGCGGCCCGACGCGTAAGCGGCAGCGTGGTCGCAGTCGGTGGTGCTGGGCAGGGTCAGCCCCGCCGCCGACCACGACACGTTGCCTGCGCCGTCGTAGGCCATGACCGTCGCGCCGGTTTCAGGCTCGATCGTTTTGCACAGCTGGCCGTTGCCGTCATACACATACCGGCGGGTGGCTGCGAGACTGCCGGAGGCATTGCGCTTAGTGATGGCGTTGACCCGGCCCAATTGTGGGTGGCGGTAGATGTCGGTGATGGACATACCGTCGGCGGCGCTGATGCCCACCGGCGCGCCGGTGTCCGGCTGATCAAACGCTTGATAAGCAGTGAACGTAGCCACGCCATTGGGGTTGGTGGTACGGGTAGCAAAACCGGACAGGTACTCGGTGCGCGAGGTCAGCACCTCGGCCCCGGCATCCTGCTCGACCCGGATCGGCCGATCCAGGGCGTCGTAGAATGTGCGGATGCCCGCAGTGCCGGGGATCACCGCATTGGCCGGGTACGACTGGAACGCCTTGCGCCCGCTAATGTCGTACGCGGTGCTGCTGGAGCGGATCGTCGCGGGGTTGTTGGCGTCGTCGTACTCGTGCTGCAGCACCGGGCGCCACATCGCATCGAAGTACGTGACCTTGCGGTGGTTGCCGGTCCAGTTCAGCTGGCGCCATTGGCCCACGGCGATGCCATCGGGCTTCCACTCGTCAGCGGTGACCGGCCTAAAGTTGCTGTGCTGAATATTCCATGCGCGCGCATCGGTGGTGGGATGCACCACGCTGGCCATCCGGCCCATCGCGTCGTAGCCGTAGCCGGTCCAGAAGTAGTTCTCGTCGGCTACCGCGGTGATCCAGCCGTTGTCGTTGACCCTCGCGTTCTCGGACGTGTTGTCCGGATGGTGGATGTGCTGCGGGATTCCACGCTTCCAGTCGGAAAGCGTGGTGGTGTTTCCACGGCCATCGGTCACGGTACGCAGGGTCCCGTCAGCGTAGTAGTCCAGGGTGTTCTGCAGCTTGCCGAAACTGTAATTGCGGATCGGCAGCGCGGTGGCCGGATCGTAGTCGGTTTGCGACATCACGATATAGGTGTCGGCGTTGTACTGGAGCTTGATCTGGCCGAGCACCCACTTGGCCGTGTCGTCGTAGTACTCGGTGACGTCGGTCTTGCTGTAACCCAACGAGCTAAATTTCCTGGTGGTCACCGGGCGGGCAAAACTGTCGAAGGCGCTGACCCGGTTATTGAATATCACACCATCGAGAGTCGTTGAAATTTGCTTCACTGGCCGCTGCTGCGCAGCCAGAGAATCTGACATAAAATGATCGCTCCATCCGATTACATCTGCAAAAAGCTCGGAGCCGACCTCATCATTACTAACGTAGGAGTAGCTAATAGTTTTATCTTCGCCCGTCGTTACGAGTAATAATTTATTTTCATTCTTTTCATGGACTTTTCCGTAAGTATATGACGTCAAACCCTTTGGCCCGTACACCAACGTAGACTTTGTATTAACGGGGTCCGGAGTGGCGGAAAGAACACGCCCACTAGGAGCGGGATACTCGAACCGCCAATCTTGTGGCTGTATTCCAGGCCCGCTGATCGACTTCGAGACAATAGAATCGACGTCATAATAAATCGAGGGTTCATTGTAAGCTAAATACTGATCAAACTGCTCAGTGTTGGCATCCATGCACGCTGCATTAACATCTGTCCGGGCGTGGCGAAGTGGTTTTAATCTGTACGTTGCCACGCTTCCGGACGGCGCCGTCACGATAACGTCATGATAAACGTCGTTTATCTTACGCATCCAAGAGCAATGACCCAGCTTATCCATGACAAAACGTCCGGAACACCAGTTTCCATTCCATGTACCGGGGCAGCTCTGGGATTCCAATGTCCTGTCGTAAATATTGAGAACGTTGAGATTCCCATTACGCCCAAACTTCCATGAGCTCCCATCGGGATTGACGACTGCGGTGAGCGACGGAAAGCTGCCGAGTCCGTCGTAGACGTAGTTCCAAACCCGATCGCCCGCTCTTACCTGACTGATCTTACCGCTGGAGTATTGGATGCTCACAACGCGACCATCGCTGGAGCTAATCGACTGCAACTCAGTTCCAACCCAGTTATAATTGACCGAGTTACCAAAGCGATCAACGACTTTTGTGACGTACAGCCTCGCCTCGCTGCGTCGCAGGCTGTTAGAAGCCTTCCCACTTGTGAAATCGCTAAAAGTAATAGGCCGGAAGGCAGAGACCGCACTGAACTCGACCAACCAGTCGAAGAAATATTTGGTCCCAGCTGAGTCTAGACCAATAAAACCCTTTGCCCGCTGCGTTCTTTATACTTTCAACACACTGCAAATGCAGGCCGGAGTTGGTGATGTAGCTATAGCCCGCAGGAGCAGGCAGCTTCGGCGTGTCGTTCCTACGGAGAATCTCCGAGTCGCCGCTATTCGGCATATGGACGAAGTTTCCGTGCCAATACGTACTTGCCGTAAAGCCGTTAAACGCGGGGGGAGCACTGCCACCCCACACAGGGACCGACGAGCATCCAAACGGGGAGCCCGGTTGATCTGGCCGATCCCGGGCATAGAGGCCATGGATATACGGCACATCAATTTCCCACTCCGCAGCGTGGTATTGGTTACTATAAAATGCCTTGGGGTCAAAAGCGTCTACTGCATGACGTCGCCGAAATTCAACGGGAAGGCGATTGTTGCCCTGAAGCTCGACATCGGCCACGCTAAACTCTAATCTACCAGTGGCCAGGTCGATACTCTCGCCGTAGAGGTCTTCACCAAGCGGACTGACTGTCATTGTCCGTGCCACCAGTGCTGAATATTCTTCACGCACTGAGTACGCGGTGGCTCTACCGGTGTTGGAAAAACCCATAGCGCAAATCAGCGCTACTGCGCCCAGAAGCAGCTTGGCTATGGCGCTTTTTTTGCGATCGCCATGCTGCGTCTTAGGCTCCGCCTTCACGGCGGCCGATGCGGAATGTGCAGAGAAAATGCTTGAAATATCTTGGCCTAAAGCTGTTTCGGAGCGTCGGACTAGGGCGCCAAAAAGGGGGGCAGAGATGCTGGGCCTCGAACTTCCATTCATTACGACGACACCCTTGTAGAAATATTCTCTGTGGTATTGCGCGCTAGCCACGACCGAAGCGCAGATGCCCCGGACGCTGCTTTAGCAAGTTTTTTCGCACCGCAAGGAGTCGCCTCACCCGACCTACCGGATGCGGCATTCAGCGATCCAGTAACAAGGCGCACCGAAACGGGCCTCGATCTCCATTCGCATCAAGATTGACCCGTAGGCCACATCCGCAGCGCACGTCCCTGAGGCGCTTTCCCCGAGCGAAAGTTTACATGCAACCGCGAGGGACGTTAACGCGTTCTATGGTATGGGCGCTAAATATCTCGCTTGGCATTGCGCCGTCGTAGCCGCACGTCTTTAATCTCGGCACTGTACCGAAACCGTACCTTTGACCAGCCCTGCTTGTCACTTACGCTGAAAGAACCCCAAAAACATGGTGGGCCGTGATGGATTCGAACCATCGACCAAAAGATTAAAAGTCTTCTGCTCTACCAACTGAGCTAACGGCCCAACGCTTTGATTCAAAGGATTGTTCAGCACTCGCCCGATCTGCCCTTTTTGTAATGCTGATGTAACTGTGCGGACAGGGAGGCGCGATTCTAGCTGGTCTATCGCTCTGTGGACATTAGCCACGCGGGTGTTGCGCTTGACCTCCACGGACGCCTTCCGCCGCCCGTGGCCGCAATTGTAGCGGCATCAACGGCAGCGTGGGCCGCGCTGGTGGCCATTGGGCTACTGACTGAACCCTACAACTCGCCCAACCCCTGGGCGCGTCCGTCCGCGCCTACCTGCAGCAAGCGCAGCGTGTTGGTCGCGCCGTGCTGCTCCATGGTGTCGCCGCTGGTGAAGATCACGCGGTCGTCGGCATTGAGCTGGCCGGCGTCGAACAGGTGCTTGACGGTGTTGCGGGCGGCGTCGCGCGAGGCCATGCCGCGGCTGTCGAAGCCGATCGGAAACACGTCGCGACTCAATGCCATGCGCCGGCGGGCGCCATCGTGGCGCGAGAAGGCGTAGATCGGCGCCGTCGACCGGAACCGCGACAGGAAGCGCGCGGTGCCGCCGGACTCGGTCATCGCCACGATCGCGCGCACGCCGATGTGCTCGGACAGGAACATCGCCGCCATCGCGATCGCCTGGTCGGCGCGCTCGAGGTTGCGCGGCGCCTTTTCGAAGTCGGTGTCCATCTCGAACTGGCGTTCGGCACCGAGGCAGATGCGCACCAGCGCCTCGACCGACTTGATCGGGTAACGGCCGGCGGCGGATTCGGCCGACAGCATCACCGCATCGGTGCCGTCGATCACCGCGTTGGCCACATCGAGCACCTCGGCCCGCGTTGGAATCGGGCTTTCGACCATCGATTGCAGCATCTGCGTGGCGGTGATCACTACCCGGTTCTGCGCCAGCGATTCGCGGATGATCTTCTTTTGCAGGCCGGGTAATTCCGCGTCGCCGATCTCCACGCCCAGATCACCACGCGCGACCATCACCACGTCGCTGGCTTCGACGATTTCGACCAGGTTCTCGATCGCCTCGGCGCGCTCGATTTTCGACACCAGCGCCGCGTCGCTGCCAGCGGCGCGGGCGATTGCGCGCGCGTCGTGCATGTCCTGGGCGGTACGGCAGAACGACACCGCGATGAAGTCGGCGCCCAGTTCGGCGGCAACCACGATCAGTTCCTTATCACGCTCGGTCAACGCGCCCAGCGACAGGCCGCCGCCTTGCTTGTTCAATCCCTTGCGGTCGGATAGGACGCCGTCATTGAGCACTCTGCAGACGATGCGTTCGCCCTCGACCGCGGTGACCTGCAGTTGCACCATGCCGTCGTCGAGCAGCAGCGTGTCGCCACTGCGCACGTCACCGGGCAGGCCGAGGTAGCTCACGCCGACCTCGTGCACGCTGCCCAGAGGCGCATCGGCGCGCGCGAGCAGGTCGAAGCGATCACCGGCCTTGAGCTCGACCCGGCCCTCGGCAAAACGTTCGATGCGGATCTTCGGCCCGGGCAGGTCGGCGAGGATGCCGACCTCGCGGCCGACACGCTGCGCGGCCTCGCGCGCCGCATTGGCGCGCGCGATCTGCGAGGCTGGATCGCCGTGGGAGAAATTCAGGCGGACGCAATCGACCCCGGCGGCCAGCAGCGCATCGAGCACGCCCGGCGCATCGGTAGCGGGGCCGAGGGTGGCGAGGATCTTGGTGCGGCGCAGTTGCATCGGCGGGTCGGCTTTGTTGGGATGCGCGTCACGCTAGCACAGCCACTGCACCACTCGAGCGACGCCGATGATCACAACAGAACCCGAAAATGCCGCGCCGACGGACCACGACGACCTGCCAGAACTCATCGGCGAACGCGTCATCCTGCGCCGCTTTCGCACCGACGACCTCGACGACCTGTATGCCGTGCATTCCGACGCGGAGGTCATGCGCTACTGGAGTTTTCCGGCCTGGACCGAACTGTCGCAGGCGCGCGAACGGCTCGCCAATGCGATGGCGGGCCACGATTCGCAGCGCCTGCTGTGCTGGGCGCTCGCCGAGCGCAGCGACGATCGCCTGATCGGCGGGGTCACGTTGTTTGCGATCGATCGCGCGCAAGGTCGCGCCGAGATCGGCTACTCGCTGCGTTCCGATCGCTGGGGGCGTGGCCTCGCGCGCGAGGCGCTGCAATTGGCGCTCGCGCATGCCTTCGACACGCTCGGCCTGCGTCGGGTGGAAGCCGACATCGACCCGCGCAACACCGCCTCGTGCGCATTGGCCGAACGTCTGGGCTTCGTCCGCGAAGGCCTGCTGCGCGAGCACTGGCACGTGGCCGGTGAGTTGCAGGATTCGGCGATGTACGGCTTGCTTGCGCGCGACTGGCGCGCGCGGAGCGCTTAGGCAGCCAGCATCGCCGGCAACTGCGCGGGTGAGTTGGCGAGGTGATCGGCGCCCGCGGCGCGCAACTCGGCCTCGCCACCGAAACCCCACAGCACGCCGACGTTGCGCATGCGGTGGTGGCGCGCGCCCTCGATGTCCATCTCGCGGTCTCCGATCATCCAGCAGTCTTCCGGCGCCAGCGCCAGCCGCTGCAGGGCCTCGGCGATCAGCTCGGGCTTGTGGCTGAGGCGACCGTCGGCGCTGGCGCCGATGATGTCGTCGAAGCGATGGCCGAACGGCAGATGGCCGAGGATCTTGCGCGCGTGCGGTTCGTTCTTGGCAGTGACCACGGCAAGGCGATGGCCGCCCGCGTGCAGCGCTTCAATCGCCTCGCCGATGCCGGGATAGATCTCATGCTCGGCCCAGCCGTGGCTTTCGAAACGGTCGCGGTAATGCCCGATCGCGGCTTCGACCCGGAATGGATCGCGCAGCAGTGGCGCAAAGCTTGTGCGCAGCGCCGGACCGATCCAGCGTCGCAACTCATTCGCCGGCGGTACCGGGTGGCCGACCTGCGTCAGTGCATGCGCGACGCAGCGGGTGATGCCGACGGCGGAGTCGATCAGGGTGCCGTCGAGGTCGAACAACAGGGTGGGTTTCAACAGAGTTTTCCTAGGTAGCGGGGGGCGGTCCGAGCCGTGGCGCGGCGACCAAAATCGCCGATTTCAACAGGACGATGCAGCCCGTGCGGCTACGCCCACAGGAACATCCGAACAGTTGATTCCGTTCGTGGTGAGCTTGTCGAACCATGACTGGAATCAACGGCCTGACATTTCGACGACCGGGGCTTTGACTTTCAGAGCCTCCCTAACACGGGGGAGCGGCTCAACCCGCGCGTGCGTTGAGCGCCGTCACCGCGGGTAGCTCCTTGCCTTCGAGAAATTCGAGGAATGCGCCGCCGCCGGTGGAGATGTAGCTGACATCACCGGCGATGCCGTACTTGTCGACCGCGGCCAGGGTGTCGCCGCCACCGGCGATCGAGAACGCTTTCGATGCGGCGATTGCACGGGCCATCGCTTCGGTGCCCTTGCCGAACGCATCGAATTCGAACACGCCGACCGGGCCGTTCCAGACCACGGTACCGGCCTGCTTGATCAGGTCGGCGTAGCGCGCGGCGGTATCGGGGCCGATGTCGAGGATCATGTCGTCGGCGCCGACCGCATCGACGGCCTTGACCGTGGCCGGTGCATCGGCGGCGAACGCGGTGGCGACGACGACATCGGTCGGTACCGGGATGTCGGCGCCGCGCGCCTTGGCGTCGGCCATGATCTGCTTGGCGGTGTCGATCAGATCCATCTCCACCAGCGACTTGCCGACGCCGTGACCCATCGCGGCGATGAACGTGTTGGCGATGCCGCCGCCTACGATCAGCTGGTCGACTTTCGACACCAGCGACGACAGCAGGGCGAGTTTGGTCGACACCTTGGAGCCAGCGACGATCGCGAGCAGCGGCCGCGCCGGGGCATCGAGCGCCTTGCCGAGGGCGTCGAGTTCGGCCATCAACAGCGGCCCGCCGGCCGCGATCTTCGCGTGCCGGATCACGCCGTGGGTCGAGGCCTGGGCGCGGTGCGCGGTGCCGAATGCGTCCATGACGAAGACATCGCAGAGCGCGGCATAGGCCTGGGCCAAGGCCTCGTCGTCCTTGGCTTCGCCGATGTTCATTCGGCAGTTTTCCAGCAGCACCAGCTGGCCGGGCTTCGGCGCAGCGCCGTCCAGTTCGACCCCGCCGATCCAGTCCTTGATCAGCGGTACCTCGATGCCCAGCAGCTCCGACAGACGCAGCGCAACTGGCGCGAGCGAATTAGCCTGGCTCCACTGGCCTTCCTGCGGCCGGCCCAGGTGCGACATCACCATCACCGCCGCGCCTTTCTCCAGCGCAAGTTTCAGTGTCGGTAGGGCCGCGGTGATGCGCTGGTCGGAGGTGATGCGGCCGTCGTCGTCGATCGGCACGTTAAGGTCCTCGCGGATCAAGACACGCTTGCCTTTGAGGTCGAGATCGGACATGCGGACGATGGGCACGGGAAGCTCCGGAGCGATGGGAGTGGACGCTGGCGATACGCCGACGCAGCCACGTATTGTCGCGACCCGGGCGGCGGATGGAAACCGGCGCGATACAAAACGCAAGGTAGGGCCTAGCCAGCTCGACGCGCGGACTCTGGTGACGTGCCCCGTTTTGCTCGGCAAGCGCCATGAGAGGTTGCCGATGTGGCGCAACACTTACGACGGTAACGCCGCCGAACGGCAGGCGATTATGCGTCTGGCGGTGGTGCCGGCGCCTTGCGCAGCACGCTGAGCGCGAAACCGGTGACCAGCAGCGCACCGAGCGCGAGCACGCCCCACAGCACCCACGACGTCCAGTCGCGTCGCGGCGCCAAGGCTGCCTCGCCGGCCAGCACCTTCGGCGTGCCCAGGTACGCCGGCGACGGCTGCCAGTCCGCCCCGTGCTGGCGTCGCAATACCGCCACCAGCTGCGGCACCGGCGAATCGGCGCGTTCGGCGCGCGCGCTGCCGGCCACCAGCGAATACGCGCCGGCACCCTGCGCCAGAAACACCACCACTTCGGGCCGGTAGCCCAGCCGCAGCGTCGGCTCGCCGTTGACGGCGCCGGCCGCGCTCAGGCGCCAGTGGCGGTCGCGCACCAGCCCCGTCAATGGCTGCGCCGCGGACTGGCTGCTGCGTCCGGACGCGCCGATCTGGTAGGCCATCCAGGTGCCGCGCGCGCGCCAGTCGGCATCGCTGTGGTCGCGACTTTGCAGGCGCCACTCCACCGCATGGTTGCCCGGAAGCACCACATCGGCCCACTGCACCGGGAAGCGCCCGTCGAGCTCGAACTCGAACGCGCTGCGGCCGTCGCTGTCGCTGCGGCGGCCGCGCAGTTCCAGCCATTGCGGTGCGGGCGCGGTCTTGGCCGCGGCCAGTTCGGCGCTGACGCCGGTGATCGTCAGCGCCTGATCGCTGCGGTCGGGCGTCAGGCGCAGGTAGCGTGCCCGCTGGTAATGCGGGAGCAGCCCGAACAACTCGATGCGCCGATGCAGCAGGCGGCGGCCTTCGCGCTGCAGATCGACCAGACGCCCGCGCGTGGCGAGCGACTGCCAGTGTTCGAGGTCGTCGCTGGCTTCGACGGTGTAGCCCAGGTCGAGCGCGTCCTGCGGCTGCCATTGCAGTTGCAACGCGACGATCGCCTCGCGCACGCGGCTGAGGTCGATCAGCAGCGCGTTGCGCGGCGTTGCGGCGAGGGCCTGATCGGTGATGCGGGCCTCGACCCGGCGCAGGCGGCCGTCCGGATCGGCCTGACTGATCAACTCCCAGCCCCGCGCGGTGCCGGAAGCGTCGGTAGCCGGCAGCGCGAACCACGGCAGCGCGAGCCGACGCGGCAGTTGCGCCAGCGGCTGGCTCGGCGCGAACAACGCGGCGGGCACGGCCCGGCCATCGCGGTCAAGCACCTCGATGTCGCCCAGGTCGTAGGCATGCACCTGACGGTAGACCGCCGCGTCGAGCACCACGCGGTAGGCGCCGCCGTCGTCGCGGCTCAGGGTCAGCGGCCATTGCTTGGCGTAGTCATCGCGCGGCGCGGCGAACGCCGACGTTGCCAGCACGAGCAGGCCCGTGAGCAGGCAAACGAGTCGCTTCATGCGGTTGCCTCAATGGGATCCAGTGGCACCCGCCGCGGCGGCGCCGGGGCAAAATACCCGACCGCGGTGCACAGCAGGCCGTACGCAATGAACGAGGCGATGCCGAGCAGGTTGCCGAGATGGCCGCGGTCGACCAGCACCAGTTTGGCCAGCACCACCGCCATCAGCACCGCGCCGGCCAGCCACAACCCGCGCTGGCCACGGCGCGCGCCGAGGATCCAACCGATCACGCCGAGCAGGCTCCACACCACCGTCAGGCTGGTCTGTACTAGCCCGGACGAGAACATCGCGCCACTCCAGGCAACGCCGCCCCAGTGGTGGGTGGCACGCAACGTGATCGCGCTGACCAGCAGGAATCCTGCCGCGGCGAGCAACGGAATGCGGCGCGCGCGCAGGTCGTCGGGCGCACGGTCGAAATGTAGCCACGCGGCGAGCACCGTGATCGCGCCGAGCTGGGCCAGGTCGAGGGGATTAATTAGCGGCACCCATGGCAGTGGCGCGCTACCACCGGCGGCAAACAACGCGGCGCCGGCGCCGAGCGCCAGCACCAACGCGAGACCGCTCTGCAGCAATGCACGCCACCGGTTGAACCTTGCTGCCAATGGCGTCGAAACCCACTGCGGTCGCCACTGCACCAACGCCGCGAGCAGCAGCCACGGCAGCCCGATCATCGCGATCCGCCAGCCATCGCCGAGCGCGACGCGCGTGCTGAGGTCGTGCAGGCACAGGCTCAGTGCGAGCGACCACGCAACCAGCCATGCCGTATGCGCGAGACCGAGTTCCGCGCCCGCGTGCTCGCGTAGGCAGCGCAGCGCGCGCCAACCGAGCACCGCGTACACCAGCCACGCGATCAGACCGAAGTCCGCGAACGGATGACGGTGCGCGTCGTCCTGCAGCCACATCAGCGGCAGTGCTGAAGCCAGCGCCACAACCGTGGTCCACGCGAGCGCGCGAGCAGGCTCGCGGCGATGCAACTCGGCGGCGATCCAGCCAGTGATCGCGAACAACGCGAGCCATAGATCGGCGCGAACGGACGGCTCGACGAAGCGCGCGATCTCGCTCACGCCGTCGCCGAGCCACCACGCCAGGCCCCACAAGTAGTACGGCAGCGCGATGTTTGTCGATCCCGCACGTCGGTAGCTCCACGCGCTGGCCAAGCCCGCCAGCGCGATCAGCAACGCGCCCATGAAGGCCGCATTGGCGATCGCCTGCGTCGCCTGCGTCGCCGGCGACCCATCGCCTAGACCGAGCGCGAACCCGAGCGCAGCGCCGGCCTGCAACAGCGCGCCGGCCAACTGCGGCAGCACGCGTTGCTGGCGCAAGCCCAGCCATGCCAGCGCCGCGCCCTCGAGCGCGAACACACTCGCGGTGGCGTGCGCCGACAACGCCAGCGGCACCGCCAACGTCGCAAAGCCGACTGCGAGCACCGCGTACGGCGCGACCAGCGCCTGGAAATGTTCGCGTCGCTGCAGCCACCACGCCAGCGCCGCGTACAACGCGCCCAATGCGAGCGCGCACAACGCCAGCGGCATGCGCTCGCCTTGCAGCAAGGCGGCCTGCAGCGAAAACGCAACCAGCGGCGTGCCGAACACCAGGCAACCGTCGAGCAGATCGCGCTTGCCGGCGCCGCGGCGCCACGCGTACAGGATCGGGATCAGTAGATAGAACGCGAAGAACAGCAGCAGAAATGGCTCAGTCGTGGCGAAGTCCTGCGGGCGATAGCTGAGCACGCCCCACAGCGTGCCGATGCCGAACGTGAAGACGAAACCGAGCACATTCAGTGCGCGCCACGGACGCCACCACGCGATCGCGAAGTTGCCCGCGTTGAGCACGGCGTAGTAGCCGAACAACGCGACGTGATTGCCGTGCCCGGTCGACAGCCACAACGGCGCGAGAAAGCCCGCGAGGATGCCGAGCAGCGCGAGTGCAATTGCGTTCTGCCGCACCGCGAGCACGCCGGCACCGGCGACCAGCACGATGCTCAGCGCGAACGCCGCGCCGGCCGGGATCAGGTGATAGAGCTTGAACGCGGCGAACACGACCAGCAGCAGCACGCCGATTGCGCCGCCCTGCAGGCTCAACGCGAAGCCGCGCTTGGCTTCGCGTTGGCGCCAGCCGAACACCAGCCCAGCCATCGCCGCGAGCGCAACTCCGGCCAGCCGTAACTCGATCGGGAAACGCATCCAGCCTTCGTCGGCGGCGTACTTGAGCAACGCCGCGACGCCCGCGAACAGCACCAGCATGCCGACCTTGACCGGCACGTTTCCCTCGCTGAACCAACGACGGACCGCGCGTGCGGCCAGCGTCAACGAGTCCGGCGGCGACGGCGGGCGCGGCGCGTAAGCCCGCGCAGGCGTCGCGCGCGCAGCAGCCGGTGCCGGTGCAGTCGACTGGGCGGGCAGAGGCGGTGGCCCCGACGGCATCGTCGGCGCGGGAGGTAAGGGCGGGGGCTCAGAAACCGGCCGGGCGTCAATGGGCGTGGTGGCGGTCGGCGCGCCGGGCGGGGCCGCAGAGGGCGTTGGGCGCATCGGCGCCCGCTCCGGCACGGCGGCATCGACCGCTGCTCGCGCGCCGGCCTCCTGCGCGCGCATCCACTCATCCAGCGTCGGCTCGCCTGCACTTGCCTGGGTCGACGACGACTGCAATCGCGCGACCTGCGCTTCCAGCCCAGCCACGCGCGACTTCAGCCCGCTGATCATCGTCAGGGCCACGATCAGCAGTACCGGCACCGCCAGCAAGACCAACACCAACAGCCCGATAAAGCCTTCCATCCGTGCCCTACTCCCCTCATTCAGCGTGCACGTTACACCACAGTGCGGCGCGGCAAGGGCCAGGCTAAAGCCGAACCCGCCTCGTTGATCAACACTACATATCGCGTTGACGAACAACTTCATCCACATTATGTTGTGCGCGTCGGTGCCGGTCGCGAGGTCGGCTTAAAACGGGAAGCCGGTGCGGACTGCATGTCCAAGGCCGGCGCTGCCCCGCAGCGGTGTGGGAAACGAACACGGTCATTGCACTGGGCGCGACGTGCCTGGGAAGCGACCGTCAGTAGGTGAGACAGGCATTGCCTGTAGGAGCGGTCAGACGCGACGCGTCGATCCGGTTGCGGCTGACGCCGCTCCTACACCAGCGCGCCGCTCGCGTCCCGAGTCCGAAGACCTGCCGACAGCCGCGCGATGCACACCGCGCGGTGACCGGCCATGGAGTCTTCGGGGGAAGACGGTCGGTGTCGCAGCGTGAGGCCTGCCCTCCCGCCCGCCATGACGCCCCCCGTCCTGGCCTGCCCCGGCATCCGTCGCGGGCTGCGCGACACCCCCACCGCAATCTCCCGACTCCGCGCCCGCGAGGGTGTGGCCGTGTTGTCCGCGCTGCCGCAAGGCGCCGCCGGCCACACGTCCATGCCTTCGTGCGTCGACCCTCGAGGGAAGGGCCGACGAACCGTGCGCCACCGCACCGGAGCCTTGCCATGACCACCACCCACGATGCCGACACCACCGATGTCGCAGTCACCGATGCGTTCGTCGCGTCCCCCGCCCACCACGCCGCCCAAGACGATGCCCCCGGCTTCGTCCTGACGCCCCCCGCCGCCAACCTCACGATGAGCGTGACCAAACGCAACGGTCGCCGCGAGCCGGTCGACCTCAACAAGATCGTGCGTGCGGTCACCCGCACCTGCGATGGCCTGTACGCGGTCGACCCGATGCGTGTCGCCACCCGGACGATTTCCGGGCTGTACGACGGTGCCAGCACGCGCGAACTCGACGAACTGTCGATCCGCACCGCCGCACTGCTGACCGCGGAAGAGCCGGAGTACGGTCGCCTTGCCGCACGCCTGCTCGGCGGCGTGATCGAGAAGGAGGTCGCCGGCATCGGCATCCACGCGTTCTCGCAATCGGTCGTGCGCGGCCATGAGCTCGGCCTGATCAACGAGCGGCTGTTGACGTTCGTGCAGGCCAACGCGCGCAAGCTCAACGACGCGGTCGATACCAGCCTCAACCAGCGCTTCGACTACTTCGGCCTGCGCACGTTGTACGACCGCTATCTCCTGCGCCATCCCACCGCGCGCACCGTGATCGAAACGCCGCAGCAGTTCTTCCTGCGCATCGCCTGCGCCTTGAGCGAGGACATCGGCGACGCGCTCGCGCTGTACCGGCGCATGGCGATGCTCGACTACCTTCCGAGTTCGCCGACGCTGTTCAATGCCGGCACGACCCACGAGCAGCTGTCGAGCTGCTTCCTGCTCGACTCGCCCGAGGATTCGCTCGAGAGCATCTACCTGCGCTACATGGACGTGGCCAAGCTCAGCAAGTTCAGCGGCGGCATTGGTCTGAGCTACAGCCGGGTGCGTTCTCGCGGTTCGCTGATCCGTTCGACCAACGGCCTGAGCAACGGCATCGTGCCGTGGCTGAAGACGCTGGATGCCTCGGTCGCGGCGGTCAACCAGGGCGGCAAGCGCAAGGGCGCGGCCTGCGTGTACCTGGAGCCGTGGCACGCCGACGTCGAAGAGTTCCTGGAGTTGCGCGACAACACCGGCGACGAGGCGCGGCGCACGCACAACCTCAATCTTGCGAACTGGATCCCGGACGAGTTCATGCGCCGGGTCGAGGCCGATGCCGAGTGGTCGCTGTTCGACCCGCACAAAGTGCCGCAGCTGACCGACTTGTATGGCGACGCATTCGATCGCGCGTATCACGCCGCCGAAGCCGCCGGACTCGCGCACAAGCAGATCAAGGCGCGCGAGTTGTACGGCCGGATGATGCGCACCCTCGCGCAGACCGGCAACGGCTGGATGAACTTCAAGGACAAGGCCAACCGCGCCTGCAACCAGACCCTGCGCGCGGGCAACGTCGTGCACCTGTCGAATTTGTGCACCGAGATCCTCGAGGTCACTTCGCAGGACGAGACCGCGGTGTGCAATCTTGGCTCGATCAACCTCGCGCATCACGTCGAGTTGTACGCGGACGGGGCGATGCATGACGAAGCAGGCTTGCCTGCATTGGGTCGATTCGACTTCGCCAAGCTGGCCGAAACCGTGCGCTTGGCCGTGCGTCAACTCGATCGCGTGATCGACCTGAATTTTTACCCGATAGAGACCGCACGCCGCGCCAATTTGAAGTGGCGCCCGGTCGGGCTGGGCACGATGGGCCTGCAGGATGTGTTCTTCAAATTGCGGTTGGCGTTCGACTCGGTACAAGCACGCGCGCTGTCGCAGCGAATTGCCGAAGAGGTGTATTTCCACGCGCTGTCGGCGTCCAGCGAGCTGGCAATCGAACACGGCAGGCACCCGAGCTTCGACGACACCCGCGCCGCCCATGGCGAGCTGCAGTTCGAGGCTTGGGACGTAGCGCCGTCCGATCCGGAACGCTGGGACAGCCTGCGTCAACGCATTGCCAGCCATGGTCTGCGCAACTCACTGCTGATCGCCATCGCGCCCACCGCCACGATCGCGTCGATCGCCGGTTGCTACGAGTGCATCGAGCCGCAGGTCAGCAACCTGTTCAAGCGCGAGACGCTGTCGGGCGACTTCCTGGTGGTCAACAAGTATCTGGTCGACGAGCTCAAGCAGCTCGGGCTGTGGACGGCGGACATGCGCGACCGCATCAAGATGGCCGAGGGTTCGGTGCAGGGCATCAACGAGATCCCGGAGTCGCTGCGCGCGATCTACCGCACCGTGTGGGAAGTGCCGATGCGCGCACTGATCGATATGGCGGCCGAGCGCGGCGCGTTTATCGATCAGTCGCAGTCGCTGAATCTGTTTATCGAGAGCCCGAACATCGGCCAGTTGTCGTCGATGTACATGTACGCGTGGAAGCGTGGCTTGAAAACGACGTACTACCTGCGCTCGCGGCCGGCGACGAAGATCGCCAAGGCCACGGTGGCTGGTGCCGCCGCGACCGTACCGATCGCCAACGAAGCCGCAATCACGTGTTCGCTGGAGAACCCGGAAAGCTGCGAGGCCTGCCAATAACGACGCCGTCATCCCCGCGAACGCAGGCATCCAGTGACTTCGCGTTGCTGTCGTCGGAAGCAACGCCACTGGATTCCCGCTTTCGCGGGAATGACGAGCAAAAACATTCTCATCCCTAGCGCAACGAGGGATCTGCTTCCTGCTTCGCGCGAACGAACAGCCGATTCCTCACTCCACCCGGAAGGACGTCCCCAAGGGACATTCGGAATGAGCTGTGGATTTGGCTTTTTACCCAACTTTCTTAGGCACCCGAAATGAACCCCCCACCCGCCCATTTGCTCGACCCCGGCTTCGACCTCACCCTGCGGCCGATGCGCTACCCGCAGTTCTACGAGATGTACCGCGACGCGATCCGCAACACCTGGACGGTGGAGGAAGTCGACTTCTCACTTGACATCAACGATTTGCGCAACAAGTTCGGACCGGCCGAGCGGCACCTGGTCGAGCGCCTCGTCGCGTTCTTCGCTACCGGCGATTCGATCGTCTCCAACAACCTCGTGTTGAACCTGTACCAGCACATCAACGCGCCCGAAGCGCGCATGTATCTATCGAGGCAGCTATACGAGGAGGCACTGCACGTGCAGTTCTACCTGACGCTGCTCGACTCCTACCTGCCCGACCCGGCTGCGCGCGCGAAAGCGTTCGACGCGATCGAGAACATTCCGTCAATCCGGGCCAAGGCCGAATTCTGTTTCAAGTGGATTGACTCGCTGCAGGGTCTGCAACGGATCGAAACACGCGCGCAGCGCCGGCAGTTCCTGCTGAACCTGATCTGCTTCGCCGGCTGCATCGAGGGTCTGTTTTTCTTCGCCGCGTTTGCCTACGTCTACTACCTGCGCTCGCGCGGCCTGCTCAACGGCCTCGCATCCGGCACCAACTGGGTGTTCCGCGACGAGAGCGGACACATGGCATTCGCGTTCGAAGTCATCCGCACCGCGCGCGAGGAAGAGCCCGACCTGTTCGACGACGCGCTCAAGGCGCAGGTGGTTACGATGTTTGAGGAAGCCGTCGCGTGCGAGACGCTGTTCGCGCACGACGTACTGTCCGGCGGCGTGGTCGGCCTGTCGCCCAAGGACATGCGCCAGTACCTCGAGTACTGCGCCGATCAGCGCCTGGCCCAGCTAGGCATGCCGAAGCATTTCGGCGCGAGCAATCCGTTCGGATTCATGGACCTGCAGGACGTGCAGGAAGTCACCAACTTCTTCGAGCGGCGCGTGTCGGCGTACCAGGTCGGCGTGCAGGGCGAGGTCGCGTTCGACGCCGCGTTCTGACGCGGAAATCTGGCCAGGTCGTTCCGTGCCACCTGCTCCGCGCGTCAGCCCGCGAAGGTCGAGACGCGATCACGTCCGGCGTGCTTGGCCTGGTAGAGCGCCACATCGGCGCGGCGCAGTAGCGCGTCGGGATCTTCGCCATCGCGGGCCTCGCGGGTGGCGACGCCGATGCTCACGGTGAGCACGCCTGATGGCGAATCTTCGTGCAAGATCCCGGCGCTAAGCACGCTGCTGCGCACTCGTTCCGCAACTTCTATGGCCTGCTCCATCGAGGTATTAGGGAGGAACACCACAAATTCCTCGCCACCGGTGCGCACCAGCGTATCGCCAGCGTGGTACAGCGCACTGCGCGCCGCACCGGCGAAACGGCGCAGTGCGGTGTCGCCACCTTGGTGGCCGTAGCGGTCGTTGTAGGGCTTGAAGAAGTCGATATCCATCGCCAGCACCGACAGCGGCTGACCGCTCTGGGCCGACTGCTGCCACAGCTCGGATGCAGCGTCGCGGCCACCTCGATAGTTCAGACAGCCAGTCAACGCATCGGTGCGACTGATGCGATCGAGCTCGGCGACAGCGTTGCGCAGTTCCTCGGTCCGCACCGCGATCTCGCGTTCGCGCGCAGCCACCACCGCGCGCAACGACTCGGCCAGCTCGCTCTGCTTAGCCAGCGCCTGCTTGAGTTCGAGGTAGGCACTGTTCAAACGATCGCCGAGTTGGCCGATCCCCGACACGACCGGATGCAGTTCCTTGGGCATGTCGCGCGCATGCTCAGTACTCAATGCGCCGCCGAGGGCAAAGCCCTGCAGCGTTTGCAGCAGCCCCCGGATGCCTGCCTGCAGTGCGTGCATCTGCAGCCACGAGGCCGCCAACACGCCCAACACGCAGATCATCAGCAGCGCCATGGGTGCGACGATCCTCGCCCTCACTTCGGCGTCCAGCAACCGCTTTGGCACCATCACCAATAGCCGCCACCCCGACTTAAGGTCCGCGCGTGCGGCATAGGCGTCGCCGCCATCACGCAGCACGCCGCGCAACAACAACAGGTCGCTGGAAGTGCCGTGGGCTCCGCCGGCCCGCAACATCGGTTGGAAACCGCTACCGTCGAGTGAGTCCAGCGGTCGCAGTGCAATCCCGTCGGTGGCACGGATGACGTTGCCGGCGCCATCGAACAGCAGTGCTTCGTAGCCACGGGCCCGCAGCGCGCCAAAACGGACCGCAGCGATGGTATCGGTATGAATCGAGCCCTCCACCACCCCGGCGAATCCGCCAGGACCATGCAACGGGGCTGAAGTCGCGACTAGCGGATCGGTCCCGAGCAGACGCCCCCGGAAGGCATCCGATACGTAGGCGCGCCCGGTGCGTGCCGGTTCGCGGAAGTAGGCCCGGTCGCTGACAGTGCGCACGTGCAGCAGGGGTTTGGTGAGCGCCGGATGGCTGAACTGCACCGTGCCCTGCCCGTCGGTCACTAGCATGGTGACGAAGCCGGGGTAGTTGTGCCGGACACGGGCCAAATCGGCGCTCCAGCGCGCTGGGTCGCTGGCACTGCCTTCTTCGCTGCGGCGCTGAGCCAGCAGGTTCACCGCGGCGACATGCGCCGCGATGAACTCGTCGATGTCGCGGGCGGTGGCGACTGCAAGCGACCCTGTGCGCTGGTCGACACCGTCGCGCTCGCGATCCATGTTGAACCAGACCAGGCCGGCGATCAGCACCAGGGCCGGCAACAGCACACCCAACACCATCACTTTGACGAACTGACGACGCAGCGATGGTGACCGCGATGCGGAAGCGGTCATGCCGGGAGTGGGGCGGCTTGCACGTACCGAAGCTACTGGCCCGCCCTGCCGCCCGCAAGCGATTTGTCCGTTCAGCCTTGGGGTCGGAGAGCCAGCCCCAAGCAATGCGCTAACCCGATGCAAGCGCGAGGCGCTGGGCGCGCCCCCCGCCTTCGACGTTTACTTCGCCGCGACCACTCGCACCATTTCCAGGCACTTGTTCGAGTAGCCCCACTCGTTGTCGTACCAAGCCACCAGCTTGACGAACGTGCTGTCGAGCGCGATGCCGGCGTCGGCGTCGAAGATCGAGGTGCGGGTGTCGCCGCGGAAATCGGTCGCGACCACCTTGTCTTCGGTGTAGCCCAGGATGCCCTTCAGTGCGCCTTCGCTCTGCGCCTTCATCTCGGCGCAGATTTCGGCGTAGCTCGCGTCCTTCTCGAGCTCGACGGTCAGGTCGACCACCGACACGTCCGAGGTCGGCACCCGGAACGCCATGCCGGTGAGCTTCTTGTTGAGCTCCGGGATCACCACGCCGACGGCCTTGGCCGCGCCGGTGCCAGACGGAATGATGTTCTCGAGGATGCCGCGGCCGCCGCGCCAGTCCTTGTTGCTCGGGCCGTCGACGGTCTTCTGCGTTGCCGTCGTTGCATGCACCGTCGTCATCAGGCCGCGCTTGATGCCGAAGGCGTCGTTCAACACCTTGGCCACCGGGGCCAGGCAGTTGGTGGTGCAGCTGGCATTGCTGACGATGGTCTGGCCGGCATACGTCTTGTCGTTGACGCCGTAGACGAACATCGGTGTGTCGTCCTTGCTCGGCGCCGACTGGATGACTTTCTTCGCGCCGGCATCGAGGTGCTTCTGGCAGGTGTCCTTGGTCAGGAACAGACCCGTGGCTTCGACGACCACGTCGCAACCGACGGCGCCCCAGGCCAGCTCGGCCGGGTCTTTCAGCGCGGTGAGGCGGATGCGCTTGCCGTTGACGATCAGCGTGTGGCCGTCGACCGCAATCTCGCCCTTGAAACGGCCGTGCACCGAGTCGTAGCGCAGCATGTACGCCAGGTAGTCAGGTTCGAGCAGGTCGTTGATCGCGACCACCTCGATGTCGTTGCCGAAGTTTTGAACCGCAGCGCGAAACACCATGCGCCCGATGCGGCCGAAACCGTTGATGCCTACCTTGATCGTCATGGTGCGTGCGCTCCAAAAATGAAAATGCGTGGAAAGAACGTGAAGTGGCGGGTCATGCTCTGCAGCCGAGTTGGCCCTTGAACCTGTTCTCGAAATAGCCGAGGGGCGACGGGCACTCCGGCTTGGTCGCTGGCAGCGGCGCGCCGATCTTGGCCGTGCACGTGTAAGCGCCGCTCCTCTTGTTAACGCTCTTGGCATCGAGCTTCCAGCCGCCCGGGCATTGCGCCGTGCCGGGTGCGGCGCGGGCGCCCGCTGGTGACGCCAGCGCAGCGGGCGCAGCCGCGGTCACCGTGAGCAGCGCGGTCTGGTTCGACCCGACGCACTTCATCATGGGCAGCGCCGTCTTCGGTTCGACCATCACCTTGTATTGCCCGGGCGCCGAGTAGCTGCGCGCGACGACCAGCGGCACGTCCTTGGCCTGGTTGAGCTTGAAGTCCTGCGTCTGGCCGTCGCCGAAGTGCAGGCGGACATGGCAGTTCGGGTTCTCGGCCTTGTCGAAGCGGCCGGTGATCCGGACCGCCTCGCCGACCTTGGCGGTGGCGGGTTCGAGCTGGATGCCGGAGAGGGTCTGGGCAGCGACCCCGCTCGAGAGCAGAACCGCAGCGGCATGGATCATCAAGTGGCGCATCGATCGTCCCTCCCAGGTTTGAACGCTGTGCATCATCGCCCCAACACCTTGCGCACCGTGTCGGCCACATTCTGCGCAGTGAAGCCGAAGTGCTTGAACAGCACCGGCGCCGGTGCGCTTTCGCCGTAGCTGTCGATGCCGACGACCGCGGCGCAGCCGTACTTCCACCAGCCGTCGGTCACGCCCGCCTCGACCGCGATGCGTGGCAAGCGGGCCGGCAGCACCTGCGTCTTGTAGGCCACGCTCTGGCGGTCGAACACGCTGGTGCTGGGCATCGAGACCACGCGCACTGCGATGCCGCGCTCGGCCAGCAACTGCTGCGCGTGCAGCGCCAGTTGCACTTCGCTGCCGGTGGCGATGATCACCGCCTGCGCCGCCTTCTTCAGCCCCACCTCTGCGGGTTCGGCGAGCACGTAGGCACCCTGGCTGATCGTGTCGAGCGCGGCCTTGGGCAGGTAGGGCAGGTTCTGCCGCGACAGCAGCAGGGCGCTGGGGCGCGCGCGGTGGCCGAGTGCCACCGTCCAGGCGACCAGCGTTTCCGCCGTGTCGGCCGGGCGCCAGACGTCCAGCCCCGGCATCAGGCGCAGGCTCGCGGCATGCTCGACGCTCTGGTGCGTGGGCCCATCTTCGCCCAGGCCGATCGAGTCGTGCGTGAAGACATGGATCACCCGCAGCTTCATCAGCGCGGCCATGCGGATCGCGTTGCGGCTGTAGTCGCTGAAGGTCAGGAAGGTGCCGGCGTAGGGGATGAAACCGCCGTGCAGCGCGATGCCATTCATCACCGCAGCCATGCCGAATTCACGCACGCCGTAATTGATGTGGCGCCCACCGTTCGGGTGGCCCAGCAAGTCGATGCGCAGGGCAGTCGCGCTGCTCGTGTTGGTGAGGTTCGAGCCGGTCAGGTCGGCAGAGCCGCCGAGCATTTCGGGCAAGGCCTTCGTGAACACTTCCAGCGCGAG
>JAYSZI010000043.1:0-20983 GCA_043738095.1 Lysobacter sp.
GAGAGCTGGTCTGACGTTTTGTTGCTTTCTTTTCACTTATTCAAATCAATATCGTGTGATCAACCAGCGATGGTGAAATTGACTGGTACGCGCACCCTACCGCCGACTTTCCTGCCGCCTTCGGACGCTGCATTGAAGGTCCAACGCCGCGCAGCCTGCTGAGCCGCGCGGTCGAGGTTCCGGTTGCCGCTCGATTGTTCGATCTGTACATCGGTCGCATTGCCGTTGGCGTCGACTGTAATGACCAATACCACGGTGCCGCTAATGCCGCGCCGCTGTTCTTCCGGTGGATACTTGGGCGGGTTGCGGTTCTTCGAAGAGATATCGACGGTGGCTTCCATCGACGCCACCGGCGCGGGCGGCGCGGGTGGTGCCGGCGGCGGCGCCTGGACGTCCGAGGGACGCGGCGTGTCGACGATGATCGGCGGCTGGTCCGGGGGCGGCGGCAGCGGCGTGACTGTCGGCGGCACGAGTTCCTTGATCGGCTTTGGCTTGTCTTCTTCCGGCGGCGGCGGCGGCGGTGGCGGCGGCGGTGGTGGTGGCTCGATGAAAGTCACGTCAACGCGGTCGTCCTCCAGATCTTCCGCGGGCGGCGCCGCGATCGGCGCCAGCAACAACAGCAAAGCGCCGACGTGGAAGGCCATTGCGGACGAGACACCGATGATGCGCGGCCAGCTGAGTCCTTCGCCGTCGTCTTTGTTCTCGTGTTTGCCGAGGTTTTCCGTCATGCGCAGGCTCTGGAATGGGACGTGGCGTCGATGCGCCGTGGAATATTCGTAACTGCTGCCCGGTGGGCGGCAGGACTTCCTAGCTTAACCCAATGCCGCGGGCCAGTTCCAGCCGGCCCGCGGCACGCTGTGTCATGTTGAGACGGCGGTTACTTCGCCAGCAGCCGGCGCGCTTCCTCTGGCTTCTTGACGCCCTTGTCCAGCGCCTTCTGAGCCGCTGCCTTCGAGTCGGCCGTCTTCTTCTGGAATTCGTACACCTTGGCGAGATTGAGCCAGGCTTCGCCGTCGGCAGCGATCGGACCGGCCTTGCCGTACATCTCCACGGCCAGCCCCATGTCGTCCGCGACGTAGGCGTTCTGCGCCACGATCATGTAGGCCTTCGCCAGGTCCGCATCCTGCGGCAGGATGCCCTTGGCTACGCCGTCGTTGATCACCGGCACCGCATCCTTCCACTTGTTTTCGGCATTGAGATAGCCCGAATACAGCGCGCGGTATTCGCGGGCTTCGGTCAACAGGCCTTTCTTGTACGCATCGCCAAGCAACACATTGGCCTGGTCGAACTTGTCGGCCTGCTGCAGGGACGCAACCGCATTCATCAGGATCTTCTTGTCGTTGGGATTCTTCGCCAAGAGTTCGGCATAAAGCTTGGCCGCATCGTCGTTGCGGCCGGCGCTGGCCAGAATACTGCCTCGGAAGGACTGGTACTTCGGATCGTCGGTCTTGGTTTCAGCCAGGAAGGCGTCGAGCGTCTTCAGGGCATCGTCGTAGCGCTCGAGCCCGTATTGCACGGCCGAGAGGTTGTGCATGACCTGGTAATGGCTGTTGTTGTCGAGGCCGTTGCTGTCGAGCGCCTTCTGGAAATACTCGGCCGCCTTGGCATCATTCTTCAGGTCCGCCGACGCATTGCCGGCGAGCTGGTAAGCAAAGGCCTTTTCGTATGGGCTGGCATCGCCAGAGGCGAGGGCATCGGCCTTTCCGACAACGCCCGCGAAATCTTCCTTCTCATACTGTTCCTGCAACTCCTGCAGGCCTTTCAATGCCTTGCTGCTCGCCTTGGCATCGGGCTGCGCACGCGTTGCGTTCGGAAACAGCGCGGGCGCCTCCGGGGTTTGTTTTTGCTCGGTCTTGGCACGTGCGGCATCGCGCTTGGCACGCATGCTTTGGGGCGCGGTGTTGCCGTAGCCGTCCTGTGCGATTGCAGGCAAGGCGGCGAGCGTTGCGACCAAGGTGCCGAGCGCAACGGACAGAGCGGTTTTGGACAGGAAGTTTTTCATGTGTGTTCTCTCACAGGGCCGCCTTGTCACCAGGGCAGCTAAAAATCGGGGGGCATCACGCTAACAGACCCGAGCGTTTCAACGCCAACGGGATCGCTTGTATACCTTGGCGGGCGTTAATTAACTGCAATGCGTTAATGAACCCCCAACCACTCGCAAAGACCCAGCGGCGACTAGTCCGCTGAGGCCGGACCAGCCAATGCTCAGCCGCAATTCGGCCGACGCCCGGAAGCCCGTGCCTGCTCGTACGTCGGCATCAGCGATTCCGAACGTGCTCGCAATTCGCCGATCCGCGCCTGCGGATCCGGATGTGTAGACAACCACTGCGGCGGACGGTTCCCGCCGGCTGCGATCATGTTCTGCCAGAGACTGACCGCGCCGCGCGGATCGAACCCGGCGCGCGCCATCAGCTGCTGGCCCACCACGTCGGCTTCGCTTTCCTGCGCCCGCGAACCGGGCAGCAGAAACCCGGTCTGCGCCAGGATGCTGCCGCCCTGCACGGCCGCATTGGCCGCGCCCTGGCCGTAACGCGAGCCAAGCAAGGCACCGCCGATCTGCAGCAGGGTGGAGGCCCCCGCCTGGCGCGTGATCCGTTCGTCATGATGACGCGAGACCACGTGTCCAATCTCGTGGGCGACCACGCCGGCCAGCTGATCCTGATTGCGGGCGACGGTGAAGATGCCGGTATAGACACCAACCTTGCCGCCAGGTAGTGCGAAAGCATTGGGCTCCCGATCCACGAAAACCGCGCTTTCCCAACCGCTTTGCGCACCGGCCGGGAGTTCGCGCACCACTGCATTGACCACGCAGCGCAGATACGCAGCCTCGCGTGAATCCCGTGTCTGCGGCTTCTGCGCCTTCATCTGCGCGAACGCCTGTGCGCCGAGTTGATTGAGTTGTTGCTGCGACACAGCCCCGACGACCTGCCGGCGACCGGTGGGAGATGTGGTGGTCGCGCAGCTGGAAACGGCCAAGGCGATGGCCAGGCCAAGCATCAAGGGTTTCATGCGGTGTTCCTCGTCGATGAGGAGGCATATGTAGGCGAGCGGGGTTGAAGGCCGCGTCAACCTGTGTGGCGGACGGCCCGGTTTGGGGCGAAGTGTTCAGGTAGCGGAGCTGCTTTGCGCGAGCGCGGCCCAAAGCTACTGCTGAATTGAGTCGCCTCGCCGTAAGTCGCGCAGGACGCGTACACGAACTGCATTGCTGCAGCGTGTCACGGGTGTGGTGCAGAGCAGGTGCGCCGGCTACGCAGTGGCGCGATCGGCGACCGAACGAACAACGCGGCGGTTGCGGGCTTGCTTCCCTGGGCCGCGCGCGTCCGCGAAAAGTTACACGTCCAGGTTCGACACCTTCAGCGCGTTGTCCTCGATGAAGGCACGGCGCGGCTCCACCACATCGCCCATCAGTGTCGAGAAAATCTGGTCGGCGGCAACGGCATCCTCGATCCGCACCTGCAGCAGGCGCCGCGTTTCCGGGTTGACGGTCGTATCCCATAACTGTTCGGGATTCATCTCGCCCAGTCCCTTGAAGCGCTGGATCACCCTGCCCTTCTTGGCTTCGTCGAACAGCCATGCATGTGCCTCTGCGAAGCTCGCCACGGCCTGCGACTTGCCGCCGCGCACGATCTGCGCACCGTCGCGGATGAGGCCGTGCAGCGCCGCGGCCGTATCGCGCAACGGCCGCAGTTCGCCGGTCTCGAACGCCGACAACGACAATACCTGGGTCAATTCTTCGCCCATGTGCTTGCGCGTGGACAGCAACGCGGCGGGGCGGTGTTCGTTGGCCGGCTGCAGGGTCAGCGCATAACGCGCGCTGCCGGTGCCGCCTCGGTTCAAGCGTTTTTCAAGCGCATCCAGCTCGTGGCGTTCGTCGGTGTTCTCGCTCAGGTGCGTGGCATCGAGTGGCGTGAAATCGATCAGCGATTCGAGCAGGATCGGATCGTAGCGGTGCGCATTGCGTGCGATCGCGTCGCGCGCACCGGCAAAGGCCAGCAACAGAGTTTCCAGCGCCACGCCACTGATCGCGGGTTCGCCCTCGGCTGGAATCAGCGACGCGTTGTCGACGGCATTGCCGGCGAGGTACGCATTGAGCGCTGCATCATCCTTGAGGTAGATCTCCTGCTTGCCCTGCTTGATCTTGTATAGGGGCGGCAAGCCGATATAGATGTGACCGCGCTCGATGAGCTCGGGCATCTGCCGGTAGAAGAACGTCAGCAGCAGCGTGCGGATGTGGGAGCCGTCGACGTCGGCGTCGGTCATCAGGATGATGCGGTGATAGCGCAGCTTGTCCGGGTTGTACTCGTCCTTGCCGATGCCGGTGCCGAGCGCGGTGATCAGCGTGCCGACTTCGGCGCTGGCGAGCATGCGGTCGAAGCGCGCGCGCTCGACGTTGAGGATCTTGCCCTTGAGCGGCAGGATCGCCTGGGTCTTGCGGTTGCGGCCCTGTTTGGCCGAGCCGCCGGCGGAGTCGCCCTCGACGATGAACAGTTCGGACTTGGCCGGGTCTTTCTCCTGGCAGTCGGCAAGCTTGCCCGGCAAGCCAGCGATGTCGAGCGCGCCCTTGCGGCGGGTGAGGTCGCGGGCCTTGCGCGCGGCTTCACGCGCACGGGCTGCGTCGACGATCTTGCCC
The DNA here is from genome assembly GCA_043738095.1 of Lysobacter sp. Classification (GTDB taxonomy): domain Bacteria; phylum Pseudomonadota; class Gammaproteobacteria; order Xanthomonadales; family Xanthomonadaceae; genus Lysobacter_K. The sequence continues at coordinate 4,631 of JAYSZI010000043.1, forward strand.
GCGATGGCGCGGGCCTCATTCGGGTGTTCTTGCAAGAACTCCTGCAAACGTGCACCGAACGTGTTCTCAACGACCGGCCTTACTTCGGAACTGACCAGCTTCTCCTTTGTTTGGCTGGAGAAACTCGGGTCCGGAACCTTGACCGACAGCACCGCGATCATGCCTTCACGCATGTCGTCGCCGGACAGGGTGATCTTGGCTTGCTTAGCGATACCGTTCTGTTCGATGTAATTCGACAGGGTGCGCGTGAGCGCGGCGCGGAAGCCGATCAGGTGGGTGCCGCCGTCCTTCTGCGGAATGTTGTTGGTGAAGCAGAACATCGTTTCCTGGTAGGAATCGGTCCACTGCATCGCTACGTCGACGGTGATGCCGTTCATCTCACCCGTGACCGAGATCACGTTCGGGTGCAGCGGGGTCTTGAGCTGCGCCAAGTGCTCGACGAACGAGCGGATGCCGCCCTCGTACTCGAACACGTCGCGCTTGCCTTCGCCGCGCTCGTCGACCAGGGTGATTTTGACGCCAGAGTTCAGGAACGACAGCTCGCGCAGGCGCTTGGCGAGGATGTCGTAATGGAATTCGACATCGGTGAAGATTTCCGAGGCTGGCTTGAACCGCAACAGGGTGCCGCGCTTTTCTGAGGCTTCCAGGGTCTTGAGCGGGTACAGCGGCTCACCGAGCGCGTACTCCTGCTGGTGGTGGTGGCCGTCGCGCCAGACATCGAGCCACAGGTGCTCGGACAGCGCGTTGACCACCGACACGCCGACGCCGTGCAGACCGCCAGACACCTTGTAGCTGTTGTCGTCGAACTTGCCGCCCGCGTGCAAGACGGTGAGGATCACCTCTGCCGCGGACACGCCCTCTTCCTTGTGGATGTCGACCGGAACGCCACGGCCGTTATCCCAGGACGACACCGAGCCATCCTCGTGCAAGGTCACGACGATGTCGTTGGCGTGACCGGCGAGGGCCTCGTCGATCGCGTTGTCGACCACCTCGAACACCATGTGGTGCAGTCCGGTGCCGTCGTGGACGTCGCCGATGTACATGCCCGGACGCTTGCGCACCGCGTCGAGCCCACGCAGGACGGTGATCCTGGTGGAATCGTAGGTCTGCGTGGCTGGCGGAGCAGAGGCGGAAGGCGCGGAATCTTGCGCGGGATCGTGTTCGATCTGAGTCATGCGGCAACAGGCTCCGACGGCGCGGCCGCGGGCTGGCCGGGCGCGCCGAGACTATTAATATGCGTGCGGCAAGTATAGCAGGGCGGGCTCGGCCGGCTTGGATGGCGGCCGTCGCGCAGCCGGCGCATTATGGCGGAAAGGCCCTTTTGCGCGCGGTTGGGGGCGACTGGCACAAGTGCGGGAACCGCCCAGAGCCAAATGCCTGCTCAGGCGCCCGACTCCGATTGCCGAACCAAACCATGTTCCACGTGGAACCTACGCAGCTGCTCCGTCTTCAAAGTTGGCGGCAGCTCGGTCCCGGTGATGAAAATTTGCGCCCCGGTGCGCAGCAGCCAGTCCAGTACCCGCTGCTGATGCGCGCGGTCGAGTTCCGAGGCCAAATCGTCCAGGGCGATGACCGGCCAGTCCTGCCGGATGTCGGCATGGTGCTCGGCCTGCGCCATCAGCGCCGAGAGGGCAACCAGTTTCGCCTGACCACGGGACAGGGCTTCGCGCCCAGGCAGCGCACCAAATCCGATCCTCCAGTCAGCGCGGTGCGGGCCGACCGAGGTGAAGCCGGTGACGAGGTCGCGCTCGCGCGCGAGCAGCAACGCGTCGGACAACGGTAAGTCATCACGGCGCCAGCCCGGCAGATATTCGAGCGAGGTAGCGCCGAGGGAGGGCGCCCACTCCGCACCCAGGGCCGCGAACCGCGGTTGCAACGCCTCCAGGTACCGCTGGCGCTCGCGGCTCAACGGTTCGCCGGCGTCGGCCAGTTCGTGGTCCCAAGCATCGATCTCGACGGCACGAACCCGGCGCTTTAGTAAGGCGTTACGTTGTTTCAATGCCCGAGCGTAGCGGCGCCACAAACCCAGAAAGGTAGGTTCCACGTGGAACAGCCCCCAATCCAGGTAGCGCCGTCGCGACTCCGCGCCACCCGTAACCAGGGCGTGACTGCCGGGCTCAAAACTGACCACCGCTAACGCAGCGCACAACTCTCCCAGGTGCGACACCGGGGCGCCGTCGAGGCGACCAGTCCAATCTTGCCCCGAGTGCCGCAATCCAGCCTTGCGCGCCTGCGCGGGCTGACCCTCCTCCCATGCAACGAACACCTCGAGAGCCGCCTCGCCGCTGCGAATGAGGCCGTCGCGAACGCGACCGCGAAAGCTGCGACCGTAAGCCATCAAATGCAGTGCTTCGAGGACGCTGGTCTTGCCGGCGCCGTTGTCGCCGGTAATGACATTCAGGCCAGGCTCGGGCGCGAGGCCGACATCGACGAACCGGCGCAACTGGCGGATTTCCAAGCGGGTGACGTGCATTGCGACTGTGCGCCTCAAACGACCACGCCCGGACGGGCCGGGCGTGGAGTGTTTCACGTGGAACGTTGCCCTGGGACAACGTGGAAAAGCTATAGCCTCAGTGGCATTACCACATGCCGGCACTTGTCGTTGTCCGCCTCGCGCACCAGCGCCGACGAATTGGCGTCCCGCAACGCCAGTACTACTTGGTCGTTGCGCAAGGCACTGAGCGCATCGAGCAGGTAGTTGACGTTGAACCCAACGGCTAGGTCATCGACCTTCGTGTCGGCCTCGACTTCCTCCTGCGCCTCTTCCTGCTCGGGATTGTGCGCGCTGATCTTGAGCTGACCCGGCGAGACCTCAATGCGGACGCCGCGGTACTTCTCGTTGGACAGGATCGCGGCGCGCTGCAATGAGGCTCGCAGCGTCTCGCGATCGATCCGCACCTCCTTGTCAGCCCCGATTGGGATCACCGCTTCGTAATCCGGGAAGCGCCCATCGATCAACTTGCTCGTGAAGGTGACATCGTCACGCTTGACCCGGATATGGCCGCGGCCCATCTCAAGCTCGACCTCGCGGTCACCGCCTTCGAGCAGACGTTGGAGTTCCTGCACGCCCTTGCGCGGCACGATGATCTGGCGCTTGGTCTGGCCACCGCCTTCGTACTCCGTTTCGCACATGGCCAGGCGGTGACCGTCGGTCGCCACGCAACGCAGGCTGTTCTCGCGTAGATCGAACAGCAGGCCGTTGAGGTAATAACGCACGTCCTGCTGGGCCATCGCGAATGCAGTGCGTTCTATCAGTTCTTTGAGCGCCGCTTCGGGCACGCGTACGCGCTCGGTGGCTTCAACTTCATCGATCGAGGGAAAGTCGTTCGCCGACAGGCTCGCCAAGGTGAAACGCGAACGCCCCGCCTGCACGGTTACCTTGTCGCCAGCCTGAGTCACGGTGACTTTGCTGCCGTCGGGCAGGGCGCGGACGATCTCGAACAACTTGCGGGCCGGAATGGTGATCTCCCCGTCCTTGGCGTCGTCGACGTTCACACGGGAGACCATCTCGACTTCGAGGTCGGTTCCGGTCAGGGATAACTGGCCATCCTTGACCTGGGCCAGCAGGTTCGCCAGAACTGGCAGGGTCTGGCGTCGTTCAACAACGTTGACCACTTGCGCTAACGGCTTGAGAAACACTTCGCGTTGCAGGCTGAAACGCATGCGGACCCACTCCCCTAACCAATACAAAAGAATTGAATAAATCTAAAGCATGGTGGTGATGGTGTAGCCGAAAACCCGGGAAAACACCATCAAACCATTGATATTTATCATTATTCTAAAAACCTAACTCTCGTACAACTGCGCCTGCACCCACCTAACAAGCTGTGGATAACTTTCCGCACCAATGCGCCCGGCTAACTTATCCACATGTCCGGGCCAATTAATACCACCTTGCTGCAGACCCCATTTCGAGGTGCTTAGGCGCAAAGGCTTGTGGTCCGCCTGCCCCTGACACTCACTCACTGAGCTTGCGAATCAGCTTGTCCCAGTCTTCATGCAGCTTGCCGTCGGTCTCCATCAACGTGCGGATCTGACGACAGGCGTGAAGCACCGTGGTGTGATCACGCCCCGCAAAGGCATCCCCGATCTCCGGCAGGCTGTGCTCGGTCAGCTCCTTGGTCAGCGCCATCGCCATCTGCCGCGGGCGGGCCAAGGAGCGGGTCCGACGCTTCGACAGCAAGTCCTTGATCTGCAGGCCGTAGTAGTCTGCCACGGTCTTCTGGATGTTGGGGATGCCGACCGATTGCTGCTGCGCGCGCAGCAAATCGCGCAGGGTTTCCTGGGCGAACTCGGGGGTGATCGCGCGGCCGGTGAAGTTGGCGCGTGCGGTCAGGGTGTTGAGCGCGCCCTCAAGGTCGCGCACGTTGCTGCGCATCTTCTTGGCCAGCAGGTAGGCCACTTCCTCGGGGATCGCCGCACCGCGCTCACGCGCCTTGGCCAGCACGATTTGGGCCCGGGTTTCGAAGTCGGGCGGCTCAATCGCGACCGACAGACCCCAGGCCAGACGGGATTTCAGCCGCGGCTCGAGCCCTTCGACCTCTCGCGGGTAGCGGTCGCAGGTCAGGATGATCTGCTGCTTGCCGTCGAACAATGCATTGAAGGTATGGAAGAACTCCTCCTGGGTGCGGTCCTTGCCGGCGAAAAACTGGATGTCGTCGATCAGCAACGCATCGACCTGCTGGAATTGGCGCTTGAAGCCGTCCATCGCCTTGTCTTGGAGCGCCCGCATCATCGCGCTGAAGAACTGCTCCGAACGCAGGTACATGACGCGTGTCGCCGGGTTGGCCGCCAGCATCGCGTTGCCCGCGGCGAACATCAGGTGGGTCTTGCCCAGCCCGGTGCCGCCATACAACAACAGCGGATTGTGGGCGCGCTCGCCGGGGCGCGACGCGGCTTGGAACGCGGCGGCGCGACCGAGTTGGTTGCTGCGGCCTTCAACGAAGTTGTCAAAGGTGTAGTGGCTGTCGAGGTGGCCGTTGAACGGTTCGACCGGGGTGGCGCGTACCGCATAGCTCGCAGGCGCATCGGCTTGGCGGGTGGGCACGGCTGCGCGGGGCAGCGAGCCGATTTCCAGGGTTACCTCGGCGCTGCCAGAGAAGTACGCCAGCAGCTCCCGAATGCGCACCAGATAGCGCTCGCGCACGTGTTCGACCACGAACGCGTTGGGCGCATACAGCACGGTGACGTCGTCGCGGTGGGAGGCTTGCAGGGGTTTCAGCCAGGTGTGGACGTCCTCGGCGGGAAATTCGGCTTCGAGGCGTTCGAGGCAGCGGGGCCAGGCGTCCATAGGGCAGCAGATTCTTGAATGACAAAAACGGGCCCGCGCGCGGTGTCAGGCATCGCGCCTCGCGGCGAGCAGGGGTCAGCCAGACTATCACCGCCGGGACCGCGCCGTACTGGCAGTCCTGTGGGTTGCTCGGCAGGGTGGGATGACCGAAGCGGGCGCGGATGCCTACGTCGTGATACGCCGAGGTTGACCACGCGGGTGTCTAGCCGCTAGACTTCGCGGTTCATTTCCGCCGTATACGCAGAGCCGAATCATGGCCACAAAGCGCACCTACCAGCCCAGCAACCTCAAGCGCAAGCGCGACCACGGCTTCCGTGCCCGCATGGCGACGGCCGACGGCCGCAAGATCCTGGCACGCCGTCGTGCCAAGGGTCGCAAGCGTCTCTGCGCTTAAGCGCAACGATTCACGGCCGTCACCACGGCCGTCCGGCTTTGGCCGGTAACGAACCGACGCCCTGTTTTCGCTTCCCGCGTACTTCGCGGGTGCGCGCGCGTGCGGACTTCGATCGCATCTTCAAGCTAGGCCGGCGCGTTGCGCTGCCTGTGATGGCTTTGCATTGGCAGGCCGACAGCGGTGGTCCGCGGCTTGGCTTGGCGGTGTCACGCAAAGTCGATCCGCATGCCGTTGGGCGCAACCGCATCAAGCGCGTGCTTCGCGATGCCTTCCGCCACTGCCGCGCTGACTTGGCCGGTGGCGACTACGTCGTGGTTGCGCGTGCAGGTGCGGCGCGGTTCAGTGGTGACGAATTGCGCGCCGCGTTCCTCGGTCTGCTCATGCGCGCCGGCGCGCTGACGTCGCCCGCGTTGCCGGTGTCGGCTGCGGCGGTCACAATGCCGGCCGCTTCGGATACTTCCCCTTCCCCTGATGCCACGCCGCCCGCGCGCGTTGGCTGAGCCTGCCTGCTGCCCATGAACCAGACCCGTGTTTTCCTGCTCTTCGCCTGGCTGATGGTGGCGACCTTGTTGTGGATGGAATGGGGCAAGGAAAAAGCCGCACCTCCGGCATCGGCGAACCCTGTCACCACGGCGGTGAGCACGGTACCCAGCGCCAGCGGCGCCGCTACACCTACGACGATGGGAGTGCCCTCCGCGCCGAATGCACCGCCCGCGATGTCGGCTACACCGGCCAACGCGACCAGCGTGGCGACACCGGTCACCGTGACCACCGACGTGCTCAAAGTGGTGATGGACGGCGGGCAATTGCGCCAGGCCGACCTGCTGCGTTACCCGAACACGGCCGACGCCGGCAGCGCACCAGTGCGGTTGTTAGACGAGGATCCCGCACGATACTTCGTGGCCCAGAGTGGCTGGGTCAGCAACACCGGCCCGGCGCCGAGTCACGAAGGTGGCTTCGTCCTTGAGCGCGCCGCTGCCGAAGCCGCTGCCCCCGGTGCCGCCGCGAACGAGTTCCATCTCGCCGATGGCGCCAAGAGCGTGGTCGTGCCTTTCGTCTGGACGAGCGCCAATGGCGTGACCATCCGTCGCACTTACACGTTCACCCGCGGCGACTACGTGGTGAACGTGCGCGATGATGTCGTCAACACCGGCACCGCGCCGTGGCAGGGCTTCGTCTACCGTCAGCTCAGCCGCGTGCCGCGCGCACTGGCGGCCAAGGGACCGATGAGCGCGGAGAGCTACAGCTTCCAGGGCGCGGCCTGGTTCAGCACGACCGACAAGTACGAGAAGCGCAACTTCGACGATTTTGTCGACGACGGCACGCTCGACAAGGACGTGACGGGCGGCTGGATCGGGATGCTGCAGCACCATTTCTTCGCCGCCTGGATTCCGGGGCCGAGCGACGCCGGGAAGTTTTCGCTGGCCACGCCGCAGGGCGTCGGCGGCAGCCAGTACCTGATCCGCGAGGTCGGCCCTGGCGTTGAGGTTGCGCCCGGTGCCCAGGCCAGCACCCAGGCGCGGTTGTGGCTTGGACCGAAACTGGTCAAGCAGATCGAAGTGCAGAACGTGCCGGGTCTGGAGCGCGCGGTCGACTTCAGCAGCTACGCCATGTTCGCCACCATCGCCGGCTGGCTGTTCTGGGTGCTCGAGAAGCTCCACGGCCTGGTCGGCAACTGGGGCTGGGCGATCATTGGCTTGGTGGTGCTGATCAAGCTGGCGATGTATCCGCTGTCGGCGGCGCAATACAAGTCGATGGCCAAGATGCGCAAGTTCCAGCCGCGAATCGCCCAGCTTAAGGAGCGCTACGGCGACGACAAGCAGAAGTTCCAGATGGCGATGATGGAGCTGTACAAGAAGGAGAAGATCAACCCGGTCGGCGGTTGCTTACCGATCCTGCTGCAGATGCCGGTGTTCCTGGCCCTGTACTGGATGCTGTCGGAATCGGTCGAATTGCGCCATGCGCCGTGGATCGGCTGGATCCAGGACCTGACCGCACGCGATCCGTACTTCGTGCTGCCGGTGATCAACATGGCGGTGATGTGGGCGACCCAGAAGCTCACGCCGATGGCGCCGGGCATGGACCCGATGCAGGCCAAGATGATGCAGATGATGCCGCTGGTGTTCGGTGTGATGTTCGCGTTCTTCCCGGCCGGCCTGGTGCTGTACTGGATTACCAACGCTGGCCTGGGCCTGTTGCAGCAGTGGTGGATGACCAAGCGCTACAGCGAGGAGCCGGTGGTGCCCGCAAAGGCTTAGTCGCCCCAGGCAGCGACGCGACGAAGCCCGCATTGCGCGGGCTTCGTTGTTTGCGCTTGAAGCATCATGGGAAGCGTCCAGTCTTATGCGACCTCGACATGAGCGACTCGGCATGGACAAGCACAGCAAGCTTTGGCGGCGCGACGGAAACTCATGCTTGGATTAGGGCAGGCTGCCTTTGGGGACGGAGCTACTCAGTTGGAACAACCACGTGACACCATCGCCGCGATTGCGACCGCCCTTGGCGCCGGCGGGGTCGGCATCGTGCGCTTGTCGGGCCCACGCTCCCGCGGCATCGCCGAAACGGTCTGCGGTCGCACCCTGACCCCGCGACATGCTCACCACGCGCGCTTCCGCGACGCCGCCGGCGACACTCTCGACGACGGCATCGCGTTGTACTTTGCCGCGCCCGCGAGCTACACCGGGGAGGACGTGGTTGAACTGCAGGCGCACGGCAGCCCGGCCCTGCTGGCGGAACTTGTCTCGCGTTGCTGCGCGCTGGGTGCTCGGCATGCGCGCCCCGGTGAATTCAGCGAACGCGCGTTTCTCGAAGGCCGCCTCGACCTGGCCCAGGCCGAGGCCGTGGCCGACCTCATCGCCGCCGGTGACGCCCGCGCCGCGCGCGCCGCCCGACGAGCGCTCGATGGCGAGTTCTCGCGGCGAGTGGAAGCGTTGGCGGACGACCTGCTCGCGATCCGTGTGCACGTCGAAGCCGCGATCGATTTCGCCGACGAATCGCTCGATACCCTTGGTGGCGATGCGTTGCGCGCTCGCATGGATACTCTCTGCATCGCACTCGACGAGTTGCTGCGCGCGACAGAACGTGGTCGCCGCCTGCGCGATGGGCTGCACGCCGTCATCGTCGGTCCGCCCAACGTGGGCAAGAGCTCCCTGCTCAATGCGCTTGCCGGCAGCGACCGCGCCATCGTCACCGACATCGCCGGCACCACCCGCGACCTGCTGCACGAAGTGGTGCGCATCGACGGCGTCGAATTGACCCTGGTCGACACCGCGGGTCTGCATGCAGGCGGCGACGTGATCGAGCGCGAGGGCATGCGCCGCGCGCGCAACGAACTTGGGCGCGCCGATCTGGCCATCGTGGTGCTAGACGCACGCGATCCCGGTGCCGGAGCGCCCGCCGTCGCGGACGCGATTGCGGGTGTTGCCGAGACCTTGTGGCTGCATAACAAGGCCGATCTGGTAACCGGGACACCACCACCACCGGAACCTGCGGACACGTTGCGGATTTCGGCGCGTACCGGGACGGGGCTCGATGCTCTGCATGTGCGGCTGCGCAAACTTGCGCAAGGGGAGGGCGGCGGCGACGGTGCGTTCACCGCGCGCGCACGCCACGTCGAGGCGCTGCTTCGCGCACGCGGCGCTCTGGATGACGCCCGAGCGCAGCTCGCCCTTGAGGCCCTGGACCTCGCCGCCGAAGCGCTGCGAGCCGCGCACGACGCCCTGGGCGAGATCACCGGACGGATCCGCGCCGATGACCTGCTCGGGCACATTTTTGCCAGCTTCTGCATCGGCAAGTAAACAGCTTTCCCACGGTGGGCAACCCGAGTGAGGCTGCGGCTGAACAGACCGATTCGCCGATCACGTTTTACACCGGGCGCGTGTGCTTAGTCGCCCGCCCCGCGCATACGCCGCTTGACAAATGCGGCGTACGGGCGCGTGCTTACGCCATGCGCCCCATCAGCGCGTACCTCAGGGGAGTTTCCACAATGACCGTCGTAAAAAACCAAGTTCGGCGCTCGCGCCGTGAGTCCGTCCTCTCCCAGCTGTCGCTGGTGCTAGCCCTTAGCCTGGTGCTGGCGGCGTGCAGCAAAGACAAGGCCCCCGACACCACGGCCACCGGCCCTGCGGCCGCCCCGGCAGTGACCGCGGCCACCGCGGTCTCGGCGAAGGTCAGCAGCATGTCGCCCGAGCAGCTGCGCGAAGCGGCGAGCAAGGCCTATAGCGATAACCGCCTGTACGCCCCCGCCGAAGACAACGCGGTCGAGTACTACCTCGCCCTACGCGACAAGCAGCCAGGCGACGCATCAGTTTCCAGCGCCTTGAGCGATCTGTTGCCAATGACCGTGATCGCGATCGAGCAAAGCGTCACCCGCGAAGACGTGACCGAAGCGCAGCGCTTGGCCGCCTTGCTCGAAAAGGCCGACGCCCAACATCCGGCGCTTGCCCGCCTCAAGACCAGCATCACCACCCAGCAGCAGGCCATTGCCAAGCGCGGTGAGCAGCAGGTGCTGACTGCCGAGGAAGAGGCCAAAAAGCAGGTCGAACTCGAAAAGAAGCGCCTCGCCGACCAGCAGAAGCAGCAGGAACAGGCCGCCAAGGTTCTGGCCACGCAGCAGACCACCGACAGCAAGCGCGTCGCCGACCAGCAGGCCGCCGAGCAGCGCGCGGCAGAGCAACGCGCCGCAGATCAGCGTGCGGCCGATCAACGCGCAGCCGCGCAGGCCGCTGCAGCCGCGCCGCCCGCGGCGGCCACGCCCAGGCCTGCCGCCGCCACCGCCGCCACCGGGTCGACGCAGTTGCGCGCGCTCTCGACCCCGGCGCCAAAGTACCCCCCGGAAGCGTTGCGTTCAGGCACTTCCGGGGAAGTGCAGATCGAGTTTACGGTCGGCACCGACGGTTCGGTCACTGCGGCGCGAGTGGTAAAGGCCAACCCAGCGCGCGTGTTCGACCGCGAGGCAGTGAACGCCGTGCGTCGTTGGCGCTTCCAGCCTGTAGATGCGCCGGTGACGACGCGTCGCACGATCGGGTTTAATCCGGGCGGTTGAGCCCACCGGTGGGCGAGTCATCCCAGCCAACAAAAAGCCCGGCGCAAGCCGGGCTTTTTGTTGTCCTGCGCTAAAGCTAGGCGACCGGGTCTCGAAGGCCGCATGCGGTTCTCGAGGCGCGCTTCATCCGAACGCCCCCGGCTGGTTCTGGAAAGGCTGCGCTTTCGCAGCACTGCGTGAACCTGCTCGTTTATCGCCGCATTGCAGCTGCCGAAATCCGCACGTCATCGCGGCGACCGGCTCGAGGTTGGTGCAATCCGCAAGCCAAGTCCTATGCGCGAACTAGGTGAGGACGTCCCGGAGATCCCTGACGGCAAACAACGCGGTAGCGCTTCATCTGCCGGTAGCCAGCAAACGCTTCGGCGCGACGAACCAACGCGACAGTTGCGTTGGAAGGTGTCTTCACATCCCGGTGGGGGAACGTCACGCCAAAGTCCGGCTGGCACCGGACTTTGCGCTATCCATGGGGGCCATCAGCCCGAGATCGCCAACCTTTCCTGGTGATAACGCCGCACCGCCGCAAACCACAGCAGCGCCGCCACGCCAAAGCCGGCGACCAAGTAGACCGCCCACACCTGTGTGTCGATCGGCTCGCCTCTGATCACCTTGAGCAGCAGCTGGTTCTGCGCCAGGAACGGCACTGTGAACTGCCATAGCTGGGTCTTGATCGGATTTACCATCAGGATCAGCGTGGGCACCATCGGCAGCAGCATCAGCCACATCATGTGGCTCTGGGCTTCCTTCATGCTCTTGGCCGACGCCGCCAGGAACGTCAGCAGCGACGTGCCGAAAAACAGCATCGGCAACAGGATCAGCAGCATCTTGGCCATCGCGACAAAGCTGACATCGAGCATCTTCGCCATGCCCGTTGCCATCTGCGCGCTGACTTTGAATGCAAGCAGCGTCAACAGCAGTGACAGCACGCCCATCGCGCAGGCAGCAGCGATCTTGCCGCTGACGATCGCCCCGCGTGCCGCTGGCGTCGCCAGCAACGGCTCGAGCGACTGCCGTTCGCGCTCGCCGGCTGTGGCATCGAGGATCAGGTAGGTGCCGCCGAGGAACGAGGTCAGGATCAGCAGGTACGGCAGCAAGAGCGACATCAACGCGCTGCGCTTGGCCTCGGCCGATGCGAGGTCGCGCGTGCCGATATTGACCGGCTGCGTGACTCGGGGATCGATGCCGCGCGCGTACAGGCGCAATGCGCCGACCTGACTGGCATACGCCGCCAACGCAGCGCGCACGCGCGCGGTGGGGATCTCGGCGTTCTGGCGCGTGCTGTCGCTCAGGATGTCGATCCGGGCCGGGGTGCCTTCCCGCCAATTCGCGCCAAAGCCTTGGTCGATCTCGATGGCGACATCGATATCTTGGCGCTCAATCGCGGCCACCACGTCGCGCGGCGGCCTGGTGGCAGTGATGCCATTGGAGGCCAGGAACGCGATTAGATTCGGGGCGCGCTCGGCACCGATCACCGGGACTTCGAGCACCTTGTCTAGTTGGGTCTTCTGCCGGTTCTCGGCCAGCGCGCCCATGCCCAGCATCAGCACCGGATACAGCAGCGGGCCCATCAGCAGCGCCATCGCCAGGGTGCGACGGTCGCGCGATATGTCGAGCAACTCCTTGCGCATCACTGCCCACACGGAAGAAAACACGGACGTATTCATGCGTGCAGACCCTCCTCGGAGCCGATCGCCTTGACGAAGGCGTCCTCGAGGTTGTCTTCACCGAACTGCGCGCGCAGCTCGTCGGCGCTGCCCGCAGCCACCACTTGCCCCTTGGCGATGATGACAATGCGGTCACACAACGCCGCGACCTCCTGCATGATGTGGCTGGAGAAAATCACGCAGCGGCCCTCATCGCGCAGTTGCCGCAAGAACGTCCGCATCGCGCGGGTGGTCATCACGTCCAGACCATTGGTTGGCTCGTCGAGAATCACGTTCTTCGGGTCATGTACCAGCGCGCGCGCGATCGCGGTCTTGGTGCGCTGGCCTTGCGAGAAACCTTCGGCCTGGCGGTCGAGGATGTCGTCCATTTGCAACGCCGCCGACAGCACCTGCGTGCGCTGCGCGATCGTGGCCTTCGACAACCCGTGCAACTCGCCGAAGTACGCGATGTTCTCGCGCGCGGTCAGGCGCTTGTAGACGCCGCGGGCATCGGGCAACACGCCCAGCGCGCGCCGCACGCTGGCGGCGTCGCGGGCAGCGTCGATGCCATCGACAAGTACCTGCCCGGTGTCGGGCTGCATCAGTGTGTACAGCATGCGCAGCGTGGTGGTCTTGCCGGCGCCGTTGGGCCCCAGTAGGCCGGTGATCTCACCGTCGCGGGCGTCGAAATGGACGCCGTCGACGGCCTTGACCGTGCCGGTCTTGGTCTTGAAGGCCTTGTGCAGGTTGTGGGCGGAAATCATGGGGCGGTGCTCGAATGCGGGAATGGGGAAGAGGGAATGAGGAGCGGGAAGGGATGGCTGAGATGAGCGTGGAAATGCGGAGCCGATCTGGGCCACGCGCTAACCACCGAGGTGGTCACACATTCCCTGTTCCCTCTTTCCCGCCTTTGCCGCCCCATCACGGTTCCCAGCCATTGAAGCTGGTGAACGGCGGTACGTAGGTGAGCGTATCGAGGCATTTTGTGTCGAGGGCCTTGGCATTGGCAGTCTCGAAAAACTGGCCGAGCAGTTTGGGCATGCAGCCGATCCCACTGACGTTGTGGCCTTGCCCACGCAACACCTGGTGGCGACCCTGACTCAGCCCCTTCAGCACGCGCTCGCCGTAGCGCGGAGGCGTGACCGGATCGAGCTCGCCCGACAGCAACAGGGTCGGCAGGGACGACTTCAACGGTGCATTGAACGCGGCCGGACGCTTGCCGGTCGGCCACTGCGGGCACGCGGCGAAAAACAGGCGCGCGACGTCGGCGCCGAGCACGGTGTCGGCCGCGCTTGCATCCTCGCGGCTGCGGTCGGCGTCTTCGGCGCAGATCACCGACCACTGCATGCCGTGGCTCATCTGCGCTCCGACTGACTTCGTCATCAGCTGCGCAAGCGACATCAGCGGCGCGTAGCGGCCGTGGTCGGCCTCGTCGATCACCAGCGGCAGCAGCGCAGCTGTCTGCGGCGCGTACGAAAACATGAAGGCCAAACCGGTGACGGTATCGGCCGTCAGGGTCTCGCGCTTGCTCTGGCTGGTAGTCGGATCGCGGTACTCGACCTCGACCGGCGTCGCCTTCAGTGTCGTCAGGACCCCGCGTAGCTGCGCGCGCATGTCGGTGGCGTAACGTCGCTGGCAGGCGGGCAGTTTCCGGCATTGCGCGGCCTGCAGCGCCAACGCGTTTTCAAACGTGTGGGCGAACTCGCCGCCGACAACGAGATCGTTCGGCACCACGCCATCGAGTACGAGCGCGCGGGTGCGTTTTGGGTACGTGGCCGCGTACTGCTGCGCCACGCGCGTGCCGTAGGACACGCCAAGCAGATTGATGCTGGCCACGCCGAGCGCAGCGCGGACCGTCTCGAGGTCCTGGACCGCCTGGGTGGTGGTGTAGAAGCGCGGGTCGGCCTTGGCAGTCAGCGACTGCGCGCACTGACGCGCGTAGTCCGCCAAGGCGGCGGGATCGGTATCCATTTTTTCGGGGAGCAACGCCTTGCCGCGCGCATCGAGGCAGGCCAGCGCGTTGGATTTTCCGGTGCCACGCTGATCGACCAGGATCACGTCGCGTTGCTTGCGCACCTCGCGCAATGTCGCGTCGATGGTGGCGGCGTGTTCGGTCGCCGCCTGGCCCGGACCTCCAGCGAGAAAGAACACGGGATCGCCGGTGCCGACGCCCTTGGCGACCGGCAGCCAGGCGATGTTGAGCCCGATCTTGCGGCCGTTCGGGGCCGCGGGATCTTCCGCCACTTTGAGCGTCGCGCACTGCGCCTGCGTGCTCTGTCCACCGGCAATGCTGGGCAGCGAGCACGGTTCAAACGCAATCGCGCCGAAATGGCGGGTGGTGCCGGTTGCGCCGGCGGTCGGCGGCGTGTCGTTGCAACCTGCCAGCAGCAGCGCTGTTAGCAGCGCGCTGGGCAGAAGTCGGAGCTTTCGCATGGGGTCCCCAATAGGCCAAAGGCGTAATGCCTTGAGGATGACAGACGTGGGTCAGGGGAAAAACGTGACAGACACCTTGGCGGTGTCCGGGGTGTCGGCACACGATCGCCCACGGCTGAAGGGCTGCGCGCGCGTCGTCGCCTCGGTACGCTGGCATTGCCGGATCGCGCCCTACTTGCTGCTGACGTACTTCTCGCGCCGGATCTGCGGTACCGCCAGGCCGACGCCTTTGAGCGTCTCGAAGCAGGTATCGACCATGTTCGGATTGCCACACAGGTAAGCGATGTCGGTCGCAGCGTTCGGCGCGAACTCGGCGAGGAACTGCTGGACGTAGCCGTGGCGCACCTCGGCATGGGCGTGCGCCGAGCCCGGCGCCGGCAGCTCGCGCGAGAAGCACGGAATGAATCGAAAATTATCCGGATGCTTGTTGGCGAATGCGCGGAAGTCGTCGCCGTACAGCAGCTCGACCGGCGTGCGTGCGCCGAACAGCAGCACGACCTCGATGTTTCGCTGCGCGATCAATGCTTCGATTTGCGGCAGCATCGCGCGGTACGGGGTGATGCCCGTGCCGGTGCCGATCAACAGATAACGCCGGTTGCTGTCGGCCGGCATCAGGCAGAAGCGGCCGAACGGGCCACTGGCCTCGATCACGCCGCCCACGTCGAGGCCCTCGAACAACGCCGTCGCCGCGCCGCCGGCGACGTAGCTGACCGCGATCTCGACCGCTTCGCCCGGACCCATCGCGTGGTCGTGGATCGTCGCCAGCGAATAGCTGCGCTTGGTCGCGGTGCCGTCGGCGTAGTGGAAATGCACCTGGATGAACTGGCCGGGGATGTAGTCCAGCGGCTGGCCGTCGTCGCGCACGAATGCGTAGTGACCGACCGTGGGCGCGAGCATGCGGCGCGAGACGAGCTTCAGGGGGAAGTGCTGGATGGCCACAGGAATACCGACAGGTCTGCAACAGACAGTGGCCGGAGTGCCGCCACGGGGCCGCCTATACTACCGACTATCGCCGCCCCGCTTGCGGCGCAGGCCTTCCAGCAATGACCCAAAACCAGGCGGCCGCCCCTGCGCCGCAGTCGGCCACACCAATACCGGCACTTTCCGTACGCGACTTGCGCAAGACCTACGACAACCGGGTCGAGGCGCTCAAGGGCGTGTCGCTCGACGTCATGCCCGGCGATTTCTTCGCCCTGCTCGGCCCCAACGGCGCGGGCAAGTCGACCTTGATCGGCATCGTCAGCTCGCTGGTGAACCTCAGCGCCGGCTCGGTGCGGATCTTCGGCACCGACATCGTCGCCGACCGCAGCTCGGCGATGCGGCTGATGGGATTGGTGCCGCAGGAAATCAACTTCAACATGTTCGAGAAACCCCTCGACATCCTGGTCAACTACGCTGGGTTTTACGGTGTGCCGCGTGCGCAGGCCGTGGTCCGCGCCGAGGAAGAACTCCGCCGCGCGCAGCTGTGGGACAAGGCGCAGATGATGAGCCGCACGCTGTCGGGCGGCATGAAGCGCCGGCTGATGATCGCGCGCGCGATGATGACGCGGCC